>JBCBJQ010000009.1:99959-116962 GCA_038523235.1 Cyanobacteria bacterium J06626_4
GTTGGAATTCAAATCTAGTAACGCCATCAGACGCACAAATTAAAACAGCTTAAATTAAGTTCCTGTGGGGCTCGCAGTCAATTTGAGTAGCCATGCATTGGGTTGCTCACCCTTAGCGAAGGAGCAGGCTAACAATTGACTCGATGTCTTCTCGACTAAGTTTCAGTGCGGTGTCAAAATTTTCCTGTAGACACCAGATTCACAATCTTAGGAATCTGCACTAACACAGTGAAACTGCCTGATGGCATGAGCCTTTTACTCATGCTGAATGACGAAGACGATCGCATTAAAAAGGGGCAAAACTCAAAAGGGGGCTCTGCATTCAACGGGCTTTCAAGATATCAACAGCTCCGACGAATCTCACAATCATCCTGTTACTAAGAGACTCTAAAAACCAAACGTTGGCAGATGCGGTAATGACACACTCACCTAGTTGACAGCTAGTGAGGTATCAAACCACCCAAAAGATACTCCAACGTCACAGGTCGGTAAAGTGTCGAGATTACTCAGGCCTCAATGTATCGATTATCCCATCGCTTTAAGCAAGATTCTTGATTGCTCGCTCCACTCTCTAGATGAGCCGTCAAGACATTGCCCTGCAGACACTTCAGCCACTTCAGCAAGAGTCATATGCCTTTCGATTTCTCACACTCATATCGGTAAGTACCAAGAACTTCTGTATTAAGTTGTCTAAAGAGCCCGTGCTTTTGCTGAGTCATTACAGCTCCCACGGTAAAGCCTCACTCGCCTCCGCTGCCGCTTGGGACTGGGCGATCGCTCGCAAGGCCTCCAGTCCACCAAAATCAAACTGCTCGCGATCGGCCAGATGCGAGGGGGTGACATGCTGTAAGCCGCGAAAGATGGCATCGCCTCGGCCCGGTGAGTCGCGCTCCCACTGCGCCAGCATTTGCTTGATCTGCACCCGCTGCAGGTTGTCTTGAGAGCCACAAAGCTGACAGGGAATAATCGGAAACTGGCGCTGGCGAGCATAGCGGGCAATTTCCTTTTCCACACAATAGGCCAGGGGACGAATCACGATATGGCGGCGATCGTCCGTGAGTAGCTTCGGCGGCATGGCCTTCATGCCCCCGCCGTGAAACAAATTGAGAAAGAAGGTCTCGACGATGTCATCGCGGTGATGCCCCAGGGCAATTTTGGTTGCGCCGGCTTCAGCAGCGACGCGATACAGGGCACCGCGACGTAGCCGCGAACACAGCCCACACATGGTTTTGCCCTCAGGAATCACCCGCTTCACGACGCTGTAGGTATCTTGCTCGACGATGCGAAACGGCACCCCTAACTGGGTGAGATACTCGGGCAAAACATGGGTCGGAAACCCCGGCTGCTTTTGATCAAGATTGACGGCAAACAGCTCAAACTCGACCGGGGCATTACGCTGCAGGCTGAGCAGCAGATCCAACAGGGTGTAAGAATCTTTGCCCCCCGATAGGCAAGCCATAATTTTGTCGCCGGCTTGAATCATGTCGTAGTCATGAATCGCTTTGCCTACGCGTGATCGCAGCCCCGCCTGCAGTTTCTTAAAGGTTTTAGAGGTGGGAGCCGTGGCGGCAGTCGCTGTCATGATCAAAAAACGTAAAAGGGGCAAGCTCTATTGTAGGAAGCGGCGATCGCGGAACTCAAGAGGAGAATTGGGAATTCGAAGTTCGGTAGGCGAAACTCTGGACTTCCGATGCTTTGGGGCTCGGCCTTACCCACAGAAGCTGCGAAACTCCCGGCTTGCCTTAGGACTTGCGGGTGCGGTCTGGCATGATCGGCGGGGAATTAGGTCGAGACAGGGCAGCGACATCGCGGGTGTTTTTTTGGACGGCGATCGCGGCGAACAGGCTGAGCAAAAATGACATGGCATAGAAGCCTTTTTCGCTCAAAATCAAATTGGCATTCCACAAGCCGATAATGAGTAGCGAGATGCAAAGAATTGTGGATAGCCAAGAAATGCCGTAGTAGAGATCGGTGACAGGAATGCCCTCATTGCGATCGCGCACCGTCTTTTGTACAGACACTGCAGCATATAAGCCGTACATCAAAATGGTGAAGTAAAAGCCCTTTTCATCTAATCCCATCGAGGACTTCCACAGGCCTGTGAGAAAGGCCGCCATGCCCATCGACAGGGCCGCATAGGAAGCCCCGATAAAGGCTGGAGTCGGTTTGGCAGTCATGGGTCAGTCTCCTTGTAGATAAGTAAATGTTGTGTAGCAGCAAGCTCAAAGTGTCCATAGATTGGGGGCTCTCAGCACAATTCTTGATCAGCTAAGAGGCATAATCCCACGCGGCAAAAGCTTCGTGCCACTCCTGTTGAAGCCGCTGCTGAATCTTGGTATCTAAGGCCGAAAAACGATTCTTGCGATAATTTTTTCGACTATCGAGATAGCTGCGCAATCGGGCATTTAGGGTGTCTGAATATGAGAGTTGGAATTGGTGATAAATCTGCTTGACCTCAGAGATCGGATCTTGCTCTAACGCTGAGAAGCTGACTTCATAGAACTGATCGGGCGGAATCAAGTGTCGCTGGGCAAAGTACGCATCATAGAGCAGGCGATAGCGACGCAAAATTGCTTGATCCAGAACTTCTAGATCAGGCTTTTGTAAATAAGTGAGCCAGCCAGCGGTATGGAAATAGTGCCGCATCGATTGAAAGACGTCATAGGGATGACGGTGAATGTGGATGAATTTTGCCTGTGGAAAAAGCTTTAATAACAGGCGAATTCGAGCGGTATGGGGCGGTGACTTTAATACAAGAGGTCGCTGGTATTTGAAGGTCAGTTTTTGGAGAAACCAGAGAAATTTGTGTTGCCAATGCTGCAACTCGTCGGGCGTCAGGTTTTCCAGAGTGAGATAGCGTTCATAGTGCTGCTCGGCATCGGGAAAAGAGAGCGCCAGGTAATAGGACTGCAGCGTCATGAGGGCGATCGCAAATTCATCTTCTTGAGGCGAATTCACCTTGAGTTGCATGTTGTCCATGGGGCGGCGATCAGGCACTAGCTTTGCTAGCCATCGACTCAACAGCGGCTCAGTTGAGAGGAATGTTTGCGGGCTCATCACTTCGAAGGTATTGGGATAGGCCAGTTGCTCAATATCTAAGGCCAGCAGCTCATGCAAAAAAGTCGTGCCGCTGCGCCAATGACCGAGAATAAAAATGGGGTCGGTGGTTAATTCGGTCGCGGCGATCGCGCGGTCGTAGCGCCAAGATTCAACACTGCTGAGCACTGTGCTCAACCCACTCATTACCGTCGTCGCTGCCACCCGATGCCAGTAGGCTGGGGAGACGTGAAAGTGGTTTTGCTTTAATAACGACCACCAGCGATCAAAAGTAATACCGACTAAATAGTTGCCATCCAAATGCCACTGGTAGGGAAGTGAGGGAGAAGAGAACATTGTTGTTAGAGAGTGCGAGGTATGAAACTTAGAAAAAAGAATTCTGAAGGCAGAATTCGAAAGGTGAAAAGGGACACTCAAATCCCACAATTCAAGCCTCAAACTTGAGCCTAAAAATGAAGAGTTTAGCCTGGGTAAAGTGGCGGGAAAACTAGCAGCTGTGACCAGCAGAAATCAAAACTCAAAACTCTGAATTCCATAGGGCTCTGGCCTTCCCGCAGGACACTCAAAATTCAAACATCCCAAGCGCCCGCATTGGCAATGCCATACTGCTGTCGAAGCAGATCAAGATCTTGATCCAGCACCGTTGCGGGGTCAATATAGGCGTCGATCGCAGGCCGAACGGTCATGCCCTGGCGCACGCCAGTGATGTAAAAGCGCAGAATTTCGTCGGGGCGATACACGGTGGCACTGCCCACGGTTTGGTGCCAACAGGCGCGCCAGAGCACTTCGACTAAAACACCCAAACTCTGTAGGTAGTAGGTCCAGGGGCGGCGGCGGGTCAGCGCCGTGAGTAGGAAGCCGATCAGGCGCATCTCGTCATCGATCGCGGTGCTGTAGCCAGTCACCACATGCATAATGTCGTGGCGCTGCAGGTCGCGCCAGGGCACGTTGATCCAGCCAACTTGCAGGTCGCGATCGCGCACAAAATCCGGATTCTGGGTGTAGTAGCGTTCTAGTCCCTGCCGCAAAGTTTGTGAACGGGTCATGGCGTTGAGTCCTGAGCATACTGTCGATTGAGGGGTGGCGCGATCGCTGCGGTCTGGGCCGCCGCCTGCAGTTCTAAATAACGATGCAGATACTCCGACAACAGCCCATGCAGCAGTAGATTGTGCGCTGCACCAAACGGACTGTTCGGCGCCAGGGGATGACGGTTGGTCACTGTGTGATTCCAGCGGTAGTCGCCGGTAAGCTGACTAAAATACAGCGCGAAGCTTTCATCAAACTGCAGCGACAACACCGCCCGCTGAAACTCATCGCTGGTGACAAACAGGGAGTAGCAAATCTTGAATAACTCCAGGGCTGACTCCATATCCAGCACTTGCAACCAGCCGCGTTGGGTCACGTCCACGTCAATCTCTAACGGTCGCAGACCGCTGTAGTCAATCCCCCGCGATTGCACCTCCTCCAGCCAATGAGGGAATCTTTGCTGGGCTTGGTGATAATCCAGCACGAAGTTATAGAGGTTGATGTCGTGCTCTAAAAACGCATTCGCGCCCAAATCTTCCACCGTGCGCGGATAAAGGCTAGAGCGGGCGATCGCCGGATCGGGGCCATTGTCGATTAAAAAATTGACGATGTTAGAGCCGATCGCCAAGTGACGCACGATCAGATGGCACGCCTCAGGGGTGGTGAAAGTCTTGAGAAACCAGACGGCTAGGCCATGCATCAACCGGTACGAACGAAACTGAAAGGGCAGCAGCCGCTTCACGGTCATAATCGCGGCCATGCTGACATTGGCGACAACCTTGATCGGCATCAGTAAATAGTTGCGCGACCAGCTCTGCAAGTCTTTAATCATGTAGGCTTTGGCCGTCGGGTCAACCGGAATCGCCGCATCAAAGTACAGCGCATCCCAATAGTTCGGGTCTTGGCGATCGCGCGGGTGGGGCATGTAGGTCATCGGTCGATCTCCTCTAGTTGCAGGCGATATAGGCGGGCGGTGGTCTGTGCCGTTTTGACAATGCGGGCGGCGATCGCGGGCGTCATCCAGTCAGCATTGAGAAACGTATCGAGCTTTTGCGTGTGGGCCTCGTCGTTTTCGCCGTGGTAGGTCAAAAACGAAACCTGGGTTTTATTCAGCGCCAGGGTTTGCTGAATTTGAGTCGCCCACTGGCCCGCCATGCGGTTACCCAATCCTTCAATCACAAAGATGCTGCCCAGTAAATCAATCGGATTTTCGCCCGAGGCGCGCTGAAAGATGTAGGCCGATAGCGCTTCTGAGCCGATATTTTGCTCTGCAGTCAAAATCTCGTCGAGCAGCCCACCCACCGAGACATAGTCACGCTCGAGCATTTGAAAGTCGCGGTGCTCGTCGCGGGCGTGGGTGATGAGGTGCGATCGCAGCGCAAAGTCTGTCATGTTCGAAGCGGCGCGCGTAATCCATCGAGCCCCGTCTACAACTTGGGGACGCAGGTTCCGCAGTAGGGCTTTGTAATCCTCTAGGGTGAAGTTGCCTTGGTAGAGCCGCTGAATAATCGGCACCGATCGCAGTTCGCGTTCAAAGGTTAGCCACACCAGCATCAACTGCCGTAGCAGCTCGGCAGAGACGGTCAGGTCAGCAGACGCGGGCAGCTCTGGGGAGATTGCGAGGTCTGGGGTCGCAGAGGGAACTGGAGCGGCAGCCGGATCTGGAGCGTTGACGAGATCTACAGAGGTGGCAGTTGAATTTACGGATGGCAGCGGTGCAGCTGCCGGTGCAGCCATTGGTGCTTGAACCTGAACGGATGATTGAACCCAGGCTGGAGCCTGATCTGGCTCAGTGCCATCCACTACTGTCAGCATCAGGTAGGCTGTGGTAAAGCGACCACTCTCCGGTACAAAACAAAAGATCTTTTGCCCTGGCTGCAGCTTGCCCGAGTTGAACAGTTCCTCCAACATCAGGTAAATCGAGGCGCAGCCAGTGTTGCCTCGGGTGTAGAGGTTGGTGAACCATTTTTCCTCAGGAATCATGCAACCCGCTTTTTCCAACAGGTCGATAATCTGACTGCGGAAAAAGTGTGATGAGTAGTGACACAAGAGCCAATCCACTTCGTCTGGGCGCACGCGACCGGCTTCGATTAGCCGCAGCCAACCTTCTACACCTAGCTGCACGACCTTGTCTAACAGGCGAATGTTTTGCCGCAGATCGATCGCGCCCTGTTGGGCCGCCACCGCCTGCGAAGGAAAGTCCATCCAGCTCTTTAAGGTCTCAGGATGCTCGACTCCGGCATACATGCATACCGGATGCGCGTTGGCATGGGAAATGGACTCAATCCACTCGACTTTGAGGCTGAGACCATGGGCCGCCGGGCGATCGCTAACCACACAGGCTCCCGCCCCGTCCGACAGCATCCACCGCAAAAACTCGGTGTCAAAAGACAGACTGTCGCCTGCTTGGAGGGCCGTTTCGGCTTCAAAGCGAGTGTGTTTAAACAGGCGAGACGCCAACTCCGAGGCAACGGCGATCGCCGTTTGCTTATGCCCTAACTGCACTTGCGAGGTGGCGTATTTCAAGGCAGCGACACCAGCACAGCACACACCTTGGTGCGAAGTCGCTTCCAACGGGGCCAGTTCTGGCAGTTCGCCATGCACCATACTGGCGAAGCCAGGCACCAGCAGATCGGGCCAGGTAGTGCCACAGGCCAGCAGATCAATCGCCCGCGGATTGAGTTGCGCTTGGGCCAGGACATCGCGCACAGCGGCGGCCGCCATTTGACTATTACTGATTGTGGTTTGCTGCTGACGATCTAGAGCGTAGTAGCGCTGCTGAATGCCGTTGCTTTTAAGAATACGATTCTTGACGCGAGAGGGGCGATCGCCCACTCTACCGAGATACGTTTCCATCTCATCGTTAGCAATGGGCTCACCCGGCAAATACTTGCCGATGTGAGTGATAAACGCCGAGTGATTGCTCGCCGCAGGGGGGATGGCAGATTGGAGAGAGAACGGTGGCATGACATAGCCTCCTGTAGAAAAGTACGGTCTTGTTCGCTGCTGTTAGTCGCATTCTCCGCATTCGCTCTCTGCATTGCCAATGAGTAAGCGGCAGATCTAAGCAGCTCAAAGCAGGCCGTCGCAGCACTACGAAGTAGATCGAAGTAGTGCGAAGTATTTGTCATCCAGGTTGCTCGGTTCTGATGTCGATAGACCCAGTTGATTGCTGGAAAATTGCTGTCCCGTGTCGCGATCGCCCGATGCTGGGGACTTAGCCGTTCCTTGTCTGAAAGCAGCTTTGCTGAGGGGTATATGCGGGTTGCTGCTGCGAACCACTAGACAATAGGCAGCGCCAAGATCAGAATTGGGCCACCCGAGTAATGACGAATAAAAGACTCATAAGTGTTGGTCAGTTCTTTGCTAAATACAAGTGATACGCTGATAAAGCTCATCACGCTGCCAGACTTTACACCTTTTTCTCCACCTCATGATGTTCCCTCTTCTCAATCTTTCCTTTGCCCCCGTCACTGCCAACCTCTGGGCATTAGACAAGTTTGTGTGGGCGGATTATCGGCTGGCGGTGCTCTTTACCGTTTTTTTGCCGCTCATTTTGTTGGTGTGGGCCTTTGTGCAGCAGGCGTCAGCGATTCAACTGCTGTTGACCATTTATTGGAAGGTGGCGAGCCTGTTGATGATCACGGTTTACCTGATGATTGGTGGCTTTTCCTTTAGCTTTGTGGCGGGTCTGATGGCGCGTCTCTTGATTCCGATTAGCCTGTGGTTTTGGGAAGATCTGAACGAAGAAATTCGTGAACAACGCCCGTCGGCCCTGCGGTTTGTCTTTGTCGCCTGGCGTTGGGCCGTCACTGTTTATAGTGCGATCGGGGCCGTCTTTCTTGCCTTCTTTTTGCCCTGTGCCTTTTCGGCAACGCGCTTGGCCGATGCGACTTGCCAGGCTTGGCGACAGCCACCTCTGCTCTACAAAGAGATCCTGCACGGCAGCTACACAAATGGCTTTGTGGCCTTTTTTGGCATTGTGGGCCTGATTGTTTACTTGCTGGTGTTGGCCTACTTCGTCTTTATTCGACTCGGACGCCAAGGGCGTTCTGCGATGAGCTAAAGCACTTGCTACACGCCCTGAGGCCAGGCAGTGTAGTGGGCTGAGGGGTGCGAGCGACCGCCAATTTTATCGAGCCAGCATGCTGATGTCATCGTCATTGCCCTATGCCTGATCAACTTCCCATTCAGCGGCTTGAGCAATACACCTTTCGATTTCCGCAAGAGGTGCTGATGGTGACTGCTCAAGTCAATAACGAAGAAGATATTGTGGTGGTGTTTCGTGGCTTCGCTAGTTCGCTGGTTAACCCGACCGCTGCAGATCCTGACATTCCTGTGTTGACACAAGACGCGCTGATCACTGCGATCGATCGGCTGCAAGGCCCCTACAATCCTGACCAGCCGAAATATCTAGAACAAAATATTCCCTGGGAGACCTTTCGCGATCGCCTCACCACGTTAGGACTCTAAGATCTCGCGATTGTGTAGGTTTGAACCGTCGCTGACAACCCCACAGCCTGCGCCTTAGCTTGGTTTCTGAGACGGGTAGATCTGCTTTAACCAGAGCCAGCCCAGCCAACAGCCAATTACGTAGTAGGGAAAATCACCCCAGGTAAACGTGTTGCCAAACACGAGCCGTCCCAGCAGCGTGGCGCGAATGGCTTGCAACCAAACCGGCTGCCAGAGCTGTAAAAATTCCAGCAGACAGGTGGATATCAACACCATGACGGCGATCTCCCCGGGGCGCAATCGCACCCAAATCAACGCCACCAAGAGCATCCAAAAGATTTCGTAGGGAATGCCGCCAAACGCATCGTTGAGCCAGGCCTGTCCCAGGCCTCGGTAAAACTTTGTCGCTAGGCCAAACGGCACGATGAAGGCAGTACTGAGCAACAAATTGCGGCGATATCGGTTCATGTGAAAAGGGGGATCAGTTCAGGAGGCGATGATATCGAGGACGGGATAAAGGGATGGAATACGCTTTTTGCGTAACTCCCTTAATCAGAGATGCGTCTTAGGTTGCCCCAGTGCCTCCGAAGCTGATCAGCGGTGAAGTTGTATCGCCATCTGAAACCGGCATGATCGACAAGTTTGGTCGCGTGCCATACGCAGCATCAATCCTATGCATTGCCTGGAAAGGTGACTTGAGAAGCGCCAAGGGCCAGTTCGGTCGGTATATCAAGGAAAGTTTTCGGTAAGCGGGGCGATCGCACCGACCCAAATTGGTTGCAGCCACAGTTGAGATATGCACCGAAACGGTAGCTTCTATGGCACTCTGAAGATGGTGTATTCAAACATTCATTGAGACTAAGGGCTATGCAAACCCTACCTTCCCCCCCTTCGCTATCCGCACCCACCGAAGCCGCTTTCGATACTACGATTCATCGTCGCCAAACTCGCCCCGTTCAGGTCGGTAGTGTCACTATCGGCGGCGGTGCCCCGGTGGTCGTGCAGTCCATGATTAACGAAGACACCTTAGATGTGCCAGGAGCCGTCGCGGGCATTCGTCGCCTGCACGAAATCGGCTGTGAAATTGTCCGGGTGACGGTGCCCAGTATGGCCCACGCTAAAGCGCTGGCTGAGATTCGCCAACAGCTCGAAGCCACCTATCAGACTGTGCCGCTGGTTGCCGACGTCCACCACAACGGCATGAAAATTGCTCTCGAAGTGGCGAAGCATGTCGATAAGGTGCGCATTAACCCCGGCCTGTATGTGTTTGAGAAGCCGCAGTCGGGTCGCACCGAATATTCGGAATCAGAATTTGCTGATATCGGCCACAAGATTCGTGAAACGCTAGAGCCCTTAGTCGTTTCCCTGCGCGAGCAGAATAAGGCGATGCGCATTGGCGTCAATCATGGTTCGCTGGCGGAACGCATGCTGTTCACCTACGGCGATACGCCTGAAGGCATGGTGGAATCAGCCCTAGAGTTCATTCACATTTGCGAATCGCTCGACTTCCAAAACCTGGTGATTTCGCTCAAAGCGTCTCGGGTGCCGGTGATGCTGGCGGCCTATCGCCTGATGGTCAAGCGCATGAATGAATTGGGCATGAACTATCCCCTGCATCTGGGCGTGACGGAAGCGGGCGACGGTGAGTATGGTCGCATCAAGTCAACGGCAGGCATTGGCACCCTCTTAGCCGAGGGCATTGGCGATACCATTCGAGTCTCTTTAACCGAAGCGCCCGAAAAGGAAATTCCCGTTTGCTATAGCATTTTGCAGGCGCTCGGTCTCCGCAAAACCATGGTGGAATATGTGGCCTGCCCTTCCTGCGGGCGCACCCTGTTCAACCTGGAAGATGTGCTGCACGAAGTGCGCGAAGCCACCAATCACCTCACCGGGCTAGATATTGCGGTGATGGGCTGCATCGTCAATGGCCCCGGCGAAATGGCCGATGCCGATTATGGCTACGTCGGCAAAACGCCGGGGTATATCTCCCTCTACCGGGGTCGCGAAGAGATCAAAAAGGTGCCCGAAGATCAGGGTGTGGCGGAATTGATTAACCTGATTAAGTCGGATGGCCGCTGGGTCGATCCTGAGGACGTGAGTTGACGGATACTGGGCGGTATTCGGATGTCATTATAGAGGTTCCATGCATCTACCCGACTCTTGAAATGACGGTTTACAATCTGTGTTTTTTCTCAAGAAAGACTCATATTGGGCCGCTATGATAGGGCCAAAGTTCACCGCTTTATCTGGCAAAACAGCTGCGAAGAGCTTGTGTTAGATTGGGCAAAATTGCCGACGGAAATAGGTTTATGGCGATCGCAAAGCGAGGATTGGTTTTAGGCGCAGCTGCTATAGCTGTCGCTGGGGTGATTGTGACGGGAGCTGGTCTACATCTGTCACAAGGAAAAGCATTCTTCGAAGAAAGTCCCAAAGAAGTCATTGATGAAGTCTGGCAACTAATCGACAACACGTATGTTGATGCCACCTTTAACCAGACAGACTGGGAAGCTGTGCGCACTGACTACCTCGGTCGTGAGTACAGTTCTCAAGATGCGGCTTACGATGCTGTGCGCGAAATGCTGGAGCTGCTGGAAGATCCCTACACCCGGTTTATGGATCCCCAAGAGTTTCGCAACATGCAGATCGATACCTCTGGTGAACTGACCGGTGTCGGCATTCAGATCACCCAAGAGGAAGAAACCGACGAGATTATCGTCGTCGCCCCGATTGAAGACACCCCTGCCTTTGAGGCGGGTTTGCGATCGCAGGACGTGATTGTTGAAATCGACGGTCAGAGCACCGAAGGACTAGAGCTCAATGATGCGGTCAGCCTGATTCGCGGTCCGGTCGGTTCTGACGTTACCCTCACTGTTCGGCGGGATGATGAACTGTTAGATTTCAATCTCCAGCGGGCTCGGATCGAAATTCACCCGGTACGGTATTCCATCAAAGAAGAGCCTGAGGGGCCAATTGGCTACATTCGATTAACCCAGTTCAGCAGCAATGCCTCTGGTGAGATGCAAGAGGCGATCGAATCGTTAGAAGCAGAGAACGTGGTTGGCTACATTCTCGACTTGCGCTCAAATCCTGGTGGGCTGTTGTATTCCAGCATCGAAATTGCCCGCATGTGGTTAGATGATGGCGCGATTGTATCGACAGTCAATCGCCAAGGCATCGTCGACGAAGAAGTGGCCAACAACCGTGCCCTCACCGATAAACCCCTGGTTGTCTTAGTCGATGGGGGGTCTGCCTCCGCTAGCGAAATTTTATCGGGTGCTCTGCAAGATAATGATCGGGCGCAATTAGTCGGCACGCAAACGTTTGGCAAAGGCCTCGTGCAGTCAGTGCGGAGTTTGCCAGATGGCTCAGGTGTGGCCATCACCATCGCCAAATATCTGACCCCGAGTGGCCGTGACATTAATCAGCAGGGCATTGACCCTGATATCTTAGTCGAACTGTCGGAAGAAGAACGCGAGAGCTTAGCTGAAAACCGCGACCTCATCGGCACATTAGAAGACCCGCAGTACGAACAGGCGCAAGAGCTTCTCTTGCAAACCGTACAAGCCGAGCAAAATACCGCCGCTGGCGTGCAGTAGCTCACCGTTGCTTAGAAACACCTGCAATCCCCATTAATGATGGGGGTTTAGGGTTTAGGCGGGTTGGCATTTGCCGGCACGAATTAACCCGACCCGTTTCGCGATCGCATCTCCTTGTGATGAGAAAGGGCCCCATTGCTCTTTGGGCTCAAGGGTGTTGGCCTCACCAGCCGTCACGATCTCGCAGATACCCGTATTCGTTTTGATGATGTACCAAGTCGTTGCTTCGTTCATCGATCACTCGTGCCCCTGGGTTTGCTCGCAGTAAGGCTATTTTAACTTTCACCGCGATCGCGGCCTCAATAGCAATAGCGGCCGTTGCCATTGGCATAAAGCTGTTCCTCACCGTTGCGCATGGCCCCGATCAACGTGGAGATGACAACGCACTGATCTTTCGCAATACCGTTTTTGGTATCTACCGTCAGCGTGCTGAGGCGATATTCCACATCTCCTCTGAAGCCAAAGCGCACGTAATAGATGCCGGTTTTCTTTGCTAGCGTTGTATCAGCGGAATTGAGAATGATATTGGGATCTAGCGACTTCCAAACGGTGACGTTCTCCGCCTCAATTTCGTTCGCATGAACGGCCCATTCAATGCGGCCATCTACTTCACGTAGGCTAAAGCGCCAGGCACCGCGATGGGTGATGGCTGCTTGCTGGGCCTGTTGAATGCCGAGTCGGAGTTCGTTACGCGCGGCAATGGCTTGACGGTTGGCCCAAAACTGAGTCCAAGAGGGCACCGCGATCGCCATCAAAATGCCGATCATGACCAAAACGACCAATACCTCCAATAGCGTAAACCCTCGACTCCGCTTGGCGTTTCGGCGTCGCTTGAACACCTGACTGAGCCCATAATTCATGTGTGGTGAGCACCCAATTCCCTGCATAGAGTGCCCTGCTATTAGCGAGGGTTGACACCTCCCACGACGCCCGTCATGGCAACAGTAATTTCACCAAAACCACTGCTATTCAAGGTGATTTCGTGCGGGATGACGGTGGTGGCGCACTCCCCGCTGTGACAGCAGCGTCATAGGGGAAGGACGCTAAGATTCCCTGGGTTTCTAACCAGCGAGCGACTCGCAAAATGGTGGCTTCTTGATAAGGGGCAGCAATGATTTGCACTCCAACGGGTAAGGAATTAGACTGGTGGGCAACGGGCACTGAGAGCACGGGCAGCCCGATGAACGAGAGCGGCTGTGTATAAAATCCGAGATGGGGACGCACCAGCACCGATTCGCCGTCCAGGGTCATGGTGTCTTGGTGCAAAAAGGGCGCAACACAGGGCGTGGTAGGGGCTAACAGCACGTCTACCTGCGCCAACGCGGCGCGCACCTGAGTTTGAAACCAGCGCCGAAATCGCTGCGCCTGCAGGTACCAGCTCTGCGGCATCAAGGCCCCGGCAATGAAGCGATCGCGCGTCGCTGGGTCAAAATCCATCAGCCGCGTTTGTAACCGTTGCCAATGCAGTTGACTGCCTTCGCAAGCCGTCATTACATAAGCGGCTGCCCGCGCCCGTTCCACTTCCGGCAGCATCACTCGCTGCGAAACGCCTAAAGCCTCAACAATCTGACTCAGAGCTGAGGCCACTTCCGGCTGCATGCCCCGTTCAAAATGTCCGCCTAGCATCGCGATCTTCACCCCGTCGATGCCGTCCTCTAGAGCTGGCAGGGTTGGGGTGATCGACTGATCAGTACAGACTGGATCGCGGGCATCAGCCCCCTGCAGTGCATCAAAGCAGGCAGCAATATCGCGAACCGAACGAGCCAACGGGCCAATGTGATCGAGACTGCTGGAAAACAGTTGAGTACCGGCGCGTGAGAGTCGGCCATAGGTAGGTTTTAAACCGTATACGCCGCATAATCCTGCCGGTACTCGGATAGAGCCGTTCGTGTCAGACCCTAACGTCAGCGGCACTAACTGCGCGGCAACTGCAGCAGCCGATCCCCCCGACGAGCCGCCCGCGACTCTTTGAGGCGCGTGGGGATTCGGCGTAGCGCCATAGTGATGATTGACTGTGACAAAGCCATAGGCATACTCATCCATATTGAGGGCACCCATGAGAATGGCTCCGGCCTGCTCAAGACGCCTGATCGCGGTGGCATCTTGCAACGCCGGAGCCTGATCGCGGTTGATTTTAGAGCCCGCTAGCGTCACCTCTCCCGCAATATCAAACAGATTTTTGACGGCAAAAGGTACCCCTGCCAGGGGACCGACGGCTTGCCCAGCTTGCATGGCCTGATCAAGGGTTCGGGCTCGCTGCAGCGCCCGGTCAGCAGCAACTAGGGTAAAACAGTTGAGGGCGCGATCGCGGTGGTAAAGGGCGTTAAGTCGATCTTCAATGACGGCTTGTGCCGTCATCGCGCCCTGTCGAACAGCGGTGGCAATCGCGAGCCCATCCTCAAATGTAGCCATGGTGCGCAAACCCTCAAGACACATCTGAATAGCAGTTCTGAATACCTATGTGGATCGTGAGCGAGTGATATGCGGCCCTGCGATCCAACATTAAGGCTTGAAGATCGGAGCCGCCTCGATATCATCCGGCAGCTCAAAGTCGAGCAGTGGCTGAGCGATCGCCCTAGCTCGCGCAAAATTCTCGATCACACTGGGGCGAATCTCAGGGGAAATTGACAACTGCAAGATCTCAGCCATGCAGTCAACGTAGGTCTCAAGATCGGCCACCGGAGCCAGAGAAGTTTCAGGATTCATTAGGTTCTGACGATTCGAGATGAGGGATCAGCAAGCCTTCTTAACCATACAGACTGACTAAAGCGGGTAGTCAATCTCTGCATCATCTTTCAACACTTTCAGGAGGGGCCTCTCGATGCCGAAGTAGGTACGAATGCAATGGATGGAGCTTGATCGTAAGGCCTAAAGTGACGCCTTACTGCTGTGGATACATGCAGAATTGCGATCGCCCTGGGAGAGCGGGCAACATCAGCGTTTTGAACCGATGCCGACCATCGACACCGGCATCTCTACTGATCGATGGTTTACATTGCGTTACAAATTCGTTAATGTAATTACATACATACCGCCTGTGCTCTTCAGGGGCCAGGTATCTGTAAACCTGTACTGATAATTAATCATGACTACGACTCTCCAACAACAGCAATCTGCTTCCCTTTGGGAACAGTTTTGTCAGTGGGTCACCAGCACCGAAAACCGCCTTTACATTGGCTGGTTCGGGGTGTTGATGATTCCCACTCTCTTAGCTGCAACCGCTTGCTTCACCATCGCCTTCATCGCCGCTCCCCCCGTCGACATCGACGGCATCCGTGAGCCCGTTGCTGGCTCCTTGATGTACGGCAACAACATCATCTCTGGTGCTGTTGTGCCTTCCTCCAACGCCATTGGCTTGCACTTCTACCCGATCTGGGAAGCCGCTTCCCTCGATGAGTGGTTGTACAACGGTGGTCCTTACCAGTTCGTGATCTTCCACTTCCTGATTGGCGTCTTCTGCTACATGGGTCGGGAATGGGAACTGAGCTACCGCTTGGGCATGCGTCCTTGGATTTGTGTTGCTTACTCGGCACCGGTTGCTGCGGCTACTGCCGTGTTCTTGATCTACCCGTTGGGTCAAGGCTCCTTCTCCGACGGCATGCCGTTGGGTATCTCCGGCACCTTCAACTTCATGTTGGTGTTCCAAGCTGAGCACAACATCTTGATGCACCCCTTCCACATGTTGGGGGTGGCCGGCGTTTTTGGCGGAGCCTTTTTTAGTGCTATGCACGGTTCTCTGGTCACGTCCACGCTGATTCGAGAAACCACCGAAATCGAGTCCCAGAACTATGGCTATAAGTTTGGCCAGGAGGAAGAGACCTACAACATCATGGCGGCCCACGGTTACTTTGGTCGTCTCGTCGGGCGGACGAATGAGATTCTCTTGGGCGCTCGGGCCAACAGCCGCACCCTGCACTTTTTCCTGGCGGCTTGGCCGGTGATCGGCATCTGGTTCACGGCATTGGGCATCAGCACGATGGCGTTCAACCTGAACGGTTTCAACTTCAACCAGTCTGTCCTCGACTCTCAGGGTCGAGTGATTGGCACCTGGGCTGACGTGATCAACCGGGCGAACTTGGGGATGGAAGTGATGCATGAACGTAATGCGCACAACTTCCCCCTTGATTTAGCGGCGAGTGATGCCGTTCCCGTCGCCGACCTAGAAGCGCCCGCCATCGGTTAGCGATCTCGCTGGTTCGTGTTTGTTTTAAGTCGTGTAGTTGTGATGATTGTCATGCGCCCGTTGTTATGGACGGGCGCATTTTTTTGCATTGAACTCTTTCCGAAATGGACTCAGGTATTCTGGGCCTCACGAAGGCCTTGTCAAAGCAACTTCCAACGCTACAATCTATTTAATATCGCTGTAGAGGAAGGTTCAGTCTATGGCAGATCAACAGCGACGATAGAGCAAAGAAGAATTAGCAAGTCGCAGACAGGCAATTTATGCAATTCAGATCGGCGAAAAGTCGAGTCTGGCAATATTAGAAAATCGTTGCAATTGGTATTGAAGCTGGCAACTATGAGGTTGCTGATACTGTTCTATCTGCAACTAATTACCTATTTGAACATAATCCCCAGGCTCAGCCTGTGGTAATGCCGATTGGACATCGTGCTGTGTATTATGTTGATACCCGGAGCTTATTGCAGGAAGCATAATTTAAATGCGATCACCTCCTTTTTTGAGGGTGATGGATCGCCGAAAACACATGGCTAAGAATGCTCTCGATATTGCAGCAAAAGATCATTCATTAACGCACACTCTTTTAAGAAGTTCCTTCACAAAGAGTAGATTGGGTACTGCGAGATATCGCGATGGTGCGAGATAATGCAGAATATTTTCTGGAAACGACTATTAGTTATGTTTGCGCTAAT
>JBCBJQ010000010.1:0-108123 GCA_038523235.1 Cyanobacteria bacterium J06626_4
CACAGGTGCTGTGGCAGCGCTGTGCTTATCTCAATGGCAAATTCTCGTCGTGAGTCTTGCAAGACTGGGTTGCACTCCCTATCGTTGCCATGCTGAGGCGTAGGCTTTCGGTGGCTGCGTTGAGATAGCGGTGTGAGCGGGGGCAAGCAGAGTCGTTGATAACAGCGCCGCGCAATCTCTCGTAGCCCTACTGCAGAAAACTCAATCCGCGCTCACCAGTCCAGTTGCCGACGTTTCCCAGCGCGCACCAGCAGCACGCCTACCACTACGGCAATCAGGTGGGCAATATCTAAGAACATGACCAGGGTCGTGAGCAGCTAAGCGCTTCGCCGACGGGATGGTGACAATTGAAAGCCGACTAACTTGTAATCTTTGAAACGCGGTTTGATGCCGCCAAAGCGTTGATCATAGAGGGCAAATGTGTGTAGCGACGGTGGAAACTGGAGAGCACCGCCCAAGGCTCCGATGTCGTTGAGAGCTGAGCGGTGACTAATTGCGCTCTCGTTATAGACCTCAATGTTGCGATAGAGATAGGTTTCGTCCGGCGGTGACCAGAGTCATTGAAGAGCGATAGGCATAAATGAACATTGCTGTAGGGTGTATTGTGGCGACAGCCCAACGCACCGCCAGGGTTGGCTTTGGTGCGTCACGCTAGGCGATGACACACCCTACGATCATTAGGCTTTCTACTTATAAATTGCTGAATGATCCACTCACGGTGGGGTGTCGGAGGTCAACAGCCTGGCTTGCCCTAATGGGCCTAGAGAATTTTCTGGCAGCAACCACCAATAGTTCGGCTTCAGCATCAAGGTCAGTCAACGCAGCGTAGCGGATTCAGCCAGCCAATAAAAAAGAGAGGTCAATGACCTCTCTTTTTTCATCCTGAGCCTTCTTCAAGTTTTGACGAAGACGCTGATTACGTTTTCTCAGTTGTCGTTGCCTAGCAGTGCCGCCGCGACCTTTATCGTTGCGACCAGATTTGCGAGGCGATTCCCACCGTTTTAGGGTTGCCATAGCGCTCACCTTAGACTAAGTGATGGGCGGAGAGAGACTCGAACTCTCACAACCGAAGTCGCCACATTTTGAGTGTGGTGCGTCTACCAATTCCGCCATCCGCCCTTAGATGACATTTTTTTATTGTACTGGGTGGCGTCTCGATTTAGCAATGACTGATACTGCGGGCTACTCGACCAGCGGTCAATCTCGCGGGCTCTCAAAACTGGCAATGGGTGCGTCAACTCCTGAGAACGGACTTGCTTGACCAACTCACCCAATTCAGAATCAACCGCTGCATCGTAGGCCCGCGCCTGATCGAGAAACGCTTCAACATTGAGCTGGGCTGACAGGGTGGGAGACCCACCAGACAATTTCATCAGCAGAGCGGCAATGGTTTGCGCCTCTTGCACCACCAGTAAGGCCGCGCGATCGCACGTAAACTCAGCACATCGCACCCATTCCATGATTTGGGTCTGCAAGGTCGGCACCCACAGCTCCGCTAAAGGCAGCTGACTGGCGGCCAGCGTCAAGAGATTCGCCAGGGTGAGATACACGCTGTGGTCACACTTCAAGTGGCCGAGTTCATGACCAATCACCGCTTGCACTTCAGCGGGGGTCAGCAGATCAATCAGTGACGTATGCACCACAATAAAGGGCTGCTTACCCCGCATGGCAAAGGTATAGGCGTTGGGCACAGGATGCTGCCGCACATAGAGCTGGGGCGGCTCTAGGTCTAGCACTTGGCAGGCTTCGAGCAGTGAATCATGCAGCTCAGGCAGCTGTCGCTTACTTACCAACACGCTCGACGAAATGTTGTCGAGATAAAGCACTTGCTCTGCCACCGGGCCTAAAGCGGCCCGAATCAAGACGTCTAAGCCCGGTAGCTGACGCAAGGCAGCGGTCGCTTCTAAATCAAGCGGATGACGAAAGTGATCGGCCTGCAGGCCGGATAAAATCTGCTTTTGGGGGGTGGATTCCATAGGTTGAGAGGAAGGATGGCTAGCGAGAGAGGCCTCTTGAATCTATCTCATTCCACTAGGGAACGCGGCAGCGCGATCGCCACACCGGCCCATCGTGGGACGAGAATCCCCAGCTAAATTCTCGACCCACCAGGGCATCCCAACGCCAATCCCACCACGGCATTGTCCCAGCCCAGTGGCCCCTATCACGGCGAGCTTGATTAAACTTGTCGCTGCTGCACCGTTGCCGCCGCACCGTCGATCTCAACTGCGGCTTGGGCATCGGCGCCCTCAAGCCGGGTAATGTGGGCCCCAATTTGGGTGAGCTTACGCTCTAGTTGCTCATAACCGCGATCAAGGTGGTGGATGCCACTCATGATGGTTTTACCCTGGGCCCCGAGACCGGCCAACACTAAAGCCGCAGAAGCGCGTAGGTCAGTCGCCATCACTGGTGCCCCCGACAGCATCGGTACGCCTTGAATCACGGCACAATTGCCTGTGACTCGAATGTTGGCACCCATGCGACCAAACTCAGCCACATGGCGCAGACGGTTTTCAAAGACCGTTTCGGTAACCATGCTATTGCCGCTGCTCAAGGTCATCAAGGCCATAAACTGAGCCTGCATATCGGTCGGAAAACCAGGATAGGGCAGGGTTTGAATATTCGTCGGCAAAATTTCATCACCGGGAATCAGCTTAATCCGGTTATGGGATTCAGAGATCACATCCGACCCGGCCTCGCGCAGTTTGGCGATCACCGCCCCCAAATGCTCGGGCACCACCGGCGACAGTGAAATTGCCGAGTGGGTAATCGCTCCAGCGATCAAAAACGTCCCGGCTTCGATGCGATCGGGCACGATCGCATAGTCGGTACTGTGCAGACTGGGCACCCCAGAAATCGTCAAAGTCTTAGTGCCGACCCCGCGAATACGGGCTCCCATCGCCCGACAAAAGTTAGCCAAATCAGCCACTTCTGGTTCTTGGGCGGCATTATCAATGACCGTCTCACCATCGGCCAGCGTGGCCGCCATCATCAGGGTTTCGGTCGCGCCGACGCTGGGATAATCGAGGTAAATTTTCGCCCCCTTCAGACGCCCTCGAATACCGGGAATACAGGCATGAACCGTGCCGTGCTCGATCTGGACATCCGCCCCCATCGCCTGCAGGCCGCGCACGTGCAGCTCTACCGGTCGCGCCCCAATCGCACAGCCACCAGGCAACGGAATGCGCGCGACGCCCATGCGCGCAAGCAGCGGGCCAATCACAAAGAAACTGGCTCGCAGCTTGCTGACGATGTCGTAAGGCGCACGAGTATGACTAATGTCGCTGGGATCAAGCTCTAAAAAGTCCTGGTCACGTTTGACTTTGACCCCTAGCGCCTTCAGCACCGCCCCCATCCGCTCGACGTCAACCAGGTTAGGGACGTTGCGCAGGCGGCAGGGCTGCGAACATAACAACACGCCGGCCATCACCACCAGAGCGGAGTTTTTGGCCCCACTAATGGTGACATTGCCTGAGAGTGGCTGCTGTCCCCAGATTTCTAAAACTGAGTTATCGGCATCAGGGGAATTGGACATCTGTTGAATACCAGCGGCTGTAACGATGGGTTTATCCTCCAAAACCTGAGTGCGACAACTCAGATGTAAATTTTCGTCTAGATTCTACCCAATTCAACCATTTTCTCTAACCTTTTTTTCGGGCGGCCACAAAAATACGTCTTGCTGTAGAGCTGGCGGTCAAAATTTCTTTTGTCTTAGAGTTGACGAATGCATTCTTTTTGAGGCACTGTAGAAGACTGCTGTTATAGATCTCCAGGGTTTATAAGGCATTAGCCAGCGGAACTGGCGGAATTGGTAGACGCGCTAGATTCAGGTTCTAGTGTTCGCAAGAACTTCCGGGTTCAAGTCCCGGGTTCCGCATCTCATTCAATTACTGAGTGTTCTGAGCCAAATTGCGTCTTAGCATTAAGCCAATTTTGCTGATGCAGCGCCCTCCTGAGGGTTACTAATGTTTGATGATTCAGGCGCTAAGTCATCAGGTTTCCAAAGGTCAGGCCGGTGGGCCTAGAGCCGCCAAGAGGTAAGCGTTAACAGCACTGGGCGATGCTCACAAGTCTCAAAAATCCTTGGATAAAAGAACTGCGTAAGCTGCATCAAAGCAAACATCGGCGATCGCAGCAGCAGTTTTTGGTCGAAGGCACTCATCTCGTTCAGGAGGCGATCGCCACCGGCTATCCGCTACAGGCAATCTGTGCCACCGCAGCCTGGCAAACTCATCATGCCGACCTGTGGGCGCAGGTGCAGGCCAACAGTGAACGTCACGAAATTGTCAGCCCTGAGGTGCTCGCAGCGATCGCCACGACGCAAACACCGGATGGCGTGGTGGCGATCGCGCCCCGACAGCCCGCCGTTCCTTTGCCCCACCAACCGCAACTCGGACTGGCAGTAGAAGCGATTCAAGACCCTGGCAACGTCGGCACCTTGATCAGAACCGCCGCCGCTGTCGGCAGCGACGGACTCTGCCTGAGCCAGAACAGCGTTGATTTAACTCACCCCAAGGTGCTACGAGCCTCAGCAGGGCAGTGGTTTCGCGTAACGCAACAGACCACCGCCGATCTGCCCCAGCAGCTCGCCACCTGGCAAGCTCAGAATTGTCAAATCTTAGCGACCGCCGCCGAGGGAGCCGTCCCCTATTGGCAAGTAGATCTGACATTGCCGACGGTTTTGGTACTAGGCAACGAAGGAGCCGGCCTGTCGCCAGCGGCCATCGCGATCGCCGATCATGTGGTGGCGATTCCGATGGCAAACGCGGTGGAATCGCTCAACGTGGGCATTGCTGCCGCCGTCATTTTGTTTGAAGCAGTTCGACAACGACAAGCCGCGCTGTGACTGCTCAGGATCTGCCATCATGCCGGTATTGACCGTTCTCAGTGCTTCGTTTCCAGCACCGCATGGATAACGTAGATGCAGACACAGTCAAGGTTTAGTCGCCCAGCTTGGGGCCGTCAATAGCCGTCAATAATTGATCAGGGCGGTTGTGGAAGCGACCAGGAATAGCATTGAATTGGCGATTTCCAGCGAAACCGGCCTGACAGTGGGTTATTTTCTCTCAGAAATCGCCGGGTTCAAGCGGTGGGCGAATCTTCCGATGACATAAACCGCTCAATATCTTGCACCGCATCGTCGAGCAGCTGGCCCAAGTCAACCGCGTCCTCTTCAAAAGCAGGCGGCTCGGCAGCGGCAGATTGCTGAGACGGGGACTCAGGGGCATTGGCCGGCGTAATCTGCAAAACTGTTTCCAACTCATCAAGAGCCTTAACAAATTTTCGAGTAGCCTGATGGCGTTTGTCTTGTGGAATGTGGTCCATGGCGCTTAAAAAACTTCGGGTGAAGTTAGCGATGAGTCAAGTAAGGCGATAAAGGTTTTCATTAATTTAGCTCTAAATCTAATCGACACTAGCTGACATTGCTGATTTTGAGCATGTTTTGAGTGAGGCGACCCCGTTGCCTACCCCCTACATACCCTAATTATGGAAGACTTCCGGACAGTGATTTTGCCTAAATCCAGCGAATTAGACCTTGTAGCAGCAGTGCCCAAACGTCTGAGCGCGATGGCCTATACCACTGGCACGCCGCTCTCAATCAAAAAAATCAGGTGTCTGCCATGGGCGTGGGAGGTGGGGCGGACGGCCCTCTGGACAGGAGTTTTGAGCAACTATTGGGGAGTGATTCACTCGCCGCAAAGTCTAATTTTCAGGACAGTGCCCATGCCGCTCGGACACCACTGCAAATCAGAACAAGCCATTGGATGTCATCGGTGCCATGGTATCCCGAACACCGATGAGATTCCCAGCAGCCAGGTGGTTGGAGCCGACGGGCGATCAGTCAGTCCTTGTAACTGTGAGTAGTTTTACTGATACCGCCACAACCGCTTTTTTGATTTTTTCGAGGGAAAATAGTTTTCTACTTAGGGAGTCGCTGAAACATAGCCTCCGCGATCGCAGAGGTTTGCCCCTTCCCAACCCTGACTGAAAACTGTTTGCCCCAGGGAAGTGATCTCAGCGCAGATGCCTGATCTAATATCACTGCTTATGATTAAGGCTAAGTAAATTCATCAGCACTGCCTCTAGCCTTTGCCAGCTATCAAAGCTAGTTTAATGATATTCACTTATCGTGAGAGAGCTTCAAACTTCTGGGTGCCGGTTGAGATTGTCATCAGAGTCGGCTCACAGAATCCCCTATCCCTGTCCTGAATCGTTGTGAGCAAATCTTATGAAAGCAGTGAAGTTGCCCCATGACCAAAGGATCTATATCAATGTCATGGAGAGTTTGGTAACCCAGGAAGTAGGCAAGCAGATCAAAGAGACCTCACCTAGAATCCGTCGATACTTGCGGATGGAAGAGGTCGTCACCTATGCCCTCAATCGTCTGCCCACGCTGTATGCCTCTAGTGCCAGGGGGTGGCAGTATCAACGGCAGCTTGCGAAACGTGACCTGCATAAAAAGATCAGCGATGCGGTGCGACAGGCGATTATGGCGGTCCAAGTTGATCCGCTACGTCTGGCGCAACCCTTGCAAGTCAGTCGAGACCAGGAAGCCGAAGCAGTGCTCACGACGCTACGGGCCTTGTTTCAGCTGCCTGATTTGAGCTGGGAAGCGGCCCTCAGTCAGTTAAAAGCAGTGGAAACCCAAGCGCTGTTTGCGGACTTAGTTCAGCCTCAAGCCGCTAACCAGCCCTGGCAGCCCGGCCAACATACGCCTGATGTCGCCTGGACTCACCGCCGTCGCCGCCCTCAGCATCTAAAAGATGAGCCCCTGCAGGAAGCTGAAGCTCAAAAATCCAATGATTCGGACAATGGTTGGGATAACGTGCTTTATCAGCTCTGAGGAAACTGCCCAGCAAACTGATCTGCAGTGACCCTAACCTTGGTCGAACCGGATCAAAACCATCGGCATCAGGCACCTTCATCAACTCAGGGCATCGCCTGCCCGCCGCTTAAGGCTCGGTTCATCGCGGCTCAATGGTTGGCAATCAGCCGTTCGATGCTGGTGGGGGAACATCGCTAGACGGAACGTCGTCTGAGAGCACGAAGCAGACCCTCGAGCCGCAACCTTAGCCGTCGCGCTCGCAGCCACCCCTCTTCAATGCCGCCAACTCATTGCGTGGGCAGTCAAGGTTTGGGGAAATTTTAAAAACTCAGGAAAACTCAGGAAAATTCAGGAAAGGCGCGGTAAACTCTGACTATCATCAGGGTGCACGCAACCAATGTCTGGGTTAATGGGTTTTGATGAAGCGTTTCGAACAGCTGATTTGGCCGTTCGCGCAGTTCGCGTTGACGGGCTGCGAGATATCGATCGCGTTGTTTTAGAAGGCTCTTGGCATCGTCATACCTATCAAAAAATTGCGGCAGAGGCAGGCTATACCGAGGGGTATCTGAGTCGGGACGTGGGGCCAGCACTATGGACCCTACTGTCTGATGCCTTGGGCATGCAGGTTAAAAAGACGAATTTCCGCACCGCGATTGAGCGGTGGTCAGAGCAGATGTTGGCAGAACTCCCGGCCGCATCGGCTCTAGATGCAGCATCCAATAGCAATGGTCGCGCGGCGGCGGCGACCCTTGCCGCTGCGCCGATACCTGACGTTGCCAGCTTTTTACCCTTTGATATCTCAGATTTTCGCGGTCGACAACCGTCGCTAGCCGATTTAGCTGACTGGGTAATCAATCATCATGGGCGGCTGTTGTGCCTCTCGGGCATCCCTGGGGTAGGCAAAACTTGGTTAGCGGTCAAGCTGGCTGAGCAAGTGCGGCCCCATTTTCAGCAGTTTGTTTACCGCGATTTAAGCGATCGTGCCCTGCCCTCAGAGCTGCTGGGGGACTTGCTGCAAGAGCTGGGCAACGCATCTGACCGGCCTGATTCCTTAGCAGAGCGGCTAGATTTGCTGACGCAGACGCTGACTCAGCGTAAGTGCTTAATTGTCTTAGACGGCATTGAAGCAGTCTATCGCCCACAAATGCTGGCAGGGACCTACGATGCTCGCTTTACCGACTATCGCGAGATCTTAGACGCCTTAGCGAGTCGTGAACACCCCAGCTGCGTCGTGTGGGTGGGGCGCGACTTGCCCCGTGCGGCCCTGCCGATTACCGGCTCAGGCTGTCGGCTGTTTTGTGTAGAGGGCTTAGATCAAGCGGAACTCTCGACCCTGGCGTTTTGGCCACCCGAGTTGACCGCGACCGAGTCAGATTGGCAATTGCTGAGTCATCACTATGGCGGCATCCCGGCCCTGATTCTGGCGGAAGTCGCCCCCCGCATCGCCTCTTTCGGCCATCGGTTAACGGCTTGTTTAGACGCTCTACAGCTAGAAACTCAACTAATACAGACCTATATCGAAACCTGGTTAGCGCCATTGTCAGACGTGGAGTGGCAGGTTCTGACCTGGATGATGCTGGGCCAGCAGCCGCTATCGCTGCAGCAAATCAGTCAATACCTGAATACGTCGATGGCGTTGGGGGCCGTTGAGTCGCTGGGCGACCGGGGCATCTGTCACTCGCGAGTCGAAGCGGGGGCAGATGCCGTCTGGGAGCTGGCATTACCGGAGCTGCTGTCGCCCTATCTCCGCGATCGCTTTTTGCAAGCCTTTGCCACCGCTGATGAAGCTCAGCAGTGGGAGCTGCTCGATCACTATCCGCTGCTGCAGGCGAATGCCCCAGAGATGATTCGCCAATGGCAGCGGCAAGCTCTATTAGGGGCCGTATCCTCGTTGCTAGAAGCGACCTATCGTCGACCAGCGGAACAGGAAAGCTTCTTGCGTCGGGCTTTGCAAGCGAGTCAAGCACCCGCTCAGCGGGCCGCAGCCGAGGGTTATCGGGCAGGCAACCTGGTGAATTTAGCGCAGTACTGGCAACACTCTTTAGTGGATATCGATTTCCACTCGCTGCAACTGCGCGACGCTGATTTGCAGTCTGACCTCTTTCAAGGCGTCTCGTTTGCTGGGGCTGACCTGCAGCAAACATTATTAGCCAAACCGATGGGGCAGTGCCCAGTCATTGCGATCAACGCTCACCAGAATGAAATCGCGGTGGGTGATCAAGATGGTCGGCTGCTGTTGTGGAACCGCCAGAACGGTCGCCTGCAGCGGGCCATGTTGACCGTGACGTCGGCCATTCGAGCGATCGCGTTTAGTATTGACGGCTATACCCTGGCCGAAGGTCGTCAGGATGGCACCATTCGCCTTTGGGATCTGCAGTCTGAATATGGCCCAGAGCTATTTGCCAACACCGCTGATGAGGCGCTCACCACCCTCGCCTTTAGCCCCGATAAGCAGCTTTTAGTGGGTGGTGATGAGGCTGGCAACCTCTATGTTTGGCGACTCGCTTCGGGAGAGCAACTGCACTGTATTGCCGCCCACAGTGCGGCGGTGACCGCAATCGCGATCAGCCCCTGCAGTCAATTTCTCTTGACCTGTGGAGAAGACTGCGCCGCCGTCGAGTGGCAGCTTGCCAGTGGCGAGGCCACTCAGCGGTTTCAAGGGCGACTCACCAGCCGGTTGGGCACCGTCGCGTATCTCCCAGGCGTGCCCCCCAACAGCCTGCGTGCCGTCGTCATTGGCCGTGACGAAGGGCAGTTGGTAATTTGGGATCTCACCTCAGAACGCCCGTTGAAAGTCATGCAAGAGCCCTGCGATTTGTTCATGACGTTGACCTTGAGTCCCAATGGTCGTTATTTAGCCGCCAGTGACATTAGTAATACCGTGTCGGTTTGGGAGGTCGATTCGCGCGCGCGGCTTTATCAAATTTCAGCCACCAGCGCCCCGGTCGAATCACTCGTGTTTAGCCCCGACAGCCGCGAGTTAATGACCGGGGGTGACTATATGGTACAGCGGTGGCATGCTTACTCTGGGCAGTGTTTACGGATCTGGCGCAGCGATCGCCACCCAGCCAAAAAACTGGCTTTAGCGACTCACCCCTTGCGGCTGTTGAGCTACCACGACGACCAAACGGTCAGATGTTGGCAGCATGCAGCAGAGCGACAGCGGTGGCTGCCCCAAGCCCGCCTCCAACTGCCAGACGGCAGTCTGGCTGAGCTGATGGCGACGAGTCAGTCCGGACACTATTGGGCAGTGGGCACCGCCGCCGGGCAGATCGCCATTTGGGATTGCCATCGATCACTTTGGCTAGACTGGTCAATGCGCTTACCCAAGAGCATTACGGCCCTCGCCTTTGATCAGGCAGGCACCTTGCTAGCGGCAGGTGATATGACCGGAACGGTAGCCCTTTGGGATTTATCGAACCGAGTGTTTTGCTGGCAACAGCAGCAGACTCACACTGATCCTGTGATGGCCCTAGCCTTTACCCCGGATGGGCAACGCCTCTACAGTGGCAGTCGCGATCGCACCATCCAAGGCTGGGACGTTCAGGGTCAGGCGATTGCCCAGCTATCCAACCATCGTCGCCGGGTGCATACGCTTTGCGTATCTGCCGATGGCGACTATTTGTACAGCGGCAGCTATGACGGCACTGTGCGGTGCTGGCAGCTATCCGATCACACTTGCGTCAATACTTGGCAGAAGCAAGATCTCTATATCCATGAGATCGCCTTAGATGAGCAGCATCGCCCCGTGGTTCTCATGAGCGATACCCAAACGGTGGAACTTTGGGAACTTGATACCGATACCTGTCGCGCCACCTTTACCCCCCATGCGGAAGCAAACTGGCACATTAGCACAAGTCCTGATGGCCAGGCGATCGCCTGTGCTAGCCAAAACGGTGACATTAATATCTGGTCGCTGGCCACGGGCCAAAAGCAAGGTCAGCTGCGGGTCGATCGCCCCTACGAAGGCATGCAGATCGGCGGTTCTCAAGGGCTGACCGACTCAGAGCGACAGATGCTGTATTCCCTCGGAGCGACGGATTATTAAAGCACCCCACACAATCAGGCAGTTCCAGCCTTAACGGTTCGTTTCTTTTAACAGGAAATATATTTCGGATGAGTGAGTTGCTGATTGAAGGCAGCTGGTTCAAGGAATACGAATAACTTGGGGCTCCGCTGACTCAACCGTCACAGCGAGGATTGATACTCCGGTTTCGGCATCGCGCATACACCAAGGGTGTGTCACGTAGGTCTGGAGTTCATAAGATTCGCGAGATCGCAGAGCCCGGTAAAAGACTTCCTCACCCTCATAATCTAGCCAGTAAATAGCAACTGTCCTGTTCGATGAATTGATGAATTCGATGGGAACTTCTTGATCACCATCAACGGAAGTTAATTTGCAGCTGACTGATGGAGCATCCTCCTTACTTTGCCCTGCTAGAGGATCTGTAGTGATCGGGCTGACATTGCAGCCCACCACAAATAGCGAGGATATTATCGGCAACAGGAACTGGCGGCTCATTAAACGATATCTCCTAAAAAACACTAAGGAGTGACGCGCCCGAATTCAAACGTAAATTCCTCGGCGGTATCGACCAGGGTAAGCAAAGGGCCGAGCTGTTCTTGACCGTTCACAGCCAAATCGCTGTGACATAAAATAACCTGCTCGGTAGCGCGACCCAGCAAGTCTCGCAAGATCCGCTCTAGGCGGGCTTCGTGACTACGTTCGATAAAGTCAATGGGCCAGGGCTGCCCGTGCCGCTGCTGCAAGAACATCGGATAGCCAAACAGCGCATCTGTACCCGTCAGCCAGCGGGGGGAACTCGCATCGAGCCAAAACTGCCAGCGATGGTGCAGCCGCTGTGATCGATATTGAAACACGGTTGCCAGTGTCACACCCTGCTGCCCATGCTCTAAAGGCTTCACCGGAAACGGGTTGGCCGCCACAATCCCCTGCAGCAGCAGCGCCAAAAAGCGACCTTCGGGGGACAGTGTGGGGGCTGACAGCTCAGATTTCAGACGCTGCTGCTGTCGGAGACGGCCCTGCACTTGCCAAAAATGCTGGGCTGTTTCCATGAGTTCTCGCAGGGCAGCCAGCTGGTCATAGGGAAGATAGTTGCCCCGCCACAAAAAAGATTGAATCGTGCGATCAATCAAGCTGACAGGGTTGGTAATCAATCGCTGCTGGAGCGCCTGCCGCTGCTGAGCAATCCAGTCGCGTAGCGCATTGTAGGCATCAGTGGCCCGATAGCCGAGCCGATCCCACCGGGGGAACTCGGTCACTGCTAAGAGATCGGGGCGCTGAGGATCAGGATAAAAACAGTGGTCCACAATCAGCTCAGCCCGCACCGGATCGATTTGCACGCGCTCAAACCACGACTGGCTCGGGTCACCCTGAGCCGACTGGCTGAGCACCACCAACATTTCGGCGACGGCGTCTTTGGTTAAAAACCGCCCCAGCTCTGGATAGATGAAGGGCACCATGGTCAAAATGGCACGCACCAGAGGAGTGCTGACCAGCGGTCGCTGATCGTTGAGCGAGGCCACCGGAATGTGCTGCTTCTGCAGGATTTCGGCCAGGGTGTAGCGAGCGATCGCATCAAACCCTGGCCCAATTACCGCAATGTCGCCAGGGGTAACTTGCTTCTGTTGGATGGCGGTCGCGATCGTCTCGGCGGTTTGGCGCAACAGCTCTCCTCGCGAGGTGGCTTGAATCACCTGCACCGCCGGAATCGGCTCTGGCACTGCCAGCGGATCGAGAACAGCCGTGACGATGGGGTCGGCCCAAGCAGTCGCTAAGGACTCAGTGGCGACTGGAGTAAGCACTTCGACCGTTTTAGCTCCCGCCCGCAGCGACTCTAATGCCTCGGGGTCAGCCCCGACCCCGAGGCGAATCTTACCGTGGGGATTCCACGTAACGGCGGTCGGCAACTGCCACGCGTCGGCCTGCCGCCACAGCTCCGCAAAAATCGCCGGATACTCGTCAAAATCATCAGCCATCAGACCACAAAAGCGCTCGACGAATTTCGCCTGATACAGCGGCTGAGGCAGCAAATGTCGCCAATACAGTTCGGTAGCGATGCTGTAGGTCAAAAAGCTCTGGCTCAAGCACCAGTCTCGCCATTGGATCACGGCTTGGGCGATCGCTCCCCAGACATCAGCTGAGGCAATGCCACCGGGCAGAGCCTCAACCAACAGCTCAGGCAAAGCCTCTGCCGGGGTTCCGCTAGTCGCCGCTAGTTGCAAAAAATCGAGCGATCGCCGCACGGTTTGCGTTTCAGTCCAACCGGGGACTTCTAAGATGCCGCGATCGAGCTGATCACGCCAGAGTTGAGTCGCTAACTCCTGCTCATTCTCGGGCCGCAACGGCATTGGAAATTGCGGGCTGAGCCCCAAAGTTTCCACCAGCAAAGGCCAAAACAGCGTCACCTCGTTTTGAATGAACCCCGCCGGCGTAGCCGTCGTAATCGGGAGGGTCGCCGGGAGGCTGTCGGCCAGGCGATCGCTCAGGGTGAGGCGATTGTCACCGTTGGCCGCGAATAATAAAAAGACAGCCCCTGCCGGACGGCCCACCATTGGTGCCGCCGCTATTTCGGTAATATGGGCCAGCAACCGAGTGGTTTTGCCACTCCGGGTGGGGCCTTCAATCCAGATGAGATCTGCCATATTCAAAGCTGATGGCGAGAACCTATAGCGCGCCCAGAAATTTTATGCTCTGCTTCAAACCCAATCCAGACCCATTTCACGCGTTCAGGCCGAGCTAGTAGCGGTTGCCCCGCCCCACTATTCCACCCTAATCGTGACGAGCTCTGAAACCACGGGGGGGTTGTAGGGCACATGAATGTAGTTGGCTAGCAGCAACTGCAGGGTATGCTCACCCGGCGGCAGACTGATGATGGTCTCCGTTTGACCGCCGCCAAAGTGTTTGATCTGATCGGTTGCCTGCAATGACGTATCCAAGTCAGGCAGTTCCGCCAAATCGATCAGCAAATGGTGGTGCCCTGTCCCCATTTTTTCGACCCCGGCCGGAGCCACGCCCATACCAGACAGCCCAAACTTGACTGTAAAGGGACTCGACACCACGTCACCATCTTGAGGCGTAATTAAGTAGACCTTGGCACCTTCTGGTGCAGTCGAACGAGACTCATTGGCCCAGACGGGGTCGACATTCAAGACGAGACTGGCCAGCACGATAAGTAGTCCACTCGCGATCGCGATCGCACGTTTCATAACAACTTCCCTCAACAACTACGCGCTCTTGCCATACACTGTATCGATTCTTGTTCGAGAGCGCGAGGGGTAGCCGTTGGGGGCATGTTCTAGGGGCATTCACTTATGGAGCGAGAGCATTCACTTACGGACGGATCGACTCTGACCCAGCCGAGCATTCATAGATGTCAATTCCCATCACCAGATTGTCATCAAACTCTTCAAACTTCTCAGGCTGGGCATTAATTGTAAACAGTGGATAGTTCATTTGTTGACTGGCACCGATAAAACCAATCTGAACGTAGCACTGGCCGCCACCAACCCCCCAGTGGTCATAGTCATATTTGCCACCAAAGGGGGCATCTTGGGGCCAGTTGACGATGCCTTCCGGTTGGACATCCCGGTTAACATCGGGCGGATATTGACCAAATTCAGTCCGATATAGCTGGGCTTCTCGTGACATGACGCCCATGCTTTGCTTAACTTCGGCATAGCGGGCACGCTGCATCATGGCGGTATAGGCTGGCAGGGCCAGGGCAGCTAAGACCCCCAGAATCACGGTAACGACGAGTAACTCAATCAGAGTGAAACCCTGTTGGCTATTCCAACGAGTTTGCATGGCTTTAATTTAGGGGTTGACTACAACGATCTATACCTGGCAGCAGTGAATACAGCAGCGCTTTGATCAATCGAGGTTGGGTCAAAAACATCAATTGGCAAAGCTGGTCTTGACTGATGTGCCGATGGCATCCGAACGGCCCACTACCTACACCGATAACCTCCCCAGTCAGGGCGACCGCCCGTCACCTAGAAGCCCAGTGCAAGTGGTATCCCCCCCCTATTCAGAGCTTTATCGGTAGTAACAGGGTTCTGATCGGTGAGTTCAAGAAGGCTACATAATCACGATGTCAGCCTTTATACTTGCTTTATACATTTCCCAGCGAAAATCCTTAGTCCAGCCCTATAAGGCCCTGTAGCTAAGGCCTATAACAGTTCTCAGCAGTCAAGTTCCCGAGGCAATTTTGGCAACGCAGAAAAGCCAAAGGGACGGCGCTCAGACTTGCAGTCTTAAATTTGTTAGAGCATCCACCTCTTCAGCTCTGGTGGTCAGCTCGCGGCTCAATTGCGGCCCTTCATTTCCCTGACAAACAGGACACGCAAGGACACCCAGGAGCAAATTTGGGAGCGGGACTCTGAGGCGATCGCCGGTCACGGCTGAGGCGCGGTAAGGGTCTGCAACAGCTCACCATAAACACTGACCAAATCAGGGAGTTGATAGTGCGCATTGAGACCGCTGGGATTAGGCAGCACCCACAGCTGAGTGTCGCCCAACCGTTCGGTTTGTCGACCGATCTGAGCCCGTCGCTGCTGAAAGGCCACGCGATAAGCAGTAACACCTAAAATAGCGAGCCACTGCGGTCGAAATTTTGACACTTTGGCAGTCAGCTCTTGATAGCCCTGGAGCAGTTCGGTAGGCGTCAGCTCATCAGCCCGCGCGGTGGCCCTAGCGACGATATTGGTCATGCCATAGCCAGCATCAAGTAGCGTGCGATCTTCCGTAGGATCGAGGCAGTGATCGGTAAACCCAGCCTGATGTAGCGTTTTCCACAGACGATTGCCGGGTCGAGCGAAGTGATGCCCAACGGCGGCGCTATAAATACTGGCGTTAATTCCACAGAATAATATCTTGAGGTCAGGGCCGATGATATCGGGGACTTCGCCATTGTAGGCAGCTTGGATCTCGGCTTTGCTGGGTTTACGCAGTTGCGCCATAGCAATCAAACTCGTCAGGCAGAAGTCACATCACTGTGCAGAGCACCTCACCACTGACATTAAACCAAGCAGTTAGCGCCCCCAGATTTACGTTAGCTGAGCGCAGTTGTTCACTTCGCGTCTCCCCGAGGGAGAAAACGACATGCCCCCAGAAGTCCTCGATGTCCTCTGAGTCAGTTGCGCCTACGGCTTTACGGAAGGATAATGGCCTTCGCGACAATGAAAAAGCTAAAAACAGCCTTGAATTAAACGAGCACGAAGGGATTCGAACCCCCGACCCTCAGAACCGGAATCTGATGCTCTATCCAACTGAGCTACGTGCCCTCGGTTAAGCTAGATTGTAGCATCCTCCACTGGGGTGGCTGCGATCGCCGAAATGAATTTTACCGTGAGCCACCGTTGGGCCAAGAGCCGCGTCTATCAACATTCGATCACCCGACTAAGCCGATGCCACTGGGGTTGCCCAAAAGTTGATACGGCTCGATGGGCTTGGCGAGAGGTTCGATACTCGCCAGCATTAGCAACAACACACAAAAAGACTTTTTCATTCTTGGGGCTCAGAATGCGGCTAGAGATAAACACCGCTTGAGCCAGCCAGATTGCGAAAGCGCCGACGTGTTTGTCGTCCGCTAGAGGCCTGATTGAGATCACAAGCACACCCGCTACCAGCGCCAATGAGCTAGGCGCAAAACTGTAGCAGAGGGTAGAAAGGTGCAGGGTTCAAGGTACAGGGAAGAGTCTTTCTACAAGCGATCCGGCAATTCAAAGTGGCCAAACCTGACTGCGGCTCGCGATATCTCACCCGTTGCAAAACGGCGCGAAAAGCGGCAACCTCAGGACTCGTAATCGCCAGATTCAGCATCAAAAGATCGGAATGGTGGCATCGATGCTGATGCCAAAAAAGGTATCGTCAAACGAAATACGCGGTTCGGTCGATCGCCCGTAGCTCAGCCCCCCAAACAGAGAGATGCGCACCGCAGGCGTAATCGCATAGCGCAACTGCCCCGTAATGCGCTGATAGGTTTCGTGGCGGCTTTGGCGAGTAAAGTCTGAGATCGTTAGGCGGTAACCAATGCCGGCATCCCACCGGGGCGAGATGCGATACCCCAAGTAAGTACCCACCGAATTTAAGACATTGCTGAACTGATCAGGGTCGCTGAAGTAGATTTGCCCCTGATAAAAACTATCTAGCGTCAGTTGTGGCGTCAGCACATCGCGGCGATTGAGGGTCAGCTCGACGCCACTATTGCTAAAAAACTGGTCTGTATAGCCCTCTCGAAACAGCAGTTGACTGCTAAAACTCAGCTGCCCGTAAACGCGATCGGAAAAGCGATGACGAACCCCAGCGCGAAATCTCAGTTCGTCGTAGTTAGAGCGATTCTGTTCTTCGTAGCGCAGCAAGTTGGTTTCAGCTGAAACCAAGAGATTAGTGCGGGGGCCAATGCTTGGAAAAGCGATGAGGCTAATGCCTGGACGAACAAAATTATCGCCAAATCGGCCCTGAATCGGGTCTTCTACCAAGAAAACATTGTCGCTGTTAGAGGCCGTCACATAGGTCGAAAGAAACAACACCGGGCGACGGCCTGGGGCAGGCATAATTTGCCGTAGCTGCAAAATACCCAACTCTGGATCTTGTAGAGGATTCCGGAGTTGCAGGGTGCCGAGTTCCGGATCAACGCGGGGGTCGGCCACTTGAATCATGCCCAGCTCAGGGTCAAGCCCGCCCTCAGGCAGCGCCTCATCGGCAGGCTGGGGTTTATTTTGAGGTCGGTCTGGGGGCGTAATGGCGGTCGGCCAAGGGCTCCCCGACCGCGCCCCGGCAAAAAAGCGCTCTAATCGGGGCGCGACACTTTTAGGTTCTTTTTTAGCGGGGGCCTGAGGTGGCGGCGGGGTCTGACTCGAACTCGCAGGGGGGCGCTGCGTTAGCACCTCTGGCATGGCAGTGGGGTCAGTGCTCGCCGATGTGGCGGACGTTAGCAAGCGATCGCCCATGACTGAAGGACCGATAACGCCAGCAGCGGCGGCTGGCGTCACGTCATTTTGAGCCGCCGTCCATGAGCCAGGCAGCACCGGCACCGCAACGACTGACGGCGGCACTTTAGGGTCATCTAAAGTTTTATGGGAGACAATAGCAGGGGGCGACAGGTTAGCGTGGGCGTGGGCTTGTTGTAAGCTCAAAACCAAAGGCAACCAGCCGATGACCCAGTATTTAGAAAGGTAGATCGGGTTGGGCACAAATAGCTCCGCAAACGGTGGCGACTCTATTGTTTAGCCGAGTAGGGAGTCACACATTGCCGATATCAAAATTTGAGACCTGTAGAAACGCAGTATTTTGTGAAGGGTTGAGTCCATCGGCGGGAACCCGATCAGCATCAGGCTCAGCCCCGACCAGTTATCAAAACCGAGGCTAAGGAGAGTAATCAGATAGCCGAAGCGCTCAAACTAAGAATTAAAGTGTCCAACAGTTGCAAGTTATCAAACGTAGATGCCCATGAGCCAATATGACCTCCGACGGGGCGGCCTGGCAAGTATAGTTTATGTGCTTTTGTGGGCGATCGCGCCAGAGCCGGCGATCGCTGAAGCCGTTTTAACCCAGGCAGCGGTGGAATCGTTTCGGAACCGAGTCGAACTCTCCCGGCAGGGGCAGCCCCCCCGGCTCGTGCAGACGAGCGACCAACTTGGCCTCGGTGATGTCATTCGCACCCGTCAGGCGGCTCAAATTGACCTGCGCTTTGACGAGGGGTCGCTAGCGCGAGTGGGTGAGTCAACCACCTTTTGGTTTGTGCCCAACACGCGCAGCGTGCGGCTGGCGAATGGGACGGCATTGCTTTTGATGCCGCCAGGTAACGGCCCGACAACGATTGAAACCCCCAACGTCTTCACCCGCATCCAAGGGACGGCGGTGGTGGTGCGTCATCTGCCCGTAGTAAAAGAAGCCACGACGTTCCCTGAGCTAGCCGCCGAATTTAGCCGCAACACGGGGCGAACTGCCGTCATGGTTTTGACCGATGCCGGTGGCCCAACCGCCGTCGAACTCCGCGATGGTCGCAGCGTTGAGCTGTCGGCCGGCCAAATGGCGATCGTCGATGCTGACAATCTATTTTTATTCGAGTTTGATCTGGCGTTGTTCTACGAAACCAGCCCCCTAGTTGCAGGACTGTTTTTAGATGATCCAGATTATCCTGGCGATCGCCGGCCCACGGACCCGGTTCGAGATGAGGCGATCGATGACCTCGATCAACAACCAGATTTTGAAGGCGAATACCTGCTCGATCCCAACTTTCTTGATCCTGCCCAAGACCTGGCGATAGAAGATGGCTGGCTGTTTCCGGTAACACCTAGCCCCCCCCGGCCCAATGAAACTGCCCCCGAAATCAATAACAGCTCGGAGCCGGGAGCCTTCAACAGCCAGCCCCACATCAGCTCTGATCGAGCCGTCAACTTAACGCCAACGCTCGTCGAGTCACCACCCACGGCAGCCCCAGCCACACCAGGCCAAAATGAGGCGAATACCCCCGGTGACGCAGAATTGCCTTCCGGCGTACTCAACACCCCCGTTGAAGGCGGGCCGCTGTCACCACCGTCCGCCCCTGAATCGCCCCCCTGAAATAGGGCCAGGTGAGTAGAGCATCGGCCATTTAGCCCATCTCGTTTGGGGAATTAGCGACCGATGATAGACAACACATCACGTGGAAAACTGCTGATGTTTACAGCCAGAGGGGAAACAGACACAGGCTTTGCACTCAGGCGACTAGAAGCCTTAAAAGTGAAAAAACCGCCATCAAACTTCATAAAGTCTTTACGGAAACCTGTTAAGCACTTACAAAGGTTTAAGAAACTCCCAGTAAAATATGAGGGGAATTACGGAAACTTTTTCCAACTTCTCTGTTGATTGCGTAAATGTATAATTCCTGCCGGTATTAAACATTTGAAGTATTGGGTCAAGATAAAGTTTTCGTTAGGATGGTTCAATTTGTTGCCAGCGATCGACCTTGGGTTGGTCTAAGGGCTGAGTAAGAGCGTCAGTTGACAGGCTGACAGGGGTGCTGAGCATTGCTGATTCGAATTTCAAGCGAGTAACTATGACGAGTTTTTTCTTTACTCCCCAATTTCGACGGCTTGGTCTGCCCAGTCTGCTGTGTGGCGTGGCCAGTGCGCTGATCCCCAGCCTGGCTTATGCCGAGGTGCCCCTGACTCGGGCCGACATCGAATCTATTTACAATCAGGTTGAGTTCATTCCGCAGGGGCAGCAAGCTCGTCGCGCCAACCTGAATGACCGGCTGGCACTGGGTGATGCCCTGCGAACGGCAGATAACGCCAGAGCTGAATTACGCTTCAACGATGGCTCTTTAGCGCGGGTCGGTGAGCGAGCCACTTTTTGGTTTGTGCCCGACACTCGAGATTTTCGACTCTCCAACGGTACGGCTCTGTTCTTGATTCCTCCAGACCGCGGTCCCAGCAATATTCAAACTCCGAGCGCTGTGACCGGTATTCAGGGCACAGCGTTGGTGGTTCGCCATATTCCGGGAGACTGCGACCTCGATCTTTTAGAGGAATGCCCCGGTCGTACCATCGTAATGGTGCTGACCGACAGCCCCAAAGGCCCGGTCGAAGTCTCAACGCTCGATGGCCGTACTGCAGCCTTGACGGCAGGTAACTTAGCTGTGATTCAGGGAGAATCGATTCAGGTTCTAGAGTTTGACCTAGCCCTGTTCTACCAAACCAGTCCCCTGGTGGAGGGGCTTGATCTCAATAACCCCAACTTCGAAGGCAACGGTCAGCCGACCGATCCCGTGCGCCAGGAAACCTGGGAGGGTCTGCAGTCGCAGCAAGGGTTTGAAGGGAGCTATCAATTAAACCCTGATGTCGTTAGCCTTGACGCCACCTTGGGGGTGAACACCAGCTGGCTACTGCCCACAGGAAATGTCGAAGTGCCACAGTTGCCAGGCGCATTCCTCCGAGACCCGATCGCTAATGGTAATACCGTGAGCGATCAAATGGGTCAAAGCACGACTCAGCCCGGGGCTTCAATGGCCTCACCGTCGCTATCGAATCCAGTCTCGAGCACTAGCCCCACTCGCGATGCTCTGCCGGCAGGCGTTTTACGCCCGACAGGCCCGAGCGGGCAACCCCCGACAACCGCAACTCCACAGCCACCGATTCCGACCAACCCCGTTGGCACACCCCCACCCGCGGTGGAACCAGTCAACCCCATTGGCACACCCCCACCCACTGTGGAGCCAGTCAACCCCATTGGCACACCGCCACCCACCACAGAACCGTTCAATCCTATTGGCACACCGAATGAGCCCGCACCCGCACCGGTAGAGCCCTTCAACCCGACGGGTGAACCTGTACCGATGAACAATCAGGTACCCGCTGCGGCCAACCCAGTCCAGCCGGAGCCGGCGGTGTTTAATCCGATCGGCACCCAGGTACCTGAAAATTCAGTGCCTGCTGGCGTGATTACAGCTGATCCTGAGCCCCCAGCAGGTGATGGGGAAGTACCGGTGACGACTGACCCGCCAGAGGCTCAATAAATCGGCTGAGGAACTTGCCCTACGGCAGCGCTCAACGCTCAAGACAAGGCGGTTGAGCGGCCTACTCGAAGCCCATCAGAGGGATCGAAATCTAGACCATGGGCACGTTGGTGGGGCGTCGCACCTTTCACTGAATGAACAGCACACCCCCTTGGTAACGGTGGGGCATCGAGAGTCCTCTGGTCAGGAGTGCTGAGCAATTCTCCAGACCGGCTAACACTAACGCTGATGGACCGCTCCACCCAAACAGACTCTATTGACCAGGCAAGTTAGTCTGAATAACGCGATAAACTTCGACCAGGGCTTGGCGTCCCTTGAGGGGGAGCTTACCCCACGATTCGACCTGAAACTTGTTCTGCAGATGCTGGTAAGTATCCTGGCCAATCAGCGTCCGGCAGCGGGTCGTTTGTCGATGTTTGTCTAAGCTTTCGAGACGCGAGGCGATGTTAACACTGTCGCCAATCACGCCATATTCCATCCGGTGATGGCCGCCGAGGCTGCCCACGACGATCGGCCCGGTGAAGATGCCGACTCGCATTTCTAACAGCGGCAACTTTTGGCTAGTGCGCTCTTGGTTGATTTGGGCGAGGCGATCGCTCATGCTGAGGGCACAGGCAACAGCGGCTTGGGCATCACTCGCAATTTCCTCGGGAGTAGTGCTGGCGATGGGCACCCCAAAGACCGCTAACAGGCCGTCACCAGTAAATTTATTGACGATGCCATGGTGCAGTTGAATCTCTTCGGTCATGGCTTCTAAGTAGTGATTGAGCCATTCGAGCAGTTGCTCGGGAGGCGCGGTTTCGGCCAGGGTGCTGAAGCCTCTGATGTCAGTAAACATCATGGTGGCAACCATTTTTTGCCCCGGCAATTTGCCGGACTTTAAGAGGCGATCGCGGTTATCCCACAACGCTTGAGCGATGGCCGGTGAGGCCGTTTGACCGAGCAACGTCTGCATCATCTGCCGCTGCCGAAAGGATTGCTGTGCCTGATATGCCAACACCACACTGCTGGTGCCGACGACGGTAAGGGCAGGCGCGACCAAGGGCAGCCAGCCCTGGGTCAAAAAGAGGCCATAGCCCCCCACCGCAATGCCAACAAACAGGCTCGATTGACTCGCCGTCAGCATCACCGGATGACGTAGATACCAGGCCAGAGTGCCCCCCAGCAACCCCCACCCGAGGCACCAGAGCCATTCTTGCCAGGGCTCACTGGTGCCCATTAACGGGCGATCACCCAGAGCCAGATCTAACAGTTGACTAACCATTTGAGCGTGAACGACCACCCCGGGCATTTGATGCGTGTCATCCTGAGTACCAGCCGTAAAGGGGGTATAAAACAGGTCTTTAACGCTGGGCGCAGTGATCCCGATCAGCACAATTTTGTCTTTAACCCAAGCCGGGTCGACCTCATCATTGAGCACCTCTAGTAGCGTGACCTCGCGGCTAGGGGTGAGGCGATCGCGATAGTCCAGCATAATCTGATAGCCCGCCGTATCTTCTACCGCGTACCCGCCAGCACCGCCGGTGAGGGGAAACAGCGTCGTGGAACCGAGCTGCATATAGTCAGGGTTGTGAGGACTAGCCGTCGGCCCCATATCTTGGGTCGCTAAATAGCGGGTTGCCAGCTGCAGCGAAAACGAAAACAGCGTGACATTGCCCATGGGGTTAATCTGCTCGGCGATCAGCAGGGCGCGTCGCACCTTGCCATCGGGGTCAACCACGACGTCGTTAAAACTCACCTGGGCCGGTTCTATATCCGGTGGGGGCGGAATCCCCGGTGCGCCCGCTGGATTAGACAGTTGAGTAATCACCACCACATTCGGAGCCTGTAGCGATCGCAGCAGCTCATCTCGCCCTGGGGGCTTGGGAATGGCTCGAAAGATATCCAACCCAATGGCTACCGGCTCGTGCTGCTGCAGCTTATCTAAAGCTTGAGCCACGGTGCCATCCGAGAGGGGAAACTCGGCTAAAGCATCTAAATCAGCTTCCGTAACCGTCACGATCAGCAGGCGATCGTCTGGCGCCAGGGGCATAGTCTCTTGGCGCAGGCGCATCATCTGGTCGTAAGCTTTTTGTTCCAGACTTTCTAGCACCCCCAACTGAGCCAACCCCATCACGCTGGTAGCAACGGCCAAACCGGTCGTGACGACGACCGCCATATTTTTGCTATGGGACTGGAGCCAATGCCATGACTGCTGAGCTACGGGCAAAAGCGACCCCAAACGATGCGGCTTCAGGCTAACCACAGAAGCTTTTCCTAATTGATGCGGTAGTTGCTGCAAGCACCCTGAGAGCGATGAGTCATGCCGCGCCCCCTTCACAAACAACAGTTCAACGCTGTCTTGCGGAGAGCACCAACCCTCGGCCTCGAGATCCCAACCGCTCGCCAGCGCTACTGGTCACAAACTCTGCGGTAGGGGTACGAACCGGCGTCCACCGATCCACTTGATGATCCGCTTCTCAGCCCCTCTTCCAGCCAACCAGACCGGCCTTCAACTCGGGCCTTGAGGCGAGATGACTCACTCCTGCTCAATCTACAGTAAAAATCAGCGCGACTCCGGAGAGGCCCTGGAATTAGCCCGAGTGTAGCCCTCCGCCCTGAAGCTACACTCAGCAATTGAGAGCCAGCCGCCAGCCGTTCGTTGCTCAGTGGGCTCCAGTGCTGGTTCGAGCAGCGATCAGATCAGATCAGCATCTGGCCTAGTTTCGGCCTCTCAAACCTCGCTGCCCACCCGGTTAAATTCTGAGTATTCTAAAAATAGGGAAACATTGCCCTAGTCTTGGCCGAGGCCTGTTCCTGATGCTCTCCAGTTCTGACGCTTGTCGCCCTATTCACCATGCTTGATCAATCCGTTCAGTTCTTAACGCCCGAAGAATCTGCCGATGTCGACAAAGCCCTGCTGACCTCCCCAGAAAAATTCCTGACCCGGCTGACCATTTCCACCAGCAAGCTGCTCAAAGCGATCGCGAGCGATCTAGAGTCATCGGTAGAAGACTTGACCCCACAGCAAATTATCGAGTGGTTTGAGGCCGACTCAAAACGCAAGCAAGCAGAAGGCGTCAATGCCTCTGTCCTGAAATGGGACGCAGCCAACTTGGATGACTTGACCGCGGGCTAACGGCAACTTTTGCCGCCGATCGCAACGGGCCACCCCGCCAAGCGCTGAGCCGGGAACTTAAACTTTCCTGGCGATACCAATTACACCATCGTTAATCTATGCCACCGTTAAAGAGGGTTGACTCTGCCTCAGTTAAAGGAGTCATGTGCTAAGACTAGAGCAGGCAATCACCCTGTTGTCTGTCGTGAAGTTGCAAATCTTTTGCAGGCTGGCTGTCGAAGGGTAGACGTGGCCAATGGTGCTCAGCCCAAAGCGCCTCAAAAGGATGGCAAAACTTACTGGGAGGCGTCTCCCTGTTTGAAAACATTTAGGAAGGAATTACAGAGTCATGGGGTTGTTTGATCGAGTCAGCCGAGTTGTTCGCTCTAATCTCAACGCTGCCGTCAGTAGCGCCGAAGATCCCGAAAAGATCTTGGAACAAGCCATCATCGACATGCAGGAAGACCTGGTGCAGATGCGTCAGGCCGTCGCCAAGGCGATCGCCTCGCAAAAACGGGTCCAGCAGCAGTATGAGCGCGCCCATTCCGAAGCGAACACCTGGCAACAGCGCGCCCAGCTAGCGCTACAAAAGGGCGACGAAAACCTGGCGCGGGAAGCCTTAACCCGCAAAAAGACCCAGAGTGAAACCGCGACAGCCCTCAAAGCTCAGCTCGATACCCAGCTCACCCAGGTTGATAGCCTCAAGAAAAACCTGATTGGTTTAGAAAGCAAAATTTCCGAAGCCAAGACCAAGAAAGACATGCTCAAGGCTCGCGTCAGTGCCGCCAAGGCCAACGAGCAGTTGCAAAGCACCATGACCTCCATGAACACGAACAGTGCCATGGGAGCCTTTGAGCGCATGGAAGAAAAAGTCCTGATGATGGAAGCAAAATCACAGGCGGCCAGCGAGCTCGCGGGCTCTGATCTCGAAAGTCAGTTCGCAGCCCTAGAAGCCGGGGGCGATGTGGATGACGAACTCGCCGCCATGAAAGCTCAACTGGCCGGTGGCTCAACGGGTCAAAGCCAGTTACCAGCTGCTGACGAACCGGTCGCGGCCCCCGCCGATGCCGTCGTCGACGCGGAGCTAGAAGCCCTCAAAACTCAACTCGATAACGTCTAAGTTCAAATCTCTATCGTTTGATTAAACCGTGGGCAGGGGCAGAGATGTCTCTGCCTTTTTGCTAGGGCGCTTCGTCAATTCAATCTAGTGCAGCGTCAAATTTGAAATTGTAGGTTGCATTTTTCTGTATTGCTTGCCTAGAGATACTTCCAAGAGTCGCCAACTCATAATCTCAAACTTGACAGACCACTAGTGCAGCGCCAAATTTGAATTTGTGCGTTCTCAAAATTGAAGAGTAGATGTCTTGTTTGGACGGGCATCTTGCCCGTTTACCCGACAGGAATCAATCCGGATTGCCATCGTTCTGAAAGTCAACAACCCACAAATTGAGAACTGACAGACCACTAGAGCGCTTTGACGATGGTAATTACCGCGCCCGCACCCAAACCAGCTAGGGGCTAATCGCTTTGCAGCGCCAGAATGCCGCTAGATAACAGCCCCTAGAGAGCGGGAACCGTGCATCTGGCAAAACCTACGATAAGGTGGAAATTGCTACCGCCACATCGCCGACCTATGCAATTTGCCGATCGCCTCGCCCCACTGCAAACCAATGTCTTCGCCGATATGGATCGAGCGAAGGCCAATGCCCGCCGCTCTGGGCAAACCATCATTGATCTGTCTTTAGGGTCTTCTGATCTACCGACGGCGCCTGACGTCCTGGACACGATTGCCGCCGCCCTCTACGACCCCAGCACTCACGGCTACTCGCTATTTCACAGCACCCGACCCTTTCGCCAAACCGTCGCTGACTGGTATACTGGCAAGTTTGGCGTCCCCGTCGACCCAGAAACGGAGGTGTTGCTGCTGATTGGCTCGCAAGAGGGCACCGCTCACCTCCCCCTGGCGGTATTAAATCCTGGGGACTTTGCCCTACTGACCGATCCCGGCTATCCCTCCCACGCGGGGGGGGTTCACCTCGCCAGCGGTCAGTTTTACACCATGCCGCTGCTGGTCGAAAATGGCTTTTTGCCGCAGTTTGCCGACATTCCGGCGGCGGTGTTAGCCCAGGCTCGCATGATGGTACTGAGCTATCCCCACAATCCCACCACGGGCTATGCCACCCTGGCGTTTTGGCAGCAGGCGGTGGCCTTTTGTCAGACCCATAACCTAGCGTTGGTGCACGACTTTCCCTACGGTGATGTGACCTATACCGGCGAGCCCGCACCATCGGTGCTGCAGGCCGATCCCGACAAAACCGTAGCGATCGAGTTTTACTCTATGTCGAAGTCTTACAACATGGGCGGCTTTCGGGTGGGCTATGCGATCGGCAATGCCCAGCTCATCGCGGCGCTGCGACAGGTTAAAGCCGTAATTGATTTCAATCAGTATCCCGGCATTGTGCAAGGGGCGATCGCGGCTCTGTCCGGCTCCCAAGACGGCGTCGCCCACACAGTCAAGACCTTTCAACAGCGGCGCGATACGTTTGTCGATGCCCTGGGGCGGATTGGCTGGTCAGTGGAGAAACCGGAAGCCACCCAATACTTGTGGCTCAGACTGCCTGAGCCTTGGGCCAAAGATTCCATCAACTTTTGTGTCAGGCTGGTAGAAGCGACCGGGGTGGCCCTGGCTCCGGGCCGAGGATTTGGCAAATATGGTGAAGGGTATGTTCGCGTTGCCCTCGTACAGCAACCCGACGTCCTCGAAACGGCGGTGCACAAAATCCAGCACTTCCTCAAAACGGCTTGAAATCAGCTCAAACCCGTTCTGCCCAACGTGACGAACGCGACTGCTCCCGCCCGCCCCCTTGAACATCCAGCATTCTGAATCTCTTACTAAACCTGTGAACCGATGCCTCTTTCCCCGGATGAAACGAAACAGCTTTTAGAGCGCCTAGTCTTTGTCGACGGCACTGCTGACGAATGGGTGCAAGATGTGTGGGGGCTGAGTCCAACGCTGGGCGAAACCGCCGCTCGCCTGGTCGATGTGCTCAATGGTTTGATCGACTGCACTGCTGATGAGAAGTTAGAAAACCTGCTGCAGGGGTTTTATCGCGAGCAATTTGATGACTAAGACCCATCAGCCATCAACAATCCAAAGCTAGAAAACTACACTATTGCCGCACCCGCATCACAGGATTAGCATGGGACTGCAAACCCGATCCGACCAGCCCTGCACAGCTTGAATGCGTCAGCGCAGAAAATGGCAGCCCTGTGGAATTCGCTCAGACAGCATGATGATGATTCGCGGTGAGATTGGTCTCTGGGTGATGGCGATCGCTCGACCTCACAAAATCAGGACTTTACGGATTACGGTCAATTCGGTTACCATTAGAGACTGTGTTAAAACCATAAAACAACAGGCATTGAATGGCTAAGAAGAGCATGGTTGCGCGGGAGCGCAAACGCGAAAAAATTGTTGCTCAGTATGCTGAGAAGCGAGCGGCGCTCATGGAAGAATTCCAGAACGCTGAAGGCCCCCAGGCCAAGTTCGCAATTCACCGCAAAATTCAACAGTTGCCTCGGGCCAGCTCTCGCACTCGTTTGCGTAATCGCTGTTGGAAGACGGGCCGCCCTCGGGGTTACTACCGTGACTTTGGGCTCTGCCGGAACCAACTGCGCCAAATGGCTCACGAAGGGTTATTGCCCGGCGTGGTGAAGTCAAGCTGGTAAAGGCTCCGAATGAATCGGATTAATCGACTAATTAAATAGGGCTGGGAGCGTCGCCACCAACTCCCAGTTAGTTTATGAACCCTAGATGCGGGGGTGGCAACTTGATGACATCTATTTGCAACGGAGAAAGTTATGTCGCGTTATAGAGGGCCTCGGCTCAGAGTTGTGCGTCGCTTGGGTGAACTACCCGGTCTGTCGCGCAAAGCGCCTCGCAAAGCGTATCCGCCCGGACAACACGGTCAGGCACGCAAGAAGAAGACCGAATATGCGATTCGTTTAGAAGAAAAGCAAAAGCTGCGCTTTAACTACGGCGTCAGCGAAAAGCAACTCATCCGCTACGTGAAAAAGGCTCGAAAAGCCGGCGGTTCGACCGGATTGGTCATCCTGCAGCTGTTGGAAATGCGGTTGGATAACACGGTGTTTCGTCTCGGGTTTGCCCCCACGATTCCCGCCGCTCGCCAAATCGTCAACCACGGTCACATCACTGTGAATGGTCGCCTGCTAGATATTGCCAGCTATCAGTGTCGTCCTGGTGATGTTGTGGCCGTCCGCGATCGCGAAGCTTCCAAAACAATGGTGCAGGGCAACCTGGAGTTTCCTGGTTTGGCTAACGTGCCGGTTCATTTGGAACTGGACAAAGACAAGCTGACTGCCAAGGTTAACGGCATCATTGAGCGCGAGTGGATCGCCCTCAACGTCAATGAACTGCTGGTGGTTGAGTACTACTCCCGGAAGGCGTAGATCGCTATTCCTTGATCAAGCAGCGTTCATTGGGTATCGCATCATTCAAAAACCTCCAGAGTCTAGCGACCTGGAGGTTTTTGTGGTTTTAACGTCAGCGATCACGACTTCTGAAAACGTCTCAGCAGACGATTACATCGGCCCCGCTCGGCTCATCCTATCTAAGGCACAAATTAGCTATCTGACGATCACTGCATCTGATTAACCGCTTCGAGCGACAGGGCCAAGGTATCGGCAATCTGTTCTGGGCTCATGCCCATTGCTAACAGCTTCGATACCGCGGCCCGACGCGCTTGCTCAGCCTGGTCTGCTCGCTCTCGCTCTCGGTCAGCGCGATCGCGTTCCTGATCACGCGCGGCGATCGATTCGGCATAGGTGGTCAGCTTCTCGCCCGTTTGCGGGTCAAACAGGCGTAAGGCTCTAGGAACTTGACCACTAGCGACAACCATCAGCCCAGCGAGATCGGGCAGCGGTAAGCACAGATCTAAACCCAGCGATTCACTGTGAATCATCCAGGTACCATCCGCTTTTTCGATTAGCGGTAGGGGCTGATAGCTCCCCTGCACCAACGTGAATCCCTTCAATTGGGGCATCAGATAATCACCGGTCGGGTCATATTGAAAATATTCCTGGACGCCCAGTTGGGCATAAAGCTGAGGCTTTTTGACTTCATCCTGCTGGCGGGTCGTGCGAGAGGTGATCTCCATGATGAAGGCAGGCACCTTGTCGCCCTCTTCCCAAGTTTTGTAGACTCGTCGCTGGCGCTTAGTGACGCCAAAAACCACAAACACATCAGGAGAAACCACCGCACGAGGGTTACCTTCTTCGTAGTAAATAAAGAGGTTGCCTGAGACATAAACCTGACTGCGCCCCTTAAAAAATAGGTTTAGCGCTTCAACACAGTAGGTCAAGTAGTCCCGCGTGGGATCGCTCTCAGTCATGGGGTGCCCATCGGACTCGGGGTAGTGAATGACAGTGCTGGGGTTATAGGTCATACAAAGCTCTGGAACCCGCTCGGTTTATTTACTCTAGCATTCGGAAATTGCGGGGAAACTCTGACAGCTAGGGCCAAACGACAAGACTCTCAACCAAAACGAGGTCTGACTGAAACGAGCCACGCTTTGAAGGGACAGCCGCACCGACAAGCTTCATACTTCACTGAATTAAGAGTCTTGGCTGAGTATACGTAAGGACTGAGACTCGGTAAGCTTGAATCACCTACGCCTGGCAGCAGCTTGCTTACCCAGAGGCGGTTACCACCTTGGACTCTCAACTGGGAACCGTTCCCTCAGTCATTACTAAACAACTAGCCCATTAGCTTATTTGCGGCGCACTCTACAGAGTGAGCATTCTAAATTTCCCATGCTGAAAAAACGATTGATTTACGTCACGGGCTTACCTCGGTCGGGTTCAACGCTGCTGTGTCAGCTTTTAGCCCACCACCCCGAGCTTTATTGCCCCGGCCACAGTTCACCCCTGTGTCAAACCCTGGTGGGGCTGCGTCAGCATCTCAGTGACAACGACTTTCTGCGTGCCCAGCTTGATGTCGAGTTTGACCTCGTCTATCAGCGCTTGATGAATGCCTTTCAAGGCTTTATGAATGGCTGGTTTGAGGAAACCGACAAAGAGTGGGTAGTGGATAAAAATCGCGGCTGGCTCAACCATATTGAAACGGTGGCTCAGCTTGACCCCAACTTTCGCATGGTGGTGTGCGTGCGAGAACTGGGGCAAATCGTGGGCTCGATCGAGGCGCAGCACCAAAAGACGATTTTGCTCGATTTCCCCGATCATCTGGCCAACCTATCGCGGTATGGTCGGGCCGATAAGCTATTTGCCGACACGGGGGTCGTGGGCGGACCACTAGGCTCTCTCGAAGCACTGCAAGACATCAGCTCCCAACTACAAGAGCGACTTTACTACGTGGTGTTTGAGCATCTCATGCAAGAACCGGTATCCGTCATGCAAGGCGTTTACGACTGGCTGCAACTCCCCAAAGCCGAGTTTGACCCGCAAAATCTCACGGTCAAACCCCACGAGAGCGATAGCTACTACCGCTTTAAATATCCCCACGCGACCCGCACGGCCATTGCAGCCCCTCAGCCCCATGCCATCCCACCGCGCATTCAGCAGCAGTTGCAGCAGAAATATGCCTGGTTTTACCAGACCTTTTATCCGGGTCTGTTGCCGCAACCCAAAGCGGAGTCGGCATCATGATGCAGTCTGTCCCCGTCTTCCATGAGAGTCGCCATCTGCAATTGCGCCGCACGGTACCCAACGATGCCGAAATTTTGTATGAACGGGGCTTTAGTCAGCGAGAGTTTATGCGCCTATTTCGGCTGAATGATGTACCGACGAGTGCCGCTACGGTACACAAACAGTTAGTACAGCGACAGCAAATCCCCCCCCAGCAAGAAACTTATCTTGAGCTGATGATCGTGCATCGTCGCCACGGCCCCATCGGCCTCTGCGCCTTGGCCGACCACTCATCTTTGCATCGTCGCGCCGAATACCTCGTGGGTTTGTTTGAAACTTCGCGACGACAACTGAGCTATGGCGTTGAAGCTGGACTGATGTTAGGTGACTTGGCTTTTAATGGTTACAACCTGAACAAGCTTTACGCTTCGACCTATGCCTACAACCGACCGGCACAAAAAGTGCTGGAGAGCGGTGGGTTTCAGCTAGAGGGGTGCTGCCGTGAGCATATATTTGACCGAGTGACTCAACAGTTTGTCGATTTGCACAACTACGGTTTAACCGTCAGTCATTTTCGGCAATACCAGCGTTTAGCGCCGCTTTCCTTACGGCTATTAGGGCGTGACATCACTGTGCCCTCGACGCCCCCGAGCTTTCAAGCTCGAGATAAAAGTGCCCCTGTAAAATCTGGGACTCGTATTCTGAGATCGGTTTAGCGACAGCATGATCTCCTCGTTGTCCTCGCCTCCTCAAGCTAGATCACCACACATCGCGACAGGACAACTAAACCCTGTCCCAGTTGAAAACTTTAGTTTCAAGTGCTAGTACCGACCTCTCCTCTCCTTACTGAAGGAGAGGAATCGGAGTCCTTGACTCCTTTCTCTAGAGGCAAAATCAGGATTTCCCTAAACCTCTCCTTGTGTTGGCGAAGCCTGCCCAAAAGGCTTAGGAGAGGTGCCGCAGGCGGTGAGGTTTTCTGAACTTAAAACTCCAGGTCTGACTCTGAACGGGGTTTATCAACAAAATTTTCCCTGATTTAAAACCGATCGCGCTTGACCGCTGTACCGATAACAGGGCTGCGTTCGTGCGCCGATTTTTAGGCGCATCCTCCTGAACGTTTGGCCCGGTGAGAACAGATCAATTTCTGGCAAGGTCTACCGCCTTGCTGCCTCTAGCTCGGTTGCATCCACCATTTTGATTTCTGAAATGCCAAAGGAACGGCAGGCGATCGCCCCCGGCTCACTCACTAGCCCGCGATGCTTTTTCCCGTCTGCCTTTGGGCATCTCTCTTTGCCCCTTTACGAGACAAATTCTTAATCATGGCAAACTTTAACGTTACCCAAGCAACCGACAATGGCCTCGGCGATACCGAAGGCACCCTGAGTTGGGCCATTTTGCAGGCCAACACCGATGGCGAAACGCTGAATAGCGGCGACCCCACCGGCAGCGACGACACCATCACCCTGCAAACCAACATACAGATTGATGGCGTGATGACCACCCTGCTAAACAGCAACATCGAGATCATCGGCAACGGCTTTACCATCGACGGTGACAGCAGCACCGACGCGGATACCGACGGCGACTTTCGTCCCCTGTTTGTCAAATCGGGCACCGTGACCCTTAATAACCTCACAGTTACCAATGGCTTAGCAAAAGGCGGTGATGCCGGGGTGGACGGTGGCGGCGGGGCCGGGATGGGGGGCGGACTCTTTATCTATGATGGCGATGTCACCCTGAATAACGTCACCTTTGACCAGAACCAAGCCGTGGGTGGTAACACTGGCGATGGCGGCAACAATAGCGATTACGGCTCTGGTGGCGGCGGGATGTATGGCAATAGTAACGGTTATGGTGGCGGTGGCCTATTTGCCAGTAGTGCCGATAATGCGGGAGCCTACGGCGGCAATGGCAACTATCGGACGGGTGCGCCTAGCGACTTTGGCGGCGGTGGTGACTACAACCCCAATGGAACTGGGGGCGCTGGCGGCTTTGGCGGTGGCGGCGGTAAGGGCTACGGCGGGAATGGTGGCGCTGGCGGCTTCGGGGGTGGCGGTGGCTATGGCTATAGCTTCGGTGATGCTGATGGTGGCTTTGGCGGTTATGGCGGTGGCGGTGGCGACCGCAGCGGTGATGGTGCCATTGGCCTAGCTGGCTTTGGCGGCGGTGATGGTGACAATATTGATGGCGGCAGTGGTGCGGGCCTGGGGGGGGCCGTTTTTGTTCGCAGCGGCTCCTTAGAGATCATCAATAGCAGCTTTACCAACAACACGGCGACCGGCGGCACAGGCGGAGCCAATGACGGTCAGGGGCTGGGTGGGGCCATCTTTGCCATGCAGTCCACCACGAACGTCAATGGCAATAATCAAGGCATGCCGACGACATTGCCCACGGTCACTACGGCAGATAACGTGATCTTTTCGGGCAACACGGCGGGCGATGCCAATGGCAACACGGGGCTCAACGGCCTCGGTGCGGGGCAAGACAACAACGACATCTTCGGCACGATTACGCCAAATTCAGACCTGGCAGTCTTTACCTTTGAGCAGTTCGCCCAGTTCCAAGCGGTGGATAATGGCCAACTAGCAGCCAGTAACTCCCCCTTCCTCAATCAGGAAATTGGCGGCCTGCAACTTGCCGAACTCTTTGATGAAACCGAGTATCTGGCGGAAAATGCGGACGTTGCTGGTGCTGTGGCACAGGGCATTTTTGCCACCGGCTTTGACCATTTTGTGCGCTTTGGTATTGATGAAGGCCGTAACCCCAGTGACTATTTTGACGAAGCCTTTTATCTCGAAAACAATGCCGATGTAGCGGCGGCGGTCAATGATGGCAACTTCAGCAGCGGCTTGGCCCACTATCTCAACTTCGGTCATTTCGAAAACCGTGACCCCAGTGCGTTGTTTGATGCCAGCGATTATTTGCTAAACAATCCTGATGTCGCCGCCGCTGTCGACAACGGCGCTTTAGCCAGTGGCTTTGAGCACTTTATCGAGTTTGGCGATGACGAAGGTCGGCTCTCGACTCTGCTGTTTGAAGAGACATTTTATCTGCAGCAAAACGCGGATGTGGCGGCAGCGGTGCAGGCAGGCATCTTCGACAGTGGCTTTGAGCATTTCATCAGCTTTGGCCAAAAAGAGAACCGCGACCCGTCGAATTTCTTTGATGAGGCCACTTATCTGAATGGCAATGGCGATGTGGCAGCAGCGGTGCAGGCCGGAGCGTTCTCTAGCGGCTTTGAGCACTTCGTCCTGTTTGGTCGCACTGAAGGGCGAGTGGCAGTGTAGCCAACTGACTTAGGGACGGTTGATTCCCTTTGGCAAGGCTGTACCTACACTCTGCTCTGTCCATATCTACCTCAGAGAATTTTCCATGATTTAAGACCAGTTGGGCGTAAACGCTGTTCTGTTACTAGTACAGCGTTTACGCGACTGCGACTTGAGATCATCACTCTTAACACTTTACCTAGTTGTTACTACAAGTTTCTGGAAAGGTTTACCGCCTGTTTGAATCTAGTTTCGTGCATTAACTATCCTGACGGCTTGAATGCAAAAGGCGCGGGTGCCCCTCACCTAGCCAGCATTGGCGATCGCCCCCGACCTGCAATGCCGTCTCCTGTTTGCATGGGTGCATCCCTCTCTAAGCCCCCTCTACAAGAGATTTTTTACTATGGCAAACTTTAATGTTACTCAAGCAATTGACAATGGCCTCGGCGATACCGAAGGTACCCTGAGCTGGGCCATCTTGCAGGCCAATACCGATGGCGAAACGCTCAATAGCGGTGACCCTACAGGCAACGACGACACCATCATCCTGCAAACCGACGTACAGATTGATGGGGTGATGACCACGCTGCTGAACAGCAACATTGAGATCATCGGCAACGGCTTCACCATCAACGGCGACAGCAGCATCGACGCTGACACCGACGGCGACTTTCGCCCCCTATTTGTGAAATCGGGCACGGTGACCCTGAGCAACCTCACCGTCACCGACGGCTTGGCCCAAGGCGGCAGTAGCGAGCGGGGCGGCGGCGGGGCCGGCATGGGTGGCGGGCTGTTTATCTATGACGGCGATGTCACCCTCAATAACGTCACCTTTAACAACAACGCGGCGATCGGTGGCAGCACCGGCGACTTGTATGGCGACGACGGGGGCGGTGGCCTATACGGCAATGGCAGCGGCAACGGTGGTGGCGGCCTGTTTGCCAGCTCCAGTGGTAATGATGGAGCCTACGGCGGCAACGGTAACTATGGTGGCTTTAGTGGACTCAGCAATGCAATCACTATCGGCATCGGCAACGACATCAGCGATGGCGGCTTTGGCGGCGGCGGCGGCTTCAGCAATGACGGCGGCGACGGCGGCTTCGGCGGCGGCGGGAGCAGCAGCAGCGTATTATTCGGGACTGGCGGTTACGGCGGCTTTGGCGGCGGTGGCGGCTTCGGTGGGGGCGACGGCGTCGGCGGCCAAGGCGGCTTCGGCGGTGGTGGAGGCGGCGGTGGCTTTGGTGGCGGCTTCGGTGGTTTCGGTGGCGGCTACGGTAGCTTTGGCAACGGCGACATTGGCGGCGGGGCAGGCGCGGGCCTAGGCGGGGCCATTTTTGTCCGCAGTGGTTCCCTGGCGATTATTAATAGCAGCTTTACCAACAATACGGCTACAGGTGGTATCGCCACCGGCGTTGGCGGCAACGGTCAGGGCTTGGGCGGGGCCATTTTTACGATTACCCCCGCAGCGCTTGTCACTAATACCAACAATCAGGGCGAGCCGAGTGCTCTGCCCACAGTCACTACGGCAGGCAATGTCCTCTTCTCCGGTAACACGGCGAGTGAGGCCAATGGCAACACCAGCCTCAACGGTGGTGGTGCGGAACAAAACAATAACGACATCTTCGGCACGATTACGGCGAGTTCAGCATTCGCCATTTTTAGCTTTGAGCAGTTTGCCCAGTTTCAAGCGGTGGATAATGGCCAACTGGCGGCCAGTAACTCCCCCTTCCTTAATGTAGAAATTGGCGGCTTAGAACTGGCCGAACTCTTTGATGAAATCGAGTATCTGGCCCAAAATGCGGACGTCGCTGCCGCCGTTGACGGTGGGGCTTTTGCCACGGGCTTTGACCATTTTGTCCGCTTTGGCATCGATGAAGGTCGTAATCCCAGCGCCTACTTTGACGAAGCCTTTTATCTAGAAAATAATGCCGATATTCAAGCGGCGGTTGATAATGGCAGCCTCAGCAGCGGTCTAGCCCACTATCTCAACGTCGGTCACTTAGAAAATCGTGACCCCAGTGCGCTGTTTGATGCCAGCGATTATTTGCTCAACAATCCCGATGTCAGTGCGGCTGTCGACAACGGCGCTTTAGCCAGTGGCTTTGAGCACTTTATCGAGTTTGGTAATGATGAAGGGCGGCTCTCGACCCTGCTGTTTGAAGAGGCGTTTTATCTGCAGCAAAACGCGGATGTGGCGGCAGCGGTACAGGCAGGTGTGTTTGACAGTGGGTTTGAGCATTTCATCAGCTTTGGCCAAAAAGAGAACCGTGACCCGTCGAATTTCTTTGATGAGGCCACTTATCTAAATAGCAATGGCGATGTCGCGGCAGCGGTGCAGGCGGGCGCGTTCTCTAGCGGCTTTGAGCATTTCGTCCTGTTTGGTCGCACTGAGGGGCGAGTGGCCGTTTAAGCAGAGCCGGGGAGTTTTGAGGGCCTAGCCCCAACATCGCATCCCGCGATCGCACGGGTTGGGCTACTAACCCCTGACCAAAAATTATCTATCGGGGAGATACTGAGACAGATCTAATACATCTATTGATTTTAAGGATGTCGATCAATGCTGAAGCAAGTCAGGCAACTGATGGCCTACGCGGTCATCGCAACTGGGGCCGGATTAGCCAATTTCACCTTGGCTAACCCAGCTAACGCCGAAGTCACGATCGCGTACTGCGACGCGGAAGCTTATGCCGTCAATGTGTATCGAGAAGGCGACCCCGAAGCACCCGATAGCGAACTCAAAATCCGCATTTTCTGGCGAGAAAAAGCGATCGTTTTCCTGGATGTTCCGGCCATCCGCGAGCCTAATCCCGAAGGCTACAACTATAGCAATCAGTTCGGCGAAAACGAGTGGACCCTGTTTGTGCCCAACAGTGAGGCATCCGCTTGCTCTTTGTCGAGGGATGGTGAGGTGGTCACCAATGGCGAGGTGACGCAGCGAGAACCGTCGAGTACTGGCGGAGTTTAGAAAAGTCTCGCCGGTACCGGCTTATACCTTTTGGCCAGACGGACACGTCATCATGGACAGCGAGATCGCAATTGCGGGGCGTAATCGCGTGTCTGCTAAGTCAGTAAAATAAATACAGCCTTATGGCCTACAGATCATGAACTCGACTACTAGTTTGCTTGCCCGCATAACCCAAACTCCTGGCCAATGTGGAGGTCGTCCTTGTATCCGAGGGATGCGAATTCGAGTCACTGATATTCTCGAAATGCTGGCAGAAAACGTTAGCATTACCGAAATTCTGGAAGATTTTCCCGACCTTGAGCAAGCGGATATCTAAGCTTGTTTGCTCTTTGCCGCTCGCCGCACTGATTTTCCCAGACTAGCGGCGTGAAAATTTGGGTTGATGCTCTACATCCGAAGGGCATTTTCTTCTTTCATCATCTGCTACGCATAAAGCGGTATCTATCAACCCAGAACAATTCTTTTCTGCAATGCCGTACCTCAATACTTGACCATAATCCTAATATTCCGCTAGCTTTTGTTGCTTGGGAACAATGAAGGAATTCGGACTAAAACGCCATGTCATTCCCGAATCGACCAAGATATGAAACCAGTCTTCACCGTTAAATCGCTCCTTACGCAAAATAATTCCTGTTGTGTTGCTGGGTAAGCGTTCATTATTGAAGTGAGTTGATGGATTGACCTTGATCAGCGAACCGATATGAGGATCACAAGTCACACCATCGATGCTTTTGAGCAAAGCCTCCGATATAGCGAGAGCCCGTGCAGCTTCAAAAACGTTGATGGTGCTTGATTGGGATTTGTGTACGACGTGATTCCGAATTTCGGCAATCCTGGGTAGCCTCTTTCTTAGCTCTATTGGAAAGTTAAGGTCGCAAAGTTCGCAGGCAATCTCAACTAGGTCACGGAGTTGAGGGCTGGGCATTCTGTCTAGCATCCGCTCGACAAGAGAACTTTGGCTACTGAGATACGCCTTTATACCCGTTTCGATTGTAATTGCGGCCATGACAATCGATATGCCATACATTCCTTGCTCAAAGTTACTCCACGCAATGCTGAGATGCCTGTAAGCGATATTTGCTTCTTGTCCTTTACTCACGCTTTGAATGATATTCTCACAGTCAGCTTTACTGAGAATGCATTGCCTAGCCTCAACTTTTGGCAAGGGTATGGTTAATCCTTTATCGCGATAATTTCTGCGTGAGTTCTTGAACTCATCTATTTCTTGAATAGAGGCCAGTTCTTCTTCTGAGTAACGCCAATGGGCAACTGTCCATCTATTACTTGAATTTGAATGCAGAAGCGGAAGGCGTACACTCGGTAAACGTGCAGCGTGAGTCGATTTGCGTAAATGTCCGTCGAAAAAAATTGCTGATTCCCAGAAAGTCTTCTTCAAATCACGAAGAAAGTGGTGCGATATTGAAGTTATGTGATACCATTGAGGATTGGTGTCTGGATTGAGACTGTGTACACCCTTGACGAGGTCCTCTCTGACGTCCTGTGGCACATCCCGTTCTATTTCTACAGAAAAACCAATAGGTGTCATGTACACCTTTGCGTGCTCATTGAGCGGTACTACATAACGAGACTCTATGTTCTCGCGAGAAAAAAATATTCTCATCCCATAGTCAAGTTGGAGGTTGAATAGTCCCATTGCGATCTATTGCTTGAACAGATGTCTTTGCGATCTGCCACTATCTAAGCGTAAAACTGAATACCACCACATGATTGCCGTGGGGTTGTTTAACGATCTCTCTGCTTCTTGGCCAGAGCTGCATCGTTACGAATCGCGGCAACACGTATCCGCCAGCAGCAAGTCGCCGTAGAATAATGCCGACTGTAGGCGATTTGGCGGTGGATGGCGCTGATTTTCTCTACAGTTGGCCTGTGAACTGCATTTTTGAGACTTGAGGATTCCCTATGAGCTACCGCATGGATCGCCGCGCCTATGCTGAGACTTACGGGCCGACCGTGGGCGATCGCGTGCGACTGGCCGATACCGAACTCATCATTGAAGTAGAGCAAGACTTCACGACCTATGGCGATGAGGTGAAATTTGGCGGGGGTAAGGTCATCCGTGACGGCATGGGGCAATCGCCCATCTCGCGGGAAGACGGCGCGGTGGATACCGTCATCACCAACGCCCTGATTTTGGATTGGTGGGGCATCGTCAAAGCCGATATCGGCATTAAAGAGGGCCGCATCACCAAAATCGGCAAAGCGGGCAATCCCTACATTCAAGACAATGTGGACATTATTGTCGGGCCGAGTACCGAAGCGATCGCGGGGGAGGGTCAGATCCTCACAGCAGGCGGCATTGATGCTCACATTCACTTCATTTGCCCGCAGCAGATTGAAACTGCGATCGCCTCCGGTATCACGACCATGATTGGCGGCGGCACCGGCCCTGCTACGGGCACGAACGCCACGACCTGCACCCCCGGCCCCTGGCACATCTGGCGCATGTATCAGGCGATCGACGCCTTTCCCCTCAACTTTGGCTTTATGGGCAAGGGCAATAGTGCGCTGCAGCCGGGACTGCGGGAGCAAGTCGAAGCCGGGGCCGTGGGCCTAAAGCTGCACGAAGACTGGGGGACGACGCCAGCGGCAATTGACACCTGCCTCAGCGTGGCCGAAGACTATGATGTGCAGGTCGCCATCCACACCGACACCCTGAACGAATCGGGCTTTGTCGAAGACACCATCGCCGCCTTCAAGGGCCGGACGATTCACACTTATCACACCGAAGGGGCCGGCGGCGGCCACGCGCCAGACATCATCAAAGTATGTGGCGAGAGCAACGTGTTGCCCTCCTCCACTAACCCGACCCGCCCTTACACCACCAACACCCTCGAAGAACACCTCGACATGCTGATGGTGTGTCACCACCTCAGCCGCAGCATTCCCGAAGACGTGGCCTTTGCCGAATCTCGCATTCGCCGCGAAACCATCGCCGCTGAGGATATCCTCCACGATCTGGGTGCCTTCAGTATGATCTCGTCCGACTCTCAGGCGATGGGCCGGGTCGGCGAGGTAATTACCCGCACCTGGCAAACCGCTCACAAAATGAAGGTGCAGCGCGGGGCGTTATCAGAGGATAGCGATCGCCATGACAACCACCGGGCAAAACGGTATATCGCGAAGTACACCATTAACGCGGCTATTACCCACGGTGTTTCTCACATCATTGGTTCCGTCGAAGAGGGCAAACTGGCCGATCTATGCCTGTGGAAACCGGCTTTCTTTGGAGTGAAGCCCGAAATTGTAATTAAAGGGGGCGCGATCGCCTGGGCACAAATGGGCGACCCCAATGCCAGCATCCCCACCCCCCAGCCGGTCCATATGCGACCCATGTTCGGCAGTTATGGCGGGGCGATCGCCGCCACTAACGTCAGCTTTATGTCCAAAGCCGCCGTGGATGCCGGTATCGCAGCCCAAATTGGCCTGCAAAAACCACCCGAGGCAGTTCACACCATCCGCAGCCTTAACAAGGCTGATATGAAGCTCAACACTTATCAGCCCCACATGGAGGTCAACCCCGAAACCTACGAAGTCCGCGCCGATGGTGAATTGCTGACCTGCGAACCGGCTGACGTGTTACCGATGGCCCAACGCTACTTCCTGTTCTAACGCCGACCTGACCAATCCAGATTTTGCCATAGCAACCCTGCCACCTTTGAGGGCTGAAACTCATAATTGCGGTGTTGATTTCTTATAGGAACGCATCTACGTGTTCCTTAGTTCAGTCTCTGCATGATGGTTTACGCACTTCGGTTTTGGTCATCGACAAAGTTTATTGGTCGAAAGATTGGGCTGGCCCTGTCAGGTGGGCTACTGGTCGCCCTCAACTACAGTTGTATGGGCTCGGTACCCAGATCCTTCTCCGTACTTGGCGGTTCTATGGAGCCAACTCTCCAAATCGACGATAGCCTTTTGATTTCGCCAGATGTTTATAGAAATGCGGATCCCCAGCGAGGCGATATCGTGACGTTTACGCCGCCGCCCCCCGCACTCGGGGGAGATCCGAGCAACGACGATCCTTGGATATTTCGCGTTATCGGCCTGCCAGGCGAGACCTTTGAAGTCCGTGATGGTCAGACTTTGATCAATGAAGTACCGCTGCCCGAGCCTTACATTAGCGAGCCGCCGGCATATACATTCGAGCCAGTGACGATTCCCGAAGATGCCTACATGATTTTGGGAGACAATCGCAACAATGCTTTTGACAGTACTCATTGGGGGTTTCTCCCTGAAGAAAACATTATTGGCAGGGTGGCATTCATTTATTGGCCAGCGGGTCGATTTGGGTCAGTCTATGACTGATGCCACAGCGACACTAGGCAGCTTGATAAAGTCCATAGATAGTCATGCCTGCAGAGAACACTGGCTCGAACTTCAGGTTTATGTCCCAAGCTGCCGTGGATGCGGGTATCGCCGCACAAATTGGCCTACAAAAACCGCTAGAAGCCGTTCACACCATCCGCAGCCTCAGCAAAGCCGACACGAAGCTCAACACCTATCAGCCCCACATGGAGGTCAAACCCGAAACCTACGAAGTGCGCGCTGATGGCGAACTCCTCACCTGCGAACCGGCTGACGTGTTGCGATGACCCAGCGCCACTTCCTATTCTAGAAGCGCTCAGTCTTTGGGAGGAGTACCGAGTCGCCTGCCGGACAGGGGCGATCGCGTTCCTCATGACCATTTAAGCGATGTCAACTTGCTTTAATGGGGAAGGGCGATCATCGGGAGTCTTTTCGAGTCGCAGCGCTGCCTTTAAAAAATCGGTACCCACAATGTTTGAACCGTTTAGCCTTAGGCGATCGCCAAAACCAACCTGGAAATATCGGCTGAGCTTTCTACTGAGTTGGACGTTGGCGCTGAACTACGGCTGCGTGGGACAGATGCCAAAAGCTCTTTCCATAGCTTCGGGATCAATGGAACCGACCCTGGAAGTAAAAGACAGGATTTATATGACGCCTGCCACTTACAACGATCGCTCTCCTCAACGCGGTGACATTGTCACGTTCACGCCACCGCCGGCAATGGCTGAGATTAACCCTGTGTGGAGCGACGACATCATTATCCTATCTCGTGTAGTTGGTCTGCCGGGTGAGACGTTCGAGGTGCGTGAGGGACAGACGTTGATCAATCAGGTGCCGCTACAGGAGCCCTACGTCAAAGCACCCGCAGCCTACACCCTTGAACCCGTTGTAATTCCCGAAGATGCCTACGTCGTACTCGGCGACAACCGCAACAACGCTTTTGACAGCATAGCCTGGGGATTTCTCCCAGAAAAGAACATCACTGGCAAGGTGCAGATCATTTACTGGCCGCCGGGTCGATTTGGGTCAGTTTATGACTGATACCACAGCGACACTAGGCAGCTTGATAAAGTCCATAGATAGTCATGCCTGCAGAGAACACTGGCTCGAGCTTCAAATTTGTGGAATGGCGATCGCCAGCCAATTGTGCATTTTCTCTCGTTGATTGCCGACTAGAGTCGCATCCTCTAATGAAGAGTTTTTGACATTGCCTCCCTCTCAACTAACGATTAGAGGTGAGTTACAAATCCCAGAGCTGTCTGAAAACTCATCATGGTTAAAGGAAGCGAGCTAGCTGAGAGCTGGGGGTTGATACAAAGACTCCGTCAGCGTTTAGCTCAATCAGCTCTCAACCGGTCGTAGGAGAAATCTCGGATCTCTGAACAGCCAACCTATGCGGTTTTTGCGTATCTTCTTAGGCCTTTAATTTCTTGCCCACGTAGATTTATCATTGTCACGCTTATCGGCCATTGCCATATTAAGTTCAGGCACCTACCAAGAATTCTTTTCAAACAAAGTGTATTTCTGAAGATTCAAAGTGTGAGAAATGCACGATTTTTCACTTTTGAGTCAAGCAATAGCATTTTTACAGCCAGCGAGAGACAAAATCCTCCTTGACTTTGGACTAAGCCAAAGGGGTATTTCTCGTGAGCCAAGCAATGTTAATTGCTGATTCAGAGGGCACTTGATTTATGGGAGCACCGTAATTAATAAAGGCAAGAAAACTTTTCATCTTGGGTGGCAAGGCACTTCATCATCTACCTCAGTGCTAGCCCTTGATAAAGAGAGTCTTATGAATAACAGGGTATTTCAATTCTGAAACTGTCATTCATCAGAACTGCTGAATAAGCAGGCCATCAGTCATGCAAAATAATACATTCATTTTAGAAGTCATTAACCTGACGAATAATTTTCGAATTCAGAATGGGTTGTCTCCTCTCTCGGTTGACACTGATTTGACGGAGGCGGCTCAATACCATTCTCAGAATATGGCCACTGCCGATTTTTTTGATCATCGCGATCCCGCGAACCAAAACCCTCGCGATCGCGCTATTCGGTTTGGCTATGAATCTAGAAGCGTTGGTGAAAATATTGCCGCTGGGCAGTTAACGCCACAAGCAGTTTTCAATGCTTGGCTCAACAGTCCGGGACACCGGCGCAACATGTTGAATGCCAACTGGAATGAGATTGGAGTCGGTTATTATTATCAGCAAAATGATACCGGATCCGTAAATTATCGAGCTTATTGGACTCAAGTTTTCGGCAAAGGCGACATCGAAAATCCTGGTGCCACACCAACACCTACCGCATCCGTGCCTACTTTACCAGCAGGATTTGACCCGCTGCAGTATGGGGCTTCTTACAGTGATTTGATTGAGGCCTACGGCAATAATGCGGCAGCGCTTCAGGCTCATTACCTGACTCAAGGTCAATACGAGGGGCGATCGCCTAATCGGTTCAATGCAGCTCAGTATTTGGCTGCTTACGATGACCTGACCAATGCTTTTGGTAATGATTGGCAAGCTGCCATTGCACATTATATTGAGGTTGGCTACTGGGAAGGCCGATCAACAGAAGGGGGAATGTTCGATCCGGCTCAATATCTGGCATCCCATGACGATTTGATTAATGCCTTTGGCTATAATCTGGCTGCTGCAAGACAGCATTATCAACAACATGGACGGAGTGAAAACCGCCAGCAAGACCTCTTTGATGAAGGTCGATATTTGGCTTCACACGCTGATTTAATCCAGGCATTTGACTATAACTTAGCGGCCGCAACTCAGCATTATATTTCGCATGGCAGCCGAGAGGGACGCAGTGATGATAATTTTGACCCAGCGGCTTACTTGAATAACTACGCTGATTTGCAAGCAGCATTGGGTTCAGACTTAGCTGCTGCGACTCAACATTATGTTCAGTTTGGCTTTGCGGAAGGACGGACTTAGACATAGTCACAATCTCAGGGCTAAGGACAAAAGTTGTAGCCTCTGATTGAATTGGCGCGCGGCAAAAGGCAGCATGACTCAATCAAAAGCTAATGCCAATAGCGCGGCCAGCTTTAGGGAGTGGCTCCAAAATAGCGCCCCGATCGCCGGGGTTTGGCAGTGCCAAACCCTTACCGAAAAGGGTTATGTCCTGGAAAGGTTATTTAAGCGCAGAGCCCTGAGCTTGATCTCTCAGACGGAAATCGATTTGGCTCAGTTAATGACTGATGTCGTAGCCACACCGGGAAGATTGAGAAAGGCTGATGAGAGGGACGGCTCATGCAGGGATGGTGGCGCTGGCTGAAATTTTGGGGGCTGGCGATCGCGGCAGCAATGCTCCTAGCAATAGTGGCTCATCCGGTGGCAGCGACACCACCCCCCCAGGCCAGCATTGAGCAACTCGCTCAGAGCACCCTTGAGGTACTGGTACAGCAGGGCAATCGGCAGTTCGATGCGCGCAACTATGCCGGGGCAGAGCAGAGCTATCGCGAGGTATTAGAGCAGTTACCGCAGCACAACTCGGTGGTGGAATATCGGTCTCTCGTGACGAATAATCTCGCTCGCACCTATTTGCTGACCGGCCAGTACGAGCCCGTCGTGCCGCTGCTAGAAGCGCTCGATGCCAATGGACAGGCCGCCCCTAACGCGCTGAGCAACTTGGCGCTAGCCTACTATTCACTGGGCAATTATGCTCGGGCCGAGCAAATTTTGACCCGCGTGCTTACCAAGTGGGAGGCGATTCGCGCCGGCGACGACTTGGACGCGTTAGACAAAGTCACCCTCTTCGAGCAGCAGGCGTATAGCTACACACTGATGCAGCGATCGCTCGTTGCCCAGGGCAAAACCACTGCAGCCCTAGAAATTTCTGAGCGGGCGAAAGCCAGAGCCCTGGTGGAACAGCTCGTACAGCAGCAGCGGGAAAGTCCACTGCCCGCCCCGCTCACCGCAGCCCAAATACAGGCGGTCGCACGACAGCAAAACACCACACTGGTGATCTATTCCGCTCTGGGGGACGGACGCCGCGTATTGGGCAACGAAGTTGAAACTGAAACCGACCTCTACACCTGGGTGATTGCGCCCCAGGGGGATATTCAATTTCGCCAAACGCCATTTAGAGGCGTTTGGCAGGGCATCGGTTTCCGCAGTGCTCGTGGCAACACTCTGTCGCCTTTTGAGACACTCGTGCAGCAAACGCGAGAGGCGTTAGGCGTCACCACTCGCGGCATTGGGGTGGTGCCAACGGCTCGCCGCGTGACCGACGATTTACCACCGACCAATCCGCTGCCGCTGCGATCGCTCGCCGAGATTCTGATTCAGCCGATTGCCTCCCTGTTGCCCAGGGACGCGAGTGATTTGGTCACCTTTATTCCCCAAGGGCCTTTATTCTTGGTGCCTTTTGCAGCCCTGCCAGTGGGGAACGACAGCTATCTAATCGATCAGCACGCGATCGCCCTATCGCCCTCAGTGCAAGCACTATCGCTGGTGGCCGGCACGCACGACGCCACTGGCAGCAGCTTAGTCGTGGGCAATCCAGTGACGATGCCTAGTCTCGCGCCTGAACCGGGCCTGCCCCCCCAGTTGCTGCCACCCTTGCCCGGTGCAGAAGCAGAAGCGATCGCGATCGCCGATCTGCTCGGCACCGAGCCGCTCATCCGTGAACAGGCCACCGAAACCACGATCGTGCAGCAAATGCCCCAACAAAGCATCATCCATCTTGCCACCCACGGCCTACTCAACCTCGATGCGCGGCTCAACGAATTTGGCCTGCCGACAGATCCGAATGCGCTCACCGCAACCGACAGCGATGTCTACGTCACGCCGGGAGCCGTCATCGTCGGCGATAACGTCGTGGTCGGGGAAACGGATGCCAGTGTTGCCCTTGCCCAAGAACGAGTCGTGCGGGTCAGTATGCCAGGCGTGTTGGCCTTCGCTGCATCGGCCACAGACGATGGCTGGCTCACAGCTGAAGAAATTGCGGCCCTCGACTTGCAGGCTGACCTAGTAATCCTCAGTGCCTGTGACACCGGGCGCGGCAGAATCACTGGCGATGGCGTGGTGGGTCTTGCGCGAGCATTTGTAGCGGCCGGAGCCGACACCGTCATCGTTTCTCTGTGGCAGGTTCCCGACGAGCCGACAGCGGCACTCATGGTGGCCTTTTATGAGCAGCTCGCGCAGACAGCGAATAAAGCGATCGCTCTGCAAACCGCCATGCAGCTCACTAAAAATCAGTTTCCTGATCCTCGCAACTGGTCAGCCTTCGTCCTCATGGGCGAAGGCCGCTGAGGATCGGACATTAAGTAGAATTGATAGAACCCTTGTTCCTAAGGTCAAAGCTGACAGGTCAAACACCGACGATGGGCAGTCACATCAGGCCACGTCAGCGGTGTTGTCATCAACCGCTTCGGCTTCCGCCAGTTCGACGAGAAACTGCAGGGCTTTAGCCGTGTAGAGGGCACAAGTTTTGGGCGATCGCCCATAAAATGCCGACCAAGCTGCCCCTTTTTGCGCTTCGTACTGGCCGAGGCGATCATCGCGACCCTCGACCCAGGCCAGTCGCACGGCGTGTCCTGTCAGCACATCGAGCGAGATATAGTCATCGAACTGCAAATCAGGGTTGCCTTGAAAAATAGCCGCCAGCTCGCGTAGAGCTTCGACAGTGAGATGACGGTATTCCGGCGCGTGAATTTTGGTCAGTAAGTGATCGAGTCGGCGGGCAAAGTTGGCTTCACCGGGCGTCATTTCGGAAAGCACTGATTCGCTATCGATGCGGTTGCGGCGATCGAGTTTGTCACCAATGATCACGCCTCTACAGTGGTGCAACAGCTCCCACATTTGCTGATAAAAGGCTTCGGGCAGTCGCGTGAGTTCGCCATCAATCTGGCGCTGCCGCCACCAGTCCTCAACCTTTAGGGTCACCGCTTCGACCTGATCGGGCACGAGCCGCCACTGAATCGCCGATTTGGCTTTGATATGCAGGGATTCTTGCTTAAAGAGGGTGCGATTGAGGCCGCTGTAGCTAGCCAAGACCTGCCGCAGCAGCATCTTCACTTCGTAGGGACTCAGAGCAGTCAGGCGATCGTAGGCTTCGTCACGGGGAATGTGATGCTCGCGAGCCATTTCGCTAGTTAATAGGAGAATCAAGTAGCCCACCCGCAGCGTCAGCAAACCGTCAAAGAGGGTGGGTTCGGCTTTGATCAGCACACTCAGGTAGACCACAATCTCTTGAGTCAGGGCGCGATCGCGCTCATCTTCGCCACAGTATTGGACGATCTTATCCATGATGTCAGAGTGGGGCATCGGGTCCCGAATCAGCGACCCATCACTGTAGGCTTTGCCCACGGTGACATACTTTTGCCGCACCAGCAGTTCCGTCATCGCATCGGAGAGGTTAACGTCGATTTTGCAGAGCAGGCCAGCGGTGCGCCGCACAATCAGCCAGTGTTCATGGCGACCGGCTTTGACGTAAACCTCTTCCAGCAGATCACGCAGAGTGAGGGGGTGATCGGGCTGTCCCAGTGCCGTTTTGAACTCAAGTCCTTCCAACGCCAACAGGCGCGCCAGTAGCTCTACCTGTTCATAGAGGTTGGTCGAATATTGCAGCGTATGGATCAAGCTGGCGGTGTCGGTCTCTTGCTCAATGTTAAACAGCTGCCAAACATCGAGAGGCTGCGTGGCTTCGGGCACCCACGCCAGGTAGGCCGACACCCAGGGCATATAGCGCAGCGAATGATCGCGCAGGGCATAGACCCCAATGTCGTCGATGCGCTCGATGCCTGCCGTCAACAGCAGCTGATAGAGCGGCCCCAACACGACGGGCACCTCGCCACACTTGCCGGTTTTGAGTTCTTGAATCAGCTGTAGCAGCGGCGATTCATGAATCGGTCGCCGTCCCAGCTCAAACATTTCGTGGGTCAGCAGCAGCGTCATCGTGGGTCGCCCTAAGGCCTGCCAGTGATAGTGAATGTAGGCCAGTTCGCTGCGAATTTGCGCCACTAAAAAGTGGTAGTCAAGGGTGATGTAAAACTTCTGCGGATCTAAAAATGAGGGCAGAAACACCACCGTTTCGCCCTGGATGCGAAACGCCTGCGCCGTCGTGAGGCCGCGCAGGCGCCGAATGGGTCGGCCCGTGAGCCCGAGCTTGGGGTTCCAACCAATTTGCGCATACACGGCCGATAATTCAGCCGACGGATAGACCTTGACTGGCTCTGCCTGGGCGGCAATTTGGGTCTCAATGCCGTAGTCGGCAAGTTCTTGACGCAGGGTTTCATTTTCAGCCAGCAGCGCGATCTGTACGGTCGATTGTCGCTGCCGCCCCACGCGTGCATGCCGTCCCAGCGGATCGATGTCGCCGGGGGTAAGCAGCCCCTCTTCTAAAAGCTGTCCGAGCAAATAGAGGCTTTGCGCCCAAATCAGCGGCACGTTGTCGTTCGGCAAGCGGCTCTGACTACCGGGGCGATCGCGTTCTGCGGCAATGCTCGCCTCGGGCACGTAATACAGCTCTGGCAGCAGAGGAAACCCGTCTTGGGCCACAGCGATCGCGTCTAACCGCTGACGATAAAATCGCACGGCGCGCGCATCCTGGCGAAACAGCGCATCTAGATAGAGATAGGAGAAGAATAGCGGCCACTCACATTCAATATGTTCAAACTGCAGAAGTTCCTCAGGTTCATAGTGCAGGCGCGTCGTGTCTTCGATCACCGCTTGATGACCATCGCGCAAAAAGCGTTTGCAGCCGTAGCGACCCTGCAGCTTATCGACGATTTTTTCGCGTGTTTGACGCACCAAATCAGCACTTTCGATCGCAAAGGCCGGATAGCTGATAATGCTGAGCACCGCTGCATCCACCTCTTTCGATCCTGACTCGCGGGGCAGCAAAGATTCCAGCGTGAGGCGCGCGCGCGAAATTTCATCCGGCAACACGTGAATCACCGAGGCCTGACCGCCCTGAATGCCAAATAAGTTAAGCCCATCCATGGCCTCTAACGCCGCCTTGGCCATACCGACAGAGCTAGCGTTCAGTTCGGGCTTGCCGTGGTTCAGCTTGTTGCCCCGCTCCCAAATGCCATAGTCTGGCGTGCGATAGGCGCGGCCCACGTAATACACCAGATTTTGAATGAAGCTCACCTCGTCGAGGGTAAAGACGATGGAGAGCCCCGAAGCGGTCATTTGCGCCAGCATCAGCAAAAAGACTGAGGTGGCGTCAATCTGCAAATGGCCCCACTCATTGTCTTCGACGACGGTGCTGCCGGTGGCCGTGTCATATTTAGCGTGCAGCGCTGCTAGCGGCTCTTGGGCCGCTTTGAACCGTTCGACTTTGTCGGCCTGCTGCATCATGGCAAAGAGCAGACCCCGCATCAGCTTCGTTACGCTCTGCTGCAGCTCATAGGGGCGACCCTGATGGTCATCAATTTTGCGATAGGCCAGCGCTAGCCCCCAGACGGCCAAAATGCTATAAACGTTGTCGCGCACCCAGGCATCGGTATAGTCACCGTGGGTCGTGACCGCCGTACTGGCGGGCAGCAGGCCACTGACCGGGTGCTGCCGGAGCAAAATCAAGTCTTTAACCTGGCGATAGTAGGCATCAAGGCGATCGCTCAAGGCCGCGAGTGACGACATCTCTGAACCCATGAACTCACTACCCTCGAAAAGCTAAAGAAATCGTGAAACCAGACTACTGGATGTCAGGAATTTAAACTAGAGAACGGTTTGGTGGCAGCCGTTGATCCGCGTAAATTGCCCTTGAACCCGAATGATTGGTCCGATCATAGCCTCGGCGCAACCAGCGATGCTAGCGCTCACCGTCGTGACTTCACCTTGTGGACCATCCAGCCGGTTCACGAGCACCTGACTATCTGCAATGATTTCGGCAAAAAGGTCGGCTTTCTACTGAATAATGGAGTCTAATCTAGTAACGCCCCCTGAGGGGCACGATCGCGGCCAGGTTACGGCAAGCGATCGCCGAATCACGTTGAGGACTGTGCTGTGAGTTTTGCCACCCAAATGCGGAATGCTTTCAAGGCGTTAGCGTCGCCTAAAGTCAACGCCCCGGCGTTTGATGCGGTCACCTTTGACAGTGCCGTGATGAATACTTACGGGCGCTTTCCGCTAGCGCTAGAACGCGGTCAGGGCTGTCGCGTTTGGGATACCGACGGGCAAGAATACCTCGATTTTGTCGCGGGCATCGCCACCTGCACGCTGGGCCATGGCCATCCAGCCCTGGTCGAAGCGGTCACGCAACAGATGCAAAAGCTGCACCACGTTTCTAACCTCTACTACATTCCAGAACAGGGCCAGCTCGCTCAGTGGCTCACCCAACATTCCTGTGCGGATAAGGCTTTTTTCTGTAACTCCGGCGCTGAGGCGAATGAAGCGGCGATTAAGCTGGCCCGCAAACATGCCCACGTCCAGCGAGACATCGAGACTCCAGTCATTTTGACGGCAAATGCCAGCTTCCACGGGCGGACGCTGGCAACAGTCACCGCCACCGGTCAGCCCAAATATCAGAAAAACTTCAGCCCGCTGGTGCCCGGCTTTCACTATGTGCCCTTTAATGACATCGCGGCCCTGCGAGCGGCGATCTCCCAGTTCGATCAAGGCCAACCCCAAGTTGCGGCCATTTTGTTAGAGCCCCTGCAGGGTGAGGGCGGTGTTAATCCCGGCGATCGCGACTACTTTCAGCAGGTGCGGCAGCTCTGTGACGACACCGGCATTCTGCTGATTTTGGATGAGGTGCAGGTCGGCATGGGTCGCACCGGCCAGCTTTGGGGCTACGAAAATCTGGGCATTGAACCCGATATCTTCACCCTGGCGAAAGGCTTGGGGGGCGGCATTCCCATCGGAGCGATGTTGTGTAAGCGCGACTGCGCCGTCTTTGAACCGGGCGATCACGCTAGCACCTTTGGCGGCAATCCCTTTGTCTGTGGGGTAGCGACGACGGTGTGCCAAACGCTGATGCAAGAGCAGCTGATCGACAATGTCGCGGCGCGAGGCACCGAGCTGCGATCTGGGTTGACGGCGATCGCGCAGCAGCATCCCACCTTGTTCGCTGGAGTGCGCGGCTGGGGCCTGATCAACGGCCTAGTCTTAGCCAACGACGCCCCGATCAAATCGATCGACGTGGTTAAAGCCGCCATGGCTCAGGGCCTGTTATTAGTGCCTGCCGGCCCCAGCGTCGTGCGATTTGTGCCGCCGCTGATTGTCACGGCAGAAGAAGTCCAGGCAGCCTTAGCCAAACTGCGATCGGCCATTCTGACGCTGACCTGATGCCTAAAGAGATTTCCGGGCGCATCCCAAATTTGTCAATCCATCAATGCGTTTAGGGCGGGTATCTTGCCCGCGAGCAGGACTAGAAAACAAAAGTGGGATGTCCTCGAAATTTCCCAGCAGAAAGGCTCTTTAGTAGCTGTCTTCGCCATCTACGTTGTTGAGGGTCATGAGATGATTGGCGTCATCTAAGCGATCGGCGATCTCTTGTCTCACCTCAATATCGACCTCTAAGTCAGCCAAGACTTCAACAGCATCTTGACGATATTCGGCACTTTGAGCAGTGTCTGCTTGATCTAGCTTTTCCAAATTTTCGTAGACTTTGTCGGGAGAGGGATGGGCGTGTAACGTCATGGGATCGGCCTCGATTATTGACAAGGGTCTGAGACTAAATCACAGAGGAGAGCACATTTTAATGATGTGTTCTAGGTAGACGTGATCAATCGGGATGCAGGCTGAGACGGTCTCTCTAGATTGAAAGTTTCTCTGCAATTTAGCTTCTAATTCGCCATTGTGTGACATTCACAGATGGTTATCTGGTATACAGAAACGAACCGTCATAGTTATGTACTGACTGAGGCGTTTATTCATATTTTGTAAGAACTGCCGAGTTTAGACGCGATCACCTCAAAAACTGTCGCCTTAGTGGCCGTAGCGTCATTATCTAAGTGCCAGTGCGTTTAGCAGAACGGTAAAACACTGGTGATCAAACCTCGCTAGAGTTAACAATTTCTCTTAGATTTTTGTGGCCAACGCGGCGGCAACTTTCCGCGAACACCGTCAGAGAATCTTGGGTTTGATAAGAAATGATTCAGAAAACCGTAATGATATCTGACGATTTTCTTAAGTACAGCCGGAAAAGTAATTTTCTGGATAGATAATTCTCCAACACGCCAACGCGATCGCGCCCGCAATCCACGCTGGGTAGCGTGATTGCCCTGGCTGATCCCCTGTGATGTTTAAGGCTCATATCAATAATGATTCGTCAAACTCCGCCCGCCAAGCAAGGCCTTTACGATCCGCAGTTTGAGCATGATGCCTGTGGGGTCGGCTTTGTGGTGCAAATGAAAGGCCAAGCCTCTCACGACATCGTTGAGCAGGCGTTGACCATTTTGTTAAATCTCAATCATCGCGGCGCTGTCGGGGCTGAACCCAACACCGGGGATGGAGCAGGCATTTTGATGCAGTTGCCCCACAAATTCATGAAGAAGGTGGCGGCGGCTGAGGGGATTGATCTGCCCGAGCCGGGCCAGTACGGGGTGGGCATGATGTATGCCTCACCTGATGCGACGGTGCGCCAGCAAAGTCGGCAAATTTTTGAAGAGATTGTCACGGCTGCGGGGCAATCGGTGTTGGGCTGGCGCGATGTGCCGACCAACAATGCCACGCTGGGAGAGACGGCGCAGGCGAGCGAACCCTTTATGGAGCAGGTGTTCATTGGCCGCAGCCCTGACTTGGCGGACGAGTTGGCCTTTGAGCGCAAGCTCTATGTGATTCGCAAGCAGTCACACATGGCAACGCGACACTCCGGCATCGATCGCTACTGGTATCCGGCCAGCATTTCTTGCCGCACCATCGTTTATAAGGGCATGTTGATGCCGGTGCAGGTGGGCGAGTATTACCCCGACCTCAGCGATCCCGATGTCGAAAGCGCTTTGGGGCTGGTGCATTCCCGCTTTAGCACCAATACTTTTCCCAGTTGGGAGCGATCGCACCCCTATCGCTACATCGCTCACAATGGCGAAATCAATACGATGCGCGGCAACATCAACTGGATGCACGCCCGCCAGTCAATGTTTGAGTCCGACTTGTTTGGGGACGATCTGAAAAAAGCGCAGCCCATTATCAATGTGGACGGCAGCGACTCCACCATTTTTGACAACACGTTGGAGATGCTGACGCTGTCTGGGCGATCGCTGCCCCACGCCATGATGATGATGATTCCCGAGCCGTGGGCGGGGCACGAGTCGATGAGCGCCGAGAAAAAGGCGTTTTATGAATACCACGCCTGTCTGATGGAACCGTGGGATGGCCCCGCCTCGATCGCCTTTACCGACGGCACGATGATGGGGGCCGTGCTCGATCGCAACGGTCTGCGCCCCTCGCGCTACTACGTCACGACAGATGATCGGGTGATCATGGCCTCGGAAGCTGGGGTGTTACCCGTGCCGCCGGAGGCAGTGGCCCAAAAAGGACGCTTGGAACCGGGTCGCATGTTCTTGGTGGATACCAGTCAGGGCCGCATCGTCTCGGATGACGAGATTAAGCAGAGCATCGCCACGGAGCAGCCCTATCAGGCCTGGCTCGACCAAAATTTGGTGAACCTGACGGATTTGCCCGGTCACGAACAGACTAATGGATCTAATGGCAAGCATCCCGCCCCGTCTGGTGATGCCGCCCCAGCCGCGCCGTTGGCGCAACGGCAACGGGCCTTTGGCTACACCTTCGAAGAGCTGCGGCTGCTGCTCTCGCCCATGGCCCAAAACGGCGTGGAGGCGATCGGAGCCATGGGCACCGACACGCCGCTAGCCGTGCTGTCGAACCGACCGAAGCTGCTGTACGACTATTTTCAACAGCTGTTTGCTCAGGTGACGAACCCGCCGATCGACTCAATTCGCGAAGCGATCGTGACGTCGCCGATTACCACTATCGGCAGCGAGCGCAATTTGCTGCAGCCCGAACCCGAGAGCTGTCGCCTGATCAAGCTGAACACGCCGGTGATCAGCAACGCCGAACTGGCCAAATTAAAGGCGATCGACAGTCCTCATTTCGCTTCGATCACGCTGCCGATGCTGTTCGATCCAAAAGCAGGCGTGACGGGACTGACGGCTGCTATTGACGCCCTTTGCCAGCAGGCCGATGCGGCGATCGCCGCCGGCACGAACATTCTCATTCTCAGCGATCGCGACATCAGCCCGACCCAGGCAGCGATTCCGGCACTGCTAGCGGTTTCCGGCCTGCATCACCATTTGATTCGCAACGGCACCCGCACCCGCGTCGGCCTCGTGCTGGAGTCGGGCGAACCGCGCGAAGTACATCACTATGCGGTGCTGTTGGGCTATGGCTGCGGCGCAATTAATCCCTACCTGGCCTTTGAAACCATTGACACCATGATTGCCGACGGGGTGATCACCGGCGTAGACTTTGCCACTGCCTGCAAAAACTACATCAAGGCGGTGACCAAAGGGGTGATCAAAATTGGCTCCAAGATTGGCGTTTCCACGATTCAGAGCTATCGCGGCGCGCAGATCTTTGAGGCGATCGGGCTCGATTCCAGCGTGATTGATCAGTACTTCACCTGGACGGCCTCACGGCTAGAAGGGGCCGATCTAGCCGTGCTGGCTGAAGAAGCGGTGCTGCGCCACGGCCATGCTTTCCCTGATCGCGACCTGCCCGATCACACGCTAGATGTGGGCGGCGACTATCAATGGCGGAAAGACGGTGAAGCCCATCTGTTCAGTCCCACCACGATTCACACCCTGCAGCAGGCGGTGCGAGCCGGTGACTACGCCCTGTACAAACAGTATTCCGCTCAGATTAACGACCACGGCAAACAGTTCTTCCGCATTCGCGATCTGCTGGAATTTAAAGATCGGGAACCGATTCCCCTCGAAGCAGTGGAGCCGGTGGAGGCGATCATGAGTCGCTTCAAAACCGGGGCGATGAGCTACGGTTCCATCTCGAAGGAAACCCACGAAGCACTGGCGATCGCCATGAATCGCATTGGCGGCAAGTCCAATACGGGTGAGGGCGGCGAAGATCCGGAGCGGTATACCTGGACGAATGAGCAGGGCGACTCGAAAAATAGCGCTATCAAGCAGGTCGCTTCGGGACGCTTTGGCGTCACCAGCCTCTATCTATCCCAAGCGAAGGAACTGCAGATCAAGATGGCCCAAGGGGCCAAGCCGGGCGAAGGCGGTCAGCTCCCTGGTAAAAAGGTGTATCCCTGGATTGCTAAGGTGCGACACTCGACGCCTGGCGTGGGCCTAATTTCCCCACCGCCCCACCATGACATCTATTCCATCGAAGACCTGGCGCAGCTGATCCATGACCTGAAGAACGCCAACCGTCAGGCGCGGGTCAGCGTCAAACTGGTGTCAGAGGTGGGCGTCGGCACAGTAGCCGCCGGAGTGGCTAAAGCCCACGCCGATGTGGTGCTGATCTCGGGCTTCGATGGCGGGACGGGCGCTTCGCCCCAGACCTCTATTAAGCATGCCGGACTGCCCTGGGAATTGGGCCTGGCAGAAACCCACCAAACCCTGGTGCTGAACAACCTGCGCAGTCGCATCGCGGTAGAAACCGATGGCCAGATGAAAACGGGCCGCGACGTGGCGATCGCCACGCTGCTGGGGGCCGAAGAATACGGCTTCTCCACCGCCCCGCTGGTTTCCCTCGGCTGCATCATGATGCGGGTCTGTCACAAAAACACCTGCCCCGTTGGCGTCGCTACCCAAGATCCGGCCCTGCGCAAGAACTTCACCGGCGATCCGCAGCACACAGTCAATTTCATGACCTTCATTGCTCAGGAACTGCGGGAAATCATGGCGGAGCTGGGCTTCCGCACCATTAATGAAATGGTGGGCCGGACGGACGTGCTGGAACCGAAGCAGGCGATCGACCATTGGAAAGCCAAGGGTGTGGATGTCTCCAAGATTCTGCATCAGCCGGAGGTGGGGCCAGAGGTGGGCCGCTACTGCCAAATCCCTCAGGATCACGGCCTGGCCCAATCCCTCGACATGACGACGCTGCTAGATCTCTGTCAGCCTGCGATTGAAAAAGGCGAAAAGGTCAGCGCCACCCTACCCATCACCAACGTGAATCGGGTCGTCGGCACCATCCTCGGCAACGAAATCAGCAAGCGCCATTGGGAGGGCCTACCGGAAGACACCGTGCAGCTGCACTTCCAGGGCAGCGCCGGACAGAGCTTCTCGGCCTTTGTGCCAAAGGGCGTGACGATGGAACTGGAAGGGGATGCTAACGACTACCTGGCCAAGGGCCTCAGTGGCGGCAAGGTGATCCTCTATCCGCCCGAGGCATCAACCTTTGTCGCGGAAGAGAACATCATCGCCGGTAATGTCGCCTTTTACGGTGCGACGGGGGGTGAAGCCTACATTCGTGGTCTCGCGGGTGAGCGCTTCTGCGTTCGCAACTCTGGCGTGCGGGCGGTGGTCGAAGGTGTCGGCGACCATGGCTGCGAATACATGACTGGTGGCAAGACGGTAATCATTGGCCCCACGGGACGCAACTTTGCGGCGGGCATGAGCGGCGGCGTCGCCTACGTGCTGGATGAAGCGGGGGATTTTGCCACCCGCTGCAACACCGAAATGGTGGATCTAGAACGGCTGGAAGACCCGGAGGAGATTCTGGAACTTCACGACATGATTCAGAACCATGTGAAGTACACGGGCAGCACCAAGGGCGATCGCGTCCTCACGGCTTGGAACGACACGGTGCCGAAATTTGTGAAGGTGATGCCCCGCGACTACAAGCGGGTGCTGCAGCACATTCAAAAGGCGCTCGCCGACGGTCTCGACGGCGACGATGCCCTGTCAGCTGCGTTTGAAGAAAACGCCCGCGACATCGCCCGCATCAGCGGCAGTTAACTGGGGTTGACTGCGATGCCTGCCGGCAACTTACCGCCTGCGACACCTCTCCTTATGAAGGAGAGATTTATCAACACTCCGATCCCTCTCCTTATGAAGGAGAGGCTAGGTGAGGTTCCTCAGGAGCTTGCATCTCCAACCCCGAAACCGACTGCCCATCAACTCTCTCGCTTCCCAACCAAGCACCCTTAACCCTTAACCACTCTCAAACATCATGGGAAAACCAACCGGCTTTATGGAATTTCTGCGCGAGGCGGCTACCGAAGTGGCCCCCAGCGATCGCATCCGCAATTGGGATGAATTCCACCTGCACATGCCCGAAGCAAGCTTGCAGACCCAGGGCGCGCGCTGCATGGATTGCGGCACCCCCTTCTGCCACACCGGCATGGAAATCAACCGCGCGGCGAGCGGTTGTCCCATCAATAACCTGATTCCCGAGTGGAATGACCTGATTTATCAGGGGCGTTGGCAGGAAGCGCTGGATCGCCTCCATAAAACCAATAACTTTCCTGAGTTCACCGGACGGGTCTGTCCCGCGCCCTGTGAAGGGGCCTGTGTACTGGGCATCATCGAGCCGCCGGTCACCATCAAAAACATCGAATATTCCATTGCTGAAAAGGGCTGGGAAGAAGGCTGGATTACGCCGCAGATTCCCAGTAAGCGGACGGGTAAAAAGGTGGCGATCGTGGGTTCTGGCCCCGCTGGGTTGTCCGCTGCGGCTCAGCTGAACTCTGCCGGTCATTGGGTGACGGTGTATGAGCGGAGCGATCGCCCCGGTGGCCTGCTGATGTACGGTATCCCCAACATGAAGCTAGAGAAAGAAAAGGTGGTGATGCGCCGCCTGGATGTGCTGGAAGCGGAGGGCGTCACCTTTGTCTGCAATACGGAAGTCGGCAAAGACCTGCCCACCGAGCAGCTGATGGATGATTTTGACGCGGTCGTCCTTTGCACTGGCTCCACTCGCCCCCGCGACCTCTCGATTAAAGGGCGCGATCTCAAGGGCATTCATTTCGCGATGGAGTTTCTCACGGCGAACACCCAGGCGGTATTGAACGGTGAACCGAGTGATAACTACATTTCTGCGGCGGGCAAAGATGTGGTGATTATTGGCGGGGGTGACACGGGCACCGACTGTGTGGGCACCTCGATTCGCCACGGCTGCAACAGCGTCACCCAGCTCGAAATCATGCCGAAGCCCCCCGTCGAACGCGCTGCCAATAATCCCTGGCCGGAGTGGCCCAAAATCTACCGCTTGGATTACGGGCAGGAAGAGGCAGCCGAGATGTTTGGCGATGACCCTCGGGCCTACACTCGCACGGCCACGAAGTTTGAGGGCGATGAAAACGGTCAGCTCAAGGCTGTGCACACCGTACAGGTCGAGTGGGCGAAGGATGAAAACGGGCGCTTTATTCCCCAACACGTTGCTGGCACTGAAAAAGTGCTGCCTGCGCAACTGGTGCTGCTGGCGATGGGTTTCCTCGGCCCCGAACAGCCCATCATCGATGCCCTTGGCCTAGAGCAAGATGGCCGCAGCAACATCAAAGCAGAACATGAGCAATACACCACCAGCATTCCGGGTGTGTTTGCGGCGGGCGATTGCCGTCGCGGGCAAAGCCTGGTGGTTTGGGCGTTTAATGAAGGTCGGGGCGTGGCGCGGGAGTGCGATCGCTTCCTCATGGGCACCACCGAACTGCCTTAGCGCCTGCATCCAGGACCCCGGTTTCTTGAAGAAACCGGGGTCCTTTTTGGTTTTGCTAAATTGAGAGGCAAGTCCGAGAGGTTTAACGTGTTGCATTGAGCAAGAGGATGGCAACATCACCTGCCGCTGAAGCCCTGCCGATCGCTCCTGCAGAAAACCGAGTCGCCTTCCAGGGCATTGATTCAGTTGCCTACCAGCAAATGAAAGCCTTGCTCAATGAACGGACTCGGGCACGGCTAACGTACGATCGCGGCACCCTTGAAATTACGACGCCCTCAGAACTGCATGAGTTTTATGCCCGCTTGATCGAGCGCTTCATCGTCATTCTGGTGGTAGAACTCGGGCTGAAAATCAAAACCCTCGGCTCCACTACGCTGGATCGCGAGGACTTAGAGCGAGGAGCCGAACCCGACAACGGTTATTACATTCAAAACCAACCTCGAGTTGTCGGACGCCCAATCAATTTAGAGACTGATCCGCCACCGGATTTAGTCGTCGAAGTCGATATTAAGCACACCAACATTGATAAGAACGCGCTCTATGCGGCGATGGGGGTACCGGAATTTTGGCGATTTAATGGCAAAGTTTGGCGCATTTACCAGTTAAGAGACGGCGAGTATGTCGAATGCGATCGCTCCCCGATATTCCCCAGCGTCGCTAAAGACGAACTCTATCAATTCCTCGTCACCTGCCAGCAAGATGAGGTTGCAGCGGAACTCGATTTGCGATCGCGTCTCAGACAGCAATCTTAGCAGTACCAAAGACCAATATTCTGATGCAGAGGATCACTTCCTCATGGGCACTACCGAACTCTCCTAGCGATCGCCCGAGGAATCGGGTTTCTAATAGTGCCTCTATCAGCTCAAAAAGGGAGGGAAGAAAACAGAGCATGAACAGGACTCACGTAAAGAAAAGAAACCTACTCAAGTTGGCTTTTGCGCTCCTGATTTTATATGTGGTTATGGCTCTCCCAACAATTTTGTACCACTATTTTAGCTGGGATGGGTGTGTGCGTTTTGAACCTAGCGGTGAAATAAAATTTTGCTTTTCACCTGTAGAGCGTCTACAGATCGCTTTAACTATAGGGGTAATTGTCAGCTTACCCATCACTGTAGTGATATCGGTGTTTATCTTCTTTATAAGTACAATAATCCGAAGAAGGAATAGATAACTAACGTTTTGTCCTGAAGTTCTTTTATTCGAAGAAATTGATTTTTCGTTGAAGCATGAGCAATTCATCAAGAACCGGCTGATCTAGAATTGATGCCATAGCGGATGAGGATATTGACACCTCTAATACTCCACCTCTAGAAAGCAAATTCTTGGCCAAGGCTGAGTTACGAATGCCTGCTGCAGAGATATCTGTAGTGGCCGTCCCTGTCGATGCCGAAACTTTCATTTGGTTCCAAGCAAAAGGCAAAGAAGCAGAACAGCCTATGATCGCTGCTCTCAGAATTTACGCTGAGTCCCAAAAGCAAGCTACTCAATACAACAAAAATCCTGATCGCTTCCTCATAGGCACTACCGAACTGCCTTAACGAAGATTCTGAGCTCTCATCGTGCTAAGGAGTGGCGATACCGGATTTGCCCGGCTGGGCAAACTGGCTCTACGAGACATTCGGTAAAGGATTAAAATTGTGACGCATTCGCCCAATAGAAAAAAGTCCATCCTTATGGGGGTGGCAGTGGCCATAGTGGGATTGCTGGGAGCTTCAGGTTGCACAAGCGCCAACCGCGATGCTGATGTTGCTAGCGTGCCTGCGCCCCCATCTGACGTACCTGTCGATATCTCAGGCTCACCAACAGTTCAAAACATTGCAACCGACTTTGGCACGATGGTAGTGGTCGCCTTTCCAAACGGTGATTATCAAACTTGGTTCATTAGCAAGCAAGACGGAAGAGTTACGAGTCTAGGTCATAAAACCTCTATCGCAGCGAACCGTAGTACAGATCGAATGCATATTGATTACAACTCAGACATTTATACTGAGAGCCGCGGCGGTGATGGTAGGGGTTCCTCTAGTTCCGGTACATCTGAGGTTATCCTCGGTCCGTCTCCAACGCCTAGTGCGCAGTAATGAGTATGGCGGCAAGGAGCTTTTAGCGGCTTACCCAGACGTGGATTGGAAAGGAGCGAAAGGTACTCGCGATATTCTTAGCCACCATTACGATGATGTGGATGCAGAAGTGGTATTCGATATTTGCGAGGCAAAGGACGATCACGATCGCTCAATTGCTATTCTCTAAGGGAGGTCGCATTGAGAGTGACTCGGTTCTAACAAAAATTGCTGGTATGACTCAACCCTTTTTGATGGGCGATCGCGTTCGCCTCAAGTCAGCTCCGCCCTATATCAAAACCGCTGACACCATGCCCATGCTGCGTCCTGGCGATTTAGTTGCCGTCGGCTCTGAAGGCGTGGTGACGGCTCAGAACCCTGGCGGTTCTTGGACGATCAAGTTCGACCAAGGCTCCTTCTTAGTCGATAGCGGCTATCTCGAAAAGGCCACGACTGAAACTGAGTCTGCCGAACCCCAGCCGTCAGCGGGATAAGTCAGCTCCATGTGAAACTGCCTGGGTCAATAGCAATGCCGTCTTAGCTGTCGAGAATCAGCTGGGCTGGTTCTTGATGGATTGAGCGATCTCGTCTCGGTTAAGGTTCAGGGCAACTGGAGCGAGTCTCAAGTTGCCGACTACTCGGATTTACGACTAGCCTGCTCAACTTGCTCAATCTCACTCAAGAGCGTCTTTAAGGTGAGGTTCACACCACCATCGGCCCGGCGTTCCAAATCCCATTGGCGAATCGTGTCCTTGAGATCGCCGTGCTCAAACAGGGCCATCAGCCGCGATTCGATCGCTTCATCAGCCTGATATTCCTCTAAAGAAGGGCCGACCACATCTTTCCACATGAGTCGAATCAGCGTTGACGGTTCCCCTTGATCCACACAATCGCAGAACCACTGCAAAATATCGAGTAGGCGTACCGTGGCTCGAATGCCGGGTGGAAACAGATAATCCATCCCCTGACGACATTGGCAGTAGAAATCGATAAACGCTTGAGAAACGGGATCAGGATGAACCGCTTTCAGGGCTTGTACCTGAACGATCAAAGCTTTGGTGGCGTCAGTAATATCCATCGGCTCAACGGCTCTTTAGATCGCAGCATGCCACGCCTCCTGACGGCGCATCTGTTCGCCAGAAGACATCAGTTTATTGCCAGTGGGGCGGCGTGCGACCATAGAGCCGAATTAACTCACGCAATCGTTCGCGCAGTTCACCGGTTAGCATCTCAGGGCGATACCGCCAGGCCCAGTTGCCGTCGGCTTTACCGGGCGAATTCATGCGGGCAAAGCTGCCTAAGCCCAGCACATCTTGCAGCGGCACGATCGCTTGATTGGCGATCGAACTCAACGCCAGGCGAATCATGCTCCAGTGAATGCCGTCACCGCTGAGACCACCGACATAACGTAGGGTGCGATCGCGCTCATATTCTGACGCCTGATCAAACCAACCCACCGTCGTGTCGTTGTCGTGAGTACCGGTGTAGATCAGGCAATTGCGCACGCAGTTAAAGGGTAGATAGGGGTTAGAGGCATTGTCCCCAAAGGCAAACTGTAGAATTTTCATGCCGGGAAAGCCAAACTGGTCGCGCAGCGCCTCGACCTCCGGTGTAATGACCCCGAGATCTTCGGCCAAGATCGGCAAACTGCCAAACTCCGCCTTTACTGCATTAAAAAAGGCTTCGCCCGGCGCTTCGATCCACTCGCCATTCAGCGCCGTCTTTTCGCCTTCGGGCACGGCCCAATAGGCCTGAAAGCCGCGAAAATGATCAATCCGGGTCAGATCGACATATTCCAACAGGGCCTTGATGCGCTGCAGCCACCAGCTGAAGCCCGTTTTTTGTAGGGTCTCCCAGTTATAGGTAGGGTTGCCCCACAGCTGCCCGGTTGCGCTGAAATAATCAGGGGGTACGCCCGCCATTTCGGAAGGCTCTAGCGTTTCCTCATCGATCATAAAATTCTCCGGAAACGCCCACACGTCGGCACTGTCGTGGGCGACATAAATCGGCATATCGCCCACCACCTGAATGTGGCGATCGTTGGCATACTGCTTGAGCGCTGCCCACTGGCGATAAAACTCAAACTGGAAATACTTGTGCTCAGCGATCAGACCTGAGAGCTTGTCATGCCAGAGCGCCATTGCCGGGGCTTCCCGCCGGGCCAAGGCCGGTTCCCACCGACTCCAGCTGGCCCCGCCGTTTGCCTTTTTTAACGCCATAAAGAAGGCATAGTCATCCAGCCAAAACGCTCGCTCTTGGCAAAACTGCTCATACTTTGTGCGCGTCTCTTTATCGGTGGACGCACTAAAGGCCTCAGCCGCTTTTTCTAACAGCTGCAGCTTGGCGGGCAAAACCCGGCCATAATCGACCGCATCTTCGGGAAAGTGGGGAAATGCCTCCAGATCGGCTTGAGTCAACAAGCCCACATCCTGCAGGTGCTCAAGACTGATGAGCATGTGGTTGCCCGCCATCGCGGAGTAAGACATGTAGGGAGAGTTGCCGTGACCCGTCGGGCCGATCGGCAAAATCTGCCACATCTGCTGACCCGTCTCAGCCAAAAAATCGACAAACTCGTAGGCCATCGGCCCGATATCGCCCATTCCAAAGGGGCCAGGCAACGAGGTGGGGTGCAGGAGAATACCACTAGCGCGCTGAAAAGGCATGGCCTCTCCCATAACATCCCATAGACTTTAACATGGGGATTCTATGGAATACGTGCACAAAAGAGAGATGTGGAGCGAAAAATTTTAGCCGCTGTAAAATGGCGCATTTTCCTGACCGATCGCCGCCAGACTCGCCTATCGTGATGACCAGAAAGTTTTGTCGTTGATGCTTGCCCTGTGACCTACCGCAACCCAGCTCCTACGGTCGATATCATTATTGAGCTGCGCGATCGCCCCCATCGCCCCATTGTGCTGATCGAGCGCCGTAATGAACCCTTTGGCTGGGCGATTCCCGGTGGCTTTGTCGACTATGGCGAATCGGTCGAAGCGGCGGCTGTGCGCGAAGCTTTAGAAGAAACTCAGCTAGCAGTAGAGCTGATCGAACAGTTCCACGTTTACTCCGATCCGCGCCGCGATCCGCGCAAACATACGCTCAGCATTGTCTTTTTAGCCTGTGCTAAGGGCACGCCCGTCGCCGATGATGACGCCAAAGCGATCGCGCTCTTTAATCCCTGGGAAGTGCCGACCCAGCTCTGCTTTGACCACGATCGCATTTTGCAAGACTATTGGCGCTATCGACACTATGGGATACGCCCTCAGCTATAGCGGGTGGCACACGGTGTAGACGGCCACGTCAGGGCTGGTTCAACTCACGACAGCGCCATATAGATCGTAGACGTCTGCTGATTCGAGGCGAACTTGGGCGACTTGACCGAGGGCAGCAGCCCCTTTGAGATAGATCAAACCATCCACGTCAGGGGCAAATCGTGCTGATCGCCCAATCATTTCTCCCGTGGTGGGGTTTACCTGCTCAACGAGCACGTCTACAGTTTTGCCCACCTCAGCCTGGTTGCGCTGGAGCGAAATTGGTTGCTGAGCCTGCATCAGGCGATCGCGGCGATCGTCCATCACGGCCTGATCGATCTGATTGGGCAGCGTGGCTCCGGGCGTGCCTTCTTCAGCGGAATAGGTGAAGACGCCAACGTGGTCAAACTCGTGACGCTGCACAAAGGCCAGTAAATGCTCGAACTGCTCCTCCGTCTCGCCGGGAAAGCCGACGATAAACGTAGTGCGCATCACGGCGTTTGGCAGCGCCGCTTTGATGCGATGGATGATGTCGTCGTTGACGCGCCCCTGCCAGGGTCGGTTCATCGCCCGCAATACGTCCGGGTGAGAATGCTGCAGCGGTAAATCTAAGTAGGGCAGCACGTTGGGCACGTCTTTAATGGCGGTGATCACCGCCGGGGTCAACCCCGTGGGATAGGCATAGTGCATGCGAATCCATGGGATGTCGACTTCGCCGAGAGCGTACAGCAGCTCCGCTAGCTGCGGTTTGCCGTAGAGGTCAACGCCATAGTTAGTGGTGATTTGGGAGATGAGCACCAGTTCTTGAACGCCTTCGCTGGCCAGCTGCTGGGCTTCGGCCACGATCGACTCAATGGAGCGCGATCGCTGATCGCCCCGCAGATGCGGAATAATGCAAAACGCACAGCGGTAGTTACAGCCCTCGGCCACTCTGAGGTAGGCGGTGCCTTCGGCAGTGGTGCGATAGCGGGGTAGCGTTTCATCGGCAATGTAGGTGGGCTCGGCGGAAACGGCTTTGACGCGTTCGCCCGCCTCAGCCCGCTCAATCACGTCCACAATTTTGTGATAATCGCCAGTGCCGACTAGCGCTACCGCTTCCGGAATTTCCTCCAGCAGCTCGTCCTTGAAGTGCTGGGCCAGGCAGCCGGTAATTACAATTTTCTTGTCGGCTTCGGCGAGTTCGACCAAGGTGCGCACCGACTCTTGGCGGGCGGACTCAATAAAGCTGCAGGTATTGACGATGACGTAATCGGCCAGCTCTTCATTGGCATCCACGCCATAACCTGCCTGCACCAACAATCCCAGCATGTGCTCAGTGTCCACTCGATTCTTTTCGCAGCCTAAGTGCGTGACAGCAATGGTGGGACGGGTAGCGGCAACAGTCATAAGCAATCTAGAAATTTCTCGCAGAGGGGTCGCGGTCAAGCAGGCACAACATGATGCTATTGCAGGGCTCATGCAAACCCCTTGCTGGCATCAAATTGGACAAGCCGAATCGATTTTTGGGTTTACCAGTCTTTCATCGTAAAGGCTGGGTGGCATTTTGTGGGGGCCGCGATTTCCCAGTCCACCCTGGGTTGCAAAAGGAACCGCAAGAATGAGAGCGCTTGGGGTAAATTGGGTTAGTGGCACAGCGACTTTAGGGCGCTTTGCTAGATAAGCGATTTAGTCTTCGCATTCGAGACCAGTTCACGTGAGTTTAACGACTATTTTTAAGGCCACAACGCCCGTGATCGGGGTCGTCCATCTCTTGCCCTTACCCACTTCGCCAAGGTGGGGCGGCGATCTGCAAAGGGTGATTGACCGGGCCGAGCAAGAAGCGACAGCGTTGGCCTCTGGGGGCGTCAGTGGCATTATTGTGGAAAACTTTTTCGACTCCCCCTTTCCCAAGGATCAGGTCGATCCGGCTGTGGTGAGTGCGATGAGTTTGATTGTGCATCGCCTGCAGCAGCTGGTGGCAGTGCCGGTCGGCATTAATGTGCTGAGAAACGATGCTCGCAGCGCCATGGCGATCGCCACCTGCGTCAACGCACAATTTATTCGCGTGAATGTATTGACTGGCGTGATGGCAACAGATCAGGGGCTGATCGAAGGCTGTGCGTACGAGCTGTTGCGGTATCGTCGGGAACTCGGCAGCGAGGTCAAGATTTTGGCCGATGTGCTGGTCAAACATGCCCGCCCCCTCGGCTCACCGAATCTCACCACCGCTGTGGAAGAAACGATTCAGCGCGGCTTGGCTGACGGCATCATTCTCTCTGGTTGGGCTACCGGCAGTCCACCCAGCTTAGAGGATTTGGAACTGGCGAAAACCGCTGCTAAGGACATTCCCGTTTTCATCGGCAGCGGCGCTAATTGGGAAAATATTGGCAAACTGATTCAGTCGGCGGATGGGGCGATCGTGGCGAGTTCGCTCAAGCGCAAGGGCGATATCAATCAGCCGATCGATCCGATTCGAGTGCGTCAATTTATCGAGTCTTTAGAAGCCGGTGTCTCTATTCGTGAATCAGCAACGGAGTATCGACCGGTTACGGCGGTCTAAATTCCTCTCTGAGGTTCCAGAAGTCGCCCACACAAGCTCAGCCGATTCGGTCGGGTCAGCCACGGATGACGTTGACCTTACCGCCTGCGGCACCTCTCCTTCATCAAACCTGAGTTCGGGATAAGGGCATCAGGCACACTCCCCCATCTGTTGAGGTGACTGCCAACGACAGTGTGGGTGTCGATCCTCCCGCTGAGAGGTGTTCAACCCACCCCATTAGCCCCTCCCCAGAGGGGAAAGAAACAGGGTTTGGCTTCACCCGAACTGGCAATCAAGGAGAGGTGTGGCCACTTGATTTAGGCAGCGAGGCGCGTTGCCGGTGCGATCGCAGCACTATCCACCCTAAGATGACTCCGATGAACAGTATGGCCAAGGGCGTGCCGTTTTCAGGCACCGAGACATTGAGCGGATCACCAGGGTCGGTGAGGGTGTCTTCACCGGTTTCGATCTCGCGGTCAAAGCGACTGAGGTCGTTTTCGGCGGCTTTCAGGGCTTCGCGCTGGCGATCGTTCACCAGCACCAGCATGGAGGAATAGGGCGTGACGATTTCGGTACGCTTGGCGATCGCATGCAGCTCATCCAGCGCGGCAATTTGAGTGACGTCGCGATGGCGACTCAGCCAGCGAATTGCCTGCCGCGCTGCCAAGGCAGTAAAATCGCCATCGGCCTTAGCCGTGGTGGCCGCAGTCCCAGTGGGAGTCGCCGCGATCGCCCACTGATAGCCATCCATGACAGTGCCCGCCGTTTGCTGCTCAACGGCAAAGCGGTTGGTCGCCTCGGCCAGTGTCGTCGCTACCCCACCGCGAGAATCGGCCAGATGTTGCTGCAGTGCGTCGGCGTAGGCGGTCGGCACATCGCCCCCCAAATGCACCAGCCAGAGCGAGCCGGGCAGGATTGGCACCGTCGCCTGGTCAGCTTCGAGTTCGTAGTTGCCGGCGTCGGTGAGCACCAGAATAGCCTCGTACTCTGCGCCCTGCCGCAGACTATCGAGCTGCTGCAGCTGCTCCGTTAAAGACAGACTGCCGTAAAAGGACAGGTCGGCCACCGTGGGCGGCTGGTTGAGCTGCTGGGCAGGCATGCCGGTCTCAGAGGTGATGAACCAATCGACGGGATTATCAGCCGCGATCGCAGTCATCTCGGTTAGAGCCTGAGTCAGTTCAGCGGTGCGATCGCCCATGCTGCGAGAGGTGTCAATCAACACGGCTAAGCGCTGATCGGTGAGGGGCACTGCGGGATTGGCGGCGATTGGCGTAGCCGAGACCTGATAGCCTTCCGCTAGGGTGGCCTGATGGATTTGTGGCGCAGCTACCACCTGAGCAGGAATGGCCGGTTCGTACCAAACATCGTCGGCATCTTTGAGTTTTTGACCCAGGCGACGACGTTCGGTTTTTGGCGTCCAGTAGAGGTTCCGCTTTTCGGTGAGTTGCGGCAGCGGCCAACCGCCCGCCTGTTGAGGCACCTGATAGGTCATCCATAGATGGGTAATACCGGGATTGCCCCAGCTCACCCGTCGGGGAATGGGAAACACCCGCAGCCGATATTGGCGGGGGCCAACCTGTTCTAGCAGGGCCGGATCTTCGGCGATGCTCAGCCGTTCGGCGCGTTCGATTTCCTGCTTATAGACCTGCTGCGCGGCCCCTCGGGGTGACACGACAAAGGGATAGCGTTCGGCGAGGTCGGCTTCCCCTAGCCAGATGCCCGTGATGGCAGCACTTTCAGGCAGCGAGAATTGATAAACGATTTCCTGCGCGTCGGTCGTAAAGTTTTCGTAGCGTTCGTAGAGGGTGACCTCGGCCCAGTCGCCTGCTGGCTTAACCGTGACCTCTTGCTGAGCTAGGGCGACGACGCGATCGGTGATGTTGAGCAACCCGGCGGCGATGCCGTCCCGCTGCACGGTCGATTCCAACGCATGTTGAATGGCTTCAGACTCAGCCTTTTGAATCGGCGTGTCAAAAAAGTCGGCATAGAGCTGGGCGGCGTTTTCCACATCGTCGCGATCGCCGCGATACAAAAACGGCGACATCAAGGTGTTGTGCCAGTTTTGCAAGACCTGAGCCTGATCGCGCGTCAGGGGCAACACATTGGGATACCAGTTGGCCAAGCGGTTGGCCCCTTGCCAGGTGCTGAGGTAGCGATAGCGCTGCAGATAGGCGTTGAGCAAGCCTACCCGAATTTGGGGCGACTGCTGGGTCAGGGCCTGTCGGGCCGCAATCGAGGTGGGCGGCTGCTCTAGCAGCGCCAAGGTGTTCACCTGCGGCTGCGGCGACGTCAGCACAAACCCGGCACTTAATCCGGCGATGACGCTGCCGGTGATGGCCCACGCCTGCCAAGCCCCAAACTGCTGACTAAACGCATGGCGAATGCGCCGCCACGATTGGGTAAACGTGAATACTAGGGCATAGGGGAGGCCCACAAATAAGGTGGCGCTAAAGCCGGCTAGGGCAAACAGGCTGAGCACCATGACCGAAGAAAACGCTCCGACGAGCAAAAACTCTATGAATTCAATCGGCCCCTGTGGAGTATTCGCCTGCCAGGACCATTGAATGTGTTGCCACAAAGCCCCCAGCCATTCCAGCCGAATCAGGTCACCCAGCAGTGCCCACAGCAGCGGCACAGTATAGAACAGCAGCAGGCTACCAGCATAGGCACCCACAGCGAGTACGACGGTATGCGCCACCATTTGAAAGCGGGCTAAGCCTTTGCTGTAGGCGGCGTAGCCAAAGACCAGCTCCAGGGCCATCGTGGCGATCGCGATCGCGCCTGCCACCACAATCAGCGTGCTGGCGGGTGTCAGCTCGCGCAAGATAAACATGCGCAGGATGCTGAGCGCCATGATCGGCGCTTCGACCCCGTAAAACAACCGCATCAGCGAGGTGGGATGCTTCCGCAGCTTGACCAGACCCACCCCGGCGCAGACGGGCGGTACCGCTAAAAATGCCAGCAGCGGTACCACGAAAGGAAATGGCACCTGTCCCGTCACCAAAGCCCCAATCAGCGGCACCCCAATAAAGGGCATAAAGCCCAGATAGACGACCATCAAAAAGAGGCCGTTCCAGGACCAAAAGATGCTGTGGCAAGAAAAACTCAGCAGAAACCGCCACCAGCGCTGACGCGGTGCTGAGCGGACTTGTCGCCACGACGATTGCAGGGTCTGAGAGAGCAAAAGCAACGAGTTCATCGGTGTTGCCAGGGGTAAAAAATAGTTGTCTACAGGATGGCTGCTGTTCTGGCCTAATGCCTAGGTCGATCGGGTCGGATTAAGTCGGGGAAGGTAAGCCATGACACTCGGGGCATACAGTCTTTTTTCAACTGCAATCAGCTCAGTTCCGCAAAGGTTGAGATGAATCGGTCTGATCCCTTAGCCGCCTGGGTCTGCCCCCTCTCGGGGAGATGGCAGCGAGTTGCCCCCAGCTGAGGGCTCACGCGCTGGCACCCACAACTGCGTCAGGCCTGATAGCCTGTCTGATGGCTCCCGCGTTGGCCAGTCCGACGCGGGCTGGGATAGCTCCGGCTGCAACCGTTTATCAACAACAGCGCTCTGGCACTGCGGTGCTTAAAGAAAGGGCCTGCTGGTGCCATGGCAACCCAATGACACCAGCAGTACCATCAGCTGTCGGTTAATGATGGTAGATGCTTGTTCTTTAACCGTGACGAGGTCAAGACGGATTTTGTGGCCAGTACGATCGCCAGCTCTGCGGTCAGGGCATCTTCGGCGCGATACGCTTCCCACGTGCCCGAATCAAAACAGCCGATGCGCCAATGGCCACACATATAGCTGCCATCTTCAGTCAACGTCCCGCTATAGCGGATCGGGCTGGGCGAAGACATCAAATAGCGCTTGACGAAAAAAATGCGGTTGCCCAATAATTCGCCTGTGATCCAGGCTTCACCTAAATAGTTGGCATCCAAAATACGCCCATCTAAAATATTGCCCCCTTGAACGAGGGTGGCGGCAAATTGTGTGGGGTGTCCGGCTTGCCAATAGGTGCCGCACCAATCTCCACTCATGTTGATAGCGATGGGGGTCATACGTCTGCGTTCAAAGGAAATCAAAAGTTTGGGTCGGTTGGGATGCGGCATCGAGTGGTCATTGGCCCCGTACCCTGAAGGGGGCGAGTCCCAATTTCAGGCAGTCGGCGAAGCGGGAGGCATGCAGTCTTTTGGGCCTACCCAAGAGGAACCTACCCAAGTGATCCCCAGCCTCCTATCCAGCTGCTGCACCGGTTTCAACGCCGCCTTGCGCCAGGGCTGCATGCTCGATCAAGAGATTCCAAAAGAGACGTGATCAGCACCAAGTTAGATGCCAGACAGTCTCGATATCAGCGACAGTCGGGCCACTGATCTGGGTGGAGATCGCCAAGGCTCAGCGCAAATTCTAGCGTTGGGCTAGGCATCTGTGTGCAGGGCTCGGCCCTTACCCAACATTTTCAGGTTAAATACGTTCTCGATCTGGGGCACGGTTCAACCCAAATAGTCGGCACCCGATTTATAAGTGCTTGCCTAACGGCGCTGAGCGACTCAGATCCTCATCTCGGTATAAACCCCAGGCCAGTAGGATAAATAAGAAGACTTGCGAATTGGTTCACCATGAGACTGTACGTAATTTCGGCTTTAGTGATAGCGTTCCTTGCTATCTTATTCGCGCTGCAAAACACTAATCTGGTGACAATTCAACTTTTCTTGTGGGAATATCGACAATCTCTGGCGCTAATTTTGTTAGTCACCTTAGCGATTGGGGTGATTATTGGCCTGCTGGTATCCGTGCCGGCTCTCATTCGTCGTAACCTCAAAACCGCGCGCTTCCAAAAACAAGCCGACAGTCTCACCGACACCATTCAAGCCAAAGAGCAGGCGATCGCCACGGCCACCCAAACGGCCTATACGACCCAGCGAAATTACGAAGAGCTGCTGCAATCGCTCGGCGTGCTTGATCCCGTCACCGGGCTGATTCGACAAGACTTGATGCCTCAAACGGTGTCGGCCCAGCTGACCCATTTTCAGAAGCGAGAAGAGGTGGCTCAACTCCCGGCGCTGAGTGTGCTCATATTCAAAGTGCTGCCCGTGCTCGAAGACGGCTATCCCCTAGAAGCGATGTTTGCCTCAGTGGCCGAGCTGCTACGGCAACGGGCGTCTTTGAAGACCTGGTTTTATAGCGATGGGCGTGGGCTGTTTGCCGCTACCTTGACGGGCCTCGACACCAAAGCCATGACCCACTACAGCGAAGAGCTACAGGCCGCAATTCTAGAGCATCCGCCCGTGTTGCCCACGGGCAAGACGATGGAGCTGGATGTCAGCGTCGGCGGCGCGATCGCCGAAACCCCCACCGTGATCGATGGTCACCAGCTCGTGCAAACGGCTGAAAAAGCCCTGGAAGAAGCGCTGCAACGCGGCCGCAATCGCGTCAGAATCTTGCAGGCCTCATAGGATGAAGAAAAGGCTCTTTGCTGCGGCCTTTCTCTCTCAACCCAAGCTAAAATCAACGACTTGTCACCTCAGCGATTGCGCGATCGTGGGTGGCCAGCCCTCAACGGCTTTTCTGACCTGATAGGAGCATTAGTCCCATTTACGCTCGCCCCCTCTCTCGACTCATCGAAGAACTCCAGAAGCTGCCCGGCGTGGGGCCCAAGACCGCTCAGCGGCTGGCGCTGCATCTGCTTAAACGACCAGATGGTGAAGTGCAAGCCCTGGCCCAAGCCCTGATCGATGCCAAATCTCAGATGGGGTACTGCTCCATCTGTTTTCATCTATCGGCTGAGCCGGTGTGCGATATCTGCAAATCAACCAGCCGTGATTTGCAAACGCTGTGCGTTGTGGCTGATTCTCGGGATGTCATCGCACTGGAAAGAACCCGCGAGTACAAAGGCAGGTACCACGTTTTGGGCGGGATGATTTCGCCAATGGATGGCATTGGCCCTGAGCAACTCAACATTGGGCCGCTAGTGCACCGAGTGAATAAAGAAAACATTCAGGAAGCCATCATTGCGATCAGTCCCAGTATCGAAGGCGACACCACCACCCTGTATTTGGGACAGCTACTCAAGCCGTTTACTAAAGTGACCCGCATTGCCTTTGGCTTGCCGATGGGCGGCGACCTGGAATATGCCGATGAGGTGACTCTGGCCCGTGCCCTCGAAGGTCGGCGGCAGCTGGACTAGGTGAGCGCTCGCTCCCAGCTCTGCCTAATACCAATTCGCTGAATTTAGACTACACATCCCCAAAAGTGTGTAGCCCCCTTCGACAAGGGGGCAGCGACAGCGGGGGATCACCGATCTGTAGCGCTATTTTGCAGAACTGGCATAACAGGGACGCGATTGTCGGGCAACAAACAAGAATTGATGTGAATGCTTGCCCAGCTGTGCGGAGGGTACCTCTGCCTCTATTCGGGGAAATTACATATAAATTTTTAGAAAACTCCTCGGGTCGTCCGCGATCGCTAAGAAAAGAGAACTGGAGGGCTCAACTCCGTAGCCAGTGTTCAGCCAACTACACTGATAGTGCAGACACTTTCCACCGTGATGCTGCGAAAAATTCGGGGTTGTCTGCCCGCTTGAGCCTCACCCTGTCAACTTCATCGAGCAACCCGCGACTGTGTCACCTACGATCAAAACAGTTGAGCAATTTCTCGCTGCTTACCAGGGCGGTCAGCATGAGTTTTTGCAGCTCTCTTTGCCCGGGGCAAAGCTGGCTGAGCAATATCTCCCTTTTGTCACGCTTGAGGATGTTGACTTCGAGCAGGCTAACTTACGGAGTGCTGTGCTGACGGGAGCCTCCCTAATTCGGGCCAACCTGGAGCAAGCTAATCTCCAGCGGACGAATCTGATCGGTGCTGACCTGATCAGAGCGAATCTGCTGAAAGCGCACCTAGTGAATGTCTTACTCGCTTCCGCCAATTTATCGGGGGCGTATCTGAGTGGCGCTGATCTGCGGGGGGCAAGCCTCGCCGGAGCCAATTTGAACGGGGCAAATTTGCGCGGTGCTGATTTGCGAGAGTCTAATCTTACGGGGGCCACCCTATTCGGCACTAACCTGACCAACGCTAACTTGCGGGATGTCTCCCTTGAGGAGGCCAAACTTAGCTACACGATTATGCCCAATGGCTATTGCTTGGTCGGTGAAAACGACGTTGACGCCGACCCCAATCATTCTCAGGTCTCTCTGACAAACATTGCTGCCTATTCGCGCCTCTCGCAAAAATTCAAAAAGTTTTAGGTGTTGCCGCAATACACTGAGCCGAGTCAAAATCATGCTGCCATCCAGGAAGTTCCAGCAGCGACTAACGATGCAAGCTGTGAGGATGCAGATGGCTGGAAATGTTGCTGCTGGATGAGGATTTCAGAAGGGGATTATCGCGATCGCGACTGAATCCCTTGAATGCTGAACCCACAAGTTACCCTGAGAGTTGCGTAACCCACTCAGTCAGGCTGATTGAGGGTGTGCCCGCCAGAGCAGAGTCGTATAATCAAAACTCGCAAGTCAACAAATAGAGAGTCAAGACGACATGGCGGACTGGCAAGTGGTTGAGGGGGGCGTCACCGCGCCGAAGGGATTTCGCGCGGCGGGGGTGGCCGCTGGGCTCAAACCGTCAGGGGCGGCAGATTTGGCGCTGATTGTGTCTGATACCGATGCGATCGCGGCGGGGGTGTATACCCTGAGCCAAGTGCGCGCGGCCTGTGTCGATTATTGCCAGCAGCGGCTCGAAGCCAAACCCTATGCCCAGGCAATCGTGATCAACGCGGGTCAAGCCAATGCCTGCACCGGCCCCCAGGGGTGGCAAGATGCCGTTACCACCTGTCAACAGGTGGCTGAGGTGCTGCAGATTCCGGTGGAATCGGTACTGGTCGCCTCGACCGGGGTGATTGGGCAGCGCATCAAAATGGCGGCGCTGTCAGCGGGCATTCCCCAGGCGGTAGCAAGTCTTTCTGAAACCGGTTCTGCAGCGGCGGCTGAGGCGATTATTACGACTGACCTGGTGACCAAGTCAATCGCCCTAGAGATGGATTGGGAAGGCCGCCCGATTCGCGTCGGCGGTATCGCTAAGGGGTCGGGCATGATTCACCCCAACATGGCGACGATGCTGGCCTTTGTGACCTGTGACGCCACCGTGTCACCCGCGCTGTGGCAGTCGATGCTGGGCCGGGCGATCGCTCACAGCTTTAATCAAATTACGGTCGATGGTGATACCAGTACCAACGACTGTGTGCTGGCGCTGGCCAATGGTGAGTCGCGCACGCCCGCGATTACCGAGCCTGGCCCGGCCGCTGACCGCTTGGAGGCGATGCTGACGGCGGTTTGTGATCACTTAGCGAAGGCGATCGCTCGCGATGGTGAGGGCGCTACCTGCCTGATTGAGGTCGTGGTGACGGGGGCTCCTGATGATGTCTCAGCCCGTCAAGTGGCCAAGACGATTGCCGGTTCCTCCCTGCTGAAATGTGCCATTTTTGGTCATGACCCCAACTGGGGCCGCATTGCGATGGCTGCCGGTCGCGCTGGGGTGCCCTTTGACCAAGGCGATCTGCGGATTCAGCTTGGCGACTTTTTGCTGATGCAGCATGGGCAGCCGCAGCCCTTTGACCGCGACGCAGCCAGCCAATATCTCAAGCAAACTACCGACGGCGATTACCTTAAAACCGACACCGTCACGATGCAAGTGGGTCTGGGGCATGGGGCTGGCACCGGCATTGCCTGGGGCTGCGACTTTAGCTATGACTACGTGCGCATCAACGCCGAATACACCACCTGATCGGTACCGCGTAACTGCCGATGACCGGCTTCCAGTAAGGTTAAGCTTTGAACGTTTTTAGGGCTCTGATTGTCGTGGCTGAGAACACTCCCTATCCCCTGCGATCGCTCAGTTTGGGGCTGCTCAAAAGTGCTCAACAGAGCCTCGCGCCCACGCCTCGCACCGGCCATCATCCTCGTGCCCGCTGGTGGTTGGGGCTGACCCTGCTCTACAGCACCATCATCGCCGTGCTGATTTGGGATTCCATTTCCGGCAACCCCTATGCTCTCGCTGATGATGCACGCCAGCATGTGTTTTGGATGCTGCGCTTCACCGATCCGGCCCTGTTTGCCAACGACTGGATTGCCGATTATTACCAGTCGGTGTCGCCCCTTGGCTATAGCTGGCTGTATCGCCTGGGGGCATTAGTGGGGTTATCGCCACTGCTGCTATGCAAGTTGCTGCCGCCCGTGCTCATCGTGCTGACGGCGGGGATTACTTTTTTCACCGTATTAGAGCTGAGTGCCCTACCCGCCGCTGGATTCGCCGCCGCCGCCCTGCTGACCCAGTCGGTGGAATATACCGGCACCGTGGCCTCTGGCACCTCTAAAGCCTTTGTCTATGGGTTGATGCTGCTCTTTATATATGGGTGGCTGCGGCGATCGCTCGCCTGGAGCTGGAGCGCGATCGCCCTGCAGGGGATGTTTTATCCCCAGACGGTGCTGCTCACGGCGGGTCTGTTGGTGTTGGGCTTAGTGGAGCGACGACAAGGGCGCTGGCGACTGAGTCCGGATCGCCACTTGTGGTGGCTGACCGGTGGCGGACTGATCATCGCGACGCTGGTGATTCTGTATTACGCGCTTTCGACCAGTCAGTTTGGCCCCACCATGACCGCTGCTGAAGCCCTCACAATGCCCGAATTTTTTCGCGGCGGTCGCACTAACTTCTTTCAAACCACCTGGCTGGACGCGTTGCTTTATGGTCGCGGCGGGCTGCGGCTCGATACGGCAATGACGCCCGTGACCAACTTGCTGGGACTGCTGCTGCCGCTGATGATCCGGTGGCCCCGCCGCTTTCCGCTGGCCCCATCCATCCGCCCCGAGATTGATCTGTTGCCTAAGCTGGTGGCCACAGCGGTGTTTTGGTTCGTTGCCGCCCATGCGCTGCTGTTTAAGCTTTATCTGCCCAGTCGCTACACAGGGCGCTTTCTCTTAATCGTGTTTGTGCTGGCGGGGGGCATCGCGACGGTGGTGCTAATCGACTCGCTACTGCGGGGGGCAATCGCCCTGCTGCAGTCCCCGACTACGGGTCGAGTCTCGCGCCGCAGCGGACTGGCCGGTTTACCGACGGCCCTCGCCTGTGCCCTCGCCTTGCTCGTGATGCTGTATCCCCTAACGATGCCCGGCTATCCCTCGACTTCGATGGTGCGCGGCAACGCCCCCGAACTGTATACCTTTTTGGCCACGACGCCTAAAGAGAGTCTGGTGGCCAGTCTGTCGGTGGAAACCAGCAACATTCCCAGCTTTTCCCAACGGGCGGTGCTACTCAGTTCTGAAATTGCGATCCCTTACCATGTCGGCTATTACCAAGAAATTCGGCAGCGGGCCAAAGCCCTGATTGCCGCTCAATATAGTGCTGATCCGCAAGTCGTGACGGCGTTTATCGAACGCTATGGCGTCACCCACTGGCTGCTAGAAGCCACCGCTTTTGATATCCAGACGCTCAACCGCGATCTCTGGGTGCAACAATACCAACCGGAAGCGGGAGATGCCACCACCGTCCTCGCCAGCGGTCAACCGCCTCTATTGCAAACCCTGGGCGATCGCTGTGTTACCTTTCAAACCCCGCAACATACGGTGCTTGATGCTCCCTGCATTGTGACCGAGATCGCCCCATCCTGACGATTACTTCGATTTATTGAAATCCCACTCGCATCTGCTCCCCCGCTCCCTGGCTCCCCCGCTCCCTGGCTCTTCCGCTCCGTCAGAGATCTCCCCTGCTCAGTCTCATTCCTCCTAAAACCGCGTGGTGCGCTTATCGATCATGTCCGCCAGGAGAGCAAAAATCGTGATCTGAATGGCAGTCACAAACATCAGCAGCGTCGTATCGGTAATGTCTTGCTGAATAAAAATGTCGATCACGAGCGAAACACCAAAGCCGCCGAAGAAAAATCCGGCAATGGGCAAAAAGATGCGTAGAGGCGCAAAATAAACGCCCGTTCTGAGAATTAGCTGGACGAATCGTAACGTGTCGCGGATCGGCTTGATTTTGCTGCGCCCTTTGCGATGAAAGTAATCGATTGGATGATAGTAAACCACATAATTATTGGTCAGCATCGCCAGCGTAATCGTGGTCGTAAAGCTAAAGGTGTCGGGCAAAATGCCGAGGAACTTTTTGACCACGCTGGTGCGAAACACGCGCATACCGCTATTGATGTCGGGAATGGGCTGCTGGGCAATCCACTGGGCAAAGGCGACGAGAAAGAACTTGGGTACGCTTCGCAGTTTGGAATAGGTGACGTTTGCCCCCGTGCGCGCGCCCACCACCATGTCCGCTTCTTGGGCAAGCGCAATCAGCTCGGAGAGGCGATCGTTGGGGTAGGTGCCGTCGGCGTCAGTAATCGCCACTAAGGGATATTTGGCATGGGCAATACCGGACTTGAGCGCCGCACCGTAGCCTCGATTGCGGCGATGCTGAATCAACTGAATATCGATGCGGGTGGTGAGAATGTCGGCGGTGCGATCGCGAGAGCCGTCATCCACCACCACAATTTCGTAGATGCAGTGAGCCTGACGCAAGACCTGATGCAGCTCATTCAAGGTTTGTTCGACCCCATCCTCTTCATTAAAGACCGGTATCACGACCGATACCGCCGCCGTCTCACTGTCTGCTGTCATGCTCTCGACCGTTTCTGCGTTCTGTTCACCCATAATGTCCCTGACGTTGCCGATAGCGGTCTCCCTGGCAGAAAGACCCGAAGCTCTCAACGCTCAAAGCTCGATAGCGCATTCGCGGGACGAATGTCAGCCGCTGTGAGCAATCGCGCTACCCGCTGATGCAGACTGCAGTGTCTCTCTAGCTGCTGGAGTCGAACCCTCGCTCCTGAGTACCGTCCCCCCCTTGCCTGTCTGCACATTGAGAGAGCGTTCTTAGCATAAACGTCCATGTCGCTGCGACCCTAGCGCGTTCGGCCTTGGCGGGGGGTGATCGCCTCCTGTATGCCGCCGTGAATATCGCGGGTGCCGTCGCTGATTTGCTGTAGTTCATCAAAAACTCATATGACAGCTTGACACTTTTTCCTGATTCAGAATTTTCCGATTTGAAAACAGAATTAGTGAACTGAGTCTTGCAGGACGATGTCGCTCAGGCAAACCGGCATTTTTTCCATCTCCCAGCCTCGATTTAAGCGATCGCAGTCAGCTGCTCAAGCAACTAGATTTGCCTTCGCCAGGGGGGCTTGCCGAGCGTTTCTCCCAGTCTCTTTTCCCCAACCTACCTTCGAGTTGTGAGTGCATCCTGTGAATAATCGTCTAAGTCCGAGCCGTTGGTCGCCCATCGCTGACTATGCCTTGCTGTTAGGGTCAGGGGCCGGGGCGATCGCCTCGATTGCTACCCAAAACGCGACTGTCGCCACGGTGCCGATGACCGCACTGGTGGCAATGGGTCTGTTGAACCGCCGCCGGATTGACCGCTACCTGCAGCAAACCGACGATAATCTGGCGATTCTAGAAGGCCAAATGGTATCGGAAGTTTCGATTTTGACCGAGCAGGTGTCGGCCCTGCCGACGCCCGAAGCCATTAATCAGCTGCAGCGGTCGGCGATGGAACACAGCGATCGCCGGTATGTGCAATTTTCTGAGGCGATCGCAGCGACTGAGAGTAACTTCCGGCAGCGCCTTGAGGCAATCGAGCGGCCCGATTTGAGCCATATTCAGCAAGACATGGCTCAACTACAGGATCAATACACCTATGTCAGCACGACCATCGGCAACCTGAGCAAGCAGATTGAGCGGCTGTCTCACCAACCCCGCATGGAAGCGACAGAAAATGACGTATCCCAGCTGCAAACTGAGGTCATGCAGCTGCGAGTCAGTTTGGAAAGCCTAGGCAGCGAAAGCAAAACGGCCCAAGCCACGTTGCAAGATGCGGTGCGCCATCTCGATCGGCGACTGCGACAGGCCCCCAACAGCGCCGACCCCAACATGCTGAAGGGTGAGGTAAGAGAACTCATCAAAGCCATGGCCGACCTCGTGCCGCGCCGTGACTTTAATGCCCTCTCGGAAAAAACTCGCGCCCTGCACGCCAGTCAAGAGAGTCTGCAGCAAAGTGTCGATCGCCTGCGATCGGCTCAGCCTAATGCTGATCCAGACGATCCCAACGGTATCGCGCGGCAGGCTGACCTACAGACGTTGCAGGCCGACTTGATGATCATGGCGGAAAGTTTGCAACAGATTGAAGGCCGTTTAGAAGATATTTCAGTGCCCTTCGACATCACCTCAGAAATTCGGGGTACCACCGCCACTTATCTCAGCGGCCTGCAGTGGCAGCTCTCGCTGCTAGAGCAACAGACCCAAGAGCTGATGGATCAGCAAACAACTGAAATCGCTGCCGCCCCGACTCATCCCTCCGTGGCGGCTTTGCCGCCGGGGGCCGCGCCGCCGGTGCCGGATGCCGATGGCTCCTTACAGTGGCTCATGGCGTTTCGCGGTCAGTCGCCGACTGAGGCTTGGTCTGCCATTGATCAGGCGCTGCTGCAGGCCTTGGATGACGCTGCTGAACGACTCGTATTGGTGTGGCCCTGGTCAGCCGCCGTGCCGCTCGACGAGACCTTGATCGAGCGATTTCATGACCTTTTGGCCAGTGGCTGTCGGCTCGAAATCGGCTGGTGTCACCCCGGAGATCGCCACGAAGGTCGCCTGCTTAAACAGATTACTCAGCAGTGGCATCTCACCACGGCCCAGCGTCAGTTGTTGAAGTCAACGCTGAACTTGCTGCTGCCGCTCAAAAAGCAATATCCCCACCTGTTCTCGTTCAAAATTTTGGGCACCAAAGAGCAGTTCATCGTCTGTGACGATCGCTATGCGATTGTCGGGATCGATGCCTTACCTGCTGCCAGCAGCATTTTTCCAGAATTGGATGTGCGGATTAAAACCACTGAAACGAGCGTGATTGATCAGCTGCTCCAGCGCTTTGAGCATCCTGATGCGCTGCCCGAAGATGCCGTGGCCTATTTCAATCGAGCTGTTACTCGCTACGATTTACGGGATGCCGAGGGGGCGATCGCTGATTTTGCCCACGTGTTGCGCCTTGACCCAAAGGATGCCGTCGCACTGAACAACCGGGGCCTGATCTGGGCCGAAAAGAAACAGTATCAGCGGGCGCTAGATGACTTCGATCATGCCCTGAGCAGCGATCCGCGACTGTTTGCCGCCTGGTGCAATCGCGGCTGGTTACGCCTGCATCGGGGCCAATTGGATGCGGCGATCGCAGATTTCAATCAGGCAATTGAGGCGAATACGGCTTCCGCGATTCCCTACTTTTATCGGGGCATGGCGCGACAGCGAGTGGGCGATAGCCTGGGGGCGATAGCAGATTTCACCACCGCCATTCAGAAAAGCTCTCAAATGGCGCTGCCCTACTGTCATCGCGGCGCGGCTTACCAGCGTCAAGGCGATATCAGCCGCGCCATCACCGATCTCGAAATGGCGGCCTCTCTGCTGCATGCTCAAGGCAACCATCGTTCTCTGGCGCAGGTCACCCAGGTATTGTCCTCTTTAAAGAAAACGGCCCTCTCGCAGCCGGTGAAGCTGCATTCTGCCTAGCGGTCTACCCTCAAAGTGTTGCCCCATCGGTTGACAGATGCCATTGTCTGCTCACTGGCCCAAAACAGTGACAGTGAGGTCACTTGCCCATTTGGCGCTTCAGCTCATCAAGTTCGGTTTCGGTTTCCCACCGCTGAAAGGTCTCTTCCAACGGATCGACCGGTTTGTTGAAGCTTTGATAGGGGCTTTGCTGCCAACCCGCTGTTTGACCACTCGGCTCGGTTGCAGCGGCTTGAGCGGCAGCTTGGTGAGCTTCGGCAGCGGCCATTTTGACCTTGAGTTCACGACGGCGATCGTGAATCTGACGCTGCAACTGACGAGTTTGTTCAATCCGGTCTTTGACCCCCTGCATTTGGCCCCAGATGTGATTACCCTGACGCAGTAAGGCGGCCTCACGCTCTTGAGCCGATTGCGCCAAATCTGGCCGATTGGCGGCTTGGGCCTGGGCGGCTCGGGTATGCCAGCGCTGAATTTCTTGCGCAGTTGAGAGAATGCTGTCTTCGATTTGCTTTTCTCGACGCTTTAGGTCGCCCAGCAGATTGATCGCGTCCTCTTCTTGCCCTCGCAGCTGCTCTTCCAGCGCCATCAGTTCTAAATGAGGATTCGCCTTGAGAAATTCGTCTAAACGGCTTTCTAAAAAACGACTCAGATCTTCAAACAAGCCCATGCCGCTCGACTCCTCCCGTGAACTGTCATCACTTTAGGATAAGCCGACCTAGAACTGCTGGCCAATATAGAGGGTTCTGACCTCCCCATTGCGCCGGACAACGGCCTCTTCATTCGCCACTGAGACTAACGACCAGCCACTGTTGGCAATGCGCTCGCCGATGTAAACCCGTTGGGGCACCTCCTCAATTTCAAATAGGGCAGCAGAGCGATCGCCCAGCTCCAACACGCCCAATAGCTTATGGGAGTTAGCTGCGACAGCGGCAACCGCGCCTGATCCAGTCGTCGGAGTTCCGGTCGCGGCCCCGCTTGTCGGGGTGCCGACGGCAGCGGCAGTCGAAGGATAGGGCACATAAACCCGCTCAATGACGTTAACCGCACCGGGCGTCGAAGGTACCCCCGCTGGCGAGGGGGATGGCAAAGCATTGCTGCCAATGGGCGGTAGGCCGACTGCATTACTACTGTTGAGCGCCACCGTCACGTCAGGCACACCGGTGGTCGCGGTCGGGGTAGCGGGCGCATTTTGGGCAATCACCTCTAGCGATCGCCGCAAATACTCTAAAAACTCGACCTCACTACCTACAGTGGGCACCTCCACTGACGAAGCCGCAGGAGCCGTTGCGGCCAGCGGCACCTGCTGACGTTGATGCACCCAAAGGCCAATCGTCGCTATAATTGACAGCCCAGCAGCACCTAACAACGCTCGGTTCATTGTCCAAAACCGCCGCCAGCTTTGAGGTGTTGAGGTCGGCGTTGCCGTCTCGGTGCTCGCCTCTGGAGACCACTGAGTGAGGGTTTCCTCAGCAGCATGATCGAGCAACACTGCCGGCAGCCCCCCTTCGGTAAAGCTCAAGGTCAGCTCCGATGCAGCTGGGGTCTCGGCAATGTCTGGCTGCGGAGAAACTTCTAACGCCTCAACGTCACCTTCTAAGGCTCTCTCGACGCCGTCAAACAGATCATTCATCAAGCGATCTGCTGAGGCATCCGCCATCTGCTCGGGCTGCGGAGGCATGGCAGCTGACTGAGAATCTGAAAGGGAAGTTTTGCGGTCAATCATGCCTTATTCTCACGGAAACACCGTCAAACGACTCTTGTAGAAACAACCTGCAGCCAAAAATACTCCATAGACGTTAGCAAGTCAGAGAAGAATGCAACGCGTTGAACCGAAATTGTTAAGAAAGTTAACAACAGTTTCCCGCGATTGCGGATTCTTGTAGCGCAGCGAGTGTAGCGGTCACGGAGTGCGGCGGTAAGGGACACTGCTGGGGCATCGCCCAAATAGGGTGGCTGCGGGTGCGGCGGCTGGGGTCTTTACGACAAAATTTTGCCTTGATGGAGTGGGGTGTCTCGACGGAGAGAGGGTGAGTGCGATCGCAACTCTACGGAATTATCGTCGTCTAAGTTCTCTAGAGCAAAGCCATTGGCCCGCTGTGCTAGTATTTGGAGTGTCTTGGGTTACGGGATGTAGCGCAGCTTGGTAGCGCGCCTGCTTTGGGAGCAGGATGTCGCAGGTTCGAATCCTGTCATCCCGATTTGCTTGAAAACGCTTAGGGTTGGGTTGGGGCTACCGATGAGAGGTCTGCCGTTATTTCGCAATTATTGCTAGCATGGCTGCGAGCTGATTGCGGCCTTGGTTACTTCGGTTGGCAAGGCGGGGCTGAGTCGAGATATCCCGCCGCAGTGGGCCAGCATTACAGGGCAGAGACCTTGTCGTTTATTGAATCTAGGGAATTGTATGCAAGGGATTTTTCGTCGGTTAGCTTCTACGGGTCTGGCCGGAATAGCGATCGCGAGCAGTGCACTGTTAGCCGCGCCGGCCTGGGCTTTATCCGAGCAGCAAATTTTAGAGAAGCTTGGCCAGATTCCTGTCTTTTTGATCGTCAATCCCGAGGGGCAGTCACTGACCGCTAGTGTCAACATTGATGAAGAGACGGAACTAGAGGTGCCCATTGTTTTTGTGGACTCTCAAGAAGCCGAATCGTTTTTAGCCGAGGCAGAGAACGAGGGCGAGGCTCTGGCTGATGATGCCCAGATCGCTATTTTGCCGCTGAGTGATGTCTATGCTGAGGCCAGTGAACAGCTAGAGAGCGCCGAGTCGTTGGTCTACGTCCCCAGCGCGAGATCGCTCAGTCAAGCGACTCAGATTGTGGATCAAGAAATCCAAGGCGTGCCTCTATATGCTGCCGTCGATCTGGAGAGCAATCAATATTTATTGACATCGGACAACACCCTGCCGATGTTCTTTTCTCTCAATGATTTGCAGTCGCAGGTTTCTCTCCTCATCGAAGCAAACCCTGGGGTCGCCGAATCGATTGGCGTCGAGGTCACGACGTTTGAAACCATCCTGCAGAGCATGTCAGCAGAGGATGCTGAGGCCGACCAACTGCTAGAGCTGATTCGATTTGTGCCCTCGTCGCAAACGCTGGAATATCTGCGAAACTTATCTGGCGAGGCAGCTCCCGCTGAATCTGGTGATCAGTAAGGTGGTTTTTTTCTACACTCAAGCGCTTTAAAGCGCGTCTTTTAAGTACTTTTGCTTTTGCTGGTGACTCAGCTGCTAGTTGACTCGCCAGCATGTTCGATGATGGGGCAGTAATCAGCGTCCAAGCCCTCTCGCTCATCGGCTTCTGCGATCAAAATCTGTAGCTGCTCCTTCAATTGCTGCAGCTGCTGCATACGCTCGTCAATTTCTGAAATTTTTTCTTGAAACTTGTGGCGCACACTTTTGCAGGGGCGTTGCCCCGAATCAGCAATCCCCAAAATATCTTGAATGTCGTTGAGGCTCAGCCCCAAAGCCTGCGATCGCCGAATGAAACTGAGCCGTGACAGCACCGAGGGCGTAAACAGGCGAAATCCACCAGATGTTCGCTTGGCAGTTTGAATCAAACCCCGTTCTTCATAAAAGCGAATGGTTTTGACCGGTAGCTGACTGTGGTCGCTGACCTGACCAATTCGTAAGAGTTCGGTTTGGGCTTCTGACATGGTGCCGCCCTCTGAACAACAACTGTCCTCTCAGCTTACCTTATATCTCTAGCTGGCTGGAGAGTATATCGTCTTTTGTAAAGCAGCGCTCTTTGGAAGGCACTTAGCGTTTTCTGGAATTGGGTCCCGCTCGTTTCAAGCCGGGCCGATTTGGTGAGCGGCACGGCGTTAAGGTATTTGCTCGAAAACCGCGTCCCACTCACAAAGGTTTAGCACGGTTCAATTCCTGCCAGAAATTGTCTGCACCTGAGGATATGATTTGACCGCAGAGGCTTAACCGTCAGCCGACGTTGACTCACCGCGAATATCGAGCGTTTTGCGTGTCACGTCTAGGGCTTCTGAGGCGCGCTTCAGTTTGGCCTCTAAATATTGCTTTTGACTGACCAGTTGACGCAGTTGCTGATTGCGCGCGATCGCCTGACTCACCGCGCCCAACTCATCGGGCGGGCAGCCTTGACACTGAATCTGGCCATCAGCGTCAAGGCTGCAAAGGCGATATTGGCTGTCGTGGGCCTGCGCTGCGGGCTGCGCTTGCTGAGCGAGCTTTTCGATGTAGGCAGCAACTTGCTCGGGGTCACCATGTCGTAATACCGCTGCATGTTCATCGAGATCGGCTTGGGTGGCTTGTCGATTCACGGCTTCTAGCCAGCCATCAACGATCGGCCCAGCCGTGTAAAGCTGCTGAATCTCGGCCAACGTGACTCTCAATGCTTGATGCCAGCCGACGATCGCTGTCTGCACATCCGCTAACAGGTCTAATGCCAGGGCGGCTTTAGCGTCGTTGCGATGACTGCTAAAGCTGGGGCGTTTGGCGCGAGGCAACAAGGGTAGGGCCGCTGGCTCTACCGCCACCGATTTTTCGACTGGGTAAGAGACTGATGACGTTGCGTGGGCTTTAGCCGTGACGGCTTTAGTTGAGGCGTTTGCCGGCTGCACAAAAGAGGGTAAATCAAGAGAAGCCGAATTTTTAGCCATATTCTTTATCCTGTAATCAGCGCGATCGCTCCCCGATATCTAAGCACGTGCTTGATGTTTTTGAGACCTTTGGTAGCGCATCCACGGGCAGAGGGTTGGGTTGGCTGACGCCAAAATCAGCACTGGGCTCAACAACTAGCGCTATGCCTAGTGTTATCAAGCTTTGCGCCTCAATCAAAGCACGTTAGTTATTAATCGCACCCTTCAATTAAAAGAATGCAACAAAACTCTTGATTTGCAACATTTTTTCTAGATTTTGGTCAGATTTGTCTGCCAAATAGTGTTCCTTTAAACTTTCTAGGTGGGTTCGCTAAAGCTAGCTCTCGGCATGTCTAACCAAACCTGATCAGGAGCCGCTCGCCAGCTGAGGCAGTTCAATCTGAGGCGATCGCGGCGGCGTTATGCAGTGTTCCCGATACTCTTTAATCCGGCTAGAAGTTCAGCGACTCAATTACAGAGTCAGTAGAGGATTTGGATAGTGTTCCCGAACTTTCTCACACCGAAACTCGCGATGTTCAAGAGCGCCGCTCTCAACTTATGCGAGGTGTGTTGATCGATCCGCTGTCAATCAACTTCGGCATTGTCGGGATTGCGATCGTGGTGGGCTGGCTTATTCTCCAAGGGCTCATTTGGTTCGAGTCAGTGACTTGGAGTGCCACTGGTCTTGAAGTGATGACCTATATCCCCTGTTTCCGATGGCTTTGGTGGGCGGTATCTTAGTGCAACTCACCTTTGAACGTCTGGGCTTGGAACCCCTCGTGATCCAGCCATTGATGAAAAACATTGCTGGCTTAGCGTTAGATGTGGTCGTTGTGACCGCTCTTGCCTCCATCTCTCTGCAGGTGATTGGGAGCAATCTCGGGGTGTTTCTCATTTTAAGTGTGGTCGGCATTGCCTGGAACTTGCTGTTCTTCGTCTACTATGCGCCGCGCCTCTTTCCTGACCACTGGTTTGAGAAAGGCATTGGCGATTTGGGGCAATCGATGGGGGTCACAGCAACCGAGATTTTGCTCCTGAGAATGGTCGATCCGCACAACGATTCTGGAGCCTTTGAGAGTTTTGCCTATAAGCAACTGTTTTTTGAGCCCATTGTCGGAGGCGGGCTATTTACCGCAGCGGCACCTGCCCTCATTGCCCGATTCGGACTTGGCGGTATGCTGTTGATTACAAGCAGCTTACTCGTATTTTGGCTGGGGATGGGGGCGATTCTCATCAAGCAAAACAAACGAAAACAGCGATCGCCACAGCGTCAAAAAGTACTGCACTAGTCTACATCGGCTGCTGCCGCTGGATGAGCTGCTGCTGGACACCTTTGAAAGGCTCCCTTAAACCTTTAGAGGCATAGGATTTGCTCATGCTAATTCGGGGAGTTGGGGAGCCGTCATCAAACAGACTCCACTTGGGATCAGCAGCGCTCAAATACTCCAGCTATCGACTAGAGATTGGCTAACGTTTTTGTCTGTGGGGTCAAAAAGCAGGATATATCAGTTGAGCCGAAGGTCATGCTCAGAGCGATATTCAAGTTTTCCAACATCTTGACCAACCACTCAACATTGTTCTGGATAGCCGTTTCGTAGTGATTGAAGAGGGTTGAAAAGCGTCGCTCAAGGTAGGGTCTAATCTTCCGGCAAAGTAGAACGACCTTAAGCAAGAGCCCTGTTGTTGATAGGGGGCCGAGGTTGTTAATGAGATCAATAAACACAAAGTGCTGAGGACAAGCCGATGACTCCAACACTAGGAAGTTGAGGAGCTGCCCACAGGTTCTAATCATCAAAAAATCATTCAGAGGCTGATCTTCATTTTCAGGCAGGGTATTTTCTAGCTGATAGGTCAACAGCTTATTGAACTTGCGGCGACCGTAAGCCGGATCAACGCTAGACCCTAAATAGTCATACAGCTCTCGCTTGAACTCACCAAACTTGAGAGACTGATTACGTTCTAGAAAAACTTGAGCGCCATCAGCATAACTGCGACCCTGATCAACCTTGCCAGAAAATTGATTGAGCGAACTCACCAGTTCGCGATCGCTGAGCAGCGTCGGATTACTAATTGGGCGTAGTCGAGCCACTGCCTCTGGGTCTGATTTTTGTTTCTTAAGGCGGGCCTGACGCACCCGATAGGTAACGTATTGCGACAGATTGACTTCGAATTTTTGTTGTGCCCTCGCTTGTATACGACGAATGTTGTCGTGATGTTCTTCAGGGCTGTCTTCGCTGACCAAGCAATGTTCGTATAGATATGGGTACCGCTGGATGAGATTGCCGAGGGGGCGATTCTTATTTTCCGCAGGCCGCTCAGCCTCTACAAGCCGTGATAGACGCTTGAGCGTGAGGTATTGCTCGGTTTCTGTAAACCCTTTGACAACCTGGCGTAAGGTGCGAATCTGGCGACTCCGAGAGAACTCTGTAACGTTCTGACAGGGTTCCAGCTCAAACAGATCGATCAACGAAGGTACGGCGTACTGCAGCTGTGTATGACTTTGCCAGCGGTTGACCAAAATGTGACAACAGCGGTTAACGACAAAGTGAAAATACTCTTCGACGTCTCGATCAGACACAATCTGATCAAGGGCCGAAACAATCTCTTGATCGGGATATCCAACGCCGTCAATAAATAGTGCTTGAAACCGCTCAATCAGATTCTCCGGCGTTTCACACTCGGCATAGGCCAGTAAGTGCCCGTAGAGTGCCTGCTCTTGAGCGCTGATGGATCGAGTTTGATAGGCTGCCCTTTGATTCACAATCACAAATGCCTCTCTTCAGTAGGCACCGATAAATGTTTTTTACACTGGTGATCAACCCTGATAGCTGCTTGTCGATGTGACTAACGCCTTCTGACTTAAATTGACTAGATGCTATTCAACCAATCTAGACCGCCTAAGTATGTATGACGTCAGTTTTTACACCTGAAACACGGGGTTCTTCCTCTCACCATACCTGGTGCAAACACCGAAACGGGAAAGCTTGAGCCAAGATTGCATGAAGAAACTATCAAGCTTCCATGAGTTGAACCTTTTATGAGGAACCTTGCCTCGACAGGAACGATTTCAAAGATTCAAAACTGAATTGTTAAATTAATCTAATATCTTTACCTCCATTGGACACGATCTAATTGCTTTTGTAAAGCCGTCTTCACAAACTGTAGGCAATTAGGCGGGGTCGCTGGTGAGCAGGGGGGCGCTTCCTGAAGTCCTTATATTGTCGAAATATTAGACTGTTGCCCATTGGTCTCAAGAAGCGCTAAGTGGGAGGTTTGTTCCTGCATAGTTGGGGCTGGCAAGGCGCTGCGCGTGAAGAAGGGTGTCGGGCATGGGATAATCCTTGCCTGATTGAGATACGACGAGAGGCTAGATGACTGATAGTTCTATCTAAGGTGCTGGGGCGATTGCTCAAGGCTGGCATTAGGCACGTCATGATTAATTTGGTACACCAGCGATTACAGCGCGCATTTTCACACTCGCTTGACCCACTCAGCGGATGGCTGGACTCATCTTTCTGCCAGCTTCAGACCCGTGATGAATGGCTGCCCCGAGCACCGCTTAGAGGCCATCAAGCGACGAGCTTTGTTAGCCACATCGCCTTGTAAGTAGGGAGTAATGTATTGACATTTCAAATCTCATTGCAGACGTTGGCTGAGGTGACGGCTGCATCGCTCTACAGTACCAAGGACAATCTTCCTGCGGTTAACGTGACTGGCGTTTCGACGGATACTCGAAGCATCAAAAAGAACAACCTATTTCTGGCTTTAAAAGGCGATCGCTTCGACGGTCATCGGTTTGTTCAACAGGCCATCGATCTAGGCGCTGCGGGAGTGATTGTGCAAGAGCCGGTCAATGTTGGCCCGCAGTTGCGAGTGCCAGATACCTTGATGGCTTACCATGCTATCGCTCGCTGGTGGCGCCACCAGCTCAATACGCCGCTGGTGGCGATTACGGGCTCCGTGGGTAAAACGACGACCAAAGAGCTGGTGGCAGCGGCACTGTCAACCCAAGGTGGTGCCGTGCTCAAGACCCAAGCCAACTACAACAACGAAATTGGCGTTCCTAAAACTTTGTTAGCCCTCGATGCGAGTCATCACTACGGGGTTATTGAAATGGGGATGCGAGGGCCTGGACAAATTGCGCTGCTAACCCAGACGACTCGGCCCAATGTAGCGGTCATTACCAATGTCGGGACAGCTCACATCGAACTGTTGGGCTCAGAGCAAGCGATCGCCGATGCTAAATGTGAGCTGTTTCAAGGTCTTGACGCTAACGGGGTTGCGGTGTTGAACCAAAATGACCAGCGGCTGATGAAAACTGCCGCAAAGGTCTGGTCAGGTGAGCAAATTACCTTTGGGCTGGAAGCTGGAGATGTCGCTGGCCGGCTGATTGATAGTGACTGGTTAGAGGTAGAAGGGGTTAAGCTGCCGCTGCCGTTACCCGGCAAACACAATGCCACCAATTTGTTAGCTGCGATCGCCGTTATGAAAGCTTTGGGTTTGGATTGGAAAACACTGCAATCCGGCCTCAGGGTTGATTTGCCTAGTGGGCGGTCGACTCGGGTGACTTTGCCGAATCATCTTATTTTCCTAGATGAAACCTATAATGCCGGGGTTGAGTCGATGACTGCCGCTCTCACCTTATTAAAAGAAACGCCTGGCCGCCGCCATATTGCGGTCTTGGGAACGATGAAAGAGCTGGGAGCGCATTCTGTCCGGTTGCACCGACAGGTTGGTCAAGTGGTCAAAGATTTATCCCTTGATGCTCTGTTTACGTTAGCTGAGCCGACTGAAGCCGCAGCCTTCGCCAACGGTGCGAGCCCCGTCCCCACCGAGTCTTTTCACGATCCGCAGGCCTTGCAGGAGCGGTTAAAGGAACTGCTGCAGCCTGGGGATTGTGTCCTTTTCAAGGCTTCTCGGGCGATCTCGCTAGACCAGGTCGTCAATCATTTGAAGGAACATTTCACCGGCCCATCTGCCCCAGATTAAAGAACGTCAAGCAGACTTTCCGGCGACTGTTTTGTCATGGGTATGCCGCGCTATGACGTTAATTCTGACCAAAGTGCACTTGCAAGTAATGGCCGACCATGCCGAGGCCATCTATCCGGCTGAATGCTGTGGCCTACTACTCGGTCGCCAAGATTTGGCCGCCGATCACCGCTGGGTTCACGAGCTGAGACCCTTGGAAAATCAATGGACTCCCGAAGTCAATCCCTTTGATGACGAAGATGCGGTAACTTCAGTCAGCCAAGACAATCGCTATTGGATTGATCCGCGATCGCTAATGACGGCTCAGCGTGATAGCCGCGATCGCGGCTGGATCATTTTGGGCGTTTATCATTCTCACCCTGATGCTCCAGCAGTGCCCTCACAGCGCGATCGGCAATTGGCCTGGTCGGATTATTCATACCCGATTTTGTCCGTTGTGAAAGGGCAAGTGGCCACGATATCAAGCTGGCGATTGGACAGCGACGAACAGTTCTCGGCTGAGGCGATCGCTACCCAGACATCAATCTCTTGAGTGCATCAACTGGGCGAGTTTGTGACCACCCCACTTGCCGCGATTTACCCTTGGCCGATGCCCCTGCCAAGGCAACTGTCATGAATCAGAACTGTTTCCCAGATTTTGTGGTGGCGTTTTAGAGGGCTTGGCTCGAAGACCATATTGGTAAAGCCCTCTCGCCTACAATCTCTAGTTGACATTATCTTCTTGCTTAGCAGATAATCAGGGTTCGTCTATAAACAGCTCGGACCAGGCTCAACTCAAAACAGCAGTGCTGTGCCTGTACGGCGATCGCAAGGAAAGCAAATGACTTACGCAATTATTGAGGCGGGTGGCACGCAGCTGCGCGTTGAGGCCGGTCGGTTTTATGACTTAAATCGGCTACATGTGGAAGAAGATGGCAATGTCACCATCGACAAAGTTTTGTTCGTCTCTCACGACGGAGAGAGTTTGGTGGGACAGCCGCTGGTTGAAGGGGCTACGGTTTCAGGCACGGTGATGCGCCACCTTCGGGGCCGCAAGATCATTGTCTATAAAATGAAGCCCAAAAAGAAGACGCGCAAGAAGCGTGGGCATCGTCAAGAACTGACGCGTTTGATGGTCGATTCGATCAGCTTGAAAGGCAAAGTTCTGGCCGGTAATGCTGGTGAGGTAACGGAGCCACCAGCTGATGATGCGGTGAATGAGTCTGCTACCGTAGAGGTTGTCGCTACTAGCCCAGCGGCCACCGAAGAAGAGTAGCCATTCCCGTAGTTTGCTAAGAGAATTTAGTCGTTAGGAAAAGATTATGGCTCACAAGAAAGGTACCGGTAGTACTCGCAACGGTCGCGACTCTAATGCTAAGCGCCTAGGCGTCAAGCGCTACGGCGGGCAAGCCGTCACGGCAGGCAGCATTTTGGTGCGGCAGCGCGGCACCAAGTTTCACCCTGGCAATAACGTTGGCCGGGGTGGTGATGACACTTTATTCGCGCTCGCTGACGGTATTGTTACCTTTGAACGCAAAGGCAAAGACCGCAAGAAAATTAGCGTTTATCCAGTCCAGGCTTAACCGACTGTATAGGTGTTTCTGAAAATAAAGCGGGCGGCGTTGAACAATCAATGCCGCCCGCTTTACGGCATGAAGTCATTGGCAGTGATGATTAACCATCAAAATCGGCAAATAAGCTTTGAGTTAAAAAAAGGATGTCGAGCCAATTAGCCCGACATCCTTTTTCAGTTCAGGTGTGAAATGTTTAGGGTTGCCCTAAAACGGTCTGCTACTTAGTCAAGGTAGCCCATCAACACAGAAGGGATAGGATCAACCACATCGTTGGAAGCAATAGGGCGATTGCCAGGCAAAAAGTGCAGGTCAGCGACGGGCAGCTTACTCACCGCAACAGGCCGATGCCCCGGCAGTAAATCAGTGGTTGCAACTTCAAAAGTGTTAGCCATGATGGGGCGGTTACCAGCAATATCTAAACTGCCGACAACCTCAAACTCACTCAACCCCACGGGACGATGGTTAGGCAAATACTCTGTCGGTGTAATGCTGGTAGCGTCATTTAAAACAAACACAACCTGGCCGCTGTCTTTTTCCTCGGCTTTGACCAAAGTGCTTTTAGACTGACGACGACTCGTTGATTTGGTGGTCGTTGTTTTGGCGCTTGTCGTGCTAGCTGCCTTGTCGGTAGATTGTCCGTTGCTGGTTTCGTTCTGGCTGGTCATGCGTCAACCTCTCACTGCTTCGGCGTTAATATAATTCCTTCAAGAGCGCTAGCCTGAACATGTCAATCTGCTGTCGGTTAGCTGCCCATATGTCAGGCATTATGGTGGCTATGCTTCAGAACCCTGCGGCTCTAAACCCGCAAAACCAGAGATCTTCAGCAATCATTAAGTAAATATTATAGGTAAAAACGGGCACGGTTGTGTTTATAAAAGGTGATTGGTCTGATAACTCTGGCGATCGCGACAGGGCTCATGGCTGAGAGCAATCATCCTGGACTGCTGTGTAGTGCCTTTTCCAGACAGGCAGCCGGCTGTTCGGTAAACCCACACCCGAGTTGGGCGGTAGATACGTTACTGTAGAGATCAATCAAGGGGCCGTAACGGTTTCGACGTTTTGACGAAAGTCGCTTTGTGATTCAGACCGAGAGGGAGTCTACTCTCGTAAATCCAGGCTCAAAACAAACGTAACTGCGAACAACATCGTTCCTTTTGCTCGTAAAGCTGCACCTGTTGCTGCTTAATAACAAACGTTAGCGAGCGTCTGTGCTCTGACTCCGTTAAGGATCATGGACAAACCCCAACGGATGCTCCTAAAGCGTTTCTCTGGTGGTGCTTTAGGCTAAGACTTCATTAGAGAATCCCACTGCTAGGGATAATTAGCGGTTCCCGCCTTGAGGGTCAGATAGGCTAAGTCTGTGAATGAATGGAGCGTTACTACTCGAAGCGGACACGGGTTCGACTCCCGTCGGCTCCACTTTGTGAACTTTATTGTTATTTGTTGAACATTATTTCCATCTAGAGTTTGTGGTTCGAACTTTAGAATTTGGGCATGTTTATACTTGAGAGACATGGCTTTGACGTTGACAGTCGATATGCCAGCGCTTCGCGTTATCTCAACTGTAAATTTGACCTTCACATGCCATGAATTCTCAGTACAATCCTTATAAATTTCCGGCTTGGGCTTATCTAAAACAGCCTGTTTTTAGCTCTAGTTATAGACTTAAGCTTAACCCTTGGGCGTTTTGGCACGCGCATCGCCTCAATCATCTAGAAAGGTGCTGGGTCAAGGCATTCAACCCAGAAGAACACTCTAATTCTTGATGGTTTGGTAAATAATAGATAACCGCTAGTCACTTTTCACAAGTACATATATCTACATTTGCTGGCACCTTGAGATTTTACGGTGTTGAAATTTCAATTATTTTTGAATGCGGAGTTTTCTAGAACGAAATTTTCTGATGGGAATTTTGTCTTCCGATTGGGAACTCTGGTGTAGTATCGCCTTGACTTATAAATTCATATCAGAAAGTGTATGAAAATTTCTAATGATCTATCCTACAAGGCCGGCTCTGTAGCCAGAAAAATCAGGGCAAAACTGAAGATGCCTGTGAATCAGAGATTGATTCGATTCACAGGCATTCAGCGAACAGGTAATCATGCCCTCATTAACTGGATCATTGCTCAGGAGCAGTTAGAAACTTGCTACATCAACGGAGCTTTTCCAGGAGTCAACCCTTGGCAAGAAAACTGGGGAATCTCCTACCCTAATTTTCCCTATTGGCCTGAAGAGCGGGATGCCCGAGGAGAACTCGTCGGGAAGGAGCTATTATTAGTTTCTTATGAAAATCGACCTTTGGATGAGGTCGCTGTGGATCGAGATAACATATCGAAATACATCGGCGTCAGCAAGTCGGATCGCTGTGTCTTAGTGCTGCGAGATCCTTACAATACTTTTGCTAGTTGGCTAAAGCGAGACACTCCCGTTACCCAGGCTGTTGTCGATCTCTGGAAAACTTATGCCTACGAGTTCCTCGGCAAACAAAATGTTTTAGGGACAAAAGTCTGTATTAGTTTCAATGAATGGTTTTTGAATCGCGACTACCGATGCAAGCTGGCTCAGCAGCTAGGCTTACGCTTTACTGATCGGGGTGTCGATGTCGTGAGCCATCATGGGGGCGGTAGTTCTTTCGATGGACAAGCCCTTAAGGGACAAACTAAAAGTATGAAAGTATTGACCCGCTATCATCATTATTTAGATAATCCTGACTTTAAGGGCATATTTGAGGCTGATCCAGAACTTGAGTACTTGTCTCATGAGATTTTTGGCGAGCTGCCAGCACAATCATGATGTTTGAGGGGTCTGAAATCGACCTGAGTAAACTGAAAATTAACCTGGATAGACAAGAACTGTCCATTTCTCCTCAGCTCGACTCAACACGCTCGATGAGTCCAAATGTTTTCTCTCTGGTGCATGAGGCTAATTTCTGCAAATGAAGCCGAATTATCCGCAATGATGGAGGGATGGAGACTCAACTGACCCCTATTGTTACCTGGTTTGCCCAGCAGCGTTGGCAACCTCTCACTTTTCAGCAGCAGGTCTGGCAAGCCTATCTGTCAGGTGGCAGTGGGCTGATTCAGGTACCAACGGGCTCTGGCAAAACCTATGCAGCTGTGATGGGACCGATCGCCGAAATGTTGGCGACGCCAGGTGTGGGACTGCAGCTGCTGTATTTAACACCGTTACGCGCGCTATCACGAGATATTGAGCAGTCGATTCAGCGCCCAATTCATGAGATGGGCTGGCCCCTGCGGGTAGAATCGCGGACGGGGGATACCAGTTCGGCTAAGAAGGCGCGGCAGTTGAAGAAGATGCCTGATATTCTCATCACGACACCCGAGTCACTCTCGGTCATGCTGTCTTATCAGGATGGTGCCAAGCGCTTTCAGCATTTGCGCTGTGTTGTGCTCGATGAATGGCATGAACTGATGAGTTCAAAACGGGGGACCCAGGCCGAACTCGGACTCTCGCGACTCCGTCAATTTGCTCCGACTCTGCGGACTTGGAGCGTGTCGGCCACGTTGGGTAACTTGACGGAAGCGGCGCAAACAGCGGTAGGGTTGGCGACTGAGCCGGTGATTGTGCAATCTGACCTGCAGCGGCAGACGGTGATTCACAGCATTTTGCCGGCGGCGGTGGATAGCTTCCCCTGGGCGGGTCACTTGGGGTTGCGCATGTTTGAGGAGCTGGTTGAAGCCTTAGATATTAAGAAATCGACGTTGATTTTTACGAATACCCGCACTCAGGCTGAACGCTGGTTTCAAGCCCTGCAGTTTTCCCTGCCGGAGCACGAAACGCAGATTGCTCTGCACCACGGCTCAATTGATAAGAAAGAGCGCGAGGCGATCGAGGCGGGTGTCAAGCAAGGCGACATCAAATGGGTGGTCTGTACGTCATCGCTCGATTTAGGCGTCGACTTTCAGCCGGTAGAGCGGGTGGTTCAAATTGGCAGTGCCAAAAACCTGGCGCGACTATTGCAGCGAGCGGGCCGCTCTGCCCATGTGCCAGAGGGGACGTCAGAAGTCTTCTTCTTACCGACGAATGCCCTCGAGCTATTGGAAATTTCTGCCTTTCGTCGCGGTTTAGCGGCGGGGGCGATCGAAACCCGTCGACCGCGTAACAAGCCCTACGATGTGCTGGTGCAGCATTTGGTGACCTTGGCCTGTGGCGATGGCTTTGACCCAGCGCAAACGCTGGCTGCCGTTCGACAGACTGTGGCCTACCAGCATCTAACGGACGAAGAGTTTAACTGGGTGCTGGCATTTATTGAGAAGGGTGGCAAATGCTTGGGAGCCTATCCCCGCTATCAAAAGATTCAATTAGCAGCGAATCAGTATCGAGTGGCCGATCCTAAAATCACGCGGATGCACCGGATGGGAATTGGCACGATCACGGGCAATCAGGCGGTGAAAATTGTTTACACTAACCGCCGTGAGATTGGGACGGTTGAGGAAAGTTTTGTGTCTCGCTTGAAACCGGGAGACGTCTTTTTCTTTGCGGGCCGGCAGCTGGAATTCTTTCAGATGAAAGACATGATGGTGTATGTGAAAAACACCCGTCGTCGCTCGACCGTTACGCCCTCTTGGGGCGGTGGCCAAATCGCGATTTCGGATACGTTGAGCACTCACCTTCGGCGTGAATTAGAAGGGACGCGTCAGCTGGATGCGGAAAACCGCGAGATCCACTGCATTGCACCAATTTTGGCCACGCAGGCGCGGCTTTCTCACATTCCCACCACGGCAGAGCTGTTGGTGGAATGTTTTAAAACTCGGGAAGGCCAGCATCTCTCGGTATTTCCGTTTGAAGGGCGGTTTGTGCATGAGGGCTTAGGTTTTCTCTGGGGCTATCGGTTTGCCCGTCAGCAAACGACAACGTTCACGATTTCGGTCAACGATTATGGGTTCGAAATTCTAGCGCCAAAGGGTTATCCGTTTCGATCGCTCTTTTCAGAGTCCTTTTTTAGTCAGCAAAACTTAGAGGATGACATCAAGGCCAGCCTCAACATTTCAGAGCTGACCCAGCGCAAATTTCGCGGCGTAGCTCAGGTCGCAGGGCTCGTTTTTAAGGGCTATCCGGGTTCTCAGAAAACGGCATCGCAACTGCAGGTGAGTTCGTCACTGCTGTATGAAGTGTTTAGCAAATATGAGCCCGATAACTTACTGCTGCGGCAGGCGGAACGAGAAGTCTTGCAAGAGCAGCTTGAAACCCACCGGTTGGCAAAAACGCTGCAGCAGCTTAGTCAGTTGTCTGTCGTTTGGCAAGAAACGGTGCGGCCATCACCCCTGGCGTTTCCGCTATTGGTCGAACGGTGGGGGACGCGGATGTCGAACGAAACCCTGATGGAGCGCATTGAGCGGTTGAAACAACAGTGGTCCAAAAAGTAATTTGATCAGCGTTGCCATCGTCTTTGTAACGCTGTGCCGAGTCGTCGCTGACAATTGCGGCCAATGGCGGCAGAATGACCGTAGATCACCTTTACTGCCACGATCACCCAACCGAGACATGGTTTTTGCGGGTGATTTCAGGTTCACAATAACAGTACTTATTTCTGCCTCTCGGCCTTCCTCTTAAATTCGCCTTGGGAGTGATGTGGTGGCTAGATGGCCTGAGAGACGGGCATTCTTGCTATCAAAGGCTGGGTTCTGTGAGCTTCCCTGGCGCGTTGAGTGCGACTAACTGTCAACCAAATCCACTGGTTATGATGAACGATCGCTGTTTTGAGCCGCAAACGCCTGCCCTCTTGCAGGCAATCAACCGGCAAGGTCAAATTACTGCGGTCAGCGATCGCTGGCTAGCTTGGTTGGGATATCAGCGAGCTGAGGTGATTGGGGCCTCGTGGCAAGACTTTTTGACGGAGGCCTCGCGGACACAGCTTATGAATAGTCAGCCGGTGCAGCAGTTACCGACACCACCGCTGCAGGATTTGACATGGCAGTGGGTGGCTCGTTCAGGCGCGATCGCGGACGTCACGATGGCGACGACTGGCTGTTGGAATGAAGCCGGTGAACTGGATGCCTATGTGATGGGTCTGACCGATATCACAGCAGCATTGCAAATCCAACGCGACCTGGCGGCCTGTCGAGAGCGCTTAGAACAGCTCGTCAGTGATCACACTGCCGAACTCACCCAGGCTACTCAGCAGCTGCAGCACGAAATCAGTCGCCGGGAAGCGATGGAAAATTGCCTGTATCGCAGCGATCAAACTTATCGAGCGAGTTTTGATGCAGCTCCCCTTGGCATTGTTCATACGACGCTGGATTGCCAATTTGAGCGGGCAAACGCGCGCTTTTGCGAAATGCTCGGCTACAGCTTAGCTGAAGTCGGCAGCTTGGATGTGCAAACGATTACGCATCCTGAAGATCGCGGCAAGCATGCTTCGGAGTACGCTCAGCTGCTAGCGAACGACAGTGGCGTGACACATTTCACGGTCGAAAAGCGCTATCGCCGCAAAGATGGCAGTACTCTGTGGGCCAACACCACTGTTTCCATCGTGCGCGATGAGGCGGACGCACCGTTGTTTGCGATCGCCATTATTGCTGATATTACTGATTACAAACGGGCTCAGCTCGCCCAGCATGCATCAGAAAGACGACTCCAGCTGATTGCAAAAACTGTTAGCGATGTGTTTCGGATTGATGATGCTCGCACTCAGCGCCCCGTCTACAGCAGTCCTAACTTTGAGCACCTTTGGGGGGTGTCCGCCACCGCGATTGACAATGGGTTTTCAGCGCTGATAGAACAGATTCATCGTGATGACAGAGCTTATTTTCAACATCAAACCCAGCGGGCCTTTGCTAGCGTAGAGCCGACTGAATTTGAATTTCGGATTCACCGGGACGGAACCTGGCGGTGGCTATCCCAGCGCTGTTTTCCGGTACTTGATGAGACAGGCAATCTCTATCAGATTGTGGGCGTTACGCGAGACATTACGCCCCGTAAAATGGCTGAATTAGCTTTACAGCAGTCAGAAGAACGGTTTCAGTTAATTACTGAGACCATTCAAGATCACTTTTGGATCAATGATGCAGAGACGCTGGCAGTCATTTACAGTAGTCCGAACTTAGACCCGGTGTGGCACATTGACCCGGTGCAACAGCACGGTATCGATACTTTAGTTAATCAGGTGCATCCTGACGATCGCGCCGCCTTTCAGGCATTGATTGACTCTTCAGCGATTCGTACTGAGCCTCAACAGCGCGAGTATCGAATTTTGCCCTCAGATGGTGAGACACGATGGTTACAGATCCGCACCTATCCTCGGTTTAATGACCAAGGCCAGCCTCAACAGATTGTCGGCGTGACCACCGATATCACCGAACAGAAGCAGGTTGCTGCCGCCTTACAGCAGTCAGAAGAGCGGTTTCGGTTAATTACTGAGACCATTCAAGATGGCTTTTGGATTGATGATGTCAAAACTCAAAAACCGCTTTATAACAGCCCTAGCATCGAAACTATCTACGGTCTCTCAGCTCAAGCGCTCGCTGAAGATCTGCAGCCCTTAATTGACCGCGTGCATCCTGACGATCGCGACCGGTTTCTCGAAAGTCTTGAGCAGCAGTATCAATGCCCCGAGCCGAGCGAGCTGCGCTATCGCATTTGTCTCCCCAGTGGTGAAATCCGTTGGCTGCAGGGCAGAGCCTTTCCGTTGATTAACGAGACCGGTGAGTTTGAGCGCGTGGTTGGCATCACTTCCGATATTACTGAGAGCCAGCTCACCCTGGAAGCGTTGAAACAGTCGGAAGAGCGGTTTCGCCTCTTGGCAGACAATGTGCAGGACGTGTTTTGGCTCAGAGATGCCGTAACGGCACAGGTGCTCTACATCAGTCCGGCGTTTGAACGCCTATGCCAGATGCCGCTGGCGGCAATTTTGGAAAATCCACTGGCGTTTTTAGACCGGGTACATCCTGACGATGTAGCGCAACTGACCGCTAAGATTCAAGCCAGTCTGATGGATCAGCAACCGTTTCAAGCGGAATATCGCTTGGTGCTACCGGATGGCACGCTGCGTTGGATCAGCGATCGCGGCACCACGATTTTCGACGCAGCGGGCTGCCCCAGCAAAATTGTGGGCATCGCGACAGATATCACTGAGCGCAAACGAGCCGAGGCCTCACTGAAACAATATGAGCGCATCATTGCTCACAATCCCGATCCAGTGTGTCTGATCAACGCTGACTATACATACCGTTTGGTTAATTCCACCTTTCAGGCTTGGACCGGGCTGACGGTGGATCTGACGGGTAAGCATATTGTTGAATTCATTGGGGCGGAATTTTTCACCATGGTGGCTAAAGACCGGTTCGATCGCGCCTTGGCTGGTGAGGTTCAGTACTTTGAGGAATGGGCCTTTAATCCCAACCAATCAGCAGCGCGGTTTATCAGCATTACCTACACGCCCTACTACGAAGATGACGGCACCATTTCTGGCGTCATCAATAGCATTCGCGATTTGACGGCGCTGCAACAAGCCCGCGATCGCTTGGCCCAAACGACGGAACGGCTGCAGCTGCATATCCAAAACTCACCGCTCGCAGTGATTGAGTGGGATCAAGATCAACGGATTCAAAGCTGGTCAGCTCAAGCCACCGCGATGTTTGGCTGGTCGGCCACCGCGATGGTGGGGCAGCATGTCAGTGAGGTGCCGCTGTTTCGGCTTGAGCGGTTAAGCGACGTCGAGGCTCACATCGAGGCGCTGCGGCAAAATACGACCCATCATCAAACGGTGTTGAGTCGCAACCTCACACGTGAGGGCGATGAAATTTATTGTGAGTGGTTTAACTCTGCTCTGGTAGATGGCGCCGGGCAGCTCATTTCAATTTTGTCATTCGTGCAGGATGTGACCCAGCGCTATCGCACTCAAACGGCGCTGCAAGCCAGTGAAGAACGCTGGCAGTTGGCCCTACAGGGAAGCAACGAAGGTATTTGGGATTGGCAGATAGCGACGAGCAAGGTGTTTCACTCGCCGCGCTGGAAGGCGCTTTTGGGCTTTGAGCCTCACGAACTGGGCGATACTTACGAAACTTGGCACGATCGGATTCATCTTGATGATCAGGCACCAGTGACGGCGGCGATTGCGGCTCATTTGCAGCGAGAGACTCCCACCTACTCAGTGGAATATCGCATTCGCCATCGATCAGGTGAATACATTTGGATGTCATCGCGGGGACAAGCAGTGTTCGACGCCGCCGGTCAGCCGGTGCGGTTTGTGGGGTCGTCTGGCGACATCAGCGATCGCAAGCAGGCGGAATTGGCCTTGCGATCGTCGCAACAGTTGCTGCAGCTGGTTTTTGACAATATGCCCCAGCGGGTATTTTGGAAAAATCTCGACGGTCAATTTTTAGGCTGTAACCAAGCCTTTGCCGCGGATATGGGAGAAACCGGCCCTGTGGCCATTATTGGCAAAACTGATCAGGAACTATCAGCGCTTGATCCTGCTTGTGCTCAAGCCTATCTGGAGCACGATCTAGCCGTTTTAGAGGCCGGCCAACGCCTAACTCGCGAAGAGCAGCCGCTCTATAGTGACGGAACTTTTCGGTGGGTCTCGACGACAAAATTGCCGTTGCACACCGCCCAGAACGAGCTGATCGGCGTGTTTGGCAGCTACGAAGACATCACCGAGCGCGTCTTAGCCAGACAGTCACTACAGCGCTACGTCCATATGGTGGAAGCCGCAAAGGATGGCATTTGCCTGGTCGATACCGACTATCGCTACCAGATTATCAACAGCACTTATCGAGAGTGGTACGGCGATGGCAGTCTACCAATTTTAGGTCAAACCATTACTGAGGTGCTGGGGCAAGACACCTTTGAGCAGCGGCTTAAACCTCTGCACGATCGCTGCCTCCGGGGCGAAACGATTCGCTATGCTGACTGGTTCAACTTTCCTGATCGGGAGCGCTGCTTTCGTAGCGTCACCATGACCCCCTATGTCGAAAACAACGGCGACATTACGGGCATCGTGACCAGCATTCGCGATCTGACGCCGTTCAAGCAGAGTGAACTTAAACAGCAGCAGCTGCTCGAAGATCGCGTGCAGGCAGAAATTGCCCAGCGTCAAAGTGAGGCAAGCTTTAGAGCCCTCTTCGAGCAGTCTGCCGTGAGCATGGCGCAAATCGCTCTCGACGGTACCTATCTCAAAGTCAATCCAGCGTTTTGTCAGTTGTTGGATTGTCAGGCGGCAGATTTGCTCAGTGAGCACTACGCCGAATTTATTCACCCGGAAGATCGGGCCACCGCGCGATCGCTGACGGATGAAGTGGCGTCGGGGACCGTGCCATCTCACTTAATTGCGCAACGATTTTTGCGGGCGGATGGTGCCAGCCGTCATGTGCAAGCCATGGTGACGGCGGTGCAGGGTCATGCCGACTCGCCGGAATTTTTGGCCTGTGTCTATAACGATGTGACTGAGCAAGTGATTGCTGAAAAAGCGGTGCGCAACATCTTTGAGGGCACAGCATCCGTCACGGGGGCAGAGTTTTTTCCTGCCTTGGCCCGCCATCTAGCTGACAGTCTTGGCGTTGATCATATCTTGATCAACCAGCTCACAGACGAGAACACCCTGAGCACACTGGCCTTTTGGAGTAGCGGTGCACCGCAGCCGACGTTTACCTATGGCCTTTCCGAGACTCCCTGTGAACGAACCCTGGCAGAAGGCTGGTTCTACTGTCCAGAAGATGTGCAAGTGGCCTTTCCTCATGATGCGGATCTCACTCTTCTAAATGCAGAAAGTTATCTGGGCATTGCTTTGGCTGGGGAAGATGGGCAGGTATTCGGGGAAATTTGCGCGATTCATAGCCAGCCGATGCAGGACTTTGACAACTCCATGGCGCTGCTGCGTATCTTTGCTGCTCGGGCTAGTGCTGAGTTAGAGCGGCAACGGTCAAATCAGGCCCTTGTGGCGACTGAGGCTAAATGGCGCAGCATTCTCGACAATATGCCGGTGTTGCTAGATGCCTTGGATAGTGACGGTATCGTCACCCTATGGAATCAAGAATGCGAGCGGGTGACCGGGTATAGCGCCAAAGAAGTCGTGGGCAATCCAGAGGCCTTTGCTTGGTTGTATCCCGATACCGCCTATCGTCAGGAGATGATGAACGCCTGGAAGGAACGCGGTAACAACTACCGTGACTGGGAATGGCCACTGACCTGCAAGGATGGCGGCCAACGTATTATTGCCTGGTCGACACTGTCTGATTTATTTCCGATTCCTGAATTAGGAGTTTGGTGCGTGGGTGTTGATGTTACTGATCGCCGCCGCGCCGAAGATGCCCTGCGCCGCAGTGAGTCACGTTTTCAGCGACTCGCAACCAACATGCCGGGCATTATCTATCGCTATCATCGACAGACCGATGGGAGCAATCACTTCAGCTATCTCAGTGCTGCCTGTCGAGAAATTCTAGAAGTTGAGCCAGAACAAGGTCTGCAAGACAGCGACTTGATTTGGTGCTTGACTCACCCGGCCGATCACCCCCGGCTGGAGGCCGCGATCGCCAACTCCGCACAGCGACTAATGCCGTTGGCGATCGACTACCGCGTTGTGACCGGCACGAACCAGCTTAAATGGCTGCAAATGATTGCTCGCCCGGTGCAAGAATCGAATGGTGACTGCCTATGGGATGGCATCATCATCGACATTACCCGTCAAAAAGCGACCCAAGCTGCCCTGCAAGAGAGTGAAGCGCTCAATCGAGCTATTTTGCAGGCTTTGCCCGATCTTCTCATACGCATGCGGCGAGATGGTCTATGTCTGGACATGCAGTATCCCAGTGACTTCAACGTGATCTGCCCGAAGGAACAACAGATTGGGCGGCGAGTGCAAGACATGCTGCCCGCAGCAATGGCGACCAATCGCTTGCAGATGATCGAACAGGCACTGGTGACCGGCAAAACGCAGATCTCTGAGTACGAGTTGTTCGTCGCTGAACAACGGCGTTGGGAGGAAGCGCGCATTGTGCCGATGGCAGACGATCAAGTGTTGGTCTTAGTGCGTGATATTGATGATCGCAAACGCGCCGAACAAGCGCTGCAGCAAAGTGCCGCCCTCAACCGGGCAATTGTCGCCGCCTTGCCTGACCTACTGGTGCGCATGACCCGTGACGGCGTTTGTCTCAGCGTTCAACAACCGGCTGATTTTCCCATAGTGTCTGATTCGACTCAGGGCATCGGCTGGCATATTCAGGATGTCTTGCCGCCAGTACTGGCTGAGCAACGCCTGACCCAGATTGAGCAAGCTATGCTCACCCAACAAACCCAGGTTTATGAATATCAGATCGAGGTCAGCGGTCAGCCGCGCTGGGAAGAAGCTCGGGTTGTGCCGCTCACCGATGATGAAGTCTTGGTTTTGGTGCGAGATACCCATGAACGGCGACAGGCCGAAGATGAAGTGCGTCGCCTTAATGCGATGTTAGAGGGGCAAAATCAACAGCTAGAGGAGCTGGTCGAGCTGCGCACTGCCGAACTACTGACCTTTATGAATGCTCTGCCTGATCAGATTTTTGTGGTTAACCGTGAACACAATGCGCTGGTCTTTGGTAACCAGGTCGTGATCGACTTTGCCAACAAGCGCAGCCGCCAAGAGTTTGAAGGCAAAAGCGTTTATGACTGCTTTCCCGCCGCGCAAGCCGCTCGATATGATGCACAAAATCGCCAAGTATTTGAGACCGGGGAAGTCCTTCACATTGCCGAAGAAGTGATGGAAACCGCAGCTGGAATGGCGTACTTAGACACCTATAAAATTCCGTTGAAGCGAGCTGACGGCGAGACCTATGCCCTGATCGGGACGTCTCGTGACGTGACAGAGCTAGTACAGGCCCGTCAGTTGTTAGAAGCCCAGGCGAGACAGCTAGAGACGACTAACCAAGAGCTACAAGCCTTTTCCTATTCGGTCTCCCATGACTTAAGGGCTCCTTTACGCCACGTCAATGGGTTTGTGGCGGCCTTGAAACAGCGTTTGGCAGCCACGACAGCAGCCCCCGATGCCAAAATCAGCCACTACCTAGATGTGATTGAAAACAGCAGTCATAAAATGGGGTTGCTGATCGATGGCCTGCTGACGTTGTCGCGTGTGGGTCGGCGAGAGATGACGTTATATCCCGTGCCGTTGGAACCTATCGTGGAGCAGGCGATCGCCCTCATCCAAGACGTATCAGAACATGATCGCGATCGCCTGCAAATTACCATTGAAGCGTTGCCGATGGTGAACGGCGACGCCACGTTGCTAGAGCAGGTGTTTAGTAATCTGATTGGCAATGCGGTGAAATTTAGCCGCGATCGCACCCCGGCCGTCATTCAAATTGGCCAGCGCACCGCCGATGGCGCTATTTTTGTGCGCGATAACGGCGTGGGATTCGACATGACCTATGCTGACAAGCTCTTTAGCCCGTTTCAGCGATTACACAAGTCAGAAGAATTTGAGGGCACCGGGATCGGGCTCGCGATCGTCAATCGAGTCATTCATCGTCACGGCGGCCGCATTTGGGCTGAGAGCACTGTGGGGCAGGGCACGACCTTTTATTTCACCCTGTCGGCGAAACCAACACCGGCTGATGCATGATCGGCCTTTGTGCCCACACGATCGATGACTCCTACCTGCTCGCAGACAAAATGCTGAAAATTACGTCACGCCGATTTTCTAAACCCAGACTGCCAGTTTGATCCCCTGCCCGTAGGCTCACCAGGATGCCCAGACTGCATAAGAGTCCACTAGCTGAGATGGGGGATGCGGTGACCCGCTCAACCAAACTTTTCGTTGGGCAGCGGTTCGAGGTCAAAGAGCGTGTGCAGTGTTGCCATCGCTTGTTTGCGCGTGTCGATATCGCGCTGAGCCCGTAGTTGCACCATCGGGTCATGGAGAATTTTGTTGACAATGCCGCGCGTCAACGCTTCAATGACGTCTCGCTGTTTTTTGCTGCCAAACTCTTCACCCAGTCGAGACAAGGCTTTTTCCAGCTCTTGCTCTCGAATCGATTCCACCTTGCTGCGTAGACTGCTGATGGTGAAAACGGTATCTAGCGATCGCCACCAGTCTATAAAGGCGTCGAGTTCCTCTTCCAGCAGCACTTCTGCCTCCATCGCCATTTGCCGACGGCTGGCTTGATTCTGCGCAACGACGGCCTTCAAATCATCGACATTAAAAGCCTGGACGTTTTCCAAGGCATTGACATCGGTATGAACGTTGCGGGGCACTGAAATATCAAACAGCATGAGTGCTTGGCTGGGCACCAAAGCTGCTTCCAACCGCGCTTTATCGAGAATCGGTTCCGTCGCTGATGTACAGGTAAAGACCACATCTGAGGCACAGACGGTTTCCATCATGAGATCTAGCGTGCCGGTCTGAATGCCAGCGCCGTTAAACTGCGCGGCCAATTCGTCGGCCCGGGTGATCGAGCGATTGAGAATCGTAATCTGGCAGGAATCTTTAGACAGCAAATGCTGCACTAGCAGGCGCGCCATCTTGCCCGCTCCCAAAATACTGATGCGACACGTTTCGAGGTCGGGCTTCTTGAGCTTGGCGAGTTCGGCGGCGGCAGAGCTAATCGAGACGGCTCCCGTGCCAATGCTGGTTTCTGTGCGGACGCGCTTGCCAGTCGTGATGGCCTGCTTCAACAAACGGTTGAGCACTCGACCCACGCCTTTATGCTGTTGGCCCAGTTTGTGAGCATGCTTGACCTGAGCGAGAATTTGCCCTTCCCCCAACACCAAGCTGTCTAACCCAGCGGCGACGCGAAAGAGATGAATCACGGCATCTTGATGCAGCAAGATAAACAGGTGCTCACGCAGTTCTGGCAGCGCGACTTTACCATGATCAGACAAAAACTGAATCACCTCTCGCACGCCCTGATCGGCTTGCTCAGTGACGATGTGAATTTCGAGGCGGTTGCAGGTGCTGAGAATCGAAACTTCGTCAATGTGAGGATAACTGAGGAGCTGAGCGATCGCCTCGGCAGTCTGCGGCGTAGGGATACTTAGTTTTTCTCTGACTTCTACCGGCGCAGTTTTGTGACTCAGGCCCACAACAGCAATGTTCATGCGTCCTCCCAACGAAATATTTTTAAATCTGCCTAGATTGAAATTGTGCTTTTATCCGCAAACGTAAGGCGCAAAAGCGATTGACTTAATTAACAGCATTTCTGAAAGTAAAGAACAACGGTAGGCCGGCTCAAGGAAACTCAACAAAAATCCATCAAAGTCTAAATTTGACTCGATGCCAGCCTGCCAGGGCTCAGGGAACACTAAAACGTCAGAGACACGGGAAGTATCTCTGACGAAGTTAGCTAGCGCAATCATTCAGTTTAGAAGCTATTAACGTGATGTGCAATTAAGCGATTTCCAATTCAAGCTTTAATCAGATCCTCAAATCTCAGATAGGGCCTGCCTTTGAG
>JBCBJQ010000011.1:0-104947 GCA_038523235.1 Cyanobacteria bacterium J06626_4
AAAGAGATGGATTTCACCTTTGCCAATTCTAGGATGAACTTTTATATAACTTTCAAAGCCGTCACAATAACGATCTGTGCCGATTTTTTGCGCCATTTCATTGTGAAGTTCTTGCTGGTTGCTGACAGAGAAGAAAGTTGTCATTTGTTTAGCTCATCGCTATGCTACATCCGGTTTGCAATCTACTTGCATGATTGTTCTCAGCCCCATAGGCATAAATGAGCGGGCGGCACCTTGCAATGCTTTAAGCCCACCCTTGACCGCCATGTCAACGTGGCCAAGCTAAGTTACCAGTTGCCTAGCGTTAGGCTAATAGGACTGCTGGAAGCTACAGGAAAACATCAGTGACTTGTCTAGGAAGAACAAGGGAATAGAGAAATTCGCGCAAGGATTGCTCTGTGATATCTTCAGAAATCGTTTGTCCCTCAATTATTCCTCGACGGACACTAGATGTATGGGGAGCGCTTTTGGTCTTTCGACGGTGTGCTTCATCACACTGTTGCCTACCCTAATTCTTAGTCTTGACGCTGCACTAGTGGTTTAAACCGATCGCTCAGGGTAATTGCTGCTAAGAATGATCCCAGTCGGGACGGAAGCCTTTGCGGGAATTGAGGAAGCGATCGATCGCCATCGCTGCCACGCAGCCATCGCCCGCAGCGACGACCGCCTGCTTAAACGGGGTATTGCGAATATCGCCAGCGGCCCAAACGCCCTCGACACTTGTCGCCATGAGCTCATTGACCTGCACTCCGCCGTCAGGATTCAGCGCCACCTGATCGCTGAGGAAGTCAGTGATGGGTTTAGAGCCATTTTGGTACAAGAACACCCCTTCGACCGGTAAGGGGATGGGGGCTTTCATATGCTTGGGTTTAACTTGGATGCCAGTGACTCCCATCTCACCTCCCTCGATATGTAACAAGCGAGAACGGCTCCAGTGTTTGACATTCGAGAGTGACAATAGATCTTGCACATGGGGATCTGCGGTGGGCGGATCTTTGAAGGTGATGAGATGGACCGTAGAGGCAAATTTGGTCAACACTTGAGCTTCTTCGATCGCCTCTGGGTTGGCACCAATTACCGCTACTTCGCGATCGCGATAAAACGCCCCGTCGCAGGTGGCACAGTAGCTCACACCCCGCCCCAAAAACTCTGATTCTCCTTTGAAGGATGCCGTCCGCCCCATCGCCCCTGTGGCCAATACCAAGGCGCGGCCTTTGAAAGTGCCTTCGGGGGTGTAAACCGTTTTGTGATCGCCTGACACATCAATGCCAAAGACCTGACCGCGACGATAATCAGTCCCAAACGTGACGGCCTGCTCACGCATAATCGTGAGCAAGTCTTCACCACTCATATCGACCGGCACACCGGGATAATTGGCAATTTTATGCGTAATGGCGAGGGCTCCCACAGCCGGATTTTTATCTAGAATGACCGTTTTAAGATCGGCTCGTGAGGTATAGAGCGCGCAGGTGCATCCGGCCGGCCCACCCCCGATAATGACGACATCAAATTCAAACGTTTCCACAATGACGATCTCCTATTGACGGACTAAACGGGGTAAATAAAAAGGGGGCAAGGGGACTGGCGTCAGGTGCCGGGGGGGCGGGCTCAGAGCTGCCGGGAGCGATGGGTAGAGGGTGCAAGGTACAGGAGGCGTGTCTGAACCGTGGCACCTTGAACTTTGCCTCTAAAACCTTGAGCCCAAAACCGAGAAATCCGCCATTCTCAAGAAATAATCTCAATCAAGGGAGCACCGGTCACCGTTGAGGCTGTCTGTTGCCAAAAATCTAAAATGATCGGGCTGGTTTGGGGCGCATGGGTGTAGTGAAAGAAGTGACGTCCTGCAGGACAAGTCCAGAGGCGATCGCCGGAGTTCAGCCAGGTTTGCCAACGGCTGTGGGCGTTGGGGTCAATGATTGCGTCATGGGCTCCATTGCAAACCAACAGCGGCACGTCTACCCCACCGGGCGCAAAGCGATGGTGAGCCGCTAATGAATGGGGCGTCAGTTCGCGATCTAAGATCTGCTCTAACAGCTTGGCCAAGGCAGCCATTTGCGTTGAATTCCGACAGCCAAATAGCAGATTAGCCATCTGCATCAAAATCATCTGGCGATCGCAGGGCAAGCGATTTCGCAAGGCGTAGTAGTGGGCGTGCCAGCTGACTGCCGGATTGCCGCCCACCGAGAGCAGCGTCAAAGACTTGACCCGAGACGGATGCAGCCGGGCATACAGAAGGCCTACTGCACCACTGAGACCATGACCAATGAGGTGAAGTGGCTGTGGTTGCCGCTGTAGGTAATCATCCAATAGGTCTAGGGCCGTTTGCATGCAGCAGGGCTCATCCTGAGTTTGTTGATAGCTCCAGTAGTGAATGTCGACTTGCCGACTCAGCAGTTGACACAAGCGCTGGTCGAAGTGCCTCAGGCTGGGGTTAACACCCAACCAAAGGGTTTCGGGAGAATGGGGCATAACGATTCATCACATGACACTGTTCATGAAAAGTTGAGCAGGGGCTAACCCACCGGTTAGAGGGTTCATCTAGGGGCTTCACCGCTACTGCACATAAGACAATCAGTTGAGATCTTATATCATTAAGCACAGATTTATTGAGATCTGTTGGCATTTAATGAATTGATTCACAGTTTTTTGAAACGTCGTCAAACCCTTGCTTAAGCCTTTGATCAATTTAAGCCGCCCCTAGAGAAATTGAGCGGCAAACTCGCTTGATCCAGGAGTCGACTAGCCTAAAATCTGGGCAAAAAGGGCTTTATTCACGGTTTCATACCCTTCAAACAGAGTCAACCCCAACTGCCCGCTAATTTATTGCCGTCAATTTAAATCCTCAATATAAGTTAATGATTGACTTATTGAGAAAAATTCCGAAGTATGTTGAAATCAGTTTGATGAGAATTGAAGTCAATAAGAAGGTAAGTGGCTAGAGCGGCGATTTGGAGTAGCTCGACTGTTCTGCGTGCTTCAGCCACTTCTACGGCCTGATAAAAAGGAGCTGCTATGACCAACGGACTCTTTTGGACGCCATTGATGCGATCACTCGGGTGGTCTTACAAGACCACTGCCGACGTCGGTGCGCCCCTGCTGGCGGGCAACATCCGCTTTAAGGATCTCTCTGGGCGACTGCTGGGGGCGCATGTGGCCCATGCCGGGCTGATTGTGCTGTGGGCCGGAGCCATGACGCTGTTTGAGTTGTCGCGGTTTGACCCCAGTCTGCCGATGTACGACCAAAATCTGATTTTGCTGCCGCACCTCGCCGCACTGGGGATTGGCGTCGGCGAGGGTGGCCTGGTAGTTGATACCTATCCCTACTACGCGATCGCCATGGGGCATCTCATCAGTTCTGCTGTGCTGGGGGCTGGTGGGATTTATCACGCGGTGCTGGGGCCAGAACGGCTGAATAGCCAGGGTTTTGGCTATGACTGGCAAGACGGCGACAAAATGACCAGCATTTTGGGCATTCACCTCGTGATGTTGGGGATGGGAGCGCTGTTGCTGGTGCTGAAAGCAACTCAGTTTGGCGGCATTTACGATCCGCTGGTTGATCAGGTGCGGTTGGTGGAGCCCAATCTCGATCCGGGCCGCATCTTTGGTTATCTGTTTGGCATCAGTCCTCACGGCTGGACGATTACCGGCATGGCCAGTGTCGATAATTTGGAAGACGTCATTGGCGGGCATGTCTGGGTTGGGGTGCTCTGCATTGGCGGTGGCATTTTTCACATTGCCACTAAACCATTTGCCTGGGCCAAAGCCCGATTGGTGTGGTCAGGTGAAGCCTATCTCTCTTATAGCTTAGGGGCGCTGGCGATCGCGGGGTTCAGCGTGGCCGTCTTTGTCTCGGTCAACGAAGTGGCCTATCCCACCGTGTTCTACGGCCCCATCGGCGGCACCGAGACATCCGTTCGCGCCGCGTTGGCCAGTGTCCACGCCACCTTAGGCTCGCTCGCGCTGCTGGGGCACCTCTGGCACGCCTATCGATCGCTCAGTGTGTCGCTGGGCAGTACCCGTGGCACTTTCTTTGACGTCCTCGCGAATCGCCAAAATGTGGCGGGCATTACGGCCGGCGGCTAGGTGGAGTTGGTGGCTGGGTATGAGGGTGCTAGGTGCAGGGCTTTCCTTGAACCTTAAACCTCCCGTTACCCTCACACTCTTTCACCCTCACACTCTTCTTCCACTCTTCCACCATTGCTCTCTCAAAAAAAATCATCTCTAAGGAGGACTATTGTGATGGCAGTTGCCACAGACAATATCAATACTGACATTCCATTTCGGGCGGGTAATGCCCGGCTTACCGACCTATCAGGTCGACTATTGGGGGCGCACGTAGCCCACGCGGGCCTGATCGTTTTCTGGGCAGGCGCGATTACCCTGTTCGAACTCAATCGTTTAGATCCATCGCTGACGATGGCTGACCAGGGCTTGATCTTGTTGCCCAACCTGGCCCGTTTAGGCATTGGTGTTGGTGCCGGGGGCCAAGTCATTGATACCTATCCCTACTTTGTTATTGGCGCCTTGCACTTAATCAGTTCGGCGTTTTTAGGAGCCGGTGGCATCTTCCACGCTCTGTTTGGGCCAGCCAAGCTGGAAGGCAAGTTTAACTTCTTTGGCTACCGCTGGGATGACACCAACAAGATGACCGACATCTTGGGCATTCATCTCACCTTGTTAGGGGTGGGAGCCTTCTTGTTGGTGGCCAAGGCCATGTATTTTGGGGGGCTCTATGACCCGATCGCCCAAGACGTCCGCGTCATTACCAATCCCACGTTGAATCCGGCCACGATTTTTGGCTACCTGTTTGGCACTGAGGGACGCTTCTGGATTGCGGGCGTGGACACCCTGGAAGACGTCATCGGCGGCCATATCTGGGTCGGGGCCATGCTGATTGGGGGCGGTATCTGGCACATTCTCACCCAGCCGCTGCCCTGGACTAAACCGCTCTTTGTCTGGTCGGGTGAAGCCTACCTGTCTTACAGCGTTGGGGCTGTGGCCTTAATGTCCTTTGTGGCGACGCTGTTTGTGTCGGTCAACTCATTGGTATTTCCCACCGAGTTTTTTGGCCCCACGCTGGGTCTAGCCTTCGATCGCTTCCCCGTGTTTGTCAGCCCTGATGGGGTGGCAACTAACCGGGTGTGGTTAGCCAATACGCAATTCTGGCTCGGCTTCTTCTTTTTGCAGGGGCACATCTTCCACGCCTTGCGCGCCGCTGGCTACAGCTTTAAAGAAGGCCGGGTGCTCGAATCAACTCGTGGGGAGGTGGGCGCATCATGACGGTGACTCAAGCTAATCCACTGAAACCCCTCGGTTTCACCACCGATGAAGCCGATCCGAATGCGTATGTCGCTCAATCCCTTGATCCTTATTCTTGGTGGGCCGGTAACTTTCGCTTTGTCGACCTCTCGGGCAAGCTGCTCGGGGCTCACATTGCCCACGCGGGGCTGATTGTGCTCTGGGCAGGCGCGATGACGCTGTTCGAGCTATCGCGATTCAATCCCGGTTTGCCGATGTCTGACCAGGGTCTAATTTTGCTGCCCCATTTGGCAACCTTGGGCATTGGCGTCGGGGCCAACGGCGTCATTGTCGATACCTATCCCTATTTTGTGATTGGGGTCGTGCATCTGGTGAGCTCTGCCGTTTTGGGGGCCGGTGGCGTTTACCATGCGGTCTTGGGGCCAGAAAAACTTGACCCCAAAGGCTTTGGCTACAGCTGGGCCGATCGCCGCAAAATGACCACCATTCTTGGCATCCACCTGGTGCTGCTGGGAGTGGGGGCGCTGTTGTTGGTGATCAAAGCGGCGTTTGTGGGCGGGCTGTATGACCCCGCGATCGCCGATGTTCGCCTCGTAACCCAACCAACGTTCAATCCCCTGCGCATCTTTGGCTATGTCGTCGGCATCACCCCTGACGGTTGGACGTTGCAGGGCATGGCCGCCGTCAACAATTTAGAAGATGTGGTCGGCGGTCATGTGTGGATTGGCGCGATCTGCATTTTGGGCGGCATCTGGCATATTCAAACCGAGCCCACCAAATGGGCGCAAGGGCTGTTCGTCTGGTCGGGCGAGGCGTATCTGGCCTACAGTCAGGCAGCGATCGCCTATATGGGCTTCTTTGCCGCCTACTTCGTCTGGGTCAACAGCACGGTCTATCCCGAAGTGTTTTATGGCCCCGTTGCCACCACGACGGTGGATGGGGTGATTACGCCTCGCACCTGGCTAATGCTGTTTCAGGCGATTTTTGCCAGTTTGCTGTTGGCAGGTCATTTTTGGCATGGGCTGCGATCGCGGGCGATCGCGGCGGGCTATAACTTCAGTCAAATGAAGTTCAATTCGGGGGCGATGTACGGCGAGAGCCAGTTCAACAGTCAGCCGTTGTTTGAGGGGATTATGCAGCCACCTCAAAACAATCCGCAAATTGGCATGTTGAACACCCCCATTAGTGCCAGCCCGCTGACTCAAACGTGGCTCAAAAATCTGCCGATTTACCGCTCGGGTCTGCCCGCGATCGCGCGTGGCCTCGAGATTGGCATGGCCCACGGGTACCTGCTATTAGGGCCATTCCTCAAACTTGGCCCCCTTCGCAATTCTGATCAAGCTCTCCTTGCCGGAATCGGTGGTGCATCTGGACTAGTGGTGATTCTCAGCGTTTGTCTCTTTATCTACGGCGGCGCAGTCTTCCAAGGTCGAACGAAGCCGAGAGGCAACCTGCCTGAAAACCTCAAAACGTATCAAGACTGGAGCCTCTTTACCTCGGGCTTTTTGGTCGGGGGTGTGGGCGGCGTGGTCTTTGCCAGCTTCATTCTCTTCGAGATTGGGCGCTCAGGGCTTGGGTGACGAGTGATTGATGATGGGGTAACCGAGCAATGGTTCAGCGTATGACAAGCGGTTGCTTAGCTGGTCATGCGAATGCTCTGGGACTCTCCTACCCCATCATCTTTTTTTCTGGGCCGCAGTAATCCTATAAAAAAATTGAACAATGACAATTCCTTTACTCACGTATGCTCCCTCCAGTCAAAACCAGCGGGTCTCGGGCTTTGAGGTGCCGGGTGACGAACAGCGGCAATTACCGACCCAAGCTGATTTACCCGCCGCCACCGAAATGGATGACATCATTCGGGCGGCCTATCGACAGATTTTTAACGAGCAGCAGATGCTTGTTGCCCATCGACAAGTGGCCCTAGAGTCACAATTACGCAATGGGCAAATGACCAGCCGTGATTTCATCCGGGGCCTAGTGTTGTCTGACTCGTTTCGACGGCTCAATTACGACACCAATAGTAATTATCGATTCGTGGAACTGTGTATTCAACGTGTGCTAGGGCGATCGCCCTACAACGAGCAGGAAAAACTGGCCTGGTCGATTGTCTTAGCCACCAAAGGACTGCAGGGTTTTGTCGATGAACTGCTTAACACCGACGAATATCTGACGACTTTTGGTGACTACACGGTGCCTTATCAGCGGCGGCGCATTTTGCCCCAGCACGATACGGGAGAACTCCCCTTTGCGCGGATGGCTCGCTATGACCGCTATCATCGCGATCAGCTCTATCGGTCAGGACAATTGCGGCGGTTTGGCAACGGCGTTGACGATAGCAGTGCGGAGGTCTATCGCAAAGTGCTGCTGTTTATCCCCACGGCGGCGGCGGCTTTGTTGGTGGCGACCTTGTTATTGGTGACCTCGGTTTAATCAGGTTCAAGGTTTTGGGTGCAGGGCTTTCCTTGAACCCGGCACCCAAAGCCTAATACCCTACACCTCCTATTCATCCACGCCCCATATCCACGAAAATATCTCACTTTATATCTGGAGTCTTTTAATGAATTCCTCTGTTGATCATTCTGTTAATGATGCGTTGGTCCAGTTAGAGGGCGAGTCAAACGCTATCACGAAAGCTGAAGCTGAAGTTGAACAGCCGCTGAGTTTCCCATACCAGGCCGAAATTTGGAGTGGACGATTTGCCATGCTCGGCTTGACGACTGTCGCGATGGCGATCGCGTTGACGTAGATCCACCTTGTTACCCGTACTCGTTTCACTAGGGCGGTAATGTGAGGAGCCGTGAAATCAATTGATTTCACGGCTCCTCAAGTTTTGGTGTCATTTGAACGCGCCATGATGCCGAGGATGGCGGTGCTCTATCCCTTTGTGGCGATCGCCATGATGCTCATCGATCGCTGCGGCCACCTCTACCGCCCCCTACGCACAGTGGAATCGGCACTTCAACCCGTGAGCCGGGTGCCCATCTAACTCCTACGGCTTTTATCGTCATGAACTTGGGTCGCGCTAGGCAGCCGACCCAAGGCTTAGAAAAGGCAAAAGATCGCCTGTCTTGAGCGCAGTCGCCCAGCAAGCAAAAGTGTCAGAATGAGCGTGTTCGTTACGGTTGCAAAGATCATGCGATTGCTTTCCATCGAAACGACCCCTAGCCCCAACTGCATCAAGCTCAACTTAGATGAGAGTGTTAGCGATAAAGCATTGACCCTGCAGCAAGGCAGCCCGGCCCCCAATGCACCTGAGTGGATGCAGCAAGTGCTGGCCATTGAAGCGGTGCAATCCGTCTTTGTGATCAAAGATTTCATCACGCTGACGCGCCAAGGCAGTGCTGATTGGCAGCCCATTCTCGCTCAGGCTGCGGATTTGATTGGTGTCGCCGCCAATGCTGACTCCAAGCTACTCGCCCAGGTGACTCAGCTCCATCAATCGACCCAGAAGGTGGCGAGTGCGCCCTCGACCAGTGCCAGTTTGGGCCAGTTAGACGTGGCCGTGCAGGTATTTCGGGGGATTCCTGTGCAGGTGCGGGCGATCGCCCCCGACGGCCAACAGGCCCGAGTGGCTCTCCCCGAGCGCTTTGCTCAGACCCTACAGCGAGCCATTACGGCCACCGAGGCAGATTATGTGGCCGAGCGCCGCTGGGAGCCCTATCAAGCCCCGGCAGGTGAACCGGCTCAGGTCGCTCAGCTCGTCGCCGATGAAATCGACAGCCTACTCGATGCTCAAGCGCTCGCCCAACTGGCAACGGCGGCCATCAGCGATCGCTCCGAGCCCCTACCCGCCGACAGCCCCGCCCATCAGCAAGCACTGATCGCGGAGCTGAGCCACCCCGACTGGAAACATCGCCTTAAGGCACTGCAGCAGCTAGACGTCACCTCTGCCAATCTTGCAGCAGTCGTCGCCGTCCTCGACGATGAAAAAAGTACGATTCGCCGCTGGGCAGCGGCACTGCTGGGAGCCAGTACCTTAGAGGCAGCGGTGGAGCCCCTGGGCGTTCTGGTCCGGCAAGACCCTTCGGCCATTGTGCGCCGCACCGCAGGCGATGCCCTGAGCGACATTGGTAGCCCGCGGGCCATGCCCCCCATGCTCGCAGCGCTGATCGATCCCTCTAAGCTAGTGCGCTGGCGGGCGGCTCGATTTTTGACTGAAATGGGTGACCTGATGGCGGTTGAGCCGCTGCGTCAAGCGGTTGAGCAGGAATCTGAGTTTGATGTCAAAGTCGAGATGATAACAGCCCTAGAGCGGATCGAAGCTGGGGGAGATACTCAGATGCCGATGTGGATGCGGCTGACCCAGAAGGCCAATGTTGAGAGTTATTCCCAATAATGCAATACTTGACTAAAGTGTTTTAAGGCCAGGGCGGCATGGCGAACGTCTTAACCGGTACTGAAGTTCAAGAAATTTTGCAGGCGTGCCGAGCCCAGGGCGAAGTTGCCGATTATGTGGCGGGGGCAGAGCGATTTTTTGAGCTGCCCGCACAACTTGGGCGCGGTTACTGGCGCAAAATAGAGCTCCGTCCTGGTTTGCAGCTCAGCCTGAGTGACCTAGAAAAACGCCAGATTCATCGTCACCGCATTCGGCAACATCCCCAAACGATGCCGCTAACCTTTAGCTACTATCTGTCGGGGGGCTGCCGGGTAGAGAATGACGGCCTCAAAATGGCGCACGAAGAAGTTGCAGGTCATAGCTACCTTTATTGCTTACCCGCGACAGCCGAGGTTGAGCAGTACCCCGTCGGGCAGCGAATTCTCCACCTGACGCTGAGGGTTCAGCCGGATCTATTGCCGGTGGTGAGCGATCGCCTGCACGAACTACCCACTGAGCTGCGCACCGCGATCGAGCAGCCTGAGCGGGCGATGCTTTATGCTACGGGCCACATCACCCCCGCGCAGCGGCAGGTGCTGAAGCAGATTTTTCACTGTACGTACCAGGGCATCACGCGGCAGTTTTATCTAGAGGCCAAAGTCTTGGAACTGCTAGCGCTCCAGTTTGACCAAATGCTGTCGTCGCCCCAGTCGCCAGCGTTGGCAACCAATGACATTGATCGCATTTATCAAGCCCGTGAGATCTTAATCCGCGAGATGACTGGCCCGCCCTCGCTCACCGAGTTGGCCCGACAGGTGCAGCTTAACGAACGCAAACTCAAGGAAGGCTTTCGGCAGGTCTTTAAGACCACCGTTTTTGGCTATTTGCAGACATACCGGCTGCAGCAGGCTCGACAACTGCTAGAGGCTGGCAGCACCACCGTTCAAGCGACGGCCCACGATGTGGGCTACGCCAGTCGCAGCTCGTTTGTGGCCGCGTTCAAAAAGCAGTTTGGGGTGACGCCTAGCAGCTGTTGTCAGTCGTCCGGTCAGTAAGCGTTCAGAAAAGTCCGGCTGGAAGACACAGACAGTTCTTCTGAAAGACGCGATCGCCTTCAATCAAACACATAACCACGCTACTTTATCGAGAACAGTTCTTAACAAGTATTGGTTAACGCTGTTTTCACTATTTACTTGGCGTGTGGCGTGATGAGAATTTGGCAAACTTCAAAGTTGAGTTTATTGGCAGTTGGCCTGTGGTCGGCGGCGATCGCGGTGCCCGTAGGGGCCGCCGAGCCTGTAGCGCCAGCGCCCGTGCCCGATCTGGAAGCCGCCCCCACCGCGACCGATCGGTTGGCCCAAACTGCCGATGCCGTCGCGGTCATTACTGATGTGCAAATTGAGCCGACGCCTGAGGGCTTCACGGTGGTACTCGTTTCTGATCAACCCCTGTCGACAGGTCCTTCTGAGGTCGTCGGCAATGCCCTGGTGACCGATATTCCCAACGCGACTTTGGCTCTCACGGACGAAGCTGCTGCTGAACAATTTAGTCCGGCTGAGGGGATTGCTTTAGTGCAGGTCACGCCCTTGCCGGATGGCGGCGTCCGGGTGGCCATTACGGGGACGGATGCCCCGCCAACCGCACAGGTAAACCCTCAAGCCAACAATTTAGTCTTTAGCGTAGTGCCAGGCATCGCCTCAGCCGTGACCGAGGATGACCCCGACGCCATTCAGGTGCTAGTTACCGCGACCCGAACGGAAGAATCGGTCTTAGATGTGCCGCGTTCGGTCACTGTGATTGACCGCGAAGAGATTCAGCAGCAGCGACAGCTGACGAGTAATTTGCCCGATATTCTAGGGCAATTGGTGCCGGGTTTAGGGCCGCCAACGCTGCAAAATAGAACGCGTAATTTTTCCTTGCGGGGACGGACAGCCCTAATTTTGATTGATGGCGTGCCCCAAAACCCCAATAGCGGCTTTGCGACGGAATTAAACACGATTGATCCAGACCTGGTAGAACGCATTGAAATTGTGCGCGGTCCCAGTGCTGTTTACGGCGATGGGGCGACGGGCGGCATTATTAACATCATCACGCGGGCGGCGACGGAGGAAGAATTTGTGGTTGATGTGGCGGCCAGAACCAATGTGGGTCTGACGTCGATTGAAGAGGATAGTTTTGGCTACGGCGGGCAAATTGGCATCGCGGGCAATGATGGCCGGACCAACTTGCGGGCCTCGCTATCCTATGACGTGACCAATGCTTTTTTTGATGCCAATGGCGATCGCATTCCGCCCAATGGTGTGGCCGATACTGACCGGATCGGTCTTTTAGTCAAACTGGGACATGCGTTTACCGACCAGCAACGGCTGGGACTGACCTATAGTTTTTACCGAGAAGACCTGGATAATACAACCTTTGCATCGGATCCCTCGATTCTCGGTATTCCCGGATTGCAGACGGCCCGAGCGATCGACATTGGGGAAATTGACTATGAGGAAGAGCCGCAGCAGACGAATCATGTGGTCAATCTGACTTATACCCATGAGGATCTGCTCAGCTCCCAGTTTGATGCTCAGCTCTACTATCGCGACACTGAGCTAGCACAGCGATTTAGAGATATTCGACAGGTCGGACGACCGGACTTTCAGCCACAGCTATTCCAGACCACGCTAGATTCCTCAGAGTGGGGAGGGCGATTGCAGTTTGACACGGCGTTTAGCGATCGCTTTAGCCTGCTGTGGGGGGCCGACTATGGCCAAGAAGAAAACGCGCGTCCGGTACGGATATTAGACATTCCCACTTTCGAGGCGACTAATACCCTCAATGCGGTGGCGATCAGCAATCAGACCCCGACCTATGATTTAGAGACGCTAGGGCTGTTTGCCCAGGCCACTTGGCACATTAGCGAGCAGTGGCAGCTCAGTGGCGGGCTCCGCTATGACCGGTTTGACGTTGCGGTTGAAGATACCGTTCTGGCGTTTCGTCGTAACGTTGACGATATCCGCAGCGGTGGCGACATCGATGCGGATGACGTGTCGTTTAATGCGGGGCTCATTTATAAGCCAGTGCCAGAGATTGGGCTGTTTGCGAGCTTTTCTCAGGGGTTCTCCATTCCTGATATTGGCCTGAGTGCCGGCACTCGGCTGCCCACTGATGTCGATATCAGTAGCGATATTGAGTTAGAGCCCCAGCAGGTGACTAATTTTGAAGTGGGGGTGCGGGCTGAATTTGAGCAGGTGCAGGCCAGCCTAGCCGGGTTTTATAACGAGTCGGATTTGGGCAGTAATTTGCAGGTGGGGCCGGATGGCTTTACTGATTTGGTGCGGGCACCGCAACGCAACTATGGGGTGGAGGCCACAGTTGATTGGCAGCCCAGTACGGCTTGGCGGCTCGGCGGTTACTTTAGCTGGAACGAGGGAGAGAGCGATACCAATGACGATGGTGAATTTTTGGCCTTGAGTGGCCTACAGGTGCAGCCCTATAAGGTGGGCTTGTATGTGGAAAATGACACCGCCCCTGGTTGGACGAACCGCCTGCAATTACTGGGCGTGGGCAGCCGCGATCGCGCCTTTGACGATGGCGTTGATGCGTTTGAAATCGATGGTTACGTGACGCTAGATTTGCTTAGCAGCGTCCAGCTAGGGGATGGCACACTGACAGTCGGCGTAAAAAATCTCCTCAACAACCAGTACCTCCCCCTCAGTTCTCAAGAACGGGTGCGCGGCACCGAAGATCGACGTTTTGCTGCGCCTGGCATCAATCTCAGTATTGGGTATTCCATCGAGTTTTAACCGATGTTCGATTCAAGTTATCGCGGCACGATTATCTGGTTAGCACTGACTGTACTGCTAACGGGGTGTCAGTCTGATGCCGGGGTGTCACCAGACACGATTCCCGGTCGCACCAGTCGCACCATTGAACATGCGATGGGAAGCGTCGAGGTCCCGGTCTCTCCCCAACGGGTCGTTGTCCTCGATACGGCTCCCCTCGATGCGGCCCTAGCGCTAGGCGTCAAGCCCGTGGGCACCATTGTTTATCGCCAGTCCCCCGACTACTTGGGCGATCGCACCGAGGGGATTGAAATTATTGGCGATGGTAATAAGCCCAATCTAGAAGCCGTCTTAAACCTGCAGCCAGACCTGATTCTCGGGTCAAAAATTGGGGCTGGCGAACTCTATCCCCAGCTCTCTCAAATTGCGCCCACCGTCTTGACAGAGGGGAGCGGGCGAGCCGGTGACTGGTCAGAAAACTTGCAGCTCTATGCCGAGGCCTTGGGCAAATCAACCGCAGCAGAGCAGTTGTTAGCGGATTATCGACAACGCGTGCAGCAACTGCAAGCCGCCATCGATCAGCCACAGGCGTTGGAAATTTCGGTGGTGATCGTTCCTCAAGATATCGTTAGAGCATTCACAACGGGTAGCTTTTCGGGGTCGGTGCTGCAAGATATTGGTTTCTCTAGAACTCCCGCTCAAGATGATCCCGACGGGTATGTCGCCCGATTATCGGCCGAATCTTTAGAGGCCCTCGATGGCGATTATGTTTTTCTCATTTACTCCACCTATCGACCGGGGGGAACCGCAAAAGCAGCGTTTGTAACTCACCCAATTTGGTCGCAGCTGCAGGCTGTGCAGCAAGATCGCGTGTGTCAAGTTGACGGCGCCGTTTGGATTACCGGTCGCAGCATTTTGGCCGCCAATCAGATTTTGACCGATGTCGAAGCGTGCATCACTCCAGCCAATTAAGCGGTGGCAATAGCGATCGCCCTCCAACATCAACAAACGCCCAGGCCTCTGGAATTCTTCACCAACTCAGGAAATTAGTGGGTTTAAGTTAACGAGAGATCACTCCTCAACCCACTAAACACCTCTTCCTGCTTTGGCGTAACCAACATCGATCATCCACACTGATCGCCTTCCCAGTTGAGGATTACTAGCGTGAATGTCTTATGAAATTGAGAATTATTCTTAGTAGTGCCATACTGAATCAACGTTTTGCGGCTGTATTGGCATGGCAAAGGTCTTGACGGGCGCTGACATTGACGAAATTGTGGCTGAATGTCGCGCCAACGGCGAAATCTCAGAATATAGCGCAGGCCCGGAAAGTTTCTGGCAGATGCCGTCGCCGTTAGGCTGGGGATACGGGCGTCATCTGCAGTTGCGCCCTGGCCTCTGGCTCACCGTGGGTAATTATCAAAAGCGCCAAGCCCACATCTACAAGGGGCCACATCGACAGACCATGCCCCTGACCTTCGCGTTTTATCTGTCTGGCGGGATGCGGGTGGACAACTCGGGGCTGACCACCCCCCAGGAAGAAGTGGCGGGCAAAAGTTATCTGCATTGCCTGCCCAATACCTTTGAAACCGAAGAATATCCGGCGGCACAGCATACTTGCGCCGTTTGGATTCGGGTTTTGCCCGAGCTGATGCCAACATTGAGCGATCGCGTGCAGGAACTGCCCACCCACCTCCGGCAGGCGATCGAGCATCCAGAGCAAGCCTCCCTTTACTATCCCACCGCGATCACCCCAGCCCAGCAGCACGTCTTGCAACAAATCGTGCAATGGCCCTATCAGGGCATCACGCGCCAGTTATATCTCGAAGGCAAAGTTCTGGAGCTGCTGGCGCTGCAGTTTGATCAAATGCTGGCTCCGCGGGCCAGCAAATCTTTGCTGACCGGCGATATTGACCGGATTTACCAAGCCCGCGATATCTTGATCCAAAATATGACCCATCCCCCCTCTTTGTCCGAATTAGCCAAACAAGTTCAGCTCAACGAGCGCAAACTAAAAGAAGGGTTTCACCAGGTGTTTGACACGACTGTCTTTGGTTACCTGCACAATCACCGCATGGAGCAAGCTCGATATCTGCTGCAAACCGGGCAGCTCAACATTCAAGAAACGGCCCGCTGGGTCGGGTATGCCAGTCGCAGTTCCTTTGTGGTGGCCTTTAAGAAAAAGTTTCAGGCGGTGCCGAGTCAGTACCTCAAAGGGGCTGGCTAAACGAAACGGTGAGAGAAAGTCCCGCAATGAAACAGAATAGTCCCGCTAAAGCACACACCTCGCTTAATCTCAGCCCACAAAGCTCGTACTATTGAGACCAATTCTTAAATAAGATGCCCTCTTGAATAAGCTGAGGCGCTTTGACGAATCCCCCATTGGACTGACCCCGTTCCCCAAACTGGGTTGCTCCAGAAAAGTTTAGGTGTGAGGAAGCATGACAACGCAAATTAAGCTGGTTGGCTACAGTACGTTAGCCAGTCTGGTTTTGGCTGGAATCCATTATCCAGCCGAGGCACAAGTCTCAGATTCAGCGGCTCAATCAGGAGACCCAGAAACTGCCTTGGCTGGGACGATCGCGGATGGTAGCCCAGCTGATTCAACTCTGACGCCCCTGTCCTCGCTCACACTCACACCCACAGAATACCGGGAGATCGAGGCTGTCTCCGCTATTGAGGTAACCGCCCCCCGACTCGAAGACATTGCGGTAGAGGCTGCTGCTCTAGGTGACGTGCCGATGGCACCGTCAGAGTTGCCCGTCGAGCAAACCGCCCAAGGGGAAACAGCCGTCATTACCGATGTGCAAATCAGCCCCACTCCCGAAGGGCTCAGCCTGATTTTGGTCTCTGAGCAGCCGCTATCCGCTGGTCCAGCCCAGATATCGGGCAATGCGGTGGTAACGGAAATCGCCAATGCCACGTTGGCGCTGACAGATGAGGCGGCGGCTCAGCAGTTTGCCCCGGCTGAGGGCATTGCCCTGGTGCAGGTATCGGCGCTGGCCAATGGCAATGTGCAGGTGGCGATTACGGGCACGGATGCCCCGCCTGAGATTCAGGTGAGTGGTGATGCGGGCAGTGGGGTCTTTACGGTGGTGCCAGGCGTCGCAGCAGCACAAGCTGTAGACCCCGATGCGATTCAAGTGGTGGTGACGGCGACGCGAACAGAAGAAAATATATTAGACGTGCCGCGATCGGTGACGGTGATTGAGCGCGAGCAAATCGAGCAGCAGCTTTCTCTAACGAATAACCTGGCCGATCTCTTGGGCAAGTTGGTGCCCGGCTTAGCCCCGCCGTCTTTTACAAACTCGACCTCTGAGCTGGAATTGCGGGGCCGACCCATTGCGGTGCTGATCGATGGCGTGCCCCAAACCCCTAACAGCAATGGCAACGCGGCAGATTTAAGAATTATCGATCCGGCTTTGGTCGAGCGCATTGAGGTGCTGCGGGGGCCGAGTGCGATTTACGGTGATGGTGGCACGGGCGGCATTATCAACATCATTACGCGAGCCCCTGCCGAAGAGACGGTGGTTTACACCTTGAGTGCTGGGGTGGATACGAGCCTGACCGCCTTTGGCGGCGACAGCGTGGGCTACAGCGTTCAACTGGGAGCCTCCGGCACGGACGGCCCCGTCGAAGGGCTGTTGTCGCTGTCATACGATGTGGTGAATAGTCAGTATGATGCCGAGGGCGATCGCATCATCCCCACCAATGTCAGCGACACGAGTCGGTTGGGCCTGCTCGCCAAGTTGGCCTACAACTTTGATGAACAGCAGCGGGTGGGACTCACCTACAGCTTTTATCGCGATCGCTTAGACACCGATTTTATCCCCGATGAAAGCATTACCCAAATTCCGGGGTTGCAAAAGGGTCGGGCCTTGCGGGTCGGCTCCTTTGACTATGAAGACGAGCCGCAACAGACTAATCAGGTGGTCAACCTCACCTATCGACACGCTGATTTGCTCGGTTCCGCATTAGACGTACAGCTTTACTATCGCGATCGCGAATTGATTCAGCGCTTTACCGATCTGCGACTGAACCCGATCAGTGCGCTGCCCCTCCTCGATCCATTTCCTGATGTTTGGCAAACCGGGCTGGACTCTACCGAATGGGGGGGCCGCTTACAAATGGATACGCCCTTGGGCAATGCGGCTAGCCTGCTGTGGGGCGTCGATTATTCCAATGAACGCAACAATCGACCGCTTCGGGTGTCTGATAATGCGGCTTTTGATGCTAATCAAGAACTCAACATTATTGATGACACCTTGACCCAGGGGGGACCTTACACCCTAGAGAGTGTGGGCCTGTTTACCCAAGGGCGTTGGGACATTACCGAGCAGTGGCAGATTAGTGGCGGCCTGCGCTACGAAAATTTTGACGTGGCGGTCGAAGATTATCGCCTGGCCTTTGTCACCACGCCCAATCTGCCCCGTGAACGGCAGGGCGGCGAGAACAGTTTTGATGATGTGGCCTTTAATGCCGGGCTGATCTATCGGCCAGTTCCCGAGATTGGTCTGTTTGCTAACTTTGCTCAAGGCTTTTCGATTCCCGATGTGGGGGGCGTGCTCGGGGCAGTGAACTCCACTTTTGACATCAACAGCGATTTGCTGCTCGAACCGCAAAAAGTGGACAACTACGAAGTGGGCATTCGTGCTGACTTGGGTCAAGTGCAACTGACACTGACGGGCTTCTACAACGAATCAGATCTGGGCAACAGCCTGGTCTTTGATGACAACGGTTTAGTGACGCTCGTGCGAGCCCCACAGCGTAACTATGGGGTAGAGGCCACCGCCGACTGGCAACCTAGCGATACCTGGCGTTTGGGCGGCCTATTTAGTTGGAACGAGGGCGAAAATGACGTAGATGATGATGGCGACTTTGACGCTTTGAGTGGTTTAGATGTGCAACCCTTCAAAGTCGGGCTGTATGTGGAGAATGACACCACTCCTGGCTGGACCAACCGCCTGGAACTGCTGGGCGTGGGCGGGCGCGATCGCGCCTTTGATGACGGTGTGGATGACTTCACGGTGGATGGCTACGTCACCTTAGATCTGCTCAGCAGCCTGCAGGTCGGCGGTGGGCAACTGACCCTCGGCATTAGCAACCTGTTGAACAACCAGTACTTACCGGCGGGCACCCAAGTGCTCGCATCCCCCGGTGTCGAGGCGCGGCGGGCGGCGGCACCGAGCACCACCCTCAGTGTGCGCTACTCCATTGACTTTTAGCCCGATGACTCAAGCCCTTTATACCCGCACCCTCGGCTTTCTGATTGGTCTACTGTTGGCCAGCTGTCAGCCCCAGTCTGTGACTCCGCCTGTCATCGATCCGACGGTCCCCAACCGATCCGTCGAGCACGTCATGGGCACGACCCAAGTGCCGCGATCGCCCGAACGGGTGGTGGTGATTGATACGACGCCGCTAGATGCGGCCTTGGCCTTAGGGATTCAGCCGGTGGGCACCATTCGCTATGGGGCACCACCGGGATATTTGGAGGATGCGGTTCAGGACATTGAAGTCGTGGGCGAATACAACCAGCCCAACTTAGAAACGATTTTGCGGCTGGAACCGGACTTGATTCTGGGAGCCAAAAGCATCTCAGAACGGCTGTATCCAAGGCTGTCTCAAATTGCCCCCACGGTTTTCATCCAGGGGTTCGGTCGCAATTGGGACTGGAAAAATAACTTTCGCATCTTTGCAGAGGCGCTCGGGCGATCGGAGCAGGCTGAGAAACTTTTAGCCGACTATCAACAGCAGTTGACGGCACTCAAGTCATCCCTCGAGCCGCTGCCAGAAACCATCACCGTCTCGGTACTATCGTCCACCCCCAGAGGATTGGTCGGCAGCACGCCCAAAAGCTTTTCGGGCTCGATTCTCCAAGAGCTGGGGTTTGCCCGCAACGCCACTCAAGCGATCGAAGACGAATCTTTCGTCAGGCTCTCTCGCGAAGATTTAGCCGGCCCAGACGGCGATGTGATTTTTTTGATTCATAACGCCGCTTGGAGAAATGCCTCTAAAGAGACGTTTATGAATGACCGATTGTGGTCGCAGTTAGAGGCCGTGCAGCAAGATGCCGTTTGTGAAGTGGCGGGTGATGTCTGGAGTTCAGGGCGCAGCCTCTTGGCCGCGCAGCAGATTTTGCAAGATATTCAGGCCTGTTTGGCCCGCACCTTTCCTAAGACAGAAGCGGCAGAATAGCCGACAAAACTTGCTGATCCGCCTTTACGGCAATCATCATCAGTATGAAACGTTAGGCTGGTGTATCAATATCTCTGAAACTGGATTGCAGCTCTTTCTTACGACTCTACTCAAGGGATGTCGGCTGAGAGGAGTCGTAAGCCTGACGGGCAGGCCAGGCCGACATGCCGTGTCTCCTGCTGAGAGAAAGCCAACTTGTCTGAGCTGTAATTTGTCGGACTGATATTAGCTTCAATCTGATCCTGTGCGCATCAGCAAAGTGGCTTCGCAGTCTGGTCCTCACCGGACTAGCGACTGCTACAAGAGATTTTTTATTGACAGCTTTTAGCAAAAACCCTCAATAAAAAACGCTCCTGAAAAACAGGAGCGTCGTGGGTGTGGTGTAAAAAGGGACGTTGTTAATTCAACGTCAGGGAACACAGCTGTTAATGGATGCCCAAGTTAATGATCTCTAAGTCTCTAATCCCGAAACGTTGCGGGCATCCTTATCGAGGTTTTCGCGACGCAGTTCATCGAAGTCAACCGCTTTCACGCCGTCTAGGTGGCCGCGACGCAACTCTTCGTGGGTGGTGGCGTCTTTGTCGAGATTTTCGCGACGCAGTTCATCAAAATCGACGCCGTAGGCGGCGGGCGCAATTGCCCCAGCAACTAACGCAAGAACTGCAAATACATTGGCAAACCGTTTCATAGTCTGGTCTCCTCGATATTGATCGAGGAGGTGACCATTTATTTCTCAATGATCTGAACCTCAAAGGAACAGAGAGAATCTCAGGTGCTGATCGATATTGGTCTTTAATTCAATGATTTCACTATGACGGTTGGGCCTGAGTCGCTGCTGATACTCATCTGAACGATGGATGAGACTTGTCTGAGAAAACTGAGTCGGTGAAATGCAGTGTAGTTTTGGCCCAATTAAGCTGAACTCTTTACTCCATCTAGCTGTCTACACGTGAGCATTTGAGGATGGATGGGAACCTGGGGCAACGGGTCACAAAGCTTTAACAAAAGCCAGCGAACTGGGAAAATTCACTATCATCTATCTCAATTATTTCAATCCCTCCGACTGATGGATTAGCCAAAGGGATTGAGATGGATGAACCGCCGCCATTTACAAGATTAGCGAAGAGGTTTATGCACGCTTATGTCGCAGAGTGGAACTTGCCCCCAGAGCACTTACCACTAAAAGCGCTAATGCTGACGCGGGCTCAGGAACACTCACCCCAGAATCATCTCGCAGCGTGGAAATGACGTCTCCTGCACCGGTAATTTGACCGGGGACGTCGTAAGTAAAAAACGCCGCGTCAGGATCAAAGAAATCAGTGATAAAAGAAAACTCGCTAGTAGAGAATTCGAGTCCGAAGAAGATGCCGTCAACAAAGAGAACCTCGGGGGTGCCATCAGCCTCTGTGAAGTCATCACCGTTGAAGCTAAAGCTTAAGTCCGATACCGTGAGAAGTTCATCACCAGAACCGGTCAGACCACCGTCATCAAATTCGAAAAATCCAGTGAAGGTTTCGCCATTAAGGAAGCCAGAGTCAAGGTTGACTTCAAAATCGTAAATAACGCTGGCCGCATTTGCCGGAACTGCAACTGCCAATAGGCTAACTGCAGCCGCACCGACCATATATGCCAGTTGAGTAGACAAAGATTTCATAATTAATTGTGCTCAGTGAAAGGAACGTATCGACAATCAAAATCTACATAATTTCTCGTATAATTCAAAACCGTATTCAAGATTATCTTACGTAAACTTCAAAGTAGAAACCCCTATTAAACTGAACCTTCATATTTAATTTATTTTCCGAAATATATGCCGCCAAGATGAAGCAAGTTAAGCGTAAATATTGAGCCTAAATTACTCTAGTTAACTGCCAAATTTATTGAAATTATATATGAATTAAAAAAGAAATTGCCCTCCTCATTTTTGTTGAGAAGGGCGATCGCACAATGAGACATTTAAGCTAGCTCAATGTTTTATTGAAAGAGAATTCAGCTTCACTTAGAAAATGAAGTTGTCTGCATTATTCAACTCTGCAGAGGTGACCTCTTGCACTAATAAGAAAGAGCGTGCCCGACCAGAGCCCATAGCCCCATCTAGATCCAATGTAAGAATGGTGTCGGCACCCCGAGAGCGGAATCCCAAATACCCCTCGGCGATTGGGTCAAGACCTACGAAGCCAACTCCTTCCAAGACTGCGCTTAAATCAATCTTGTCGCTACCAATCTCGAAGTCAGTGATAATATCGCCTGCTTCAACGACACTGGTGTAGACAAAAGTATCATCACCACCGCCACTAGTGATGGTATCCCGTCCTTGGGAGCCAATAATGCGGTCATCGCCATCAGTACCAGTCAGGTTGTCACGTCCAGCAGTGCCGTCAACGACATTGACGGGCGCGGCGAAGGTGAGCCGAGTCAAAAGCGGATCGTGGTCACTGGCACGGCTGTCAGTTTCCGCAAACTCAGAGTTGACATGGACGATGTCAAACTCAGCGTCTGCCGCCAAATTCTCACTGACCAGAATGTGGTCAAGCGCTTGAGAATTTCCCTGAAAAATGAAGCTATAGCGCTCATCTTCCGGCAGCGTATTCGTCAAATTGATGAGGCCGCTATTGGTTTCCAGCTCTTCGACCGGGGAGACAAACTCGAATTCGTTAAAGTCACCCACGACCACCACATTGGCATCGTCTGCCAACCCATTGACGAAGCCTTGCACAGCAGCAGATTGAGCCTGGCGCTCATCGAGCGAACCGTTGACGCTCACGTCTTCTTGGCGTTGGTCAAAGGGTTGCTCGACGCCCAAAATCGGCGCGCTGCCCCCCTTCGATGAGAAGTGGTTGTTCACCACGGTGACGGTTTCACCATTGAACTCAAAGTCGGCAACGAGCGGCAGACGAGCACCTTCAAAGGCTTCTCCCGCCCCCTGGCCGCCAATGGTTTGCACCGAGTCTGCCACCAAATCGACCCGGTCAGGGTTGTACAAAAAGGCGGTGCGAATGTTGCCGCCGGGCTGGCCGCCGCTAGCCTCATCAGTGATGAACGTGTTGTCAACAAATTCGTATTCTGGCCCGCCCGCCGCGACAATTTTATCGATCAGCAACTGTAGGGTCTCACTGGCGGAAGTGACATCGTCGACAATCTCACCGCCGGTATTGTCTTGCACCTCTTGCAGGCCAATGATGTCGGGGGAATTCAAATTGTTGACGATTTGTGCGGCGATCGCATCAAACCGACCATCACCCAGGTCATCATCGACATTGCGCGCTTCACCATTGTTGGTTTTGGCCTGATCTTCGACAATGGGGTCCAGATTGAGAACGTTGTAGCTCGCGACGGTCAACGAATCGTCATCGCCAACCAGGGAGCTGACGTCGGGCTGTAACCCAGCCGATTGAATGTTGCTGGTGAAATCTTCGGTGGGCAAGATTTCAAAATTGCCGAAGCCGTAGCTGACCACCCCCGTCACATCACCGAGGACGTCGCCAGCATTGACTTCGGGAAACGCAAAGTCGAAGACCCCAGAGTCTTCGTCAATTTGAACTTTTTCCGGGTTGAAGTCATCGGGGCTAATGTTCAGCGTGCCGCGATCGCTAAGGCCACTCGCATCGGCTCCACCGTCTACCACGGTAAAGATTTCACCAAAGCGGTTAGTCCCAGAGACGGCAACGGCGTTCTGAGCCGTCACGCGCATGCCTTCTAAAGACTCGAAGAAATCAATGCCGTCAGTGCTGGGATCAAAGCTGGTAAAGGCATCGTCATCAATGTTTTCACTGGGGGGAACGCGCCCACCTTGACCCAAGATGACGGCTGCCGGTAAGGCATTTTCGCTGCTGATCACAGTGATGTCAGAGACGCCGCTAATCCGGGTCGTCGAGAGGTTGCGTGTGGAAGCTCCCCCTGGGGTAGATTCGGCAACAGTACCCGCTACTTCTAACTCATCGCCAACATTGACACCCGGAGCACTGTCTGTAAAGACGAAAATAGCATCAGAGGTGGCAATATTGCCGTCACCCACCGCGTCTTGCAAATAAAATCCGTTGGTATCCACCGCCGTCACAATACCGGTGGTGGTCACCGTTTGACCCAGTAGCGGCGACGTATGAGCCGCCCCCTGAATGTCGAAAATGGCGGTTATTTCGTCGGGTGGTGGGGGCGCTTCGTTCGAAAAGCCCGGTGTATCAGCCGAGAAGTCACCAAATGCCAGGGGCTGAAATGAACCGGTGCCATCTACATCGCGAGCGATGCCAGCCGGAGGAAAGTTGCCATCTGGCCCAAGCACGGTGTTGCTGTAGTTCACATCGATGTTGCTGTCGCCATCAACGAGCGAAACCGAGTCGATGATGGTGCCGATCGCACTATCAAAAATGCCATCATTATCAACATCTAAATCATCACCCGCTTGCCCAGTAAAGCTATCGACGACTAAGAAGGTAGAGGGCGAGCCAAAGAAGTCAAACGCAGCAATTTGGTCAGTGGCATCGACTTCAGCTTGGGAGATGAAACTACTAATATCTGCATTCGCCAGCAAGAAGAACCCATTTTCGTCGGTGGCAGCGCCGCTGAGGTCGAAGGCAAAGTCTACCTGACCGGGCTCAAACTCACCCGACAGCACGACCAGCGATAGACCGTCTAGTGATGTATTGGCAGCGCCAAAGAGTTCGACAAAGTTGCTGTCGTTGTCAGAACCACTCGGTGATGAGATTCGCAGCTCATTGATGCTGATATCGGGAACGGGAGTTCCGCCACCGTTTCCATCCACGTTAAAGGGACCGTCAGCAAGGGTGGCGATGCGAGTATTGTTACCGTTCCAGTTGGTCGCATCGCTAATCGCGGCCAGTAGCTCTGCTTGTGTCCCAGATGTTACCGATTCGTTATAAGTCGAGTTGTCAAATTCAGAACCAGCGCCGGGGCCTGCACCGACAGCGACAGCAGTTGTGCCGACGCTCAGTCCTGTTGGCAACGCAGAATTAGTTGAGGCACTTGCCGTTGATTGAAACTGCGTACTATTAGTTTGTGCCGCATAGATAAAAGTCGGGCTAGCCGATGGGCCTTGAAAGGCGATGACTTGATCGCCACTGGCAGATAGCGCAAAGCCATTGTTACCGACGTTGCTATCATTAGCCGTTTCAAAATCGGCATTGTCCGTGGTAAGTGAGATCACCGTCCCAGCCGCTAGAGCGCTTGGTGCAGTATATTTGACAGCACCTTCATTACCTCTAAAGCTACCGTCGTCTAAAACACCGCTATCTGTAAAAAAGATTTCTGTCCCAGCTTCAATATCTGTCAGTAAGACAAAAGTAAAGTCGTCTGGGTTATCTGCATTGATGCCAATGATGGCGAGATCGCCAGCTGTAAGTGTCGTTGCCATGTTAGAAATATCTCCAAATTTACACAGCGTCATCTGAAGCGATCGCCTCCACTTGCGATCGCCCCGTGTGGATATCAGTCAGATTGTTGAAGTATTTGTGGGCTGAAGCCGCTTTGCTCAAACGGCAAAGCAGCATCAAGGTCAATCCATGATGGAGCGCCGCAACCAATATTGGCTGCAGCACTCATCAAGGGACTCTATGCGGACAGCGCCGCCGCATCAGTCGGAGCCTCAAAGGGGCTGTAGGCGATGTCCGTGATGGCACCGCTGTTTTCGAGGAAGATCTCCATGCGGGAGACCCCTTCAATACCTAGCGAGAGTTGTGCCTGTACGTTGTCGCCGAAGCCCTCAATTTCCTGGGTTTCGATGACGGTGTCATCGGCCCCGTAGAAGGTGATGAGGTTGTCTTCGCCCTGGTCGAAGTCAAATACGCCGACGCTGGCAACGTTGACCAAGCCATCAAAGTCGAAGTTAAAGGTGCCGCCATCCGCATTGTCATCGGGGTCAGAGGCATCACCATCTTCAGAGATGATCAACACCTTGCCCAGGTTGTCAGCGCGGAGGTCGAAGTCACGACCGGTGATGTTATCGGTGTCAAACAGCATGGCCCCAAACTCAGTGTCTGTGGAGATGCTGACGCCATCGAACTGGTTAGTGATGCTAGTACCAGCATCGAAACCTTCAAAGTCGAGGATTTCAGCAACAGGCTGCTCTGGGGCTTCAAATTCGTAGATGGTGGTAGTCCCACTCACTTCATTCGAAACTGCCAACAGCGCTTCACCCGTGGGGCTGTCCTCTGCCGAGATGAAGGTTAAACCTTCAGGACCAAGGTCACCTACTGCCGGGTTGGTGCTGCCATCGGCCAACTCCGCTTCCACGTCGAAATTGCGGTTGTTGAGGTAGTCAACAAAGCTCGCTTCGGCTGGGTTCGTGATGTCGTACACCATGACGCCGCCAACGCGCTCTAGGCCGATAAAGGCAAAGGTGCTGCCGTCGACTTCACCAATCACCACACCTTCAGGCTCGGGGCCTTTGGCGTCGCTGCGGCTGTCGAACGAACCGTTCTCATCGTTAGTGGAGTTGAAGTCTGCGGGGAAGAGGCTAGCGGTGATTTGCTCGAAATCGTCGCCACTGTCGAAGACCAGGTTGCCCTCAGCATCAAAGATGGTGAACGAGCGCGCGCCGTAAGCAAACAGTTGATCGAAGTCGCCATCGCCATCCGTGTCACCGTCGATGGTAGACACTTCCAGACGACCCAGGTTTTCCTCTAGTTGCAGTTCGTCTGCATTGGGGAAAGCCGTGGGATCAAGGACGAGGTCTTCAACCCGAGCATCTTCATCACGAGCGTCGCCTTCGTTGGCCGTCACAAAGTAGTTAGTGCCGTTGAATTCGTAGCTGGCGATCGCATCGGGCATGTATAGGCCAAACACCGGATAGGTTTCGATGTTGATGGCGTCGTCGCGATCGCTCGCGTCGATGCCGTTACCTTCGACGCTATGGTCTTTAGCGCCCAGACCAATGATGTCGGTCACTTCTTTGTTTGCAATATCGACCACAGCGACGGCATTGTTTTCCTGCAGGCTGACGAAGGCCTGAGTGCCATCGGGAGACACCGCGATGTATTCGGGCTCAGCGTCTTGAGAGAAAGTCGCATCGGGGAAGATGCGCACACCCTCAGCTCGCAGGTCGTCTTCTTGACCGTCAAAAGCTGTGAAGTCAGCCGTCTCAACGGTAGCGTTTTCCACCCCGTTGCCCAGGTCAATGATGCTGATCGAACCTTCAGGATCTACGCCATCGTCTGGTTCGCCTTCGTTAGCCACCAACACCTTGGTACCGTCGGGCGTGAAGGTCACCATGTCGGGTAGAGCACCGACCTCAACCTCACCGAGGAAATCACCATCTGCGTCGAAGAAGACAATTTCACCGTTGTCAGTGACAACTTCGTTCTCAATTGCCACCGCGACGATGCCATCCTTCACCGCAACGCTGTTGGCCCCAGCCCCGAACTCGGTCGCGTCAATTTCACCGATTTTGGTGGGGTTGGTGGGGTCACTCAGGTCGAGAATATCGATGGTGACGGAGTTGGAGTTAACGACAAACAAGCGCTGACTGTCAGGGTCGTAGGCGTTAATCTCCGCCGCCCCGTCGTCAAAGACGCCGGTTTCAAAGGTGCCCAAGACGCTGAGCGGGCCTTCTACAGGGGTACTGCCGCCATCGTCATCCAAGATTGTATCTTCGCGGAAGTCGAGGTTTTGGATGCGCTCGTCGAGGTCGCGACCCGTGTCTGCTTCATCAAACGCGGCTTCCTCAAAGTTATCCAGCAGATACTCGGCTAGAGCGTCTTGCTCAGTACCGTCGTCGGCGAAGGTCGCGTCGCCAGTTTGGACGTCTTCTTGCTCTAGAGAAAGGAGGTTGACTCGGGCGACCACATCCGGATCGCCCAGTTCACCCGCCTCGGGGTCAGTATTCGTGTTCGGGAAGGGGTAGCCGTCACCACCGCCGGTGAATTCACCCGTCACATCGTCGAATCGGGGTGCCGCGAGGAAGCCCAGCGTGACAATGCGGAACTCTTCAGTGGGGTCGCCGACGATTTCGCCATCGCGCACCAACTCTGCCACCAGATTGTCATCTTCATCGAAGATGGCGGCGCTTTGAATGCGATCGCCCTCAGGCAGATCAGGATCAAAGGAGAATTTCACGCCAGCAATTTGCGGGAAAGCACCCGCCACATCGGGCAGAGCACCGACTCCATGCTCGAGTACTGCCACCAACTCTTCTTTGGTTAGCGTTAAGAGGGTCAGGTCGTTGTTAAAGGCCAACGTAGTCTGAATGTCGTTTTGGCTAATGCCGCCTTCCGGCTTGACGACGTTACCATCGCTGTCAACGACTTCTGAATTAACCGTCCGCACGGCTTCTGTACCACCAGCAGGAACCAAGGTTTCACCGATAGAAGCGCGAATACCGCCCCCGTTTTTAAGCGAAACCACTACCGTGGGGTCAGATTCTTTCGCGACTGCCAGGTTGGCGTCCGCTGTCAAGTTACCCAAGTTAGTTTCTTGAGTCCGCACACCGTCAGTATCATCCGCGGCGTCAGTACCGGAACGGTTACCGTTGAGGAAGACCTCTGAGGTGCCAAAGACGTTGGACTCAGTCAAGATGATCTGAGCTTCGATCGCATCGGCAATCGCCTGAATTTCTGGATCAACGAGACCTTCAGCGCCCAGATCGGCAACGCCCTGAGCATCGGTAGCGTAAGCCCCCGATACTTCGGAGTCATAGCTGCCCTCGATGATGTTGCCGTCGGCGTCAAAGTCAATCACCAAGCGACCCACATACTTGTAGCTGCCATCAGTGTTGACCACAGCAGTGGTGGTGCCGCCGGCATTGGTGACAAACTGAGGATATTCCCCTTGATCGCTGTCACCATCGCGGGGGCGATCGTTTTCGTCAAACAGACGCGTGTTGGAACCACCGGCAACGATAATATCGACACCGACCAAACGCTCAGCGAGACCCAACTCAATGGTGAGTTGCTGCATGTGGGCCAACAACACAACCTTATTTAACTCAGGATTCGCCGCGAGCAGGGCATCAACCTCAGTTTGAATTTCGGCTGCGAGGGCATCTAGTTGCTCAGGGGTGGGGTTGCTGTCAAACGGACTCGGAGAGATACCGACATCACCAGGGCTGGAAATGCTGGCCAGGGTGGGAGTGGTGGCGCCGACCACACCAACCGCCTCGCCATTGACGTCAATCACGACGGAAGAGGTAACTGTATTAGCCTCAGGAGTGCCACCACCCTCAACTTCTAAGGGGGCTAGAGCGGCATCCGTCGAGAAATCCAGGTTAGTAGATAGATAAGGGAAAGCCGCCCCGGCGAATTCTTCGTCGAGAATTGAGCCCAGGGAGCCATCCGCATCCTGCCCAGAGATGAGCCCAGCGAGCTCTTCAGTCCCAAAGTCGAACTCGTGGTTACCCAGGGCGATCGCTTGAATCCCCAACTCGTTCTGAATTTGAATATCAGCGATACCGGGGGCACCAAAGACCGGGCCAGAAGCGTCATAGAACAACCCTGGAATGATGGCATCCCCGGAAGACAGAAACAACGTATTGTCAGCTTCGCCATCAGCTCCTAAGTCTTGATCCTTGAGTGCCTGGACAACAGCAGATAAATTAGGCGCGTCGGTAACAGCCGCGGCACCCGCTTCCTGGTCTGCGATGTGCAGCAGCTCGAGCGTAAACAACTCGTCCATAAATCCCTCTTAATACATTGAGAATCGAACAGCACAACAATTCAGAGCCAGCCCTAGAGCTGACCCCAAACTGAGAGTCGTCAACAAACTTTTGTCAGCGCACAGTGTTGGAGATCAAATGCCTACTTAATAGAGGCGCATCCATCATTAGAAGGTCAGCTTTAGGAGCCGGGTCTAATGGCTCTAAAACACCGCTCGGGTCGGTTGCCAAAATCAGAAAACGGGTTTCTGGGGTTTTAGCAGAACCGGTGAAAGCGCATGTGATCTCCAATTGTGTTCATAGGTAACTTTCTCAGACCAACTTAAAGCGACGGTAAAGCCAGACTTAAGACTTCGTGCAAATACGGAGCATTCATCATCACTTTATGACTTACTAAGACATTTCATGATTGCTTTACAAAGAAGTTCCGGATGATTGCGTGAAAGGCCCAATGGGCCGTTAAGCCGCGATCTCTGGCCCGATCACGCACGGAGCAAAATTTCACTCAGAGTCTCAGACTGACAGCAGATGTGCCAAACTACACCGGCGACGATTTGGCACAGGTTAAGTTCCCGTTAATTTTGAGGCGGTCTGGCAGCGGCGGGTGGCCCTATTGTCGAAACATCCTGACCATCCCGATCTCACGCTTAATGTTGCGCTATGACCGGTCATCCCCCCCGAATGTTTCCAGGCTCAGCGCGATCGCTCCCCCCTTTATCGCAATGCTCAGCCAAGAAACTCCCAATGCCATTTGATCCGGCTGGGGCGCGTGGGGGCAGAAGCATAAGATTCACGCTGCGGCGGATAAGAGTCAGCAATCTGGCCATGCTCAGTGATTGGACTTTCCAGTGGCCTGAAGGTTGGGGGCGATCGCCCCCAGCACCACGGTATGACCAGCGGCTTACCGTGACACCGTGCTAGGGTACCAGCCTACCCGTCCAGGGTCTCGCCACCGATGCTGCGATGGCAAGACGATAGCGAGAACGATGCGATGGCCAGCAATCCCCCTAACGCCCCCCCACCTGACGCTGCGATCGCTGCTCACGAGGCCGATGCCGGTTTATATCACTCCACTCTGATTGACCTGACTCAGCTGATCGCAACGCCCGAAAGTTACGACTTTTTTACCTTTCGGCCCCATGTCAAAAAGCTCATGCTTTCTGGGGCCGCCGATACCAAGCACATCAGCATTCTTTGGTACGTCGGGCCCGATGGTCGCGTCGGGCGGCACTTCCATGGCATGACTGAGGCCGTCTATGCGATCGCCGGTACGCAAACCGATGACCAGGGCGTTTACGCCACCGGCTCGCTCTGTTTCAACCCGCCCGGCAGCAGCCATGATATCTCAGCCAGCAGCGGCTTTTTTATCCTGGCTTACGCGTCGCCCCCCGACTTTGACAAGCCGGCCGCGGTTGAGGACTTTTCCCCAATCCACATCGATACTACCGAGCCTGACTTAGCAACCCGCTATCCGTGCACAGTAAGACAAGATGGTGTCTGCGTTTACGACATCCCGCTGGATCCCGCTGGGGGCATGAGTGCTCAACTGATCCACAGCACGACGCTAGAAAGCTACGCCTACGACGGCAATTATCTCCTTGTCCTAGAGGGGCGTTGCTGTATCGATGGGATGCACTGCGAGCCGCAGATGTTAATGGTAGCGAATACCGTGGCGCCTCAGTCCTACCACGTCAGGGCGGTGGCGGGTCAGGCTTGCTTCGTATTCGGGCTGTCTTTTTAGTCGCGTCACTTTCTAATTAATATTCTCGATGGATCGCTATACAACGCAGAGGCATCCGGTTTTGACCTCTTGGCCCTAAGTTGAGGTGAGACTGGATTCAACATTCTCCAAAGATAGCGGTGGGGCATCCGCGCGTGAAATGCCTCCACGAAGCGGTATTTTGAGGGCAAGACATTGCTGAGCACAACCGTTTTTCCGGCAAGTCAAAGGGGGAGGTATGGACGTCGTGATTTTGGCTAATGGCCCCGGAGAAATCACTACCTGGGTGAAGCCGGTGGTCATGGCGCTGCGGGCCCAGGTGCCGTCACGTGCAGCTTTACGGATTTCGGTCGTGCTCTCGCCCTGTCCCAATGCCACGGGGCGAGAGGGCGAGATCGCTCGCCAATATTCTGAGGTCGATCGCGTGCAGGCATCGTCGGCTTTTTGGCCCTTTTTGCTGTGGGGTAAAACGGCTGACAATTGGGACTGGCGAGATCGCGGCGTCGTTTTGTTCCTTGGCGGCGATCAGATTTATCCGGTGATTGTGGGCAAGCGACTGGGCTACAAAACCGTCATTTATGCCGAATGGTTTACCAACTGGCGGCGGTGGATTGACGCTTTTGGTGTGATGAATGCCGATCTGGTCGAGCAGGCTCCGGCGGCCTGGCGGCACAAATTTACCGTGGTTGGCGATCTGATGACGGATGGACAGTCGGCGATCGCGGGTCAAGAAAACGTCGCCGAGCAGCTTCACCTCACCCCCACCACCGAACTCATCGGGGTGCTGCCAGGGTCAAAGCGAGCCAAACTCACCCAAGGGATGCCGCTATTGCTGTCCGTCGCCGACTATGTTCGCCAGCGACGCCCCCAGACACAGTTTGTATTGCCCGTAGCCCCTACCGTTGATGTCGCGACCCTGACGCGCTACACCGACCCGCAACAAAATCCCTTTTGCAGCGTGTTTGATGCGCCTGCAACTCAGCTAATGCCAAGCTCTGATCCCCATGGCTTGCCCCGACTGGAAACCGCGCAAGGCACACAGATTTTGCTCTGGAAACCGTTTCCGGCGACGGCCGTGACGGGTCAATGTCAGCTCTGTCTCACCACAGTGGGCGCTAACACAGCGGAGTTGGGGGGCTTGGGCATCCCCATGTTGGTGCTCTTGCCGACTCAGCAGCTCGAAGCGATGAACGCCTGGGATGGCATTTTAGGCTTGCTGGTGGCGCTGCCGCTGATTGGCAAGCCATTGAATATTTTGATCAATCGCCTCTTTTTGGCCTACATTCACCGCCGCAACAAGCTATTTGCCTGGCCCAACATCTGGGCCGGACGCGAGATTGTGCCGGAGTTACTGGGTCACCTTGACGCCAAAACGGTGGGCGATCGCGTGCTCGATTATCTGGAACATCCCGAGCAACTCCAACAGATGCGCCACGATTTGCACCAGGCTCGCGGTGAACCCGGTGCCGCCCAAAAGCTGAGTGAACTGGTGTTACAGTTTCTGCCTTCGGCACCCCATCCCCGAGCTTGACTTACCTGATTCACCATTAGGTGAGGCGTTTCCGACTAGAAGTCGGGAGCGTTCATCCCAGACAACGGTGCAGCCTTGAAAAGGCAAAGTTGTTACATCAGTACCCAGCCATAAGAGGTTTCCCGCCTAAAAGAACCAGCCATAGCTGTGCAGACCTTTGCCCAGGATGTTGACGCCGAGATAGCACACCCAAACCACCATAAACCCGGAGGCGGCTAAAATCGCCGGACGCCGGCCCTGCCAGCCCTTGGTAATGCGGGCATGCAGGTAGGCGGCAAACACCAGCCAGGTAATCAGCGCCCAGGTTTCCTTCGGATCCCAGCTCCAGTAGGAGCCCCAAGCTTCGTTAGCCCAAACGGCTCCGGAAATAATACCAATAGTCAGCAGGGGAAAGCCCAAACCGATAATGCGGTAGCTGATGTTGTCGAGGGTGTCGGCCAGCGTCAGGCGCTGGGGTGTTAGCTTTGCGGCTGCAGGAGTCGCGACGGTCGTTTTTTCGAGCACAGCAGCCCCGCCCCCGGAACTGTTAATCACTGCCGTTGCCGGGGTAGCCACTGCTGTGGCCATCGGTGCTTCGCTAGCGCTGACGCCGTGACGCCGCAGCTTAGTCTCGCGAAAGCCACCGGTACCCACCGAACTGCCCCGCAGCTCGATCGCCTGGCCCCGCGTCACGATCAAAAAGGCGATCGCCATCAGGGCGCCCACCATCAAAGCGGCGTAGCTGAGCAGCATGACGCTGACGTGCATCATCAGCCAGTTCGATTTCAACGCAGGCACGAGGGGTTCAGAAACTTGCATCGTGTCCGGCAGCGACAGGGCCGCAAAGGCGGTGATGCCCATGGCGATGGGGGCGGTCACGGCACCCACTAGGGCACTGCGGCTCATGCGCTCCGCCACCAGATGCACGGCGGTAATGCCCCACACCACAAAAAACAGCGATTCGTACAGATTGCTCAGGGGAAAATAGCCGCCTTCAATCCACCGGGCGAGCAGCAAGGCCGCGATCGCCAGATTGCCCAGGGCCATGCCCATGGTGCCAAAGGCTGACAACACTTGAGCCTTCGGGAAAGCGACCCCAGCCCAGTACAGCAGCATCGTTGAAAAGAGGATGGCAAAGGCGGCGTTGTCCAACCATCCCTGAAGCGTTACAAGATCCATCACGCTAGCGCTAAATTATCGTCTGCTCTCTATCCTACCGAGATATCTAACGGCAAACCAAAAAGTACAGTTAAGCCTTTTCTATCGTTTTGAGTGATGGGGCGGACTCGCGCGCACCGAAGCACGGCAATCCTCTCAAACATTGGGGCGACCAACTCATTGGGGACTAATTATTAGTCGGTAGTCTGCAATAGCTTCATCCAAGTGGGAGTGATGCATCAAAGGCTGATGGGGCGAGGATTACAGCTTTATCTAGCGGCATCGGCCAGCATCGTTTATCGATCGCCCCTGACCGATAATGTCTGAAAGCATTCGCTGGGGTCGAGCCTGATCGGTACTCTAAATCTTTGCAGGATTGAGCGAGCCTCACACAGAGTTCGGCTAAAGTTTGCAAAATCAGGGGTTTTGCATTTTTTAAGTGAATCTGTCGCGGTCAAGGGGTTAATTCATCGGCTCATGGGGCAATATGAAACTGTCGAAAGACATCTAAGGCTGAGCTCAACTAAACCGAATGCTCTATACCTAGACCCCTAACTTCCCATTTCCCCCTTAAGTGGAAAACTCTATACCTAAAGCCCCCCCGGTGCCTTGTGTGTCGGGGGTTATTATTTTGCAAGCGTTTGATTTCAGCCGGACTCTGACCGGGGTCGCCGGTCAACGCTCACTGGGCAAAGTGGCGAGTTTTGTTTGTCCGGAGGATAGAGTTTGAGCGCAGCGCTCGCATCGCCGCCTGGTCGGCATTTGAGTCTGGCTAGAAATCAACGCCGCGTTTGAGGTCAACACCCTTTTCGGCATAGTGCTTGTGGTTAAACACTTCAGAATGGGTGCTGGCGAGTTCGAAGTAGGCGGGCGGGTTTTTGCAGCGGCCCGTGATAATCACTTCGGTATCGCGAGGTTTGCGGAGCAGGGCCTGCACGATGGGCTCTGCGGGCAGCAGTTCGAGATCAACGGTGGGATTCAACTCGTCTAAAATCACGGTTTTATAGAGGCCGGAGGCGATCGCTGTACCGGCCAGTTCCCACCCGCGCTCGGCCTCGACATAGTCAATCTCTTGCTGTTGGCCGCGCCAGACGATGGCGTCTCGACCGCAGCGTTGATGATCAACCAGATGGGGATAGCTCTTACGCAGGGCGGAGATGGCCGCATCTTCGGTGTAGCCTTGACCGCCTTTGAGCCACTGCATCACCAACACTCGATGCGACTGGTCTTGGCTGATGCCTCGCCCGATCGCCTGCAGGGCTTTGCCCAGGGCGCTGGTCGATTTCCCTTTGCCATCACCGGTATAAATCTCGACGCCTTCGATGCCGGGCAGATCCATATTGCGGTGATGCTGCGGTTTCATCTCAGAATGCAGGTTGGCCACGTCAATCAGCGGTTTGGGGGCGGCGCGGCCCGTGGCGATGACTTCCAAATGCTCGGGCTTGTGCTTGAGCGATTTCACCACATCATCGACCGACAGCAGGCCCAGATCCAGCACCGGGTTGATCTCATCCAGCACCACGACGGAATAGAGGCCCGAGGCGATCGCGCCTTTGGCGACATCCCACCCGCGCTGCGCCTCTAAGCGATCAAATTTAGTGATGTCTTCCGGGCCAAAAAACTCAGCTCGCCCCGTGCGCACCTGGTCAATCAGGTGGGGAAAGCCGCGCTGTAGCGCTTCGATCGCCGCATCTTCGTCATAGGTGCGGCCGGGCCCTTTGAGAAACCGCAGCAGCAACACGCGGCTTTCCATAAAGTTTTGAATGCCAAGGCCAATAGACCGGAGCACCACGCCTAAGGCGACCTGCGACTTGCCTTTGCCCTCACCGTCATACACGTGAATTTGACCGGAAAGTCGTTCATTATTGAGTTGTGCCGTGCGAATGCCGATCCCAGTTCTGACCATTATGATGTTGCTATCAGCGTTAAGTTTTTAGCCGCTACAGCCTAAAATTCTACCGAACCCTGAGAGAAGGGGATACCCTGTTGCCTAGCACATTCAGCCTAGCGGCTGGCCGCAACGGCGGGTTGCCCCACTTTGCTTCTACCGTACTCTCTTAGTGATGCTTCTGCGCTGACCCCATGCCCGTGTTTACCCTGTTTGACCAGACCGCTGTGCTGCCCCTAAAAGGCATCATTTTTCAGACGGTGCTGTTGCTGGTGGCGATCGTGTTAGAAGCCATTGTGTTACGGCAGCGCCTCCGGTTGGGGTTTCAGCCTAGCATTCGCTATGCGGCCACCATTAATTTATTAACGGTAGTTTTAGGGTGGATCGTGTTTTTGCAGGTCGAAAAGTTACTTCCCATCCCCGTGAGAACTCAGATTATCAGCTATGTGATGTTTGGCAACTTCTATGCCAATCCTTTATCCGGCAATCTGAACGTGGCGGTTGTGATCGCGGGTTTGGTTACTTTCTTTTTGACGTTTTGGGTCAAAGTCGTCGCGCTGGAGTGGCTGACATGGTCTGTTGGCACCCCAATCGTGCAGCGGGATGCCACGAGTAATGTGAGTCGGTTTCGGTATCGGCGATCGCCCACTCAAACGACCTCGCCCCACGTACTGGCAGTTTTGCAGGCCAACGCGCTGAGTTTTTCAGCCGTGTTGGTGCTCTTGCTGTTGCGCTATGGGTTGAGTCAACGCCTATGATCAGGCTGCTGCAAATCCTCTGGGGCTGGATCTCAAACATTGTCTTTCCCAAAGACTATTACGCGTGGCAAACCCTGATTTATTTGGGCTTTTTCTCCTTCGCAATGTCTTGGGTCGCCCGTTTGGCAGTCGGTGAGAGCATTACCGTCAACGTTATTGCCACTGCGGGCTGGATATTTTTTGCCCTCGGCATTGGCTGGCTGCTAGAAGATGCCAAGGTGCGATTATTTGGTTTGCCGGTAGCCCCGTGGGTCATGGGGGCGATTGTCTGTACCTACTTCTTTGGCCTCGTGCCCTGGCTCGATTGGGATAACGGTTTCGTGGCTTGGCCGCTCGTCTCGGTGGCGATTGTCGCGATTCCGCAATTTCTTACCTGGGAGCTGCGCCCGAAACTTCCTGCCCCCATGATGCGTCAGCAGCTGATTTTGCTTTTGCTCATTGCCCTGCTGTTGAGCAATTGGTTTCAATTTTACTTTCGCTTACAAAGCTGGTTAGACGATTATCCAAGCCTACTGGCGGATGACTTTAGCCGCAGTGGCTTTGTGGTGAAACTGCCCGATCAAGGGGAAGACCAAGCCCGCGGCATTGTGCTACTCACTCGCACCGAAATTGAAATCAAAGCGGATCTGGAAAGCACCCCTTGGCCCCACGTCGAGCGCTGGCTGCTGAATATGAATGAACACCTGGCGAGTATCGAAGACACCATCATGGTGAGTCTCGAATCTTCTAAAGAAGGCAATTTGTGGCAACTGGCGGGATTCCGGCGCGGGGCCGACAATAACGGCTATACGCTAGATTTGATGGCCATCTGGTCAGGCCCCTCAGCAAATAGAGAGGGCTATTATTTGGAAAAGATCTGCACCGTGCAGCCGCGATCGCCAGGTGCCAGCACCCGCGAAGCAGAGATCGACAGCCCACCGACACCGTTGGCAGTGGTGGAGTGTAACCTCGAGATTGTCAAACATCCGGGCCAGCCGACCGTGGTGGAGAGCTGACCTCGCCCGTGACGGGGCCAGCGCCGCGGCCCAGACGTCGTATTATCAGGTCTTAAGCAAGTTTGTGGCAATCATGAGTCTGTCGCGTATTTGGGTCATTGCGACGAATGTCTATAAAGAAGTCATCCGCGATCGGGTGCTTTATCTCGTCGCGGTATATGCCGTGTTGTTGTTCGGGGCGGCGGCGCTGCTACCGGATGTCGCGGGCGGTGCCCAGGACAAAATCACCCTTGACTTGGGGCTTGCCGGCATTCATCTTTTGGGGTTAGTTGTCACCGTGTTTGTCGGCACGGGGCTCATCAATAAAGAAATTGAGAAACGCACGGTTTTAGTGCTGATCTCGAAGCCCATTAGCCGTCTGGAATTTATTTTGGGTAAGCATCTGGGGTTATCGGCGGTGCTGGCGGTGCTGATAGCGCTCTTGACGGTGGTTTATCTGGCCGTGTTGGCGGTCAATCAAATTCCCTTTTCGGTCGTCAGCCTGTTGCTGGCAGTGCTATTCACCGGCTTAGAGATGGCCCTACTGACCGCAGCGGCATTGCTGTTTGGCGTGTTTACCAGTTCTTTGTTGGCGACGCTGTTGACGATCGGCGTCTATTTGATGGGGCACCTGAGCCAAGACATGGTGGCCCTAGGTAAGTTGAGCGAAAGCACGACGTTTCAGAACGTCGCTAATGCCCTATATCTGATTCTGCCTGACTTAGAGCGGCTCAACTTACGCAATGAAGCAGTTTATGGCTTGGCGATTTTTCCTTCGGCGATAGAGCTGACGGGGCACTTTATCTATGGGGTACTGTACACGTGCCTGCTGCTCGCCGTGACGGTCGCTGTTTTGACCCGACGACAGTTTTAGGCGCTGCCTCAGTAGGACGGCTCCAATGTCTACAGCACAACGGTTGCAACCCTGAGCTGGGTGTGTGGTGCGGGTGCGGCAAGCTGATCCTCCGTTTGGCAGTCAACTAATGACACCCCCTAGAACCGCTGTCTGCGCGATCGCCCCATTTTTGAGAGCGTCGAGCGCCGCGCTACCGGGTTCTGAGGGCGGTCAAGGAGTTGGGCAAACGGCAGACGATTAGGCCGATAGACGGGTGAGCAACACCGGACAGGGCGTATAGACCCTGACATAGTCAGACAATGACTCGCCGAGCAAGCGATCCAGGTCTGGCAAACCTTTCGCGATCGAGGGACGGCGATCAGGGGACCCCAAAATAATCAGATCCACATTTTTGTCTTCAGCCAGCTGACAGATGCGGCGACCGGCTTTGCCCTCAGGGGCGGCTAGGGCCGTCTTGATGCCATATCGCTTGGCCTCAGCCGCCGCTTGGACGAGCACAGGGTCTTGCTTGGGGTCAGATTCGGTTTCGTCAAAGGGCCGCGACTTGAGGTTCGACACGCTGTGCACTAGCAACAACTCGCTATTGCTCACATCTCGCAGCAGGCTGATGCCCAACTTCAGCCCTTCTTGAGCTGAGTCTGATTTATCCATCGCGATCATGACCCGCTTCACGGGACGAATGCTGTAAAGGTCATCTTTGACCAACAACATTGGCCGAGAAGAGAGCTGAAACACGTACTGGCTAACAGAATTGTCAAGAATTGCCTTGAGCCCCTTTAAGCCGCGAGAGCCCATGATGATCAGGTCGGCATCCGTTTCGTTGGCCACATTGACCACCACATCTTTGGGATCGCCTTCTCGGAGCATCGCCGTCACGTGAGTCGGATCCAACTTCAGGGTATTGATGGCTTCTGCTAAGGTACGGCCACCAAGTTCCCATTTAGCCGTCATATCTTCCGCAGAAACTTGCGAAGGCACCACGTGCAAAACGGTGATGTCGGCTCGCTGAATGAGGGGAATCTCCATCAAAACTTTCATCATGGCCTCGGTATTACCGGCGCCAGAATCTGCGAGAAGAATTTTTTCGATCATGATGACCTCGTAGGTATGCCGCTATTCGGTCGGCTCAGGTTGACAGGCGGACGCGTCGACTACAGCGTCAATTCACAGACAGCGGTTAACTGCCCGGCTCAGCCAGCCAGGAATTGAGAAGAACCGTAGGATTTTTGCCCATTGAGAACGGGCGCTACCCAGTCCTTTTTAGGAAAAGCCTTATATAACAAGGGTTTTGCGCTGTACGTTAATAATAAACAGCTAACTTCATACAGGTTTGAACGATTTCATAATTCGTAGCAACCGACACTTAAGGTGCGTCAGCTATTCACGCCCCTAATCGTTGGGCAGGGAGGGGATTCCCGTTTCGAGAGGCTGCGCCAACGTTCGCTCGCTCGCCCCAACAACGCGATAAAGGCTGGTAAGGTAGGCGAGGTTTCTTGTTTGAAGTTGAATGGCCCCATCCCCGATCGCCCCACCGGCTGCTTTTGCCTACCCAGTGCGTGTGCAGCCCCACCATACTGACTATGGTGGCGTCGTGTGGCACGGCACCTATATCACCTGGATGGAGTCAGCCCGAATTGAGTATTTGCGATCGCATGACATTGATTTTGCCAATTGGGTTGGCTGTGGTGTCGATTTGCCCGTCGTGGATTTGTCATTGCAATATCATCAGCCGTTGCGCTTAGGCGACGAAGCCGTAGTGCTGGCTTGGCCGCAGCCGCGTCGTGGAATTCGAGTTGTCTGGCAGTACCAGATTCAAAACCAGGCCACTCAAGCCACTTGTGTGACTGGCGTCGTCACGTTGGTGCCCGTCAATACCCAGCAGCGCAAGATTTTGCGGCAACTCCCCGAACCGATTAAATCTGACTTTGACCGACTCTATGCCTCGGTGGTCTAGTGGCCTGTCAGGCTGGATGTGGTCAGAGCGTCATCCCCTAAATGCTGCCTGCCTGCTCGACGACCAAAATGCGCGCGGCGCCGATGGGGTGGGCGACATGCTCAGTGCCCACAGTGGCAAAGGCAATATCGCCTGGCTGCAGCCGGACCACCTGCACGGTTTCGTCTTGCCGGTAATGCATATCAACCGTGCCATCCAGCACGACAAATACCTCTTCGCCATCGTTGATGTGCCACTGATAGGGCTGATCAGTCCAGTGCAGGCGAGTGGTGATGCCATTCATATTGGCGATGTTGATCGCCCCCCAGGGGCGATCAGCTTTGAAGGCTTTGCTGTGGATGATTTTCACAAACGTGAGCGGGCTCGGTTAAAAAGGCAGATTGACCGATTCTAAAAGACTGATGAGACCTTTCGTCATTCTTTGCCCCAAGATGGCGGACAAGAGGCCACAAACCAGGGGCACGGCGATCGCACCCACCTGTTGGCCGCGATTGAGGGCCGCCCAACTGCCATAGGTCATGTCTACCGAGAGGGAGGCGTAAACAAACACGACCAGACCACTAATCGCCACCCCAATTAAAAAGTTGCGCAGCAGGCTAACCGCCTTTGAGGTCGCTGGGTTAGCCCGATCAGCACTGTCTGAGGCTAAGGGGGAATCGGGTTCAAAAGACATCGGTAAACTCTCAAAGGCATTGATGTCAGCATAGGCGACGCGATGGCGATCGGCCTTCCTGCCACTGGGTTCACCAAGTTGGGTGAGGGTCAATGTCTCCAGGGAATGTCCTCGGCGCCGGCCAGGCAGGCAATGTCTCGGAGCCTCAGCGCAAACTATTTCAGTCAAACCCTGGCCAGAAAATGGAAAAAGCCGGTTTGAACATCCCCCCTGAGCGGCTTGTTAAGCTAAACCCAACAGTGCTCTTTCCTTCCTGATCATGCCAACAATTCCTCAAACTCAAACGCCGCCGTACCTACAGTTGGCTAACTGGATCTTTCGACCATTGGCCTATATGGAAGCGAACGCTCGGCGCTATGGCGATTTCTTTTTTGCCAAATGGGGGCTGCTGGACTGGATCTTTGTCAGCCATCCAGAGGCGCTCAAAACCATCTTGACCCAAGACCAGGGGCCCACCATCACGGCCCCTGGCGATGCCAACAAGATATTAGAACCGCTGCTGGGCAAGCATTCGGTTATTTTGCTGAACGGTGAGCAGCACCAGCAACGCCGCAAGCTGATCATGCCGCCCTTTCACGGCGAACGGCTGAAGGTTTACGCCGATTTGATTCAAACCATCACGCGATCGCTGATGGATGAGATGACTGTGGGGCAATCCTTTCGAGCGCGAGACGTCATGCAAAAAATCACCATGCGGGTGATTTTGCAGGCGATCTTTGGTCTGCATGAGGGCGAGCGCTATCGCCGCCTTGAAACCCTACTGGCCGAACGGCTCGACATGCTCAGCAGTCCCCTGGCCTCAACGGTGGTGTTCTTTCCGCTGTTACAGACCGACCTGGGTGACTGGAGCCCCGGCGCTAAGCTGGCTAAGCAAAGTCAAGAGATTGACGAGTTGCTCTATGCTGAAATCAGCGATCGCCGGGCCGCGCCCGACTCAGATCGCGACGATATTTTATCCTTGCTGTTGCAAACCACCGATGAAGACGGCAATGGGCTGAGTGACCAAGAACTGCGCGATGAGCTGATGACCCTTTTGGTGGCAGGGCATGAAACCACCGCCACGGCCCTCACCTGGAGCCTATATTGGGCGCACCACCAGCCCATAATTAAAGAGCAGGTGCAGCAGGAAATTGAGGCGGCAGGCGCGGGCGATGATGCCTTGGCTCTAACCAAACTGCCCTATCTCAGCGCGGTCTGCAACGAGACCCTGCGCATTTATCCAGTGGCGATGCTGACCTTTCCTCGGCTGACCCATGAACCGTTGGAATTGATGGGGCATCCCATTGCCCCCAACACGCTGCTGGTGGGCTGTATTTACCTCTTGCACCACCGTGAAGATCTGTACCCTGAGCCCGACAAATTCCGGCCAGAGCGGTTTTTAGAGCGGCAGTTCTCAGCGTTTGAGTTTATGCCGTTTGGGGCAGGGGCGCGGCGCTGTGTTGGCTATGCCCTGGCCATGTATGAGCTGAAAATTGCCCTGGGAACCCTGCTGAGCGACTATGACTTGGCGCTGACTCGCGATCGCCCCCTACCGCCCGAGCGACGAGGCGTCACCCTCGGCATGAAAGGCGACGTCGAGATGGTTTTTAACGGCAAGCGGGCGGTTGCCCCCCCGGCTTTGGCCCAGATTTAATCCCCCTCTACTCACTCGCGACTTTCTACTGGATACTAAAAGCAGCAGCTTTCACAGCGTGTAAGACCATGGCAAACGGCAAGCGACGGTTGAGATGGGCAGTGGCAGGCGTCGTTGCCTGTGGGGGCTTGGCGGGCTTGACCTGCTCGGCTACCCCGCCGCCTGCCGAGGTCGACGTGGCCCCCGACAGCGCGCCTGCTGAGGCCGAAAAATCGCCCCTCACCCTGGCGTTTGAAGCCGCCGCTGCCGCCGCCCAGCAGGCTCAATCCGCCACGACCGCCGCTGAGTGGAGTGCGGTGGCGACGGCCTGGTCGGAAGCGATTCAAGCCTTACAGGCCGTCCCACCGGATAGCCCGCAGTGGCTGTTTGCCCAGCGCAAGACCCGTGAATATTTGATTAACCAGGAGATTGCCCTGTCGCGTGTTGAAACTGCCGGAGCGCAGCGAGTCTTTCCACCGTTGGGCAACGCCGTGCTGGATGAGCAGTTAGCGGTGTATCTGTCCTATGTTGCGACCTTCGGCAAGCCTGATGTGTTGGTGATTGGCAGTTCGCGAGCGCTGCAGGGCGTGAACCCCCAGATTTTGCAGCAGCGGTTGTCAGCCCAAGGGATCGACTCGCTCAAGGTTTACACGTTTGCCGTCAATGGGGCGACGGCCCAGGTGATGAGCTTTGTCTTGCGGCGATTGCTCACGCCCGAGCAGATGCCGCGCCTGATTGTGTGGGCAGGCGGCGCGCGATCGTTCAACAGCGGGCGGGTCGATCTCACCTTTGCCCGCATTTTGGAATCACCGGGTTATGAGGCGCTAGAAGCGGGCGATCGCCCTGATATTGGCTGGCTCGATGGCGAAGCCGTGGTGGATGACGCGCCGGCCGATTTAGCCATTGCCACTGCTATTAACGGCTATGGCTTTTTAGAGGTGAGTGACGTTTTTGATCCGGCGATTTACTATCAAAATTTCCCCCGAGTGGCGGGGCGGTACGACTCTTCTTACCAAGCCTTTAACCTCGATGGCGTGCAGACTGTCTCCTTTCGGGCGATCGCCACCTTCACTCAGGGCAATGACATTCCCCTGGTGTTCGTCAACCTGCCCCTCAGCACTGATTATTTAGATGCCACTCGGCTGTTTTACGAGCAGCAATTTCAGCAATATTTAGCGACTGAGGCTGAGCAGGGTGGTTTTGTGGTGGTGGATTTGCTGCAGGCATGGCCCGACCTGAATAATATTTTTGCTGACCCCAGCCATCTCAACCAGGTCGGCGCGGCTCAGGTAGCCATCAAACTAGCGGAAGATCCCACGGTGCCCTGGCATATTTTTGATGATGAGGCGACGAGTGAGGCCTCTAATCGATCGACCGCGGAGGCCGATGAGCCCGGAGAGTCTGCCCCAGCAGCTGAGGAGAGCGACGATGACGCGCAAAATGGCGGCGCTGCTGAGTAAGCCCATCGTTAGGTGTGTTACTGACTGGATCCCGAGCTGAACCCAATTTTCCCCACTGCGCGCCTGACTGGTGAATTCAGGGGGTTGAGCCAGGCATTCATTTTTCTAGCCGGATGGCAAACCACTGCATTGTTTGACCCGGCTGCAACTCAAAATCGCAGGCGGTGTTGATCAGTGACTGCGCCTGGGCTTCAACCGTGGGGAGTTTGGCCAGGTCACGGGGCAGGTCAGACTGGCGATCACCCAAAATCTTTTCCAGCCGCTGCTGCAGTTCTGCCGCCGTCAAAATCTCCTCAGCGGCTCCTGGCATCAGCAACACAAAGTGGTCTTCTTCATACATCAACGAGCGATCGGGCATGGGGAAATTCTCCACAAGTTGAGCAAGAGCATCAAACGGATATCCGGTGACAAAGGGCGGGGGCAGGCAGCCAGCGCAAGCCGGGATACAGATTTCCTCACCATGATTCCGCAAGTCGCGATTGCGGTCGAGGCGAAAGCTCTCTCTTACTGTAACCAAGAGCAGGCAAAGGACTCTGAGAATCGGCCCCGAAGCAAATCTATCTCGATCAGCCTAGAAACCGACTCAAGGCTCAGCAAGGGTGACCTGGCAAGGCATGATGTCAGTGGTTTGTTGTGCCGTAGGAAGTGGTTATGACCGTCATACAGGTGGGGGCGTTTATCGTTTCGGGGTTGTTTGCCGGGGTGCTCGCAGGCTTTTTGGGCATTGGCGGCGGCACGGTGCTAGTGCCGATTTTGATTACGCTCGGCTATGCCCCCATTCAAGCGGTGGCCACCAGCAGCCTAGCCATTATCATCACGTCACTGTCTGGCAGTTTTCAAAACTGGCGCATGGGGTATCTCGACTTTAAGCGCGTGGCGCTGTTGGGATTGCCCGCCATGATCACGGCGCAGTTAGGAGTGCTGACTGCGAGTCGGCTGCCCGAGTCGCTGTTGCTAATTGCCTTTGCCACTCTGCTGGCGCTCAATATCTATCTGGTGGGGGTACGCAAGCGACTGGCGCAGCAGCCCAACAGCGACGGGACACCAGCCCCTCGCATTAATCCGGTGGGGGCGCGATTGCTCACTGGCGGCGTGGCAGGCTTTTTGGCTGGGCTGCTGGGCATTGGTGGTGGGGTGATTATGGTGCCACTGCAAATGCTACTGCTAGGAGAAACCATTAAACGCGCCATTCAAACCAGTTTGGGGGTAATTGTATTGACGGCGATCGCCTCTACTATCGGGCATGCCATTCAGGGCAATGTGGTGTGGGTCGGCGGCATTATCTTGGGTTTGGGCGGCCTAATGGGTGCTCAATTGAGCACCCGAGCATTACCCCAACTGCCAGATCGCGTCGTTTCCCTACTATTTCGCGCCTTGCTGGCAATCCTGATTGTCTATACACTGTGGCAAGCCTGGCAGCAAAGCGTCGCATCGTAAGCGATTTAGGTGTTCTGGTGATGGCAACCAGCTCCGATCTCGTTAATCAGTTTTTCCGGCAGCTAGCTGCTTTGAATCGCTCATGCCAATTCTCTGCAACAAGACCATAAATCCGGCTCTCCCCCCCCCCTTGACTCCCCGACATTGCCAATGGCCTGGGAAATTCCGATGAGTAAAAATAACGGCAGTTCGGGTTAAGCTCATCCCCGTTTCTTTCCCCTCTGGGGCTAATCCTGTAAGGGTTTCCCCAAAAGCTTATGCGGCTTAGCTTGGAACCTCCTTGATAACCTTGGTGGTGGCACTTTTCGGTGGGCTAAAGTCCTGTTGCGGCTTAGCTTGGAACCTCCTTGATAACCTTGGTGGTGGCACTTTTCGGTGGGCTAAAGTCCTGTAGACCACCTGTCGGGTAGGCTTCCAGCCTGCCGCCCTCACCCGTCGGGGTCAAGACGACACCTGAACCGCATGGCTCAGCCGCCTCGAACGGCCAAGATGGCCGTCAAACAAGATAGTCCAAAACCCCTACAGGATTAGCTCTGGGGAGGGGCTAATGGGGTGGGTTGCACCACTCTCAGCAGGATGTCGATACCCACCCCGCCTTTGGCACCCCTCCCCAGAGGGGATTGTCGCCTCAATCGGCTGGTAGGAACGCATTCCGAACTCAGGTCAAAAATTATGCATCCGGTCTGCTATGGCCCCGCTGTCTCACTGTGAATTAACGATTAAGGGCCTTGTGGATCGCCTGCAGTAAATCTTCAACTGCGTAGGGTTTTGGCAAAAAGGCATGAATCGTGAGGTCAGCCTGATTAGACAACTCATTGACCGACACAACACCACTGGTCATCACCGCCTTGAGCTGCGGGTTGATCTGCTGTAGCGTTTTAAGCGCCGTCGCCCCTGACATACGCGGCATCCGCATATCCATCAGCACGCCGTCAATATCGGCCGATCGCGCCTCATACACCGCGATCGCTTCCACCCCATCGGCGGCGGTGAGCACCCGGTAATTATGGCTTTCTAACAAGGCTCGGGTGACGTAGCGAATTTGAGGTTCATCGTCTACCACCAAAATGAGTTGCCCTGACCCGAGGGGTAATTCCTGCTCGCTGTCGGGTGAGGGCGATTTGATCGCCGCCGCCGGTAGCGCAATTGTAAAGTGCGTGCCCTGATCAACCTGGCTGTTGACCTGCAGTAGTCCTTGGTGACTTTTGACGATGCTGGCCACGGTCGAGAGTCCCAGACCCGTACCGGCACCGGGGGCTTTGGTGGTAAAAAACGGATCAAAAACTTTGTCGATCAAGTCAGGCGGCATGCCGGTACCGGTATCAGTCACGTCAATCACCACGTAGGAGGAGCTGTCGTGGGCGGGCGAAGACTCCGCGCCATCGGCATCGAGATAAGCATTGCGGGCGGAGAGTGATAGCACCCCACCGGCCGGCATGGCGTCTCTGGCATTCACACACAGATTCATCAACACCTGGTACAGATGGGTGGCGTCGCCCATGAGCATCCACAAATCTGGCGGCAGGTGGACTTGAATCGCGATCGTGGGCGGAAAGGTTTTGCGCACAAATCGCTTAATTTCAGTGAGCAAATAGCCAATATTTAAGGCCGTGAAGTCGCTCGTGGCTCCCTGAGCAAAGGCCAAAATTTGTTTCGATAGGGCCGCCCCGCGATGGGCCGAGTTGCCGAGGATATCGATCAGCTCCGCCGTGGTTGGATCATCCTTGGGCAGCTTGTAGGGCAAAATCTGAGCGATGCCCAAAATTGGGGTCAAAATATTATTCAGGTCATGGGCGATGCCGCTGGCTAACGTGCCCAGACTTTCGAGCCGCTGGGCTCGCAGCAGCTGAGCTTCTAACTGCTTGCGTTCAGTAATGTCAGTGTCAACCGACAAGACGGCTGCCGGCTGCCCGGCGGCGTTGCGCACCAGGGTCCAACGGCTCTCGATGATGCGCACCTTGTTTGCCTTGGTGGATTTTTGCAGCTCACCGTGCCATTCCCCGTGGTTGAGCACCGTCTGCCAGGCTAACTCCAGCTGGTGAAAAGGTTCTGAGTTGAGCAGCGTATCGACATTGCGACCCAGAACTTCGGACGATGGCCAACCGTAGATCTGTTCTGCCCCGCGACTCCAAAAGAGCAGCCGACTCTCGAGGTCACGCACGAGAAAGGCATCCGTCGCAATGTCGATGAGTTCGGCCTGTTCTTTCAGCAATTGTTCCGTGCGTTTGCGGGCGGTGATATCGCGCTGAATCGCAACGAAATGGGGCACCTGCTGGTCCCTGGCATTGGCGATGGTAATCGGCACTAACTCCAGCTCCACCCAAAACTCAGTGCCGTCTTGCCGGTAGTTGATCAGTTCTTCGCGAATTTTTTGACGGGTTTTCAGGGCGGCCCGAATGCGATCGAGGCTGGCGCGATCGGTTTTCGGGCCTTGCAAAATGCGCGGCGTTTGACCCACGATTTCGGCCTGGGTGTAGCCAGTCATTGCCGTAAATGCCGGGTTGACATAGACAATGCGCGGCCCCGGCGGCTCAATCAGATCAGCCTCGGTGACCAGCACGGCATCATTCGCGTGCAGCACTACCGATTCCAGCAGGCGCAGCTGATCTTGCCGCTGCTGGCGATCGGTCACATCCATCACGGTGCCCAAGAGCTTGACGACATCGCCCTGGGCGTTTTTAATGGCCTCGCTGGTGCCTTCTAGGTAGCGGCGCTCCCCCGTAGGACGCCTAATTTGTCCGGCTAGGGGTTGGGGTTCACCCGTGGCGATCGCCCACTGCAACGTTTGTTTGACTCGGGTCCAATCTTCAGGCGAAAAGAACTGGGCAAGATGGGATAGTTCGGGGGCTGGGGCGTTGGGATTCAGGCCAAACAATCGCAACATTTCAGCGGAGCATAGGGGCGTGCGGGTCACCAAGTCAAATTCCCAACTGCCAATGTGAGCCAGTTCCTGGGCTTTCGCCAAGTTCGCTTGGCTGCGCCGCAGGGCGGTCTCAGCTTGCTTGTCGGTGCTAATGTCAACAATCAGCGCGTAATAGCCCTGCACGCGATCATGACGATCAAAATCGGGAATCAGCGTGCCCCGAATATGACGACGCCCCTGGGCGTAGGGCAGCACTGCCTCATAGGTCACCTGTTCACCATCAAAGACTTGGTCAATATAGGGCTTGACCTTTTGATAGGCGACATCGCCTATCACTTGCCAGAGGTATTGACCATCAATGGTTTGGCGATCTAATTGAAACCAAGCTTCATAGGTGGTATTGACAAAGCGATAGCGCAAATCGGCATCAAGGTAAGAAACACAGGCCGGCAACTCATCCACAATCAAGTTCAGGCGCGATTCATAATGAGACGAATCAGTGGGCGCTGGATAGCGATCGCTAATGTCACAAAAGGGATAACTTTGCATGCGAATTCAAAATCCTATCGCGGCGAAAACTTGAAATCGAATGACGATCCTGAAAAGAAGCTTAACTGACTGTATTTTTATTCCTGAAAACTTATTAAGTAATGTCTATTTTGCTGTCGAAATTATTCGTTGGCTCGTTGACGGCATCAGCGATATCGCAGTCGCCAGTCCAGTTAGGGAAAGACTACGGCCTCTTTGCTGAGGCGCGAAGATTTCTGAATTTGCCCATATCGATGAAGGGGGCTCGACCTACAGCGATCGCAAGCCGCAGTTTGATCCACTCATTGCCGATGGCGGCAGTCGCCATCTGATCAATCTTTTAATTCTGCCTTCCAACTTCCGCATTCCGAAGGCTGCTGTACCCCTCTTTCCAACAGTTGCCCTTGGCACCTGTCGAGTCACCTATGATGGCATTGCGGAGTATGTGCAGTAGGCAATCACGGCCTTTGATATGGTTTCGAAAGCTATTCAGTAAAGTAATCAAGATCAATTTTCTTGACTTCGTAGACTTCTTTGGTGCTAACGCCAACGCCGAATTCAATCATGTATTGGGCAAGCAATTTGCCATCAAGAAGAATTATTTTGCTGTCAATGCGAGATACAAAATCTCTTGCTTCAGCCGTAAAGGTTGACGATGTGATAAAGATTCCTTTTTTGGCTCTGAACCCCTGCAATGCCCCTGCGAATTTCTGCACTTCAGGACGACCGACTGGAGCTTCCCACCGTTTAGCCTGCACGTAGATAATATCCAGACCTAACCGATCTTCGTTGATAGTGCCGTCAATTCCACTGTCGCCGCTACGGCCAACAATCTTGCTCGCATCTTTGCGAGTGCCACCGTATCCCATCTTGACTAATACATCGATAACAAGCCTCTCAAAGAATCCCGGAGAGCCGTGCTTGATGGTGTCAATCAACTCAGATGCCACTTCCTGCGTTAATCCCTGGACAATTGATTCCAAGTTTTCCTCAGGCGTTTTTTCAGAAACTTGAGAGCTTTCTTCAGAATCTGAGGTGTCCCGCTTGAAGTTTTTGAACTCAACGAATTCAGGAAATTGCTCCAAGAATTTAACGTTGATGCTGGCAGGTCTTTGCCGAACAACAGATTGGCCCCTATCAGTGATTTGCAGATAACCACGCCGAGTTGTCTTCAGCAGTTCAGCCTTTTTGAGATAGGTTCTAGCCCACCCCACGCGATTGTCAAAAGTGGCTTGTCGACCACTTGGCAGCATTTCTTGGGTATCTGCTTCGCTCAGATTGAAATGAGCAGAAAGCATATCGATTGCTTCTCTCAAGGAATATTCTCGACCATCTGCTGACATGTTCAGCAGTGGCAGCATAATGGATTGATAATCAGGAATGGGCACGAGAATATTTCAGGCAAGAGACTACACGTCATCAGATTACCCATTGCTTGACTGCCCAGTTCTAATTGCTCTGGTTTCGGTAAGTCTGCCCGAAAACTTTGACAATGACTGTCCTCAAAACAACCAAGTTAGTGACTTTGACGCAGGTAGGAGATTTCTGATAATTCTAAAGATACCCATCCTGCAGTGCGTTGCGCTGCGCTGACAGCACCCCACCAACGGTAAATTCTTTTCTAAAGATCCCCTTAGACGAATCACCCCGGAATCCCGTGAGGCCCATCAGGAGCCCTTTTGATTGGCGGAACGAAACCGGCCTGATAAAAACGGACGCTGCTGACGATGCTTGGTGCTGCGACCGGTAACCCGCTTGCGCCACATCCGAAAGCTGCTTGCTTTCATTGATTGCCGCATGAGCCGAATGACGTCCTTTTCTGGCAGGCCAAACTGCAGTTCGATCGCCTCAAACGGGGTGCGATCTTCCCAAGCCATCTCAATGATGCGATCGCGATCGCCGGCACTCAGTTCTGGCAAAGCTTTTCCCATGGTGGCTCTCGTTCAATCAACGTCAGTGCTGAGGCATCTAGCCTTCAGCGTCGCCCCTTCATCCTAACGAGCTGGTCGCCCAGACAGGAGCGAGACACCACATCTCTATCCCGTGGCGGATTTGAACGATGATTCGCCCGTCTAAATCTGCCCGTGAGCGGGTAAGGTTGATTTGGCATTATTGATTAGGAAAATACGCGATCGTGGCGGCTACTTTTTTTCAGCGCAATTCTGACCTGCAGGCGGTTTTAGACCAGGTACTTGAGCAAACCTGGGCCGAGTTTCCAAAACTGGCACGGAACCAAATTGCCGCCACCTGGATTGTGTATGAGCCCCCGTTTCCGATCAACACGGGCGGGGCAATTAGCGCAGCTGATTTTTGGCAGCAGTCGCCGCCGGGGGCCAGCTATCGCGGGGTCGAGGCGATCTACCCAGCCAGCGTGGTGAAGCTGTTTTACCTCGTGGCGGCCCACGAATGGTTAGAACGGGAAATGGTGTCGTCAACGCCAGAGCTGGTGCGAGCGCTGCGCGACATGATTGTCGATTCCAGCAATGATGCGACGGGGCTCGTGGTGGATGTGCTGACCGGGACGACCAGTGGCCCCGAGCTGCCAGCCGGGCCGCTAGAAACCTGGCAGACCCAGCGCAACATCGTGAATCGCTATTTTGAGTCGCTGCAGTGGCCGGAGCTGGCGACGATTAACGTCAATCAAAAGACTTGGTGTGATGGCCCCTATGGTCGTGAGCGGCTGTTTTTGGGTGAGACCTATGAAAATCGCAATGTGCTGACGACGGAAGCAACAGCCCGACTGCTGCACAGCATCATCGGTGGGGTGGCAGTCACCGGGGAGCGATCGCAGGCGATGATGGCGCTGTTGCAGCGATCGCTCGATCTCCGCCAGTTGGCCGCTGATCCTGAGAATCAGGTCACGGGCTTTTTAGGGGCGGGCCTACCGCTTACCGCTCAACTGTGGTCAAAAGCCGGACTCACCAGCAAGGTGCGTCACGATGCTGCCTATATTGAGCTGCCAGAGCACCCGCCGTTTCAATTGGTGGTCTTTACGGAAGGCGCAGACGCGAGCCAAAACGAACACATCTTGCCGTTTGTGGCCCAAACGTTATTACCAGCCTGGTCCGCAGCGGCTATGGGCTGACTGGCGGGTGCCATGAGAACGGTTATTTAAGTGGCGGGTGATGCGATCTGACAGTGGTAGAATCTGCTTGAATTTTTCACAGTGACTGCAGAGCCACCCCAGAGCCCAATCGCCGGCATCGCCGAGGGGGAAGGGGCAAGCTGCTGCTTTTTATCGCTGCTGAGAAATGCTTCATGGTGTATTGATGGAGTGATTATAAACATGGCTGCTTTCCAACGCCTTAATTTCTTTGCGGGTGGTGCCGCTATCGCGCTGCTGTTAGCGGTTCCAGCTCAGGCTGAGGATGATCTGACCGCAGACCTGCAGACCGACGTGACCGGGACGGCCTTGGCGCGAGTCGATCTAGCGGCGGCAGAGGCGGCGATCGCCGCCGTTGAGGTTGACCGAATGACCGAGTTGGCCGCCGAGCCGCTGGCCGCTAAGACCGAGAATAGTGGGGTAAAAGCGGCTCCGGCAGCTGGGCTCGTCGCGGCTCAGACCCTAGAGGACTTCTTGGCGGCATCGAGCCCTGCTAACGCTGATTTCGCTGAGGCGACTGTCGTGACTTTGGCGGCGGTTGATGCCGTAGTGGAGGAGCCATTCGTCACCTCGGCGGCCGCACTTGATCTAGAGACGGCCGCTACGCTCGCCGCCGGAACTGAAAGCGCCGCCGCGACGGAGACCTTGGCCCAAGGCGAAGCGGTCGCCCAGGTCACAAGACCGCTCTATCGTGGCGTCACCCCCTTTTATGTCGGATTTGGGGGCAATATCGGCATTGTGGATAGTGACAAGAGCGCCGTTGGCGATTTTGGCTTCAACATCATCAGCAAAATTTCCCTTGGCCCTCGGTTTGCGGTGCGGCCTTCGGTGCAGTTCTCGGAAGACGAAGTCAGCGTGGCGATCCCCGTCACTTACAACTTCAATCCGATTGATACTGGTCGGTTCAGCATTTATCCCTCGCTCGGCGGCGGCATTGACATTGGCAGTGACCTGGGTCTGTTGATCAACGGTGGGGTGGATATCCCGATCTCGCGGGCGTTCACGCTCAACAGTCAGATCAATTGGCGCGTCACTGAAGACACCGGCCTCGGCCTTTCTCTGGGCGTGGCGTATAACTTCCCTGTCTTCTTTGAGTAAGTTTGGGTTTGAAAGCTTTCGAGCATTGAGTTTGAGGTGGGATGACTCCTGACCTCGCTCGTTATAAATCTCCTTGAAGGCAGCGTCATTTTGATGCTGCCTTTTTCACGCGGTCCTTAAGGGTCTCTCAGAAAGCCACTGTGACCGCATCTCCATCATCGACCTGGGCGATCGCTATCAGGCATTTAGGTTGTTAACCAAGCTGGCTAGATCCAACTGAACCTTGATATCGATGAGTTGGTTTCCCAGCGCTAGCCGTTCTCCAGTGACCCAAGCTGCTTGAGGCTGAAAGCCATAAATCCGACGCGGAGAGGCCCCGAGATAGTCGTCTCGGGTCCGTCGGGGTGGGTCGCCACCGGTCCGTTTGAACAGAGACTGCATCACCGTGTTGACGTGCGCAGGCTCTAACTCCTGTGCGAGGCCACTCAGATAAACGCCCTTGCCTTTGCCTTCTCCCGCATGGGTGCCGTAAATAGTGATGGCCACTCGCCCTTGGTTCAGATAAATGTTTTGAGAATGCTTGGCAGCGATCGCAGAAGACCAATACAAGTTCAGCGCTGAGTCATAGGTGAAGAAGACCGGAGAGGCCCAAGGCCAACTATCCGGCGAGCAGGTTGATAGGGTGCAGTAAATGTTGTTTTGAATGATTTGGCTGGCCAGGTCTAAGGCGGCTGGGTTCTGCTGCTCAGAGGTCTTGACCCAGTCATTGTCCATCAGTGCTCTCACCTGTTCATCATCAGAGCGCTGCGTCGAGACTGTCTCATCAATCATGGCTGTGGAACTTGACTGCGATTATTCAAAAGCTATCGCAGTTTCTGGCATCTGCGATTTCCGCCTCTAATAAATTGGTGACGGCATCTGCAACTGTCTTAGTCAGGGCAATCTTGGCTCCCACAGTGGTGCATCAGAGCCCAACATCTTCAGTCTCCAGAACCGGTCAGGTCACAACCTGGCCCAGCGACAATTTAGATATAGGCCCGCAATTATTACCACGATCATCCTCCAGTCTTGAGCCGTCATTTTTGGGCATGCTGCCTTTGAGGGCATCTCGGGGAAATACTGTGACTGCATCCACATCATCATCGGCCTGGGCGATCGCCCAAGCTCGCCTCAAAGAAATTTGGGGCTACAGCGCCTTTCGTCCACCTCAGGACTTGGTGATTCAAGCGTTGCTGCAGCGGCAAGATGCGCTGATTGTGATGCCAACGGGTGGGGGCAAGTCGTTGTGCTTCCAACTGCCTGCCTTGATGCAGCAGGGCGTCACTCTGGTGGTCTCTCCCCTAGTGGCGCTAATGGAAAATCAGGTGCAGGAGCTGCGCGATCGCCAGTTGCCTGCCGCTACCCTGCACAATGAAGTGCCGAAATCAGAGCGATATCGGGTCTTGACGGCCCTCGAACGGCAGCAGCTGCGGCTGCTCTATCTCTCTCCTGAGACGCTATTGAGCCCGCCCGTTTGGCAACGCCTCTGCCAGCCGAATCTGACCATCAACGGCCTCGTGCTCGATGAAGCCCATTGCCTGGTGCAGTGGGGTGAAACGTTTCGTCCCGCCTATCGGCGGTTAGGGGCGGCTCGTCAAGCCCTGCAGCAATGCCGACCCGACGGCACCCAAATTCCTATCGCGGCCTTTACTGCCACGGCTGATCCCATCGCTCAAAAGGTGATTCGTGAAGTCCTCAAGCTGCGATCGCCCCAAGTTTTCTGTCTGAGTCCCTATCGGGCCAACTTGCATCTGACCGTGCAAACCGTATGGACGCCGCGGGGCCGCCAGCAAGGTTTGCTGAAATTCGTGCATCAGCATCATGGCCAAACGGGACTGGTGTATGTGCGCACCCGTCGCGACAGTGTCGAGTTAGCTCGCTGGCTGCAGCAACGGGGCTATCGCACGGCCAGCTATCACGCCGGATTATCCGCCCGCGATCGCCGTCAGTGTGAGCAAGCCTGGCTGCAAAACCAGGTGCAAATCGTGGTGGCGACGAATGCCTTTGGTATGGGGGTTAACAAGCCAGATTTACGCTGGGTGGCCCACTATCACGTGCCTCACTTGCTGACTGAATATGTGCAAGAGATTGGCCGGGCCGGACGCGACGGCCAGCCCGCCCACGCTCTGTCACTCATCAGTGAGCGTAGCGGACTGCTAGATCCCACCGACCGCCAGCGATCTCAATTCTTTCGCAACCAGGCCCACAAAATTCGGCAGCAGGCGACGCGGCTCAGCCAACAGATTCCTCCCCAAGGAAGTCTGCCAACCGTGCAAGAAGAATTTAAGGATGGAGCGATCGCGCTGTCCTATCTCCACAGCCAGGGCCAGCTAGAGTGGCTTGATCCCTTTCACTACCAACTATTGCCTCATCGCGTTCAGACATCTGCGGCTTCCCAAGCAGACTCGGATATGACCGCGTTTTTGTATAGCCGTCGCTGTCGCTGGCAGTTGATCATGCAGCAGTTTGGCTTTCGCCCCAAGACGGTAAAGCCAGGCCGGTGTGGGCATTGTGATAATTGCCGTCAGCCTGCGTGACGATCGTTATTCTGGCTGAGGCCCAGGAAAGGTCGGGGGTGAGCCTGCCGGAACGTCTTCTATTCCTAAGGGGCGCAATGTATCTGCCGGAAGCTCAGGGACTAAGATCGGGCTGCCACTCTCGGTTTCTACCTGATAGAACAGGCGACTCTGCCCCGATGCATCGCGCTCAAAAGAGGCATCTAGATAGCCGTCGCCATAGAGAATGAGATTCAATAGGCCGCCATCGGTGCGAGAGTCCATCGGCCAGGGCGATAACGTGCCAGAGAACTCACCAGCGGTAAACACAAACCCTTGGTAAGCGATTGGATGACACATGCCGTCGGCATTGGCCATCCCCATGATCACGGTCGTGTCGCCATAAATCTGAGCCGCTCCGGTCAGGGTCCAACCGGCAGCCATCACCAGATCATCTTCCGGGAGCACTGCCGGACGCACTGTTTGCTCGCACTCCGTCAGGTTACTGCTGTCCTGCTCTGGCGCTTGCGGCATGGCCGCGTCCGCTTCATTCCAGTTCATGACTTCATCTAGCCAGGTGCCGCTGGGCTCTACTTGCGCTCGGGACGTCGGTGCTAGCAGCATTGAGGCCAATACCAGTAACGCCGGCAAGATAGTCAGCCAAGACTTCATCATAGTCACCTCGCAAATACGTCGATCAGGGGAGCCCAACAGCGGTGGTTAGCAATAGCGTAGAGGCGATCACGAGGGATCGTAAAGGGCAAGGAAAGAGTGTGATCGCCAACTAACATCCGCTTTTGCCCCCTCAGGATAGCTGCGGCCAGGCCCGGATCAGTCCCTAGAAAGCTCTCCAAGCACAGCCGTCCTCACCGACTAGCACGCCTGCAATCCTCCTGGGCGAGCCGAGAGTATCTGATGACCGCTGGCGCGATCGCTTCTTTGAGTCAAATGCGGCGATGTTGTTTTTATTTGTAGACAGAATAAGAAGCCTGATTAAGTTGTTTTTATTAACTCCAAAAATAAAAAGAAAGATCTTATCAAAAGATCTTAATTGAATTGAAAATCGGCGGCAAATATCTTTTGTCAGAGTTATTAACTTCTGAAAATAACCTTTGCTAAAGCAATAGTGTTTCTGTAGTTTGATATTTAATTCGAGCTTCCTCCGGCTTCAGAAGTCATGGGTTTTTCGCCCATGAAAATTTTTTCTAAGGCCACTTAAGAAGTTCAATGACCTGCATGGAGCTGGGCGCAGCACATTATTTTGCTGTCTCAGGAGGACTCTAGGCAAGTCTTCCATGTCGAAAACGTCTTACTTTAGGCTTTCTATAGACTCATCCAATGAATGTCTATGCTCTTATGAAAGCGCCTTTATCCACTCTGTATTTTTGAGTAGAAGAGAGGAGAGTCCCATGACAATAAGTCCCCCTGAACCGGGACAGAAAGTCAGGGTTGTGGTTGATAAAGATCCGGTACAAACCTCATTTGAACGATGGGCAAAGCCGGGACATTTTGACCGAACGTTAGCGCGCGGTCCCAAAACCACCACGTGGATTTGGAATCTGCATGCTGATGCCCATGACTTTGATAGTCACACGAGTGACTTAGAAGATATTTCTCGTAAAATCTTCAGCGCCCACTTTGGCCATTTGGCCGTCATTTTCATCTGGCTAAGTGGGATGTACTTTCACGGGGCCAAGTTCTCTAATTACGAGGCTTGGCTGACCAACCCCACCGGCATTAAACCCAGTGCTCAGGTGGTTTGGCCGATTTTTGGTCAAGAAATCCTCAACGCCGATGTCGGCGGTGGCTTCAACGGCATTCAAATCACCTCTGGTTTATTCCAGATGTGGCGGGCTAACGGCATTACCAACAGCTTCGAGCTGTATTGCACCGCGATCGGGGCATTGGTAATGGCGGGCTTGATGCTGTTTGCCGGGTGGTTCCATTACCACAAAGCCGCTCCCAAGCTGGAGTGGTTCCAAAATGTGGAATCGATGATGAACCACCACTTGGCCGGGCTGTTGGGGCTGGGCTGTCTCGGGTATGCCGGACAGCAAATCCATGTCTCCCTGCCGATCAATGCCTGTATGGATGCGATCGATGCGGGTAAGCCCTTGACCATTGGCGGTCGAGTCATTGATTCAGTGGCGGCGATTCCGTTGCCCCACGAGTGGATCTTGAATCCCAGCCTGATGGCTGATCTGTATCCCAGTTTTGCCCAGGGGTTAACCCCGTTCTTTACGCTCAACTGGAGCGCCTACACCGATTTTCTCACCTTCAAAGGTGGGTTGAACCCGGTCACTGGCGGGTTGTGGTTGTCCGATACGGCCCACCACCACCTGGCTTTGGCCGTCTTGTTCATCGTCGCTGGGCACTTCTACCGCACGAACTGGGGCATTGGCCACAGTTTCAGAGAAGTGTTAGAGGCCCACAAGGGTCCCTTCACCGGGGAAGGCCACAAGGGCATGTATGAGATCTTCACGACCTCTTGGCACTGCCAGTTGTCGTGGAACCTCGCTTGGGTCGGTTCGTTATCCATCATTGTGGCTCACCACATGTATGCGATGCCGCCCTATCCGTACATTGCGACGGACTACGCCACTCAGTTGGGCCTATTTACCCACCACATGTGGATTGGCGGTTTCCTCATCTGTGGGGCCGCTGCCCATGCAGCCATTTTCATGGTGCGAGACTATGACCCGGCCACCCATGTCGACAACCTGCTTGATCGCGTGTTGCGTCATCGAGATGCCATCATTTCTCACCTGAACTGGGTGTGTATTTTCCTCGGTTTCCATAGCTTTGGTCTGTATATCCACAATGACACCATGCGGTCGTTGGGACGGCCTCAGGACATGTTCTCCGATACCGCAATTAATTTGCAGCCGATTTTTGCCCAATGGGTACAAGGGCTGCATGCTGCCGCTGCTGGCAATACCGCACCGGGTGCCCTAGCTGGGGTGAGTCCGGTCTTTAACGGTGACGTTTTAGCAGTCGGTGGCAAGGTAGCCATGGCGGCGATCCCTCTAGGTACCGCCGACTTTATGGTGCACCACATTCATGCCTTCACGATTCATGTGACAGTCCTGATTTTGCTGAAAGGCGTGCTGTTTGCTCGTAGTTCTCGCTTGATTCCGGATAAAGGTGAGTTGGGTTTCCGATTCCCTTGTGATGGCCCCGGTCGAGGCGGCACCTGTCAGGTATCCGGTTGGGACCATGTGTTCCTGGGCCTGTTCTGGATGTACAACTCCATCTCCATCGTGATCTTCCACTTTAGTTGGAAGATGCAGTCGGACGTGTGGGGTTCAGTGTCTGATTCCGGCGCGGTTTCACACATTACCGCTGGTAACTTTGCCCAAAGCTCGATCACGATTAACGGTTGGCTACGGGACTTCTTGTGGGCTCAGGCCTCCCAGGTGATTGGCTCTTACGGGTCGGCCCTGTCGGCTTACGGCCTCATGTTCCTCGGGGCTCACTTTGTGTGGGCATTTAGTCTGATGTTCTTGTTTAGTGGCCGCGGCTACTGGCAAGAGCTGATTGAGTCCATTGTTTGGGCTCACAGCAAGCTGAAGGTTGCGCCTGCTATCCAGCCTCGGGCGCTGAGTATCACGCAAGGGCGTGCAGTTGGGTTAGCGCACTATCTCTTAGGAGGGATTGCCACCACCTGGGCCTTCTTCCATGCTCGCATGTTGACGATGGGATAGCAGGGAGGAATCAAAAAAAATCAATGGCAACTAAATTCCCAAAATTTAGCCAGGCTTTGGCGCAAGATCCGACTACTCGGCGGATCTGGTATGGGATTGCGACGGCCCACGATTTTGAAAGTCACGATGGCATGACGGAGGAAAATCTTTATCAAAAGATTTTTGCTTCTCACTTTGGTCATCTGGCAATCATCTTTTTGTGGACCTCCGGCAACCTGTTCCACGTCGCCTGGCAAGGTAATTTCGAGCAGTGGGTCAAAGACCCGCTCGGTGTTAGTCCCATCGCTCACGCGATTTGGGATCCGCAGTTTGGTCAACCGGCGGTGGATGCCTTCAGCCAAGCTGGGGCCAACTATCCGGTCGATATCTCTTTCTCGGGGGTCTACCACTGGTGGTACACCATCGGCATGCGCACCAACATGGACCTCTTTAGTGGTGCGGTGTTCTTGCTGATTTTGGCCGCCGTCTTTCTGTTTGCTGGTTGGCTGCATTTACAGCCCCGGTTCCGCCCGAGTTTGTCTTGGTTCAAAAATGCGGAATCCCGCTTGAACCACCACTTAGCTGGGCTGTTTGGCGTCAGTTCGCTGGCCTGGACAGGGCATTTGGTGCACGTGGCCATTCCCGAAGCGCGGGGTCAGCATGTGGGGTGGGACAACTTCCTCTCCACGCCGCCCCACCCCGACGGGTTGCTGCCGTTCTTCACCGGCCAGTGGGGCGTCTATGCCCAGAACCCTGATGGTCTCAATCAGGTGTTTGGCACCAGTGAGGGTGCCGGTACTGCGATTCTGACCTTCTTGGGAGGTTTTCATCCCCAGACGGAAGCGCTGTGGCTGACGGATATTGCCCATCACCATCTGGCGATCGCGGTCATCTTTATCGTGGCGGGCCACATGTACCGGACTAACTTCGGTATTGGCCACAACATGAAGGAGATCATGGCGGCCCATAATCCGCCTACCGGAACGCCTTTTGGCGGTTGGATTGGCGATGGCCACAAGGGCATGTATGACACCTATAACAACTCGCTCCACTTCCAACTGGGGTGGCACTTAGCTTGTTTAGGGGTGGTCACGTCGCTGGTGGCGCAGCACATGTATTCGCTGCCGTCCTACGCGTTTATCGCCAAGGACTACACCACTCAGGCGGCCTTGTATACCCATCACCAGTACATCGCTGGCTTCTTGATGGTGGGGGCGTTTGCCCACGGGGCCATTTTCCTGATTCGGGATTACGATCCCAAGGCGAATGAGAACAATGTGCTGTCCCGGATGCTAGAGCATAAGGAAGCGCTGATTTCCCACCTGAGTTGGGTTTCCCTCTTCCTCGGCTTCCACACGTTGGGACTATACGTCCATAACGATGTGGTCGTCGCTTTTGGCACCCCCGAGAAGCAGATTCTGGTAGAGCCCGTCTTTGCCCAGTGGATTCAAGCTTCCCACGGCAAACTGCTGTATGGCTTTGACACCCTATTGTCGAACTCCGACAGCATTGCCGCGACGGCTTGGCCCAACTACGGCAACGTCTGGTTACCCGGATGGCTGGATGCGATTAACAGTGGCTCGAACTCGTTGTTCTTGGCCATTGGCCCCGGTGACTTCTTAGTGCACCATGCGATCGCCCTCGGCCTGCACACCACGACCCTGATTCTTGTCAAAGGGGCCTTGGATGCTCGCGGTTCGAAGCTCATGCCGGACAAAAAAGACTTCGGCTACAGCTTCCCCTGCGACGGGCCAGGACGAGGGGGGACCTGCGACATCTCCGCGTGGGATGCGTTCTACCTCGCCATGTTCTGGATGCTCAATACCCTTGGGTGGTTGACGTTCTATTGGCACTGGAAACATCTCACCCTCTGGTCGGGTAACGTAGCTCAGTTCAACGAAAACTCGACCTACTTGATGGGCTGGTTCCGAGACTACCTGTGGCTCAACTCGTCGCAGCTGATCAACGGCTACAACCCGTATGGCATGAATAACCTATCGGTGTGGGCCTGGATGTTCCTCCTTGGACACTTGGTCTGGGCAACGGGCTTCATGTTCCTGATTAGCTGGCGGGGTTACTGGCAAGAGCTGATCGAGACGCTGGTGTGGGCGCATGAGCGCACGCCCCTGGCCAACTTGGTGAGCTGGAAAGATAAGCCGGTAGCACTCTCTATCGTGCAGGCGCGAGTGGTGGGTCTGGCTCACTTTACAGCAGGCTATATCATCACCTACGCGGCCTTCCTGATCGCCTCAACGTCAAGCCGCTTTGGCTAGCGAGGCAACTTGAAATAGAAGGCTGGGGACACAGTCATGTGTCCCCAGCCTCCTCCCCGAGCCCAGCTTTGTTGCCGGCTCCGGTTTACGCCCCCAACGCGATTCGTCCGCTCGGGATGAGCGTGGCCCTTATTCAAAGATTTTGATGACGGTTATTCAGAAGCTGACGCTGCATTCCTTCTGAAATCCCCTTTACAGGCTTGGGACGCATGGAGACTCTCCGCGCCTCATGAGTCCTGGTTCTTCGGGGTAGTTGAACCAGGACTTTTATTCTTCCGTTAGGCGATCGCGCCCTGGTGCATTGAGTATGCCGAGGCGAGTCGCTTCACCCCAATCGCCTAACGAGCCGTGTTTCTCTCTGACCCCGGAGAGAAGATTTCTCACCCATATGGAGGCACATCCCAACATGACAAATCAAATGGTTCAGCCCTACCAGGGAAACCCGGAACTGGGCCACCTATCGACGCCCATCAGTGATTCCGCCTTTGTGCGGTCTTTCTTAGGGGCGCTGCCCGCCTACCGCAAAGGCATGGCCCCGCTGACGCGCGGGCTCGAAATTGGTCTGGCTCACGGGTATTTTTTGGTCGGGCCGGAAGTAGTGGTCGGTGCCCTACGGGACTTTGAGGTCGCCCCTTATTTGGGCGGACTGGTCACCGCGATCGCGATCGTGCTGCTGGGCACAGCCTGCATGAACGCCCACGGTCTCGTATCCCTCAAGCCCACCGCCGAACTCCCCGCTGGCACTGACCCGCTAAAAACGGCTGAAGGCTGGAGCGAAATGTCGGCTGGCTTTTTCATTGGCGGCATGAGCGGTGCCTATATGGCCTATTTCTTGCTGACCCACTTTGCCGAAATCAACGCGATCTTTAGGGGATTTGTGAATTAGTAGGGGATAGGGAATGGGGAATAGGGAACAGGTGGAATTTTCCTAATACCTAATCCCTGCTTACTCCCTACGCCCTCATACCTCGTAACCATTGACCATCCACATTTTTTTAGGAGACTCTCCCCATGGACGGAACTTACGCGGCTTCTTGGTTGCCCTGGATTATGATTCCTGTGATTACCTGGCTGATGCCAGCGGCAGTCATGGGCCTTCTGTTTTTCTATATCGAAAGCGAAGCCTAAAGATTTTGAGTTGCCATAAGCTTGCAGGTCGGCGTCTAGCACGCTCACTGCAGTGCGAAGCTGAGGGACGTGATGCTCACGTCCCTTTTTGTCGGGGGCGATCGCTCTCGTCTGCGGCCGCCGTTGCCATGACACTGCTGAGTTCAGAATTCTGCTATGGAACCGCAGACGTGCCGTTCTAGGACTCTGAGTTATCTTCTGAGTCACCCAGCAGACGACTCAGGCTGGCGCGAATATTGCCCATCAAACCTTCCAGGGCCTCTTTAAGTTCGTGCCAGGCGTCTTCTGCCGTTCCTGACAAATCTTGCAGGTTAACTTGAGCTTCATCCAGATATTTTTCTAAATTCTCAACCTCTTCATGCTGCACGGCGATCATCGTTTGATCGCGCTCGCCTTTGAGCTTTTCTAGCGTCGCTTTAGTCGTTGTAATCTGCGTTTCTATTTGCCGAACGTAGTCGAGTTTGTCACTCATGGTAAAAATCTCCTCTAAACAGGGATACTGGCCAATTAGCCAAAGAATAAAGAATGTGGCAGCGGCTGAAAGGGACGAAGATTCTCAACCGCTGCTTTACTGAACTGAACGGGCCAGGGACTTAGGCTAGGGCCGTGATCCCCAGCAAAATACCTGGTATCAGGAAAAACACCGTCACAATGTAGAGAAAGGCCAGATACTTGCGATCGGCAGCGATCGCAGCCAGGGTCTCAGCTCCCACGATCGGCAGCCGACACAAAAAGGGAATCCCGTAAATGATGACGACGCCCAGGGTGTTGTAAAGCAAATGCACCATGGCAATTTCTAACGCGGGTACCGCTTCTGCCCCAGAGACTGCCGTGGCGGCCAACAGCGCGGTCACACAGGTGCCAATATTGGCCCCGAGAGTAAAGGGGTAAACCTGTGCTAGGCCAAAGACCCCCGCCCCGGCTAAAGGCACCATCAAACTGGTCGTGGTGGAAGAAGACTGTACCAAAATGGTGATCAGGGTACCAGCCAAAATACCGGCAATGGGGCCGCGCCCGATCGCAGTGTGCAAAATGTCTTTAGCTCGGCCGACCATCAGCACCTTCAGCAGCTTGCCAATGAAGGTGATCGTTAAAAAGATCAGGCCAATGCCCAAGAAAATCAACAAAATGCCATCAAACGGAGCCGGAAAAATATGCGTGGCAGCTTTAAATAGATTCACCAATGGACTGGTGACCGTTTTCACCACATTCAAATTCTTCATGCTGGCTGAGCCGCCGCCGACAAAGATATTTGCCAGAAACAAACCCATCCTTTCTAGGGGATGAAACAGGATTTCTAACGGCAAAAAAATAACGACGCTGAGCAAATTAAAGAAGTCATGGATAGTCGCTGCCGCAAAGGCTTTTCTAAATTCCGTTTTGTCCGTGACGTGGCCCAGGCTGACCAAAGTGTTGGTAATAGTGGTACCAATGTTAGCGCCCATAATCATCGGTACAGCCGTCGCAACCGGCAATCCGCCAGCCACCAGACCGACGATGATGGAACTCACGGTACTAGAGGATTGAATCAGAGCGGTCGCGACGGTGCCCACAATCAAACCCATAAAAGGGTTGGTCGCAAAGGCAAACAGTTCTTCGGCGCGTTCACCGGTGGCCGATTTAAACCCGGCACCAATCATGCCGACAGCGACAACTAATAGATAAACCAGCAGCACAACGCCCAACCACTGCAAAACCGGATTCCGTTTAGTGGGGCTGATGGGGGGCTCGGTAACTTGACTCATAAAAAAATCTCACTCCAGCACGAGTAGAACAGGAGGGCTCCAATCACTCAATTCAGAGGTTGCCAAGCTTAGGATGTCGTCTTCACCACCTCTGACTCATCAAGTAGCGAGCAGTGATGACAGTGTCGGAAACTCCTCACGACAGACAGTACACCGAGCACATTAATGGGGGTTAATTCGCAGGTTAAGTCCCCGATCAACAGAATGAATGGGCTTCTGCAGCCAATGTCACTAGCCTTTGAGGGGGCGCCATCGGGTATTCCCTAGGGGCGGTTCTATGCTCAAGACTTGAGCACGGCTTGCACGGCTCGTTGTTGATCGCGGCGAGTAATCCAGCGGTGGTAAGTGCGATTGTGAATCGCGACCGAGTGCCCCATCATGCGAGCCGCCACAGTATCCGGCACCCCTAAAAGAATCGTGCGTACAGCCCAAGCATGACGCAAATCATAGGGTGAGAAGGGAATCTCATAGCGGCGAAACTGCAGGGTGACTTGCTGACCAATTCGCTGCAGGGTGGTTTTCGCTAAATCAAATTCGACGTCGGGCAGCGTCTGGTCGCGCAGGCCAAATTCGTCAATCCACTGCGGTGGAAACGGCCATACGTCGTGGGCACCAGTTTTCGTGACGTCCAGGACTTCGATCGCCGCTTCGGCATCCCCCTTTATCAACGCCCGACAGTCACAGAAAAACACCTCGTGATTGCGCAAGCCGTAGGCAGCCATCATGCCGTAAACACACTGCCACGCTGGGTTGGGAATGCGATGAAACCACTGCAGAATTTCGTCATCAGTCGGCAACTGGCGCATCTGGGTGCGACTGCTGCCATATTTGCCCCACAGGGTCTTCAAATCAATCGGCAGCTCAAGGCCGAGGTAAGCAGCGAAAGCATCCATCGCGGTGCAGCAAACCTGGCGACTGCGAGAGTTGGCTCGCGTGCCCTTGACGGTGGCGACAATGGCCTCCGGCAGGCTCAACGACCGGCGATCGCTGAGTTCCTGCAGTTTTTTAAGGTAAGGGCGGTAGGCCTTCTCCCAAGTGGCTTTGACCGATGCGGGGTGCTTATCGGGGTCGGCGGCGGCCGCGTCAAGATAGTGCTGGGCAAAGGCGGCAATTTTGTCCGTCAGTTCATCTGAGCCCAAAACCGCCCCCCGCTGCACCAGATAAGGTCGCCAGTCAAAGGTCTGTTCGATCAGGCGGGCGGCAATGACCTTGGCTTCTTGCTCTGCCTGCTTGAGGGCAGTTTTATGGGCGGGCAGCTTGAGGGGAATGCGCTGTTGATAGGGGTGATAGCGATCGCTGCCGGGACGCGGCGGCAGCGTGCCGCGCAGGGCTAGCATATCGCCCCGTCGCTCAATCTTGAGCCCCAAGCGAGCCGCTTTGAGTCGCTGGTTGACTTTGACAATGTGGGGATCGAGCGGATGCGTCATAGCAAAAGTTATAGATTCTCAGGCCAAGCGGCGGCGATCCGCCGCCAGCGGTTGCAGGGGCTGCTTAAAAATAGCGTCTCGGCTGACCAGGGGGCAGTTCTGCTCGCCCCTGCCAAAAACCAATGCGCTTCTAGAAAGACGACCTAAGCACAGAGTCCTGAAGCGATCGCCTCGTTATTGGGTAGATTGCCCAGGGTCGAACTCACGTGGGATCGCCTCAAAACTGTAGAATAAACTCTGCGAATACCACGCTTTTTTATTAATCAACCGTAAGGGCAAAAAGGAGAGAAATCACTATGGGCGGCGAGATTGCTAGTACAGCTATTCTACTATCGACATTGGTTTTGGTGGGATTGGGCGTTGGCTTTGTGATGCTGCGGTTGCAGGGCGGCGAAGAGTAAGGTTTCAAGAACCCTGGGTGCAATCAATGGGACACCTGGGGTTCATCTGGTATGGTTAGAAGAACGTAAACTTTTGTTTCTAATTTTTCATGAAACTCTTGGTCATCGGTGGCACCGGTACGTTGGGCAGGCAAATTGTCCGACGTGCTCTAGATGAAGGGCATGAGGTCTATTGCCTCGTCCGTAGCTTTCAAAGGGGCGGTTTCCTGCGCGAGTGGGGTGCCCAACTTTTGCGGGGCAATCTCTGTTCGCCACAAACGCTGCCGCCAGCATTAGAAGGGGTAGAGGCAGTGATTGATGCCGCTACGGCGCGGCCCACCGACGCGATCGACAAAGTGGATTGGGACGGCAAGCTCAACCTGATCAAGGCCGCTAAGGCAGCCGGGGTGAGCCGGTATGTCTTTATTTCGATCCTCAATGCTGAGAAGTACCCTGACGTGCCGCTGATGAATATCAAGCACTGCACTGAGAAGTTCTTAGCCGACTCCGGGTTGAACTACACAATTTTGCGCCCCTGTGGGTTTTTGCAGGGGTTGATTGGGCAGTACGCCATTCCCATTTTAGAAAAGCAAGGCATTTGGGTGATGAATGGGGCGGCTCCGATTGCCTATATGAACACTCAAGATATTGCTCGGTTTGCCATCGCGGCCTTGAGCAACGATGACACGGTTAACCGCAGCTTTCCGCTGGCGGGCAGCCGGGCCTGGGATGCCAACGAAATTATTCGCCTCTGTGAACGGTTGACGGGGCAAAGCTCTCGGGTTTCTCGCATGCCGTTAGGGTTGCTCAGAACGGTGCAAAAGCTGACTTCCTATTTTGAATGGGGCTGGAATATCGCTGATCGCCTCGCGTTTACTGAGGTGGTAGTGGGTGAAGAACCGATGACGGCACCGATGGATGAAGTGTACGGCACGTTTCACATCAATCCCGAAGACATCACTACGGTGGAAGAATATCTGGGCGAGTACTTTAGCCGCATTATGAAAAAGCTGAAGGAACTCAACTACGATCGCGAAAAGGCCAGCAAAAAGAAGCTGCCTTTTTAGGGCCGTACTTGAACGTCCTGCGAAGCATTGTTGCAGGCCAGCAGGACGTTTCTGTTCGACTTTTAATCTAAATGGATAAAGGGAAAAAGAGCTGCAGATACCAGGTGATTAGCTGCTCTCCCCAAAAAATAGTCACCAGGGCGCCCAATGCTAAGAAGGGGCCAAAAGGAATTGGACTGCGCCGGTTGAGCAGTCCCAGGGCGATCGCGCCGCCGCCGATCGCGGCCCCCAGCGCACAGGCTAAAAAGCTGCTCAGCAGCATTCCTTGCCAGCCCAGCCAAGCGCCCAGCAGGGCTGCCAACTTGCCATCACCGCCGCCCATGACGGTCTTGCCCGTCAGTAGTGAGCCCACCAGACCAATACTTTCAAAAATCCAGAGGCCCAGCACGGCGCCAATAATGGCCGTCATCAGCCCCTGAGCGGCGGCCGCAATCGCCCAGCTGGCTGGGGCCGAGACCACCACGGTCTGAGCGATGAGCCCCAAGACCAACCCCGGTTGAGTCAGCTGGTTCGGCAAGGTTAGGGTGTCGAGATCAATAAAGGTAAGGCAGATGAGCCAGCTCAACAGTAGCCAGGTGCTGAGCGTGGCCCACGACAGCCCAAACTGCCAAAAAGCAGCGAGAAATAAGCCCCCAGTCAGAGCTTCCACCAGGGGATAGCGGGCGGCGATCGCCGTACGACAATAGCGGCAACGGCCCTTGAGGCAGAGCCAGCCCAGCACCGGCACGTTGTCGTAGGGCCGTAGCTGATGATGACAGACTGGGCAGCGAGAGGGCGGATGCAGCAGCGAGAGCTGCGCGGGCACCCGATAAATCACCACATTGAGAAAACTCCCAATAGCGGCACCGAGCACCCAGATAATGAGGGGAAATAGTAGATTAATCAAAACTTATGAGGTCAGCGATCGCTGACAGCTCAAACATCCAGTCGCGTCGGGGGCGTCAGTCATTAACGGCCCCAAGCTTCGAGGTAAGGCCTGGCGGCATCCGCACCTACGCTATCCACTAGGGGGCTGGAAACGAGGTGTTGCAAGCCATGCACAGCCTAATCAGTAGCCGCTCCTAGTGAATATCAGGTTCGATCTGGTTGAGCGGAATAAAGCATTCGCTGGGTAACAAAACCGGTGGCCCACTAAAGATGAGTTTGCCGCGTCGGGTTTTGCGACTAATCGCCACCCCCATGGGTCGCTGCAGATCTTCGGGGTGAACTTCGTAGTACGTACGGTAAATATGCCGTGCGGCTTTTAACAAGGCCGGGTCATAAACGGCCGCCGCTCCCGGAATCTCATCTGGATAAGGCATTCGTGGCGCAGGTGGGAGCGGCTGGTGATAACTTTGCACAGCTCAAGAACCCCTAGTTCGTGTATAAAAACTCAGTCAAATATAGCAGCACTCTACGAGAACGCTATGTTGACGCCGACTTTGCAAAACTTCTTAAGCAAGTGCCTTTAGGATAGCGTCTCCCATGCCTCTGCAGCCGACGCCGGTCATGCCCTCAGCCATAATATCGCCGGTGCGATACCCCTGATCGAGCACTTGGTTGACAGCCGCTTCAATTTTGTCGGCAGCGGCAGGCTGATTGAGTCCGTAGCGCAGCATCATGGCAGCGCTCAAGATCTGGGCCAACGGGTTGGCCTGGTCTTGGCCGGCGATGTCGGGGGCTGACCCATGTACTGGCTCAAAGACGCCTGGTCCGTCAGCCCCTAAGCTGGCCGAGGGCAACATGCCGATACTGCCGGTGAGCATCGCCGCTGCATCTGACAAAATATCGCCAAACAGGTTGCCAGTAACAATCGTGTCGAACTGTTTGGGCCAGCGCACCAGCTGCATGGCGGCATTGTCGACATATAAATGAGACAACTCTACATCGCCATAGTCGGCGGCGAGGGCAGTGATGCGATCGCGCCAGAGCTGAGACACTTCCAGCACGTTGGCTTTATCGACTGAACAGAGACGGCCCTGACGTTTTTGCGCCGTGGCAAAGGCGACCCGGCCAATGCGATCGATTTCACTATCCTTGTAGGCCATCGTGCTGACGCCCCGCTTTTCCCCAGTTTCACTCTCAAAGATGCCTTTGGGCTCGCCAAAATAGATGCCGCCCGTCAGCTCGCGCACCACCATAATGTTGACACCCTCAACGACCTCACGCTTGAGCGACGAGGCTTCAACCAGCTGCGGCAAAATGGTGGCCGGACGCAAATTAGCAAACAGCCCTAAGCCTGCCCGCAACCCCAACAAGCCAGTTTCAGGACGCTGATGCCGCGGTAGAGCATCCCACTTATACCCACCGATCGCGGCCAACAGCACGGCATCACTCTGACGGCAAGTTTCCAGGGTGTCAGCGGGCAGAGGCGTACCCGTCGCGTCAATGGCGACCCCACCCATCAGCGCTTCCTGAAAATTGAACTCGATATCGAGCTGGCTGCCGACCTGCTGCATCACCTCAACGGTGACGGCCATAATCTCAGGGCCAATGCCGTCTCCTGGCAGCAGCGTAATGCGAAAAGATTGCGTCATAGATTTGCGATTTACGGAATGTTTGGTGGGGCGGGCTCAGGGAGCAGAAGCTTGCTCAACCCAGGGGCGTATTATCCTACGTCTGGGGGCGGTACTCAACTCTTTGCCAATCACCGCTGACTAACGCTTGATTTTTCCCTGAGTAACGGATGGACTATCTCTATTTGCACGGGTTTGCATCGGGGCCACAGTCGGCCAAGGCGCAGTTTCTCAAGCATCAGTTTGAGCAAATAGGCCAGTCGCTCCACATTTTGGATTTGAATCAGGACGACTTTGCCCATCTAACCCTGACGCGCCAGATTCAGCAGAGCCTCGCCTGGATCACTGAACGCAAAGCTGATCCTGTCAGCGCTGAAGTTCAGCCCGTCACAGTCATCGGTTCCAGCTTTGGCGGTATCACTGCAGCGTGGCTGGCGCAGCAGTCCTTAGCGCGGCCTCATATCGATCACTTGGTTTTGTTGGCCCCGGCGTTTCAATTTCTCGATCAGTGGTTGCCGCGCCTGGGGACTGCTGCGATTGAGCATTGGCAAACGACTGGCTGGCTATCGATTTACCACTATGGCGAAAAGCAGCAACGATCGCTGGCCTACAACTTTGTCACCGATGCGGAGCGCTACGACGAAAGTGAGTTGACGACGGCGATTCCTACTCTCATCGTGCATGGTCAGCAGGATGAGGTGATCAACATTCAAGCCAGTCGCGATTATGCTGCTGTACGCCCTTGGGTGCAGTTGGTCGAGGTGCCCAGTGACCACAGTTTGGAGACGGCCCAACCGATTATATGGCAAGCGATTCAAGACTTTTTGACTTTGCCTGCTGCGATCACTCCGGAGCTTCCCGACCACCCCTGATGGCCCAACCGATTGCTCACTGCTTGAGCAGCAAAAAATAAAGTGCACCATCAGTATTAATCTGACCGGCCTGTGCACCCGCCTCGTCACCGCTGCCCACAAAGATATCGACGCGCCCCGGCCCCTGAATTGCGCCGCCGGTATCTTGATTGAGCACATACCGGCTGATGGGAGTAGGCTGCCAATCACCTGTAGCACTCCGTTCAGGCCAATCGAGGGTGATCAGCGCGATCGCCCCGGGTGGCATTAGGGTCTTATCGGTCGCGATCGAGCGGCCTGGCGTCACAGGGACAGAGAAGGTCCCGGTCGGTGGCCCACCCGCCGTTTCTCGAAAGAAGATGAAGCGATCGTTGCGGGGCACATAGACATCCAGGTCTTCCGGATGTTCCGCAAAATAGGCCAGCAGCCGCTCTAGGGTCATGCCCTCAGCGGGGACTTTACCATCGTTAATCAGCTCACGACCCAGGCTGACATAGTCGTGCTCGGTGCGTCCGGCATAGCCCACGGAGAGGGGCGTACCATCGGTCAGTTGCAACCGAGCCGAACCCTGCACCTGCACCAAAAAGGCTTCAAGGCGATCGCGCATCCACACCAGTTCTAGCCCCTGCAGGGGACCGTTGGCAGCCTGTAAACCGTCGCGGCCTTCTAGCGCTTGTCGGGTGGGGTGGGGCAGCGGCCAATCGTCGAGATCCGCAGGACGGCGATAAAGCGGATACCGATAGTCAGCGGTAGGGGTGCGGCTGGCCGCATAGGAGGGCTCAAAGTAGCCAGTAAAGTGAACGGTGCCGAGCTGATCGTTGCCGATCGATTGGTACAGCGCAAATTCGCGGCGAACAGCGGCGTCAAACTCAGCGGGCGAGTTACTGGTTAGCAGTAGGGTGCGAAATCGTCTTAAGCTGCGGCGCACGCGATCGCGGGTAATCGTCGGAATTGCGTAATCCGCGTAGGCGGTGGCCGCAGCGGGCGTGTCTAAATAGGTGAGGCTATGGGCGAGCGCGGTTAACAACTGCAGCTGCGCCGATGAGGCGTCGCCTTGCCACAGCAAGTCATCGGCCAAGGCTTGATCTGGCCAGCGCTCTAACCCTTGCAACGGGCGTGGCGCAGGCGTGGGTTGTGATGCTGCCGGCGGCTCATCCGCCAGTTCAGCGACGACGGGCGCTGAGCCCGAAGTGATCAGCAGCGCGATCGCGCTCAGCGTGGCGAATGCTCGGAATCGTTTACTCAAAACCGTTCAACTACTCAATACCGTTCAACACTGGAGCTGAAGATCGGCTCCACCCGAATCGCTAACAGCCGCGAGGGACGAATGACCATATATTCGCCTGGGTTGATCTTCGGGACGGGGACGCTGATAAACTCATCTGACGTGGCTTTGGGCACAAACTCACCGCTATACCACTTTTGAAAGTCTTGAATGGTCGAAAACTTGACCTCTTGATGGTGACCGCCATCAAACAGCATATGAACGTTATATTCGCTGGGCGTTCTGGGGGTTCTTGGCATCGTGTTCCCTGTCTTCTCGAAGATCGCCCCCATAACGGGACGCTATGACAGACAAATTGTACCCAGCGACGGGGCGATCGCTACTGAGAAACGCATAAATGCGCCTGGCACCACACAAATCGTTTCCTGATGACGCCTGAGAACCTTGAAGACAGAGGCTCACCGGGTCTCTCGGTATGATGACTAGAACTGAGGCAATAGCCCGCTGAATCTTCCGAATCTGGAGACTGTTGAATCCGGTCTCCCAAAATTTGGGGATCGGGGAGCTAAAACCGAATTTAACTGCGTCAGTCCTGATGGTCTTGTGAAACGATATCGGGCGATCGCCCCCTTGATAGTTCATGAGTGATCACCTTTCTGGAGGCTGTTCGCCCTGGCCTCGTCAACCCTGTGATATCCCTCCCAGAGTCGCCATGAGTCACCCCTCCCCCAGTCCGACGACCCCTGATCTCTGCCAATATTTGCAGGTTGATGATGTCATCGACTGGCAACACCCTGAGGTGATGGCACTGGCGCAGCGAATTGGCCAAGCAGGGGACACTCCGACCGCGATCGCCCAGGCTTGTTTTGAGTGGGTACGCGACGAAATCCGGCACAGTGTTGACTATCAAATGAATCCGGTGACCTGCCGCGCTTCTGATGTGCTGCAACATCGGACGGGCTACTGTTTTGCCAAGAGTCACCTGCTGGCGGCGCTGCTGCGCGCGAATCAGATTCCCGCTGGCTTTTGCTATCAGCGCTTGAGTATTGATGATGTCGGCTTTCCCTACAGTCTGCATGGCTTTAATGCCGTTTATCTGCCCGCGATCGGGTGGTATCGGGTCGATGCCAGAGGCAACAAGCCCGGCGTGGCGGCGCACTTTACTCCGCCTCAGGAACAGTTGGCCTACGCCGTTCGACTGCCAAAAGAGGCCGACTATCCCGAGATTTGGCCAAACCCTCTATCTCAGGTGATTGCAGCTTTGCAGACCCACTCAACCTGGGATCGCTTGCTGCGTGAATTACCCGACGTACCCGCCGCGATATCAATCTGAAACCGCTGCCGATACTGAGCCGGGTAGACGTTTTCCCTGCTGGTAGTCGGGAGTCCGAGCACTGAAAATGGGAATTACTGCTGACGGCGAGCCAGATCACTCCGCAAAGTGCTGATCGATTTGATCGAATTCTGCCTGCGACAGCCGGATTTCCGTAGCCTGCATATTTTCCTCTAGGTGACTTACTGTTGTGGTACCGGGAATCAGCAGAATATTCGGCGCTCGTTGTAGCAGCCAAGCGAGGGCAATCTGCGTCGTGCTGGCGCGGTGACTTTCAGCCATCTCAGCCAGAATGCCGCTGGCCTCAGTTAGCGGTGTGCCCCGCTTGAGCGGATGTGCCCCGAGAGAACCGTGGGGAATAAAGGCGATATCTTGCGCCGTGCAGTAGTCGAGCAGTGCCGCGTGGGTGCGATCGCTCAAGCTAAAGCGGTTTTGCACTGAGGCAATTGGCACAATCGCTTGAGCGGTCTGCAACTGTTCAAGGGTGATGTTTGAGAGGCCTACATGCTGAATCTTCCCGGCTTGCTTGAGCGCTGCCAGCGCTTGCACTGATTCTTCAAACGGCACTTTGGGGTCGGGGCGGTGCAGCTGATACAGGTCGATTTGGTCTTGCTTGAGTCGTCGTAAGCTCCCTTCCACCCCGCGTCGTAGCGTTTCTGGGCGACCGTCTGCCTGAATGTTGTTCGGGGCAGGTTTGAGAATGCCGCCTTTCGTGGCAATGACCAAGTTCTGAGGATAAGGGGAGAGCGCCTCCGCAATGATGTCTTCGTTATCACCAGGGCCATAGGCTTCGGCGGTGTCAATAAAGTTAACGCCTAGCGCGATCGCGGTGCGCAGGAGTGCTTTGCCGCCGGCCCAATCCGCGTAGGGGCCAAAATTGCTCGGTTGCCCGGTCAGGCGCATCGCTCCGTAGCCCAAGCGGTTAACGGTTAGGTCACCCCCGATCGCGAAAGTTGAGTGAACCAATGGAATTTCAGAATTCATGTCCGTCATAGTGAGTTGCCTTCAATATTTGGGTAAGGAATGATGTGGTGATCGCGGAAGGTGTGAAACAGCGACAAAAACCATCGCTTCGCTTCCCGACAAAGACTGAATGAGGTTCTGGCCCATGCCGCCTGAAGCCCCGACTACCAAAGATTTCTTTTTCATCATCATTCACGCTATCTGTGACCTGAACTCACTATGGCAGCAGTCTCAGATATTTGGTAGACGAGTGATAAAAATAGCTGTTATGCTTTTTGCGTATGAGTAAATCGTTAGACCGACTGACGCTGCTGGAGACATTTGTGCGCATTGCCGATGCCGGTAGCATTAGTGCCGCCGCGCGCGATTTGAATCTGTCTCAGCCATCGGTGAGTCGCCAGTTGGCAGAGTTAGAATCGCGCTTCCAATCGCAACTGATGCGTCGCACCACCCACGATCTGTCTCTGACCGCTGCCGGGGCTGAGCTATTGGCTGATGCGCGTCAGCTGCTAGATGAGTGGGAAGCTCTGGAGGAGAAGCACCTAGAGACTGCAGAGGCCCTCAGAGGCACCCTGAAGATTGTGGCGCCGGTGGCGTTAGGGCAGCTACATCTGTTAGACACGATGCTGCAGTTTCAGCAGCAGCATCCCTTGCTGTCGCTGTCTTGGCAGCTCGCAGACCAGCGCATTCGCTTTGCCGAAGTGGGGTGTGACTGCTGGATCAAGATCGGTTCAGTTGGCGACGAATCGCTGATCGTCGAGCCGCTGGGGCAGGTTGAACGCATCGTGGTGGCTACCCCCGCCTTACTGGCAACCGGTAACGTCCCCAACAAGCCCGCTGATCTAACGCAGTTTCCCTGGGTGGCACTAGAGCCGTTTGAAGGTCAACAGATTCCCCTCACTAACCCCAAAGGGAAAACAGTAGTGATAGCGCCGCCGGTACGGATGACTACCAATAATATTTTTGCGCTGCACAAAGCGACGTTGGCCGGGCTGGGTCTAGCTATCCTGCCGCGTTGGTTTATTGAAGATGATCTCAACCATCAGATGCTCGTCGATGTGTTGCCCCCATGGCGAGCGCCCTGGCTGACCATTCACGCGGCCTTATTACCCGGCAGACGCCGTCCTCGTCGGTTACAGCACTTTCTCGACGTCATCAGAGTCGCAGTGCCCCAAATTCCTGGGGTTGAGCAACCTCTAGATTGAATGTCCTACGCCTGATTTTGATCGAGCTGGCGCGCTTGTGCGAGTGCGGCTTTTTCGCGGGCTCGACAGAGGTAGGGCGCTAGCTGCTCGGTCGATAGCCCTGACAAAATGCTGAGATTATCGACCCCCATGCCGCGCATGAGCATCTCGACACACCAGGTCTGTTTAGCCTGGTCGGGATGCGTGGGATAGGGCAGCGTCAAGTCTGCCGTCCACACGGCCCATTTCTGACCCACCTCGGCAGCGGTCATCGCGGCTTCTGCTGCCTCTCCCAAAAATAAGTAAGGGAGGCTATCTTTGCGGCTTTTCAGCCATTTGGTCAGGGGATTGTTGATGTAAGAGCCGTAGCGTTTGCCCAAGATCCATTGATTAATCGCCCCTTGACGGTGGCCGACCTGCAAGGTGTGCTGTGACTTGTCGCTTAAGTGGTGCGATCGCTCCAGCCACTCAATTTCATGGGGTGAGAGTCCGGCCCCAAAAAGCACATAGGCCAAGGCGTAGTCTTGCGATCCCGTCGCTTTGGCCTGCTTCAAAATTTGATGAGCAATGGGTTCGGGGAGATCTTGAACGACATCGGGCTCCGGGTGGCTGTTGTCGCCGAGAGCTCCCTCAGTGGTGGTGGCGGGCGCGGTGCTCCGCAGCAGCAGATTGACGAGGCCATCCAAAAAGTCTTCGCGGTGATCCCACAGGTGATGGTCATCGCTGGTGGACTCAATCACCACATAGCCAATCAGCAGAGCCCCCAAAAAGCCCGCTAGCCGCACGGAAGAAAATGAACTCGCGGGCATGGTCTGTTCCAGATATTGCGCGACGTAGTGACTGGCTTCATCCAGCCGTTGGCCAAGGGCCTGACGGTTTTCGCTGGGATATTGATCGGCTTCCCCAATCAGCGATCGCACGAAGGCTGGGGCTTGCTCTAGCGCCTGCAGACACTCGCTAGCGTAGGTTTTGAGCGTTTGGTAGCGATCGCCGGTCGCGATCGTTTGCTGCATCAACGTCTCGCCTAAATCGCGAAATGTCGGGGCCGCTTGAATGACGGCCTGCAGGAGCCCATATTTATTGCCAAAGTTGCGAAATAGGGTCACCTCATTAACGCCCGCTAAATCAGCAATCTGGCGTGTCGTGGTTTGGCTAACTCCCTGGGACAAAAACAGCGCTAGCGCAGCCTGAATGAGTCGTTCGCGTGTGGATAAAGTCGCCATGGACGATCAAAGCAAGTTGCACTTGCATACAAATGGAAAATGCCCCTTGCACGATGGCTGAAAACTCGATACGCTAGCTTTGTGCAAGTGGCACTTGCTTTACCATAACAGGCAGTTGCCTGAAACCATCACATCTTCAGAAAGCATCCCATGAACTCAAATTCCCCTGCGGTCAGACCCGGCTATAGAAACACTGTTGACTGGGTGACTGTGCTTTTTTTTGCGACTTTTCACCTCCTGGCATTGCTAACCCCCTGGTTCTTTTCTTGGTCAGCGCTGGGCGTCATGCTGTTACTGCACTGGCTGTTCGGCAGCATTGGCATCTGCTTGGGCTATCACCGACTGCTGAGTCATCGTAGTTTTCGAGTACCCCAGTGGTTGGAATATGTGTTGACCACCATTGGGGCGTTGGCAACTCAGGGTGGCCCCATTTTCTGGGTGGGGGGACACCGCAAACACCACGCCTTTACCGAAGATCCCCAAAAAGATCCTTACTCAGCCAAGCGCGGGTTCTGGTGGAGCCACATCATCTGGATCCTGAAACCTCAACACGAATCCTTCGCCTTTAATGAATATTCCAAGTATGCACCTGACTTAGCCAAAAGCGCCTACTACCGTTGGCTTGATCGATACTTCCTCTTGCTGCAAGTGCCACTTGCCATTTTGCTCTACGCTCTCGGCGGCTGGTCATTCGTGGTCTACGGTGTCTTTGCCCGGTCGGTGCTGTTGTGGCATTCCACTTGGTTTGTGAATTCGGCGACTCACTGCTGGGGCTATCGTAATTTCCAAGCAAACGACAATGCGCGTAATCTTTGGTGGGTCTCACTGTTAACCTACGGCGAAGGCTGGCATAACAACCACCACACGTTTCCCCATTCGGCTCAGACGGGTTGGCACTGGTGGGAAATTGATGTGACCTGGCAGACGATTCGACTGCTGCAGCGATTGGGGCTGGCTACAAAGGTAAGGATGATTCCCCTCAGCAAGCGCTCTTAAATCCTGAGACCCTAGCTCTGCACGCACTGAAAGTTCGTTCGACAAAATCCATTCAGGGTTTTGCTGAACGAATTTTTGTGCGGTGATCTGTCGCCTATGGCTCTGTTTCTTTTTCTTCCCTCTGTCTGATGGGTAAGTCGAGGGCCACTGGCGAGGTTGCTTGCAAGTGGCGAATCGCGTCAGCGATAAATTCCCGTACAAACTGTTCGCGACGGTTGAGCTGAAACTGCTTTTGCACCACTTCCCCAATGCCGCCATCCCCCCAGTCTTGGTTTTGAGTGAAATAATCCATAAAGCTTTTACCGGCAATGCGCGTGAGGTAGGCGGCGCTGATGCCTTGCACGCCCCGACTTGCGATCGCCGTGGGAATCGTCGTCTGCAGCCCCAGCGCTAATAGCCCCATGGCCCCTTTTACGATGCCGAGTCCGGTCAAGGTGCGCGCTAGGGTGTACGCCAGTTCTTTGCCCTCTTGGAGAGACAACTCAAATTGATAAACTCGCCCCAGATCCACCACCATTTGGGCGTTGATGGCAGCGGTGGCGAGCAGATCGATGCCCGGTAGCGGCGTCGCCGCAACGACGGCAGCGGTAATCCACTGATAGCGTTCAATCACGGCGTTTGCGGCCTGATGGCGTTGGGCCTGAATCAGTTGGCGGGCGGCCTCTCCTAAATGCTGCGATCGCAGCAAGAGCGAATCGGCCAACAGATCTGCCCCCTCGTCACGCAATACCTCGGTCAGGCGCTTTTCGAGCGGCCACAAATCGGGTTCCATCTGGGCGACTGCCCCTGTGGCCAGCGTCAGGGGTTGCGGATTGGCCGCAATATCGACCACATCAGCCGCGACTAAGTCAGGTTGCAAACGCCCTCTCACCTCGGCCAAAATGGCTTGCAGGTCACCGTCAGGAAACAAATCCGCTTTGTTGAGCACAATGATGAGCCGTTTGCCTATGTCTAGCAGCGATCGCGCCAAGGCATATTCCGACTGCCGCAGATCATTGTCAATGACAAATAACAGGAGGTCAGCCTCGGTGGCTAGCTGACGCACTTGCGCTTCTTGCTGCGGGCCTTCGGTGCTGGCTTCTAACAAGCCCGGCGTATCGGTGAGCCAAATCATCTGCTCTACCCCCACAACTTTGAGGGGATAGGTCGCAGCCACTGACGTGGTCCCCATGGGGGCGTCAACTGCACCGCCCAGATCTCCTGTCAGTTGGTTGACGATGGACGTTTTGCCCACTGAGCCGACGCCCAACAACACAATGCGAATATCTCGCTGTTGCCACCGGTCCGTAAGAACTTTCAGCTTTTCTCGCAGGGCGACTTGAGTCACCTCGTCTTGAATCTGCGCCACTTGCTGTTCAATAGCCGCGATCGCCACTGCCGCCACGTCTCCTTTCGCCTTGGGTAAGGTGGGAGAGGAGCGCCGCTGCGGCCTCAGAAAAGCTCGAAAATAATACAGACCACCAATGACCGCGGCCACTGTCAAGCCGATCACGGCGATCAAAAACAGCTGGGCGAGTAATGGCGAGAGGAGGGCGATCGCGGCCTGGGCTCGCAGCACAAAATCGATCGCCCACAGCACCATGCCCACAGTAAACACTGCGGCAACGCCGATGACGAGGAGCCGAACCCGCTTCATGCCACTTTCCCTCCCCAGCGATCGCTTCCTAGAACGCATCATTAATCAACGGACAACCGCTTTGGCGTCAACCATGACGCGCTCGCATCAACTCTATCAGCTAGGAGTTGAGAGTGAGGCACGGCAAGTTAGGCACAGCTAAATGATGACAGCCCCTAGCCGAGGAGATACGTTCAACAATTCCTGACTTCTCTACAAGGCTCAAAAAGTATTTTCCAACACCAAATCACAGGGCACAAAAATTGTTTTGTCATCTAAATCCAAGGAAATATCTATAGCTTCTCGGGCAACATTTATGGCCCTACGATTGATATAAAAAATCAATAAGTTGGCAAGACTACAGCTTCAGACATAGTTTGGTAGTTTTGAGCACTTTTAAAACCACTAATTTCTAGGGGACAGCCCACTTTTTGGCAAAGCGGGGATCAATTTTACCGCAGCCTAGAATTAAGTGTGGGAAGTTTGTACCCAAGTTGTTCGTTAAGTTTGCGAGACTCATACTAAATAACGTTAAGATCCTGGGAAACCTATGTGACAAGAGCATTTGAGCATTAGCTCTTGAACAAAATGGGCGATCGCCTCTCCACGATTATCGACAAACTGTTTCAAATTATTGCAGTATGTACCAGCTTGTAAGGGGTTTGGGATCGATGGTAGTCGCGTTTACAACCAATCACTGTTCAAGAGTGTTAACTTGCAACTAGTCGTCTATTGTGGTTCGCCCTTGAATTCTTATGACCCAGATCATTGACCATCTGCCTTCTGACCAGTCTGTATCTATGCTTTGCTGCTATGTAAATGCCACTAGTAAGATGCAGGTCGTTCGCATTACTAATGTCCATAATTGGTATTTTGAGCGAGTCGTTTTTCCTGGCCAAAGATTAATGTTTGAAGCTGTGTCTGAAGCTCAGCTAGAGATCCATACTGGGATGATGGCCAGTGCGATTTTGTCTGACACCATTCCTTGCAACCGCTTAGCCGTAGATCCCGAAGGTCAGCAGCCTTGGCAGCAACAGATGACCGCTGAAGCGCTGAACATGGAGCCAGCCGCCGCCTCAGTTGGTGCTTGAGCAAGATTTTGGTTAAGTAATCCATCAGGGCAGCGCTTCAATCATCCCTTGTAGGCATTTGACTCTCATGTGCTCTTGCGAGTTTTTCACTTTCCTGCCGATGGCATTTCTGTCATCGGCAGCTTTTATTAAATTTGATCTGCATCCCCTTGCTCCTTGGTTCACTCCTTTGTCAGATAGCCGCTCAAGATGGCTCCGGTGCCCGTCGGATCTTGCCACTGAGCAGCGGATTTGCTTCTTGGTGGAATAATGATGCCAATAGTTCCGCCGACACCTTCACGCGTTAAACCGCTATCTGATGTTAAGGGGCTAGCAAATTTTCTAGGTATTGGTAAAGCGCATCATCGCTTTGCGCGGCTAAGCGCTTTGATTTGAGTTCGATTAAGGCGGCGGCCAAATTGTCGGCCCGCTTTTTGTAATCTCGATGTCCCGCTAACAGATCAAGGAATGCACTCCGCTCGATCTGGTCGCGACTGACATCCGCCGCCAGCGGTGAGTCAAAATCTCGCTCTTCAACGTCGTACTTCAGCAGAAAAATCAGCGCCTGACTCATCGACTGCAGGGTTTTCTGCAGGGCCTTCGTATCCAACTCCAGTCGTTCAAAACCGACCTGCCCCTCAATCCGTAACTCGACGATGGGGTGGTCTTGTGGGATCAGCTGACCATTTTGAATGGCCTCAGTGATTTGGGCTTCCGCCATCATAATCACCTCGTCCTGACTCTCTTCACCTTTGACTTTGACTGCGAGTTGAACGATCGGACGCTGCTGATAGTCTTGTTTTAACGTAGCTTCGATCCTTTGTTCGGTTGTTTCGACCAGATAAACACCGCGCCGAAAGCTTCCTTCTTCGACATTGTTGGCTTCTATGGAACCTGGGTTAAAGACCCAGCCGCCCTCACTATAGTTTTTGTGAATATGTCCTAAGGCTAAATAATCGACCCCGGCTTCCTTGAGGGGCAGTAGTTCTGAGTATCTCAGGGCACCACTATAGCGAGCAATCTGTCCTTCAAGACCATGGTGAAACATGAGGACGGTGGTTTTAGGGCCAGCGGGAAGCGTCGGAATGGCCTCGGCAATTTGAGCGATCGCTTGCACAGCGGTGGCCCCATACCAGGCTGACCCCAGCACGCGCACGCTACAGGGTAAGTCAATATACCCTCCCCGTTTTTGAGTCTCATCCCAAGGGGAATAAAGCGGTTCGCCAGCCGCTAAGTTTCCTGGTTCTAAAAGACGAATCAATCCCCACTGGGACAAATATTTGAGCCAGCTTGTTGACGTGCCATAGGGAGTGTTGTCGTGATTGCCTTCAATTGCTAAGACAGGAATGTTGGCGGCTTGAAGCTGCTGAAAACAAATTTGCGCTTGGTTGAGCACCGCTGGTTGAATCACCCGATGCTCAAATAAATCACCGGCAATAATCACAAAGTCGACGGCTGCGGCGATCGCATACTTTTGCAGCGCATCAGATAGCGCAAAGAAAAAATCTTTAGTGCGTTCAGGGCTGTTGTATCGGTCAAACCCAAGATGAATATCTGCCAGATGAAGAAACCGGGCCATGGAGTCTGTCCTCTGTCGCTACCGCGCTCAGTCTAATTGCTTATTCTACGACTACGTCAGTCGTCATCTCATGACGCAGTTCCTGTAGCGCCGCGGACGGCTAAGCAGCAGACTCTGAAGTCGCTAACGACTCCAACTGTTCTTGCTGATCCTGAGTGATGCAAGATTGAATCATCGTTTCGATATCGCCTTCTAAGGCTGGCGTCAGCGAAAAGTTCTGATTCAAGCGATGATCGGTGATGCGATTGTCTTTGTAGTTGTAAGTGCGAATTTTCTCAGAACGGGAGCCGGTACCCACCTGCGATCGCCGCATCGAGGTGACCGCCTCCTTTTGCTCTCGCAGCTTCATTTCGTAAAGCTTAGCGCGCAAAATCTGCATAGCGCGTTCTCGGTTTTGCAGCTGCGATCGTTCTTCCGTACAAAAAATTCGAATGCCTGTGGGCTTATGAAACAGGTCAACAGCAGTTTCAACCTTGTTGACGTTCTGGCCGCCAGCCCCACCGGATCGAGCGGTCGAAATATCCACCTCAGTAGGGTCAATATGAACTTCAACATCATCCACTTCGGGCATAATTGCCACAGTAGCCGTCGAAGTATGCACGCGTCCGCCAGCCTCGGTCACGGGGACTCGCTGCACTCGATGCACGCCAGCTTCATACTTCAACTTGCTATAGACGTTATTGCCCTGAATTTCTAAAACAGCTTCCTTGAAGCCGCCCATATCAGCCGTCGATTCGCTGACTAGCTTAATCCGCCATTTCTGAGATTCTGAGTAGCGCGAATACATTCTGACGAGATCACCGGCCCAAATGCTGGCCTCATCACCGCCAGTACCGGCCCGAATCTCCAACATGATGTTCTTTTCGTCGTTGGGATCTTTTGGCAGCAGTAAAATCTTGAGCTGAGCTTCTAACCCGTCAAGGCGTTCTTCGAGGTCGCTGACTTCTGTCGCCGCCATTTCTTTCAAATCAGGATCACTGCTCGACTCTCGATAAATCTCGCGAGCCCCGGCCAACTCTTCCTGCAGCTCTTTCCACGTATCGTAGGTCGTAACTGTCTCCTCTAAAGAAGAGCGGGCCTTCGCAATCCGCTGAAACTCATCCGGATCCTTAGCGACGTCCGGATCAGCCAAACGCCGAGTTAACTCGTGGAACGTTTGGTTTACCGAGTTTAATTTATCTAGCAGATAAGCTTCGGCCATTTTTTCTTCCGTGACTCTATTACGACCCGCTGAATTCCACTCAAGGCGGAGTCCAGAAAGTTACTCAGAGTCAGTGCTCGTGGTCTCCGCCGTCGAGTCAGACATGCCATACTTCCGCATAAAGCGCTCAACCCGACCCTCAGTATCAATAATTTTCTGAGTGCCCGTATAAAAGGGGTGATTGCCCGACCACACATCGACATGCAACTCTGGCTTTGTCGAGCCAACGGTCATAATCAGTTTACCGTCGCAGTAAACCTTAGCTTCGGGATACCACTCAGGATGAATTTCAGCTTTTGGCATTGTTACCTCGCAATCAGTAGAAGGAATTTATTGCAAACCTGTCTAAGCAGCGCGATCGCTCCCAAGACATTGATCCAGTCGTAATTAGCGTTTGGAGAACTGAGGGGCTTTCCGCGCTTTCTTGAGGCCGTACTTCTTACGCTCTTTACAGCGGGGATCACGGGTTAAGTACCCTTCGACCTTGAGCGGTTTTCGGTTCTCCGGATCTAGCTCACACAGAGCCCGAGCCACTCCCATTTTAATCGCGTCAGCGTGACCCGTGAGCCCACCGCCATGGACATTGACTAGAACGTCGTACTCACTTTCTAGGCCTAACGTTTCCAAGGGCGCCTTGACGGTCGTCAGATAAGCCGCATTGCCCTGCAGATGCAGCTCAGCCGGACGGCCATTAATGGTAACTTGACCACTGCCAGGCACCAAACGCACCCGAGCGATCGCCGATTTGCGGCGGCCCGTGCCCCAATAAACCACGCGATCAGTATTGTCAGTCGCTTGCATTATGCTTTTCCTCCAGGAGTCGTATTGATAACCAGGGTCTCAGGTTGTTGAGCGTCGTGGGGATGCTCATTACCGGCATAGACCTTCAGCTTGGTAAACAGCTTCCGCCCCAAAGCATTCTTCGGCAGCATCCCTTTGACCGCTTTTTCGATGATGCGCTCAGGGATTCGATCTTGAAGCTGTGCAAAGGTCTCAGTCTTCATCCCGCCGGGTCGTCCCGAGTGACGGCGATAGAGCTTCTGGCTGGACTTGTTGCCCGTCACAACTACTTTTTCCGCATTCACGATGACAACAAAGTCACCGGTATCCATGTTGGGCGTAAAGGTGGGTTTGTTTTTACCGCGAAGAATGCTGGCAACCTCAGTAGCTAGGCGTCCAAGGCGCTGATCAGTCGCATCAACGACATACCATTTACGATCAATTTCATCAACGGGTGGGATGTAGGTTTTAGTCATGGGTTTCTTTGGAAAGGTTCAGAGCAAGGTGGGCAAGATCGCTGACTGGATTCAAACGGCAGATTTTAGACGGCGACCGGGGGAGAACAGGGAGAGAAACAAAACTGCGGTTGTGTGTCGTACCAAATATTGGGCGAAAAGGGAAAATGTTCATACCCGACTCGTAACAAGCAAAGGCCACTGGCCGGAGCCGCGTACTTTACCTGGTCTCGCTGTTGATTTTGCCAGAGACCAGTGAACTCTTCCACACTGAGCATGCCCCGTCCGACCTGGACCAAAATCCCCATCAGGAGACGTACCATGCCGTACAAAAAACCGTTTGCCTGCAGTTCCACCGTTACAAATTGATCCCGACGGCGGCATTCCACGTGCTGCAGTTCTACACAAGCGTGAGATCGCTTAGAGCCCGATCTTTGGAAGGCCGTCAGGTCATGGTAACCCAGCAAAGGGGCTAGGGCCGCTTGCATGAGCCCCTCGCTCAAAGGCTGATGGTAGTAGTGCCAAGAGAACGGGCGAACAAAGAGATTCGGAACCGGGTGGGTATAAATGGTGTACCGATAGCGTCGCCACTGCGCCGAAAACTGAGCATGCCAATCATCTGGCACTCGCGCCGCTGCCCGAATCACGATGTCTGCCGGGAGGCGACTGTTGAGGATACTCGCCCAGCGCTGGGCAGGAATCATCGTCGGAGCCTGAAAGTGAGCAACCTGAGCGGCAGCATGGACGCCGGTATCGGTTCGCCCAGCCCCACAAAGGGTCACAGCGTGGCCCAACACACTGGCGATCGCAGTCTCAATATCCCCCTGCACCGTTCGCTCACGCGGTTGACGCTGCCAGCCGTGGAAGTGAGTGCCGACATACTGCACAACAATCGCTACCCGCTGGAGTTGAGTCCACCGAGGAGTGCCATGGGCATGCAATTGGTCAGGTAAGGGGGTCGGACGCGACATGATAGGGTGGTAAGTGCGTGGCTAAGTCAGCTCAATGATGGCCATTTCAGCGTTATCGCCTCGGCGACGAACGGTACGCAAGATGCGGGTATATCCACCGTTACGTTCGCCATACCGATCCTGAGCTTGCTCGAACAGCGCATGAACCAGCCTTTTATCGTACATGTAACCCAACGCTCGACGGCGAGCCGCCAGAGACCCATCTTTAGCCAGCGTGATCATTCGATCTGCTTCTGACCGCACGGCCCGAGCGCGGGCTTTTGTGGTTTTAATTTGACCATTGCGGATCAGCTCAGTCGTGAGCGATCGCAATAAAGCTCGGCGTTGATCAGCCGGTTTTCCCAGTCTTGGGACACGACAAGCGTGGCGCATAGTCACTTCCCTCCTTCAATTGACACAACTCAACAGTAAAAATCCGAAGCGGGGAGCTTCGGAGAAATATCCCCAACCACAGTTGGGGAAAGCCTTTGGCTAGGCAGTCTTGGCCGACTTTTCAGCGGGCAACGTGATGCCCAAACGCTGCTGCAGCGCCTCAATCACCTCATCTGCCGACTTTTGCCCAAAATTCTTGATTTCCAGCAGGTCTTCCTGAGTGAAGTCCAAAAGATCGGCCACCGAATTGACCTGAGCCCGCTTGAGGCAGTTGTAGGCTCTCACCGAAAGCTGTAGCTCTTCAATGGGAATGTGATTGGTGGGATCTTCTTCCTTCGGCTCCTCGTCAGATTTCGGCTCTAGCGTCACATCCTTAAGCGGATTGAACAACGAAACCAAAATTGCTGCCGCTTCGCTCATGGCTTGCTGAGGGGTCAAGCTACCATTCGTGGTGACTTCCATGACTAAGCGGTCTTTTTTCAAAGAGCCACCTTCCATCACGTCTTCTACGGTGTAATTCACCTTTCTGACAGGCATGAAGATTGCATCGATCTGCATGAAATCTAAAGCAGCCGCTTCATCGTGACTCCGCTCGATCGCCCGATAGCCTTTGCCCAATTCGATCCGAAATTCCATTTCGAGAGTATGTCCCTCTGCCACAGTGGCGACATACTGGTCGGGGTCGATAATTTCCACTTCAGAAGGCAAATCAAAATGGCCTGCTGTCACTTTGGCCGGTCCCTGAACCAGTAAGCGGCCAATTTGTGGTTGAGCAGAATAGCTCTTGAGCACCACTTCTTTCATGTTCAGCAGAACATCCAGAACATCTTCGCGAACCCCAGGTACGGTGGAAAACTCGTGAGTTGCTCCGGCAACTCGCACTGCCGTAATTGCCGTCCCCTCCAGGTTTGAAAGCAATACTCGACGCAACGCGTTGCCAACAGTGATGCCCTGACTGCGCTCCAGCGGTTCGATCAAAAAACGACTGTAATGACTTTGATCATCGCCAATTGACGACTCAACACACTCAACCTGAAACTGTGCCACTGATGTGCCTCCCTTGCCTTGTCACTACTCTGAATACACCTCGAATTAAACGCGTCGTCGCTTGGGCGGACGACAGCCGTTGTGAGGAATTGGAGTCACATCACGAATCAATGTAATTTCCAACCCAGCCGCTTGTAATGCTCGAATGGCCGTTTCCCGGCCCGCGCCGGGCCCACTGACCATGACCTCGATTTGACGCATACCCTGATCCATGGCGCGTCGGGCCGCACTGTCAGCTGCCGTTTGGGCCGCAAACGGAGTCCCTTTTTTGGCACCCTTGAAGCCACTGGCACCCGCCGAAGACCAGGAAACCGCACCCCCATTGGTGTCGGTAATCGTCACGATGGTGTTGTTGAATGTGGACTGAATGTGAGCGACACCGTTGGGCACATTCTTCTTGGTCTTACGTCCACCCGTCTTTTTTGTTGGTTTAGCCATTTACTCTGTCTGCCGTCTTTGCTCAGTCACCAAAAAACTGACGCGCTCCCGCCTACCGTCTATTCGCTAGACGTTGAGCTGGAATCCGTCAGTCAGTACGCTATTTCTTAGGCGCTTTTTTCTTGCCTGCAACAGTGCGCTTACCACTGCGGCGGGTGCGGGAATTGGTTCGGGTGCGCTGTCCTCTCACAGGAAGGCCGGCTCGATGACGCCGCCCCCGATAGCAACCAATATCCATCAGTCGCTTAATGTTCATGCCTTCAAGACGGCGTAGATCCCCTTCGACTTCGTAGTCGTTCTCGACGGAATCCCGCAATCTCGAGACATCTGAGTCAGTCAAATCACGAACACGGATGTCAGGATTGACTCCCGTTTTCCCAAGAATTGCTTGAGACCGACTCAAACCGATACCGTAAATATATGTCAGACCAATTTCGACCCGCTTATCTCTCGGCAGGTCTACGCCAGCAATGCGTGCCACTGACTCCTATCTCCCCATTGAATTTCACTATATCGGTGCAGCTTAGTCGTCGTGACTAAAACTACTTGGTGAAATGCTTTTCCACCAATGCTCAGCCCTCTTCACCCAGCGATCGCCAAGGATATTACCCTTGACGTTGCTTATGTTTCGGGTTGGCACAGATCACCATCACTCGGCCTTTACGACGAATGACGCGACACTTATCACACATTCTTCGGACGGATGCGCGGACTTTCATGTCCCTTACTCAGCACTCCACTACAGAATTGCGATTCTAGCAAAGATAAGCAACCCCCGTCAAACTATTTTTCAAGGGGTTGGCCGCTAAATCACAAAGACCGCCCCTTGCTTGAGCAAAGGCAGTCTTTGACGGGGGCATTTACCGAGAATGGGCCGATGTTGAGCAAGATGATTCAGCGTGGCTATGATGGCTGGGCAATCGCCGATTCATCAGTACAGCGGCAGATAATTCACGACGAATAGCCGACTACGGAGTTGAGGAATTATCGTTAAAGCGCTTATGCTCCCCGCTTGAGAGCGGCTTCAACTTGTTTGAATTCTTGTTCTAATCGATTTTTGAGTTTGTCTGGAATTGGACGATTAGGGTAAGAGCTGTAGTGGCCCGCTAGAGCGTTGAGGGCGGTTCGGGTGGTCGCGAAAGAACTTAGCCCTTCGACCGCATTGTCGCGGCGGTAGAACGAAAAGAAATCGTTGATTAGGTTACGGGCGTTGGCCTCCGCCACATTCTTGTCAGGGTCATCGGTCGAGAGATTGATGGCCGTCCGTAAGGTCTCAATTACGGTCAAGGTATCTTGGCGATAGTCCCCAGACATTTGCCCACTCACCCCAGCACTGTTGCAACCGGTTAGACCAATGACGGCAACGAGAATAAGGGCGAAAAAACGGGTTAATAACTGTCTCATAAGTACCTACGCAGTTAGCTACAACGGTGCCACACCTTAAAGGGTATGTCTGCTATATTACCCCGTTGTGCTGTCGCTTCGAGGTTTTTCTGTCTGGTGACGCCTGGCGACAGATAACGCCATCCGGTTATCTACGGGGCTGACCGGCAGACACGAGAAAGATGCCAGCGCCTTGGTTAACGACAATCCATCAGGGCTGGGCAAGAGGAAGCTGTTTGCCCAGCTGCCGGGGCAGGAAGACTGCTCCTCAGCTACAGCTTAGGGAAGCTTGATCTGCAGGTTCAGCAGCCGGGGAAGGGTGGGGCGCCAATCAAAATCCAGCTATGGCGATCGCGCTGACACGTAATAATGAAGCCTAGTGACTCTGATGTAATGGAACGGTGTGCTAGAGCCCCATGAATTATTTGATAGCTGTTTTGAGCGATCGCATCCAAGTCGAAGGAGCCTATTCCGCGTTGGAAGAGGCTAAGTTCGCGATGGGAGAAGTGGCGATCTTGGGTAAGGGGTACAAAACTGCTGATGAATATGGTCTCATTGACCCGGCTAATGAAGCCTGGAAGCAAATGCGACTGATGATGGTTTGGTTAGTGCCCTTTGGGTTTATTGCCGGTTTTGGCTTTAATGCAGTGACGGGTCTAGATACATTCCCTTGGGCCGGTGCTTGGGGCAACCAGATCATCGGCGGGCTGCTGGGGGCCGGGTCAGGGGCGATGGGAGCCTTTTTTGTCGGCGGCGGAGCGGGAGCGGCCTTTGGTAGTGGCGATGCTCTGTCCTATCGCAACCGCTTAGCGGCAGGCAAGTATTTGCTAGTGGTGCGAGGGTCTGATGCTGAGATTCGCCTAGCGACGCCAATTGTCCGCCGCTTTCGCCCGGAAAATATTCAGGGCTATACGGCTCCACCGGCAAATGTTTAAGCCGCCCGCGATTGGATGATCGGGTGATTTCCGCATACATTGGTTGATCGCCTCTCGCGATTTAGACGCTGGGGTGTACGCTCCGGCGGGGCAGGCAAGAGCTTTGAGAATCCGGTGTTTCAGGAAAAAACAAATGACGCAGAAACGGCTGGTTATTGAAATGGGGATGGGGGTTGATCAGCATGGTCAAGACCCTACGGTGGCAGCCGCTCGCGCGGTGCGCAATGCGATCGCCCACAATGCGCTACCGGGCGTGTGGGAAGTCGCTGGTTTAGATCATCCCAGTGAGATGTTAGTCGCGGTGCAGGTGGCTGTCCCCTTTCCCGAAACCGTTAGACAGGATGAGGTCTTGGCGGTTCTACCCTTTGGTCAGAAAACGCTCACTCTGGAGTCAGGGGGCATGGTCGTACCGGGCAAGGCGATTCCGGAGTTAAATGACAAAAACGACGACATGTATGTGGCGATCGCCGCCGTCACCGTCTCGATTCCGGAGTAAGTGAGGATACAAGAAGCCTTCTCAGGTTTCGCAACGCAGCAAAGTGGCCGCCGTCTTGGCCTCACTGGACTGGTGATGGTGATTAACGGCTCTCGACCCGCAGGTGGCTCAAATCAGCCGGGTCGCCCGAGAGTTTGATCTGTCGTTCATTCGCGTTGAGATGGCGCAAGATTTTGTAAAGGGTCTCGATCTGGGCAGCGGCGTTGATGTGGGCAGCCAAGTCGGCGATGGTCATTGCACTAGGAGCAGCTTTAATGGCATCCAGGGCATCAGTCTGCAGTTGTAAGATGCCAGCCGCCGCTTTTTTGCCCGCCTCAACCCCCGGCTGGTGATAAGCGTTGATATTGACCAGCGCCGCATAAAGACCCACAGCTCTTTCATATAGGGCGATCAGTGCTCCCACAATTTCAGGCGTCACCTGGGGAACGGTGATGGTGATGGAATCTCGCTGATTGTCGTAAAGTGCCTGTCGGGTGCCTAACAAAAACCCACAGAGAAAGTCGCCAGCCGTTGCCCCCTGATCAATGGCGATGGAATCACCTTCTCGATCTTTCAACACTTCAATGAAGGTGACAAAGAAGTTGTTAACCCCTTCGCGCAGTTGCTGAACGTAGGCATGTTGGTCGGTTGAACCCTTGTTGCCATAGACGGCGATACCCTGGTTGACCACCTGACCATCGAGGTCTTTTTCTTTGCCGAGGGATTCCATCACTAACTGCTGCAAATAGCGGCTAAACAGGGCCAGACTGTCTTTGTAGGGCAGTAGTACCATGTCTTTCAGTCCCTGGCCTTCGCCGACAAAGTACCAGCTCATAGCGAGCATGGCTGCCGGATTTTGGCGCAGCTCCGCCACGCGAGTCGCCGCGTCCATGACTTTAGCGCCGTTTAAGATGGCGATCATGTCGATGCCTTCGAGCGCGGCCGGTAATAGTCCCACCGAAGAGAGTTCTGAGGTGCGGCCACCGACCCAGCCATGCATGGGAAAGGTGCCTAGCCACCCCTGTTGGAGGGCGACTTTTTCGAGGTTGCTGTCAATGCCGGTCACGGCGACGGCCTGTTTCGCAAAGTTTAGGCCCAACTGGTTAAAGCGGTGCTGAACTTCAACCATGGCGTTGCGGGTTTCAGGCGTGCCGCCGGATTTAGAGGTGACGATCACGAGCGTGGTCGCGAGGCGATCGCCTAATCGATGCAAGATGCGATCGATCCCCGCCGGATCAGTGTTGTCAATGAAATGAGCTTTAAGGGGCGGCTGATCAGCCGTGAGCGCTTCGGATACGAACTGGGGACCGAGGGCTGAGCCGCCGATGCCAATACACAGCAGATCGGTGAACTTGTCTTGCCCGGGGGGACACAACTTACCCGTGTGCACCTGCTCGGTGAATATTTTGATGTCTTGAATGGTTGATAGAATATCTTGTTTGAGGGCCGGAGACGGTGCTCGATCTGGATCTCGTAGCCAGTAATGGCCCACCATGCGGTTTTCGTCAGGGTTGGCGATCGCCCCTTGCTCCAGCGCTGTCATGGCGGCAAAAGCTACGGCAAATTTCGGCTGTATCTGCTGTATGAAAGCCGCATCAAATCTGATGCGGCTGATGTCGAGATAGAGATTGAGCTCCTCGTGGTGATAGAGCCAGTCCTGATAACGTTGCCAAAGTGCAATCTCGTCCATAACAGTTTTCCGAGTATGTATGGGGACAGTCAAAAGTATTCCAACTCAGTTTAAGGAAACACGGTTACGCAGGGCAGAGCTTCCCGACCACTTTTATTGAAAGTTGTTGATTGCTGGGTGGGTGAATAGCGGGGAATCGTTGGGAACCGGCATTCAAGGCTTGGGATGGACTGATGGCGAGGCGCAGCAGTGGGAGGCAGTGCGCATGGGGCCTGATTGCCGTCGCTGACGTGAACTTGATGGCCTCAAGGCCCTTCAGGCGTGGGCAAAACCTGCACAGTTCCAGCTAAGGAAAGCTGCTCAGCCTGAATTTCACAGGTTGTCAACTGCACCTGAGAGCCCAAATCGATGGCAAACCCCTGCAGGCTCGGCAGTGGGGTTGACTCTTCTGAGGCCATATCTATCAGCCAGTGGGGATCTTTGAGGCAGAGCTGATGCCCATCTTGAACTATCAATTGTGTGGCGATCGCGATCGGCGGCAAATCGGCTTGCTGATCGGGCATTAGCCGCAAAATAATCTGCTCTGCTTCGATGCTGGCGGTGGGGCGGTAGTGGGGCAGCACCGTGTGGTTGGGCAGGGCTTGCAAGACCGCCTGTAGGTGAGAAGCCTCTGATTGTGCTTGGCTGAGCAGGCGCAGCAGGTCATAGAGACCCGTGCCTAAGAGTGGTGACTGCAAGGATTGATTGAAATCAGCCGTGGTGAGAAACACCTGACCACTGATGGGAAAGGCCGCCAGCAAGCGCAAAGGCTTGCGACGCAGCACCTGACCTAAATTGACGCGGATGCCGCTGGCTTTGACGTCCGCTTGACTCAAGTGAATGCCCTGGTAGATGGCTTTCTGGGCGGACAGAACGACTTCCGGAATGTGACCTGAGAGTAAGTCGCGATCGCGCCCCTCAATCTGGAAGTTCAAATTTTCCACATGGTCGAGCTGTGTGGACAACCAAAATCGAATGGCGGGCGGCAGAATCCGGCTGATTACCCGACTACCTTTCGACTGGCTTGGGGAGAACTCACTCACTTAACCCGCTCCTCGGACACACTTTTCCACTCGTTATTCAACCACGCCAGTTGCACACTATCCGATGACCATAGACGCCTTTGCAATCGGCTATCAGCGAGTGGAGATCAAAAAGCAATGAATTCCTGACATTCTCGGGAGCTCAGGATCGCAATGTCATGTTTTTGTGACATTGCGATCCCCGAAAAGCTTGTTCTATCGTGAAACCCTCTCGGTGTATGCACCTGAGGGGTTGTCCTGATCAGGATAGATCTGTCATAGTGTGGCCAACTCGTGATCCCAAGATTGTGGATTTCGATCCCCAAGCGATTTTTGTGGCTATCTCACCGCGTTAGGAGTGAATCTTATGTCCCAGTCGATCCCGTCTCTTGATGACATGACGCTACGGCAACTGCGCAGAGTTGCCAGCGAGTATGAGGTCTCGCGCTACAGTCGCATGCGCAAATCTGAGCTGATTGATTCGATTAAGGCGGCTCAGACTCGTCGCACCGCTTCTGCCCCTGCCCCTGCTGCCAGTGTTGAGGGCCAAACCGAAGTTGAAGCGTCTAAGTTTATTCCCTCGACTGAGCCGATTCCCGCAGAAGTCTTAGCGTCAGTTGATGAAGGCCTGCCTGATTTGCCCAGTGGCTATGGCGAGAGTCGAATCGTTTTGATGCCCCGCGACCCGCAGTGGGCTTATACCTATTGGGATATTCCCAACAGCCATAAAGAAGAGCTGCGCCGGCAGGGAGGGGCTCGTTTAGCCTTGCGTTTTTACGATGTCACTGACATCGATATGAACTATCAGGCCCCCCACAGCTTGCAGCAGTACGAATGTGATGAGCTGGCTCGGGAATGGTACTTACCTATTCCTGTTAGCGATCGCGACTATGCGATCGAGATTGGCTACCTGTGCAATGATGGACGCTGGCTATTGCTGGCCCGCTCGGCTCAGGTGCACATTCCTCCTGTCTACCCCTCTGACTGGATTGAAGATCACTTCATGACCGTTGGTTGGGATCAAGACCTGCGCGGTGCCACGATTAAAACGCTCACTCACCCCACCAAACGAGTGGAAACCGCCTACGGCAGCAACGAGCTTTACGAAGAAATCTTCGGTCTGGCTGAATCTGCCGAGGCTCAGCGGATTGCGGGCTCGCTGTTCGGCTCAATGCAGCATGTCCCGAGTTCGGCGGTCAGCTCTTTTGCCATGCCATTGAGTTCCTATGTCTTCCCTTCGGGCGTTGGCATGTGGGCCGGCGAAGTGCCGACCATGTCGGGGCTCACCATGTCAGGTGCGGGCTTCTCGGCATCGGCACCGCCAATTCGCCCCCGTGAGTTTTGGCTAGTGGCCGATGCTGAACTGATTGTTTATGGTGCAACCGAGCCTGATGCAACCGTGACAGTTGGTGGCAAGCCCATTAAGCTCAACTCGGATGGCACTTTCCGGTTCCAAATGTCTTTCCAAGATGGGCTCATTGACTATCCCATCTTCGCAGTCGCGGCTGACGGTGAACAAAACCGGGCTATTCACATGAAATTCAACCGGGAAACGCCTTACCGTCGAACCAATACGAAAGAAGACGCGGTTGAAGAGTGGCTCGTCTAACCGCCTAATGTCCAAAGGTTAATCAAAAGAGCGTTGCCCGACCGGCGGCGCTCTTTTTTAATGAAAACTATTCTGTCAAACAAACTCCTTGCTAAGGTGAGGATATGGAAATCAAAGACATCACAACCTACCTGCAGGGGCGTTTTGGGGAGCAAACGCAAGTGAACCCGCCGGATGCGTGGCAGGTAGAAGCTGCCGACTTTCGCTTGCTGGTGCTGCTCTCGGCTAATCAAAGCTGGTTGCGTCTGCTGGTGCCCATCGTCCCAGCGCCAGATGCTCAACCCTATCTTGCCGAAATCCTCAGCGCTAATTTTGACCTGACTCAAGAGGCTCGCTATGCCTTGCATCAAAATGTTTTGTGGGGTGTATTTCAAGATGAGCTAGCGAGCCTGACAGAATCGCGCTTTGAGTCGGCGATTAGTCGGTTACTGGTGATGAAACAGGAAGGTATTGAGCCTTTTTTTAGTACTTTAATTGAGCAGCAGATTCGACAAATCATTGCGGCGGCCAAGCAGCAAGGGCAATCTTTAGAAACCACTCTGCAAACCCTCGATCGCTTCTACAGCGAGGGCATGATGGGTGATATGGCTGATAGTGACTATCAGGGACAGGCGTTAGAGGCTTGGCGGCGACAGCTAGAACGACTGTGGACTGAGGAGACATGATGGATATTGAGACGGTTTGCGATCGCATCCGCCAAGACTATGCGCGTTTTCCAGCCGAACAGAGCTATGACCTATATGCGCCAGACGTGTATTTTCAAGATCCGCTCAATCGCTTTCGCGGCGTAGAGCGCTATCGCCAAATGATTGGCTTTATTGCTCGCTGGTTTCGCGAACCTTGTCTGAAATTGCACAGACTTGAACCAGTGGATGAAACAACCTTTCACACCTACTGGACGTTGAGTTGGATTACCCCCCTTCCTTGGCGACCACCCGTTGCCATCTCGGGGTGGACCGAGTATCGCCTCAATGCCGCCGGTGAGATTACTTCCCACATTGATCATTGGAACTGCTCACGCCTGGCGGTCTTGGGGCAAGTTTTGCGCTTCAGCGACTGATACTCAATTCACTCAAACCGTATCGATCCAGATATCGATTTGCCTGATCGTAATGAATCTAAGGTGGGCTTTACGCCTGCAGTGCGCAGCCTCATCTCCAGTTGAATTAACTGCAGGACGGCGGCGATCATAAAGGCGCTTGCCAGCCCAGGGGCTCAGGCCAGACGTTAATCCTGCTTAACCTTAGGCAAAGGGGGGAAACTCGGCAGCTCAACCGCTGACAAAGATTTGCGTTTGCGCTGAGTCGGACGCAGCGGATGCACAATCGGCGAAGGCGAAGCCTGAGGACTATTCATGGCCTCTAAAGCCGGAATAGTCGTAGCAAATGGCGAGGGTTGGGGAGAGACTGAAGCCCGAGGTGCAGGCGCTGACGGTTGGCCTGCTGCCTCTGAGGAAAAAGACAATTCAGCGTTGCTGGCTGCCGAGGTGTTTTCGAGCGCCGCCTTTAGATTTTCAGCGACCTCGCGTGGCGTCAGGGTTGGAGTCGCTGGCTCAAGCTTTGCCGGAGTTGCTATCGGTGCGGGACTCCCCCAGGGAATCGGCTCAGTAAACTGAACGGCTTTAGGAGGCGTCGGTGTAGCAGACGGCTGCGAATTTGCAGCGGCGGCGGCAGCGGTGTCTACAGTTGGCAATGTGTCCCCACCCATGCCCGGAGTGGGATTACTGATGACGCGCTCAACGTCCTGCCAGAGCTGATTTTCGGCATCGCTGGTGGTCGTGATCGCCGGTTCTGAGGGGGGCGCTGGCTCAGATAATGTCGGCAACGGGGGCGAAAAATCGGTAATAGCAGGTGAAGTGTCAGTGTCAGCGGGCAGCGTTGGCTCCGCCGTGGGCGTCGATTTACCTCGCATTAAGGAAAGCAGTTGAGGATCGGCTTGGGCCGGAGTGGTGCCTGCCGACCAAGGTTGAATGCGTTCAGAGCGCGGCATGATAGCGGGATCGAGAACCGCCGCTGACTGACTCGCCGCGATGTTCTCAGTGATGTTTTCCTGCTCGATACCGTGAGCCGTATGACCAAACGCTGAGGTGTCGAGACATTTTTCCAGAGCTGCTTTGAACTGCAGCGTGTAGCGCTGCTGACGCTGCAGGCGCGATCGCAAATCAACACAGGTCTCTTCAGCTGTCTGTAGCTGCTGCGCCCGCTCGGTCTTTTCTTGACGCAAGATGACACAGTCTTGTTCGAGTTGCTGACTGCGGGCCTGATGGGTTTGTAGCTGAGTACTCAAGGTCTCAGCCAAAATAGTTTGACGCTCTAACGCTCCGTGGGTCTGTTCCAACTCACTCAACAGCTGCGCCACCGACTGGGTTTGGGCGGCTGTTACTTTGTCGTCAGGGGTGAGCCGCTGCGATCGCTCAACCTCTTGCTGCAGTGTTTGCTGAGAGCGTTCGAGAGCCTCTTCTAATTGATTTACCCGCGCTAACAGCACCTCATTACACTGATTAAGGTCGAGCACCCGCGACTGCAGCTCAGTGACTCGATTAGTTGAAATCTGTGCCGCTGAAGGGGAGGCTATCGCAGGATTCGCCGCTACGGGAGGAATACCAGAAAGGGGAACCACTTCCCAGTCATCAGATCTGGGTGGCGTTGACGCTTGGCGTGGAGTGGTCGGGGCCGAGGCGTCGATCGAATTGGCGTCGTGGGAGTGGGATGGCACGTTTCCTTCACTCATATCCTTAAGGAACTGTTAGCAGTTTTCAAAGAGGGCGAACGGCATATATAGCGTACTGACTTGATTAATTCCTATGGTGTAACACAGAAATTCCGATCTCAAACCTAATTGTCAAGAAATTATCTCTAATGAGGGGGTAGAGCCCTCTTCCGCCGCCTGTTGCTCTCAAGTTAGTTTATTGACATAGAAATCGCTGTCCTCAGTGATTTCCCCTACCATCAGTGTGTTTTGAAAACCTGAGAACGCCAGTGAGGCTAGATTTGTTTGCTCTGCAAGCAGGACTGGCCCGCTGGGTACTTAGGTTTTCTGTGTTTAAGCAATCTCAAACAGGATTCAGAGCGCATCAGCACAGTGGCTCCGCAGTTTTGTCCTCACCAGACTGGCGACTGCCATAACAGTCGGCACAATGGACGGCGCTAGGAATTGACCAAAAATTGGTTGAGGAGTTCTTGATGCATCAAGGCCCGATCGACGCGCGATTGAATTTGATCGGGTGAGGCGGGTAACCCATCCGCGTATTGGCGCAATAGCGTTTGGGTCATTCGAGCAACTGTTTCTGGCCAGGGGGCTAGGGCGAAGTCAGCATCAGTTGCGGCAGCCGTCGGGGCCATTTCCCAGCCCGGAATGTCGAGATCTTCAGCAACGTAGGTCACTTTGGGGTCATAACTCAGGGCAAAACATCGACACCCTTCCGCTGCCGCCATAATAAGTGCATGCAACCGCATGGCGATCGCCATTTCAACTCCGCGAAAGATGCCCTTAAGCTGCTTCGGATCACTGACCGATAGAATTTGATTCGGCCCTTTGAGATAAGGCTGAATCGCTTCAGCTACGGGCAAATCCTTACTCGCTTGAAACGGCACCAGCCAAATGCTGGTGCTCGTCGCTGCTTGAAAGTTTGCCAACGCCTCGCCCAACTGGCTGAGCCGAGACGCGGTTAGCCACGGGTGCGATCTCAGCGCCACGGCCACCCGAGGGGCAGGAAAATCAGCTAAACCCTCTACCGGCGTTGAGGCCAATGCCCACACGGGATCAGGTGCCAACCAGGCCCGCACCCGCCAGTTTGCTGCTTGAGCCGCCGAGGCTCGATCTCTCAGGGTAACGCCAGTGCATTGCAACAGGGTTTTGCGGGTCAGTCGCCGGGTCCAGCCACGTTTGAGGGGGCCAATGCCCTGGGCCCAAGCCACCGTCTTGAGCCCCATCATCTGAGCCAATAACATAAGCCCGCCGTAGTAAACCGGATTCACGGCGCTGGTGGCGTCTTGCATGAGGCTGCCCCCGCCCCACACAAATGCCTGCGCTCCTCTAAAGGCAGCCCATACACCGCTCAAAGACTTGCGAGAATAGGCCTCGACCTGGTAGCGCTCCGCCGTCTCAGCGGGATTGCCCGACAGCACAACCGGAACGGCATGAGCGGGTAGCATCTGCAAGAGCGCCGCCAGTAAGGCCTCATCGCCCCCGTTGCCCATGCCGTAATAGCCGCACAATACAATTCTCATCCTGGCCTCAATCAAAAAGTGCCTCTCACAATACTCAACAATAGGTCTCAAGCTGATCTTCTGCCCCAGACTTTTGTAGACTGCAGAGAACCCAGCTGGGAAAAGCCATTGGCTTTCTCCTAGCGGTTTATTCTTTCTGACTTGACCTCAAGCCATGCATGCGCTCTCTATTCCAACCTGGGTCGTTCACATTACCAGCGTGGTGGAATGGATTGCCGCTATCTGGTTTATCTGGCAGTATGCCGCTGTCAGTGGCCTGACCGCGTGGCGCACGTTGTCGTTTGCGATGTTGCCTGCCTTAGTCAGCGCAATGTGTGCCTGCACCTGGCACTTTTTTGATAATGCCGAAGCTCTGGCCTGGTTGGTCACTCTGCAAGCGGCGATGACAGTCGTTGGCAACTGTACTGTTTGTTTAGCAGCCTGGTGGATCTGGCGACAAGCGCGGCTGGCAAATCCTTCTTGAATTAGAGGCTGTCATCATTTAGCGGCTGAGTTCTTATGCTGAAGGCAGTTCAGCAGCAGCGCCTTGGGTTTCTGTACCCACAGCCTCTAAAGAGAACCCTATCCCCCCCCTTGAAAAGGTGGATTAGACGGCAAGTTTAATGAAAGCGGCTTAGGCAAGCGCGTGGCTCAGGCGCTTAATGATGCGGGCATCTCTGATGAAGTTGGCCTCTGGGTTGCCCAAAAAGGGGACATTGTAGTTTTGAAGTACAACCCTGATGCTGAAAGCGTTTTATCTCGCGCTAAGCAGTTTGCCTAAGGGGGTAGACGGTGCCAGTGATTATGAAACTGTCCCCAACACTTAAACGCTGACTGTCCGAAAATTAGAACCAGCTCAAACAATTGTGCCGTCAGTTTTCTAACCCTGACGGCACAATTGCTGTTTTCAAATCTTCCTTAATCCCAACCGTCCATAACGCGATCACAATCATGAAATCAGCAAACGGGCGTTGCCTTAGATACGGGCGTTGCCTTAGATAAAGCCGCAAGCAAAGACTTTCTCAGAAGTATTCACAGCTAGCCTTAATCCAAAACTGACGTTAGCTGGCCAGATATTCTCGAACGTCGCCACGGCGCTTGCGCAATGAAGTAAGCGCCTCTCGCTCAATTTGGCGCACTCGTTCGCGAGAGACACTGAGAATCTCGCCAATTTTGGCCAAGGTCATAGTCTTGCCATCGGTCAACCCAAACCGCAGTGTCAATACCTGACGTTGTTGTGGGGTCAGCTCAATCATGAGCTTATCTAAGTCACTGCGGAGCGATGATTGGGTAGCGAATTCTTCAGGCGAGATGCCGTCGTCTTCGAGCAGTTCACTCAGCTCAGTGTCTTGATTATCGCCAACGCGCAGGTCGAGCGACAGCGGCTGCCGAGACTTTTCGAGATAGTCGCGCACCTGCTGGGGTGAGAGTTCTAAGGCCTCGGAGATTTCGGCAATCGAAGCGGCACGGCCATGCTGTTGCGATAACTGCCGCTGGACCTTCTTAATTTTGTTCAGCTTCTCAGTAATGTGAATTGGCAAGCGGATGGTACGACTCTTTTCGGCGATCGCCCGTGTGATGGCCTGACGAATCCACCAGTAGGCATAGGTTGAAAAGCGGTAGCCCTTGGTCGGGTCAAACTTCTCAACGCCCCGCTGCATGCCAATAGTGCCTTCCTGAATTAAATCCAGCAGATCGACATTGCGCTTGATGTATTTTTTCGCCACAGAAACTACCAAGCGCAGGTTGGCCTCGACCATCTTGCGCTTGGCCTGCTTGCCCACGCGAACCGTGTTGATGAGTTCAGTAACTGAGAGATCAGCAGTAGCAGCCCACTCTTCTTTGGTGGGTTCTCGCTCCAGCTCATCACTCAAGGCTGCTCGGTGCTTCTCCAATGCAGTTAACTGCTGCACCTGCTTACCCAAAAGAATTTCCTCTTCGTGGGTGAGCAGCGGCACCCGCCCAATCTCTTTGAGGTAGGTGCGTACGAGGTCGGTACTTTGGGATGTTTTCATGGAACAGAGATACCAGTAAAACCGCTATGAAGGGTGAAGGCCAAATGGTTACGAAGGTCACTCTCGACTGCCAGATGAGAGCAACCCAGCCAAAACATTCTTTCTGTAAACTATCGTAACATTTATGAGAGGGAACGGCGATCTTTTGATCACTATTTTTTAATAAAAGGATCTTGGGGCGATATCACTGAAAGTAGCTGCATCATAGCGATCTCTGCCTTTGTTAAACTGCATCCTGGTTGACAAAATGGCGATCGCGTTGAGGCGAATCGTGAGAGTTTGTTAAGAATATTAATCTTGCGCGATGCTTCGCGAGAGCTTGATCGCAGCCTGTAGGGGCTGAGATAGCCCCTCAGATCGCAATGCTTCGCAAATTTTTTCTGAAAATTCAGAGTATCCGGCGTTGGCAACGGGCGATGGTTGAGCACCGCTGGGGTTTGAGGCAGTCACCGGTGATGAATTGATGCGCTATTAGCAAGATGCCCCGTCGGCGGATGAAATTGAACGTTCAGTGCAGGGCCAAAAGTCTTTACAATGCTGTGAGATATTTTGCCCCGTTGGCAGGAGACTTTCCATGCGCCTCTCTCAGATGCTATTTGTAACCCTGCGAGAAGATCCGGCAGAGGCCGAAATTCCTAGCCACAAGCTATTGTTGCGGGCCGGTTATATGCGGCGCATTGACGCTGGAGTCTATGCCTATCTACCGCTGCTCTGGCGTGTGCTCACCAAAGTGTCGGACATCGTGCGCGGTGAGATGGACGCCATTGGTGCACAAGAATGTCTGCTGCCGCAGCTGCAGCCGGCGGAATTATGGCAAGAGTCAGGCCGGTGGGACACCTACACCAAGGCTGAGGGCATTATGTTTTCGTTGGTTGATCGACGCCAGCGTCAAATGGCCCTCGGACCTACTCATGAAGAAGTGATTACCACGATCGCCCGCGACATGATCCGCTCCTACCGTCAGCTGCCGCTCAATCTGTATCAGATTCAAACCAAATTTCGCGATGAGATTCGCTCCCGTTTTGGGCTGATGCGCGGTCGCGAATTCATTATGAAAGACGCCTACTCCTTTCATGTAACGGAGGAGAGTCTGAAGCAGACCTATCAAGATACGTACACCGCCTACACCAACATTTTGCAGCGGTGCGGACTCGAATTTCGCGCGGTGGATGCGGATTCTGGAGCGATCGGCGGCTCGGGGTCAACCGAATTTATGGTGTTGGCCGAAGCCGGCGAAGACGAGGTGCTGTACACTGCCGATGGCCAGTACGCGGCCAATGTGGAAAAGGCTATTTCGCTGCCGCTGGAGGCGGTGCCGTCCCCGTTCGACACGTATCAGAAACTGGAAACGCCGAACACCCCTACCATTGATTCTTTAGCAAAGTTCCTTGACTGCTCGCCGACCCAAATCGTTAAGAACGTGCTGTATCAGGTCACCTATGACAACGGCCATGGGGTATTGGTACTGGTTAGCATTCGCGGCGATCAAGACGTGAACGAAACTAAGCTGCAAAACGAACTGTCGAAGCTGGCAGGTAACTATGGCGCAAGTACCGTGATTGCCCTTGTCGTGCCCGACGCTGAGGCCCAGGGCAAATGGGCCACCCAGTCCTTGCCCCTGGGATACATTGCCCCCGATCTGGCCGATGACTATGTGAAGTCAGACGTGCAGGCATTGGAGGCCAATTTTTTAAGGATGGTGGATGAAACGGCGATCGCTCTGAAGAATTTTGTCACCGGCTCGAACGAAGCCGGACATCACACCGTAGGCGGTAACTGGAACCAAGAGTATCCTTTGCCCGCGCTGACCGTAGATGTGCGGACAGCGCAAGCCGGCGATCGCGCCGTGCATGATCCGGCGCAATCGCTGCAAGTCGCGCGGGGCATTGAAATCGGTCATATCTTTCAGCTGGGGCAAAAATATTCTCAGGCCATGGGCGCGACCTGCACCACTGAATCCGGCGACGAAGTGCCACTGTGGATGGGCTGTTATGGTGTGGGCGTATCGCGCTTAGCCCAAGCTGCGGTAGAGCAGTCCTACGATAAAAATGGCATTATTTGGCCGGTCGCGATCGCGCCTTATCACGCGATTGTCGTGGTGCCCAATATTAATGACGAAGCCCAGATGAGCGCTGCTGAAACTCTCTATGCTGAGCTGAATGCCGCAGGCGTGGAAACACTTTTGGATGACCGCAAAGAGCGGGCGGGCGTGAAATTTAAAGACGCTGATTTGGTGGGGATTCCGTTTCGGATTGTGACGGGGCGATCGCTCAAAGAAGGCAAGGTCGAAGTCGTGCAGCGAGCGACTCAAACCGCTGAAGAAATGGCGTTGTCGGAAGTGGTTTCGACGATAAAATCATGGGTGGGCAACGCCTAGGGCGAGGTTGGGCAGCTCAAATTTCCCAGTTTTTATTCATCATGGTCACGGTGCAGCTCCGAATTGTCGGGGCATTGGGCACCGTGACCATCACCCTCAAACGCCCACCTTCAAGACCTGTAAACGAGTGAGAAAACCGGATGGAATGGATCACGATTATTCTGTCGAGCCTGTTTACGCTCATTTCTCCCGTGGGCTTAGTGGCTGACCAGGTTGCCGAGGGCTTGATTCGCGAGCGCATTGACAAGGCCGATTTAATTGACGTCCGCATTGACAATGCCTCCAATTTTCAGCTGGGGGGGGGACGGATTGATCGGGTTCGTTTCGCGGGCCGGGGCATCTATCCCATTCCTGAGCTGCGGATTGACACGCTCGATGTCGAGACCGATCCGATTGATGTCGATCTCCGCGCCCTGCAGTCGGGTAAATTTGCCCTCGATGAACCGGTGCAAGCGGCGAGCCACATCATCCTCGATACCGCAGACCTCAACTTGCTGCTGCAGTCGCCGCGAGTGCAGGATCTGCTTGATACCCTGCGCTTTAACCTGCCCGGTGCCTCTGACCGCGAAAAAAATCGCTACGGGTTGGGCAATCCTCACATTCAATTCCTCCCCGGTAATCGGGTGCAGGTGACGATTGATTTAGAAGATCGGGTTCTAGAAGAACAGGTTGAAGCCTTGGTTGAAACTGGTTTAGAAATTGTGGATGGCCACCAGTTAGTTTTAGTCGAACCCACTGTGGTGATCGACGACCAACCCGTTCCCAATCAGCTGTTGGATGCCTTCTTGACGGGCATTGACTCGGAACTCACCCTCAAACAGTTTGAAGAGGTCAACGTGGTAGCCCGCGTGCTGAACTTTGAACTGCAGCCCCAAGCGCTAGATTTGGTTTTTTTTGTCCGGATTGATCCAGACTCGCCCCTTCTAGATGAAAACTAGAGATAAGAGTGGGCATCAATCTCCGGAGGAAGTGTCATAGGGCGTTCCCCCGATAGACAAGTCGCTGTGTCATTCTGTCAGTAGTGTTAGGGCTTGAGCTATGGAAGACAAATCACCCCGGCGTCGACCGCCCCTTGGTATTGTGCTGGCGTTCGCCGCGATCGTCCTCAGTGCTGGTAGCGCCACGGCTTGGTTCACCTGGCGGGCCATCTCTCCGCCTGAACCCCTGGCTGATTTTCCTGAGCTTGAAATCGAAGGCGAGGCCGTGCCGGAAGGGTTCGAGGCCCCGACGGCTGAGCCCATTGAAGTGCCCGATCTGCCCGAAACGGATGTAGCCCAGACGCCCGCGGTCAGTGAGAGTACGCTCTATTGGCTATCAGCCGATGGCGAAACGGTGGCGCTCAATCCCGCGACCGTTGATCTGCCAGCGGCGTCTTCCTCCACCGATGCACTGGGGCTCGCGTTTGCCGACCTGATGAGTGGGCCAGAGGGAACCGGTATCGTCACCGGCATTCCGCCCGAGACGGAGCTAATAGCGCTGTCGGTAGAATCTGACGGCGTCCATGTTGACTTGTCAGCAGACTTTACCGTCGGTGGTGGCAGTGCCTCAATGATCGGACGGTTGGCCCAGGTCGTCTACACTGCGACGGCGCTAGAGCCGGATGTGCCAGTGTGGATTGATGTGGAAGGTGAACCGCTAACCCTGCTCGGAGGGGAAGGTCTAGAGGTGCGTCAGCCGATGACCCGCGCTGATGTGGAAACAGATTTTGGAGTCGTGGCTCCGACGGATTGATGCTCTCCCGTTCGTTTTTTGCAAAGGAAGTCCTACCTGGCTGGGCTGATTGAGACTCTGAACAAGTAAGACCATGCCGTACGTCAATATTCAAATCACGAAGGGCGCTTCGCGAACGCAAAAGGCTCAGCTCGTGCAGGAAGTGACCGCATCGCTAGTGCGCGTGCTCGGTAAGCACCCAGAACACATTCACATCGTGCTGCAGGAAATTGAGGAAGAAGATTGGGGCTTTGCGGGTCTGCTAACGGATGACTGGAAGCGACAGCAAGATTCTGCCTGAACGGCTTGACATAGCAGAATACCCTTCGGGAAGAGCAAGATTCTACGGAATGTAGAGTTCGGAATACCGGGCGGTAAGGGCAAGCCCATTGGTAAGAACTTAAGCAGGTAGGGTTGATGTCAAGTCTGATTTGAGGTTGATGTCATGCCTCGTTCTTCAAATATCCGAGACCATGTCCGCCCTCGCAACCAGCCCTACCTGCAAAACGAGGTGATTGAAGAGCGCCTCCAGCAGTTGCTATCACCTGTGGTGTACAGCCAATTGGGCCTCTACCGACAGTGCGGGCATCGCGCGCGGATTCTGACGCTGCCGTTGATGATGGCAGTGGTGCTGACGTTGATCTGGCGGCAGGTTCCCTCGGTGGCGGAACTGACCCGTGTTCTGGAACGGGAAGAGCTGCTGTGGGCGAAAGCGACTAAAGTGACGCAGAAGGCACTTTCGAAGCGGTTTCTGGAAGCTGTTCAAACGCGTGTTTCAAGACCTGCTCGGGCCGATGCGAGCGCGCTGGCAAGAGCGCCAACACCGCCTCCTGC
>JBCBJQ010000012.1:0-99306 GCA_038523235.1 Cyanobacteria bacterium J06626_4
CAAGGAAGCGATTCATACCCACCTCTTTTGCGCCCTACGGGCCTTTATCGAGTTGGAGTTGCAAGTCTGGCACCAGCCGTTAGGCAATTGGTATGAGCTACAACGTCACCTCTATCAAGACGCCGCTCGACAGTTCATCCTCCAAGCACCGCTGATGGGTAGCACCGCTTGAATTATGGTTTTGGTGATTTTGTCAATGCGTAAGTCCTGGCTATGTTCCATCGCTAGTTTCTCCAGATTTCAACATCATAAAACTGCACAAATAACCATCAAAAAAGCCCGAGAGAAACCTGTGACCTGATTTAGGTCAACAGGTGTCTCCCGGGCTTTTATCCCTCGGTGAACCAACTTGAGCTTTACTCAACCAAGCTGGCCTGTATCTCTTGGACCGAACACCTTATCGATAGACAAAGCTGGAACCCTAGATACAAAATTCAGTTTTTCGGCAAAACCATCTACTTGCTAGAGCCTCTAAAGCTTAAGAACTAATTTTCTCTAGCCTCTAAAAACTTGATACATTTAATATCAGATGAGCTTTGAACAATAAGTATCTCTGAATACGATTTCCCCTCAGGCAGTGTCAGCATCTCTTGACTTTCAAACATACTTTTGATGAGATGAATTCAGCGTTCTTCAAACGATTTTGAGTCGACTGATGACGGGTGGCGGTCTTTTTCTGCTGACGAGTTTTTGACAAAAAGCGGGCAATTTCGATCTCTGATTTTTTTCTTGCCGCTCCTGTCCCCTCTACGTGGCCATGCAAGCTGACATCCGGGTCTAGCTGGGCTGGGCATGATCACCTTCCTCCACGCCAGTCCCCAAACCATACTGCCCTGATACGCTGAGGGGAAAAGCTAACGATATGATGGCGAAGTAATCGGAGCGCGTATGGATCCCAAATCGAGATCGCAGTCAAGCCAACAAGCAGAATCTGATCGGGCGATCGAACAAGAAATTCGTCACGGTCAAAAGTTTTCGATGGCAGCGGCGATCGGGCAAGAAGCGGGTGACTTTCTCAAGGGGGAATCGCCAGTACCCAAGCTGTTGCAAGTTAAAAATGAGCTGCGGGGGTTTGTTGGCCAGCATTTGGTCGACCCGTCGGGCGCTTTGCAGGCGGTTCTACAAGAACTTATCCAGTCTGACGATGTCACTTGCAGTCGCCATTTTGACGCGCCGCTGCAGGCGTTGATCGAGCTGTTGCGCCCTATGACCGTTCAAGATGCGCTGTTGCAAGATTTAGTACGGCGGGTGGACATGCGATGGGGCGAGATCTATGACGAAAGACCGCGCTTCCAGCGTCCAGGCCAGCCCCCCGACCCAGAGGATGAGTACACCTACGAATCAGTACGGCAGCAGTTAATCGCGCTATTGGCGATCGCTGAACAACAACCCTCCTCTCAATAAAGTGCCTGTTTAGCGATGCCTGAGCCGACCGCACCCCGTCCCGATATTGCCTACATTCCCACCCCGTTAGATGCCGTGGAAGCCATGCTGCAGCTAGCGCAGGTCGGCCCCCAAGACGTGCTGTATGACTTGGGCTGCGGGGATGGCCGTCTGCTGATTCGTGCTGCACAGCGCTGGGGCACTCGTGGGGTGGGCATTGATCTTGACATCACCTGTCTGGACGCAGCGCGATCGGCCGCTCAACAGGCGGGAGTGGACCACCTGATCACGCTGCAACAGGGCAATTTGTATGAGTGTGATGTCAGCGCCGCGACGGTGGTGACGCTGTATCTGCTGCCGCATCTGAATCTGCGGTTGCGACCACGACTCTGGCAACAGCTGCGATCGGGCGCACGAGTCGTGTCGCATCAGTTTGATATGGGCGATTGGTTGCCGGATGAGGTCATGGAACTGCGACCTTCTGAAGAGGAGTCAACGATTTATCTCTGGCGGATTTCGTAGCTCACTCGCGGGATTGAGCCCACTGCTGAGCGAGCACAAGCCAGCATATTACATTCAGAAAACGAGTGTTCTGAGAAGCGCGTTTGTGCAACAGCCTGTTGCAGATTTTGACGGCGTTGGGAGATCGCCCAGCGACCTCACCGGTTTATCAAGTTTGTTGTTGAATTAGACAAAACACCGGTCTATTCACACCGGTATCGCTGCCAGACCTTGATGTCTTCAACGACACCGCGACAGCATCAAAATTTTTTGTCCTGAAACGTTTTACGAGGCCAGAAATAGTGACTAACAGCCCGTCGCACCTTTGTTCTGGCGGTGGACTGAGTCTGTTCAGCACACGGAGTCAATCGTCTATGTTTATGCACCGTTCTACCCTGACTAAAGTGCGATCGCTCACCCTGATAGCGGCAGGGGCATCAGCTCTGCTGGCGGGTTTCAGTCAACCCAGTGCAGCTCAGCCCTTTCCTAATCGCACGTTTGGATGTTCAGTCCCAGCCGGTTATTTGCAAGATGACCCCTCTGGCCTCGGCACCCAGCGGGCCAATGCGCTAATTGTGACCCCAACTGGCCCCGCTGGCGTCCCCGTACAGGGCAGCCTTGCCATCTTTTCCCAGGTGGGAACAACCAGTGGACAGGGGCGCTGCATCTTCTATAGTCAGCGGCTCAATTCCTTTAATACCAGTACTCATAGCGGCTGGGTATTTGATGTGGGCTCAACAGCATATTCGCTGCCAGCGATTTGCTTTCGTCCGCCCAGCGGCTTTTGCGGCACGATGTATCCTGGTACAGCTGTTGCTGGTGGCCTACCGGCAGGCTACAACTCCTACGAGGTCTTTCCCTTAGCGAACGGATACACATCCGCAACTACAGCACTGGCCAATCTGACCACGAGCATTGCTGGCTATACCAATGCTCTGACCATTCTCGATTAGACCGCGATCGCGCTCCCCCAAGGCAAACAATGGCAACGCCTGAACGCCTATCCCAATCGCCATTTGGTGCCTGGGATATTTTGGCGCAAACTCTTCAATAGGTCAGCAATCCGATGGCCAGAGGGCCACGTTGCGGCAAGAGGGCATGGCGTTTAGGTGGGGATAATTCATTTATACTAAATGCGCTAGAGTCCAGCAGACCGGTCGCTGCCCTGGCCGGGTCGGTCGATGCGCTCTATAAAGCTCAAATTGTGCAACCGTCTGTTGCAGAGTTGAGGCAGGTTAACCAGCTCCTATGACGACGCTAATCCCGTTTCAAGGCCCAGATTACGAAAATCTGCTCACTGACCTCAAAGATCGCATTCGTCAGGCACGGGTGCGATCGGCGCTAGCGGTCAACCGGGAGTTGGTCGTGCTCTACTGGCAGATCGGCCACGAAATCCTGCAGCGGCAAACCGCTCAGGGCTGGGGTAGCAAGGTCGTCAATCGCATTGCGAAAGATCTGCGCCGCGAGTTTCCCGATATGAAAGGCTTTTCGCCGCGCAACTTGCACTACATGCGGGCTTTCGCCGAAGCCTATCCCGATGGTTCAGAACTGCAACAGGTTGTTGCAAATTTGCCCTGGGGCCATAATGTGCGGCTGATGGAAGCGGTGAAAGCCCCGGAGGAGCGACTCTGGTATGCCCGACAGGCGATCGCCCACGGCTGGAGCCGCAACGTGTTGATGACCCATGTCGATAGTCAACTCTACGGTCAGCAGCGCGATGCGGTGGTCGACAACTTTGAGCACACGCTACCGACAGCGCAGTCTGATTTGGCTCACGACCTCATTAAAGACGCCTACACCTTTGACTTTTTGACGATTTCTCCCGACTTGCAAGAGCGGGATGTGCAAAAGGCGCTAGTCGATCACATTCGCGACTTTTTGCTGGAGCTGGGCGTGGGATTTGCCTTTGTCGGCAGTCACTATCACCTAGAGGTCGGCGATCAGGACTTTTATGTGGACTTACTCTTTTATCATCTGCGGTTGCGCTGTTTCGTCGTTATTGACCTGAAGATGGGCGACTTTCAGCCTGAGTTTTCCGGCAAGATGAATTTCTACGTCTCGGCGATCGACGATCGCCTCCGCCACGCCGACGATAATCCCACCATTGGCCTAATTCTCTGTCGCGGCAAAAACAAGGCGATCGCTGAATATGCCCTGCGTGATCTGCAAAAACCCATTGGCATTTCCACCCATCGGTTGGCGAAAGAACTGCCCGACCCACTCAAGCCCGAACTGCCCTCCATCGAGCGTCTCGAACAGGAGCTGACGACGGTTGACCTTGACTTGCCGACCCCGCCCAATTTGCCGACCGAACCCTAACATAGCAAGTCAATAGCAGCGACAGGCAGTTGTCACTATCCTCTCCACCAGGGGAATCGCGACCCTACCTGCAATCAATTCTCCAAAAGCACGGCTCTCGAATGGATTGGCAAATCTGAAATGCATCCCACTCTCTACCCTCCACCTTCCGATCCCGGCCCCTACTGCTCAGGCCAGCTGGCCTCGATCTCGCTCAGTACTGCCTCGGCCTCAGCGCCGCCCACATAGTCCACCATGCCCGTCCAAAAGGTGCCAGTGCCCACAGCGCCGGGCATCAGATCCGACCCGTCAAATCGAATCACATCAGCCTCTTGCAACACTGCCGCCTGATTGCGCGTCAGCACATCGGGGTAGGCGTCTAAGCTCACTTGCTCATGGGGCGTGATGTATCCCTCACCGGCCCAGAGGGTATGAGCTTCGACGCTGGCCAGATGCTGCATCAGGGCCGTCGCCGCCGGTGTGTCGTTGAATTGGCCGTAGACGATACCGCCGACCAACACCGGATTACCTTGCCCTGGCTGAATGGGAGGCAAAGCAAACACATCTACCGTTTCCTCAGGTACCAAGCCACTGGGCAAAAAGTCGCTGATGAAGCTGGCCTGCCGGTGCAGATAACACCCAGGCGACTCGGTGAATAATGCTTGAGGCGAATCGCCAAAGGGAATGCTGATGGCTCCTGTTGCACCGCCCTGCACTTGATTGGGATCGCGAACAATCTCGCCAAAGGTATTCAACGCTTGGGTGATCGCGGGATGGGTAAAGGGAATTTCATGGGCTACCCACTGGTCATAGATCTCTGGCCCCGCCTGCCGCAGCAAAATTTCTTCGAGCCAGTCGGTGCCCACCCAGCCGGTTGCCGCGCCACTTTCCAAACCGATGCACCAAGGTGTATGACCATTGGCGATCATTTGCTGGGTCAACACTTCCAGACCATCCCACGTCAGGGGAATCGTGTAGCCAGCGGCAGCAAACGCTTGGGGATTATACCAAACAAGACTTTTGACATCGGCCCGCATCCATACGCCGTACAGCTCATCGTTAACGCTGGCCAGATCGAGCCAGTAAGAGGCATAGGCAGCCTCCAAATCGGCGCGGGGCTGGGGTACCAAATCGCCCTGTTGAGCAAAGTCGAGCATCAGCCCCGGTTGTGGAAACAGGGCAATATCGGGGGCATCGCCCGAATCGACCCGAACGGAAATCAGCGTGGTAAAGGCGTCGGTGCCTTCGTAGACCACCTCGATACCGGTAGCTTCCGTGAAGGGGGCGATCGCGGCCATTAGCTTCTCTTCGCCATTCCCCGTCAGCGTGCCGAGAATGGTCACGGTCTCGATGCCATCCGAAGTGCCCGTTGAGTCACCGAAGGGCTGGCAGGCTACCGCGAAGCTCCCAGCACACAATAGAAAGAACCAAGCAGCTTTATTCGCCATCACTCTATGCCTGCGTTTTAGTCAGTTTGCCGGATTGTTTAAATCCAATCTCTAGCCACACTGCCACAAGAAGGCTACCTGATCTTTGTGATCAGGACACTGCAAAATATAGCCTGTCCCCACATCGCCCCAGAGATAGGGCACATGGTCATCTGAGGCAAATTCGAAAATTAGGGTATCCATGAGGCGATCGCAGGTAGAACATTTAGGATATTCGTCATCCTGAACCCAATGAGGCCAGCCCGACAACTTGTCGCCTTCTGGTGGAATCAGAGCCGTTTCCATCATGAAATCGGTCAGAATAGTGTCCCTTTGCGAGCGCTCGTTGCGCTTTCTGTTCTTTTCGTCCATAGAGCGGAAATCAGAAACGTTGTGAGGCGAATCAAGGATGCTATCAGTCGCGAATCTTGATAGTTCTTCGCGGGCAATAGACGCCCCTTGAGATTCAGCGTCAATCCAGTTGGGATAATCTTTCATCTGTTGCCAGCCCACAATCGTCTGCGGTTGAAATACTCTTTCGAGCATCCCGATAGAAGAATTTCCTTGAATTTCTAGGATATTTTCTGTTGCTACGATCCCGTTTGGCTGAATAACCCTAAGCAATTGACATTTCGAAAATGCTTCCCAACCCCAGAGATATTGCTCACATTCAGCTTCGCTGATGCAATAGAAGAGTTGCAGCAGTCCATTGCCAAAGCAACCTTCCAGTTCTTGAGGTAACTGACCGAGGTTCAGCTGTAAAAAAGATTGCATGGGCTCCGCACAACGAGAACACCTTGGCCATTCCTCATCTTCTCCAATCCAGGGATAACCGCCAAATTTGGAAGCCGTCCTTTCTCCATCTCTTCTTTCGACAACTGGCTTCCAAGCAAATTTTTGGAAACGAGCAACTTTAGATTTAATTAGGCTCAAAGTTTCGTAGCGGCTAATGCTGCCATCTGGCAAAATCGTATCCGCCAACTTGACATCAGTAGTGTTTGCTCCAGCTAAGTTCGCGCCGGTAAAATTGGCATGGCAGAGATTAGCGTCCGACAAATTAGCGTTGGTTAAATCCGCATTTTGGAAGTTAGCGTTGCGTAAGTCGGCCCCTCTCAGATCAGCAGAGACTAAAGCTGAACTCACCAAAATAGCTTGCTGACAGTCGGCTGCACGCAGGTCGGCTGTCGCTAAGTTCGCGCCGGTAAAATCAGCTTCACCCAAAAAAGAAGATCGATTTGGCAATGCACTTGCTAGATGAAACTCTTGACAAAAACTAGCTCCCTGCAAATCAGCAAACCTGAAGCTGGCTCGCCTTAAATTAGCGTCGATAGTGGCGTTTCTCAAAGTGGCGTGATCAAAGTTGGCTTCTCGCAAACCACAATTTAAGAAGTGAGCGTTGCTAAAGTCTGCTCTGCTGAGATTTACACGTCGAAATTTATCTGAGTAGCGGAGTTCTATACCCTGAAAACTTCGCTCTCCGGCTTGGTATCGCTGCAACAGTTCCTCAGCTCTCATCACCCTAAATTTTCCGAGATAATTTAGTTAGGTCAGCTTCAGCACTGCCATAAACGCATCCTGAGGCACATCTACCGTGCCGATCGCCTTCAGGCGTTTCTTACCCTTGGCTTGCTTTTGCAGTAGCTTTTTCTTTCGCGAGATGTCGCCGCCGTAGCACTTCGACAACACGTCTTTGCGCAGGGCCGGGATACTCTCACTAGCGACCACGCGGCTGCCAATCGAAGCCTGTAGTGGAATGCGGAATTGATGGCGAGGGATGAGTTCCTTCAGCTTTTCGACCAGGGCCTTGCCCACGTAGTAGGCCTTATCACGATGCACGATGTTGGCCAAGGGGTCGGCGGGTTCGCCATTGATCAAAATATCCAGCCGCACCAAATTGTTGGTGCGATAGTCGATCAGGTGGTACTCCATGCTGGCGTAGCCCTTAGAGCGCGACTTCAGCTGGTCAAAAAAGTCCGTTACTACTTCTGCTAGGGGCAGCTCATAGATCAGCGCCGTCCGCGACTGGGCCAGATACTTCATATCTTTGAACTCGCCGCGCCGACTCTGGCAGAGTTCCATCAGCGCCCCGACATAATCTTCTGGCGTCAGCATCTCGACCCGCACATAGGGCTCCGCGATCGATTCGCGCTCCTGAGGCGAGGGCAACGTACTGGGGTTGTCAATTTCAACCATGGTGCCGTCGAGTAGGGTGACCTGGTAAATCACCGATGGAGCCGTGGTGATCAAATCCAGGTTATATTCCCGCTCTAGGCGTTCCTGCACGATTTCCATATGCAGCAGGCCCAAAAAGCCGCAGCGAAAGCCAAAGCCCATGGCACTAGAGGTTTCCGGCTCATACTGCAGCGCCGCATCGCTGAGACGCAGCTTTTCTAGAGCGTCGCGCAGGTCTTCGTACTGATCTGAGTCAGTGGGAAACAGCCCGCAAAACACCATCGGTTTCGCTTCAACATAGCCGGGTAAGGGGCTCTCAGCGGGCGCTTTGGCCAGGGTAATCGTGTCGCCCACGCGGGCATCTTCCACCGATTTGATCGCCCCGGACAGGTAACCTACTTCACCGGCATGAAGACCGGCAACCGGCACTTGCACCGGCGACAGCACGCCGAGGTCATCGACAGCAAACTCCTTCTTGGACGCCATCAGCCGCACAGTGTCGCCCTTATTCAAGGTGCCATCCATGATGCGGAAATAGACGATAACACCACGATAGGGATCGTAGTAGCTGTCAAAAATTAGGGCCCGTAAGGGTTGCTCAATCGTTTCTTGGGGCGGAGGTACCGTTAAGACGATCGCTTCCAAAATTTCGTCAATGCCAATGCCAGCTTTGGCCGAGGCCAAAATCGCGTTGCTACAGTCCAGACCGATAATGTCTTCAATTTCTTGCTTGATGCGATCGGGATCAGCGCCGGGCAGGTCAATTTTGTTGAGGACCGGAATGATCTCCAGATCATGCTCCAGCGCCAGATAGACATTCGCTAAGGTCTGCGCTTCGACCCCTTGAGACGCATCCACCACCAGCAGCGCCCCTTCGCAGGCGGCCAGCGATCTCGATACCTCATAAGAAAAGTCCACATGCCCCGGCGTGTCAATCAGGTTGAGCACATAGTCGCTGCCGTCCTCGGCGGTATAGTTCATCCGCGCGGCCTGCAGCTTGATGGTGATGCCCCGCTCGCGCTCCAGATCCATGGTGTCGAGCACCTGATCTTTCATATCGCGATCGCTCACGGTGCCGGTTTTATGCAACAGGCGATCGGCCAGGGTCGATTTGCCATGGTCGATGTGGGCAATAATGCAGAAATTGCGAATGCGGGAGACGGGTACGTCAGTCATAAATCGAGCACTTTCGAGAAAGTCTGTTACTTAAGTTTAATCTGATTTAACCCGAAGACTCCGGGATCATCCCACAATGACCCGTCGATCCCGACCTGACGGTCACACATAACGGCACTGCGGCGCTATGGGGCCAGTTAATGATGGTGGCGAGTTGGCGGCATGTGGGTACCCTAGGCTAAGTTTTAACAGTTAGGCTGGGGCGATCGCGCAACGCGAGCCCCAGCGCGGCGTGCATCTTCACCCTCGGGCAGTTGAAAGTAATACAGTGACTAGGTTGACTGGCCAACCATTCCCCAGTCAGCCCTGAGGATGTGCCCTTCTGTTTTTGTGCGCATAGATTAAAGCCCCGGTTCTACAGCATGTCTCCCCCCCCCCCGCTCTGCTTCCACGATGTCTTCTCCCAGCGATGCTGAGGCGGCGGCTCCAGCCCCTGCGACTACGGCCGCAGTCGTAGGGGCTGATCCTCCGCTATTGTTTGTGATCGACGCGGCCGGTCGGTTGCTGAGCCTCCAGTGGGTGGGGGCCAGGCAACATGCGCTGGATCTGTCACCGTGGGTCGGGCAACCCCTCAGTGCCTTGATGATTAACCCGCAACTGCCGCAGCCCCTCCCCACAGAGCAGCCCTGGCAATCACCCCAGCCTTGGCAGCTACAGCTTGCGGCGGTGCAGCTACAGGGGAGCGGCCTGCTGAGTCCGCTCCCGGCGACCCCGGCGGGCGAGCAATGGGTCGGCGCCATGACAGTGGCAGCGGTGAGCGACGCGACGTCTCCCGTGGCGGCTTCGCCTCAACCGATTGCCAGGCAGCTGACGCAGCTCACCTGGAAGATTCGCCGGACGCTCGATCTGGAAACGATTTGGCAGCAAACCCTGGAAGAACTGTCGGCCATTTTGCCGGTCGACTGGGGGATATTTTGCGAATATGTGCCCCACAGTCCTGCCGCCTCGGTAAGAGCGATCACGTCGCCCGAGACGCCGCTGCCGCTGGCAGCCGAGCTATTGCTCAAGGAGTATGCCAGCTTGCACCAGGCCCTGCGATCGCCCTTGCCGGTGATCGCGCCGTCTTTAACCACAGCAGTGGCGACCGCCTCAACCGCGCTAGCCGATCGAGGCGAGTATCTAGTCGTCGTCACACGGCATCAGCGCGAGCCCAACGGCCTGATCGTGCTCAAGTCAGCCACGGTGGAAGGGTGGGCCGGGCTTGATCGCTCGCTGCTGCAGTCGATGGCTGATCAGGTTGGCACCGCGATCGCCCACGGCCATCTATTTCGCGATGCCCAAGGGCTGGCCGATGAGCTGCAAGCCGCCAACCAACGGCTCCGCCAAAAGCACAGCGAATTAGAAGAAGCCCGCCAGCAGGCCGAAGCAGCCTCGCGGCTGAAGAGTGAATTTTTGGCGAACACTTCGCATGAGCTGCGCACCCCCCTGAACGGCATGATTGGCTTTTTGCGCTTGATTTTGGACGGCATGGCCGACGACTCGGCCGAGCAAGATGAGTTTTTGCAAGAAGCCCATAAGTCGGCCCTGCACCTGCTCAACTTGATTAACGATGTCTTAGACATTGCCAAGATCGAAGCGGGCAAGATGCAGATCGACATGTCACCGCTCAACCTGAGCGAGCTATTTGCTGATGTTGAGAACTTCACGCGCCCCCAGGCCGAGCGCAAACAGCTGCAGTTTGAGATGAATCAACCCTCAACGCACGACCAGATTGTCATCAACGGTAACTATCAGCGGTTGCTGCAAGTGATGTTGAATTTGGTGGGCAACGCGATCAAATTCACTCATGAAGGCAGCATTACCATCAGTGCCGAAATCAAATCACAGAAAGTCGAATTTCAGGGGCAAGAGTGGCCCGGCACCGTCAAGGTCAGCGTTGCCGACACGGGCATTGGCGTTTCCCTCGAAAAGCAAGATCGGCTGTTTCAAACCTTTAGCCAGGTCGATGGCGAGCGGACACGGCAGTATGGGGGCACCGGCCTCGGCTTGGCCATTTCGCAGCGGCTGATTGAAGCGATGGGGGGCGTCGTGCAGTTCATCAGCATGGGTGAAGGGTTGGGAGCAACGGTGACCTTTACGGCGCTGCTGTATCAGGCCCCGGTGTTGATTGAATAAAGCGCGATCGCGCCTGATGATTTTCGGTGAGGCGCGCCGCGATCGCCGCCCATTGGTCAGTGGCCACGAGCGTCGTCAGCTGTTGAATTTCTTGCTGATAGGCCTGCAGCGATCGCAATACTTCATCGCGGTTGTAGCGGGCCATCATGAGCCCCAGCTCGGGGTGCCCTCCCCCCACTCGACTAGTATCGCAAAAGCCAGAGCTGGCCAAACTTTCGGCCAACTGTCGGATGTGAGCATCGGGCTCATGCAGGCAAGCCTGAATGAGGCTGCCGCTAATCATCACCGGGAGATGCGAGATCCAGGCGACGGCGCGGTCATGCTGGGCCGGCGTGCAGGTTAAGACTTGAGCCTGCAGGGCGGTGGCGAGTTCCGTCAAGACTGCCACAGCAGTGGTTGGGGTCGCTGCCACCGGCGTAATCACATAGGCTCGCTGGGCAAACAGGTGCGGTTCAGCGACGGCAATGCCCACTTCGGTTTTGCCCGCCATGGGATGTCCACCCACAAAGTTCGGCCAGTGGGGCGTCACAGCATCGACGATCGCGCCTTTCACCGAACCCACATCAGTCAAAATCGTCTGGGGCGACAGATGCGGTACCAAGTCAATCGCGATCGCTTCGATCACGTGAATCGGCGTACAGAGAAACACAATGTCGGCAGCCTGTAGGCTTTGCAGCTCCGTAGAAGCCTGATCCACCGCCCCGCAGGCGATCGCCGCATCGCCAGTCGCGGCTCGTCGGGCCACGCCCAGCACTTGATGACCTAAACGCCTAAAGTCAAGTCCCAGCGAACCGCCAATCAGGCCGAGACCCACAATGCCAATCTTCATAGTGCCCTTGCTGTGAAAGTCGAGGAGATATCTGACCCAAACCGTACCTGATGACGGGGGCGGTGAGCGCAGCGCCCCCCATCCTGGAGGCCGATTTTATGGCCAGTGATCGCCAGCCTTGCTCTTGAGTCAGAGGGCTGACCACACAACGGTAGTCACCTTCAGCAGTTGGAAAACGCCTGTAGGCCACTCATCAGTCCGCCATCAGACGGCAGTCCAGTCGGTCGCATCACAGATTATTGCAGTCATTTATCAATGACTCAAGATTGGGGCAGCCTAATCAATGGCCTGCTGCTATCCGGCGCAGATCGAGCTGGGAGTGGCCTCTGAAGAGTAGGCGGAGCAAGGCTAATCCGGCCAATGTGAGGCAGGCCCTGTCAGCCTCGGCACTATGCCGCAGCAGTTGCTAGACCGGTCGTCAGCGCGGTGGCCCAGCTCGCGCGCTACCCACCCCAAGAGAGGTTACTGAGAAATCACACTGGTCGTAGCTCTACGTTTAGGTGTCATGACTACACCCCCATCCCACTCGCCAGTACCGCCCTCAGGGGCGATCGGTGAGCAGCAGTGGAGCCGCCCCCCGAATAGAACGGAGTAATTCTTCTGTCTTGAGCCCCAGCGGCAATCAGCAGCGGCGAGCCTCGATATACTGAGTTGTTGCCCTGCGGGCCGTCTGCCCGATCTTCCAGTTACTGTCGTTCCTGTTGCCTCTTGTCACGTTGCCGATGACTCTATTACTTCCTTCTGATGCTGGAGCCCAACTCCTGCAACGATATGCCCAAGGAGAGCGCGACTTTTCCGGCATCAAGCTCAATGAGTGTAGCCTTTCTGGCGCTAAGCTGCCCCACATCATTTTGCGCGGGGCTGACCTCAGTATTGTCAACTTCAGCACGACGAATCTGAGCCATAGCGACCTCCGCCAGGCCATTCTCAATGTGAGTCGCCTCAGCGGTGCCAATTTGAGTCAGGCTCAACTGCAGCGGGCCCAGCTCAATGTGACTAACCTGATCCGAGCGGTGCTAGTCGGCGCTGATCTGTCACAGGCGTCGCTAGTGCGATCAGAGCTATTGCGAGCTGATCTGAGCAATGCCAATCTAACCGGTGCCAATTTACAAGAGGCCGATCTGCGGGAGGTGCGGCTGCGGTGGGCTAATCTCAACGGCGCCATTCTGATTCGCTGCAGTGGCCGACATAGTAACTTTCTAGGCGCAAATCTAAGTAACATTCAGGCCAACTCGGCCAACTTAGAAGGGGCCAAACTCAGCGGGGCCGCACTGATGATGGCCGAATTGCGTCACGCCAACCTGCGCACCGCCGATCTCAGTGGGGCAAACCTGCGGGGGGCCAACCTGCGATGGGCTAACCTCAGCGGAGCCAATCTGCAGGAAGCTGATCTCACCGATGCAAAGTTGAGTGGCGCGGACCTCGGTGGCGCCCAGCTGGAAGGAGCCACGCTGGCCAACACGACTCTGGTGCACGCCGATTTGACCCGCACGAACCTGCGGGGGCTGCGCTGTGTAGGCTCTGATCTCTCCGGGGCCACCCTGACCGGGGCGCAGATGCACGGCGCGATCGCCTATGACATTCAAACCACAGAAATCATTTGCGAGTGGGTCGACCTGAGCCCCGTCGGCGACCAATCTCAGCGGCGCTATTTCAACACTGAAGCTGACTTGCATACGTTCTTAAATCAGCGCCCACCTCAGGTCACAGTCATTGTTGATCAGGTCATGACCCTCGCCGCTCAGGCCGCCCTCGCCACGATCTTTGAGCACCTAGGAGCAGTCAGTGACGTCTTATCGCGACCGCCTAATGTTGAACTCACCCATCGGCATACTCAATTTACCTTCGTGGCTGAAGATATCTTGACTCTGGCCGCGATCGCCTACTTAGTTACCTGGCCGTTTCAAGATGGTCAAGCGTTGCAAAAAACGCTGAAACCCCTCATGGAGTCAGACGCTGCCCCAACGCCACAGTCCGTCATGCAGGCCGAGGCGGCTCGCGAGATCCAGCAGGTCACGACCGCGCTTCAGAAGCCAGATTTGATGCCGCTGCGGGAGCTGATCAACCATCAGCCCTTTTTTACGACACCGCTTCAGGTCAAGCTGGCAAATGCCTACGGTCGCACGCTCACGCTTTATCACAACCCACAGTTTGGCGTACGTCGTCTGCCGGTGACGGATAGCAGCAGGCTACCCGTGCCAATTGAGTTCGTACAATCGCCTAGTTTGGCCGACTATTTAGCCTTTTTGACGCCGCCGTAAAGGGTACCCCGGCTCAGTCACCGATCATCAGCGTTGAATCAGACAGCGGCTCCACTTTGCTGAGGCGCTAAGGATGAGCGCGCTCCCAGGTATCCGCAACCGAGTGGCCAGGGCTATATAATACAGGTGCTCTAATTTGCGAGTCAGTCGCCCGCCCAGTCTGCCCTGACGCTGAGCCAGTGGTCGCTGCCCTCAGAGGTCACCCGTTTAGGCTGCTCATTATGTAGACGGGCTTAAAAGAGCAGCTCTAGGGCTAGCGGTTGGCTATGATATTAAGCACTGTCCCTGGTGGTTTTGCCCCCTGCCTCCATGCCTACCCCCCGTCTTCATCCCGATACGATCGCCGCCGTGCGCGATCGCGCTGACATCGTCGATATTGTCTCTGAGCAGGTGGTGCTGAAAAAACAGGGCAAAGACTATGTGGGGCTTTGTCCTTTTCACGATGATAAGTCTCCCAGCTTTAGCGTCAGCCCCAGCAAGCAGTTTTACTATTGTTTTTCCTGCGGAGCTGGGGGCAATGCCTACAAGTTTTTGATGGAGCTGGGGCAGCGATCGTTTTCCGATGTCGTACTTGATCTGGCCAAGCGCTACCAGGTGCCAGTCAAAACCCTCGAACCCGAAAAACGCCAAGAGCTACAGCGGCAGCTGACCCTGCGCGAACAGCTTTACGAAATTTTGGCGGTGACCACCAGCTTTTATGAGCATGCCCTGCGGCAGCCGGATGGGGCGCAGGCGCTGACCTACCTGACGGCAAAGCGCGGCCTGGTAGATGAAACGATCCAACGATTTCAGCTGGGCTATGCGCCGGGCGGCTGGCAGACGCTCTATGGCTACCTGGTTGATCAAAAAAAGTATCCAGTAGCGCTAGTCGAACAGGCAGGGCTGATTGTCCCCCGCACGTCAGGGAGTGGCTATTACGATCGGTTCCGCGATCGCCTGATGATTCCCATCCACGACAGTCGGGGCCGGGTGATTGGCTTTGGGGGGCGGGCGCTTGCCGACGCCGATCAGCCCAAATATCTCAACTCTCCCGATACCGAGCTGTTTGACAAGGGCCAAACGCTGTACGGTCTCGATAAAGCCCGCGCCGCGATCGCCAAAGAAGACCGCGCGGTCGTGGTCGAAGGCTATTTTGACGTCATCGCCCTGCATGCCGCAGGCAGCGAGACGGCGGTGGCCTCACTAGGGACGGCCTTCAACGCCAACCAGGTGCGACAGCTGCTGCGCTACACCGAATCCAAGCAGGTCATTCTCAATTTTGACGCCGACGCCGCTGGGGTCAAAGCCGCCCAGCGGGCCATTGGTGAAGTCGAGGCCATGGCCTATCGAGGCGATGTGCAGCTCCGGGTACTCAACATTCCCGACGGTAAAGACCCCGATGAGTATCTTCAAAACTATCCCATTGAGGCTTACTACGGTCTGCTAGACACCGCCCCCCTGTGGATTGACTGGCAAATTCAGCAGATTGTGCAGGGGCGCGACCTCTCCCAGGCGGATCAGTTCCAGAATTCTTCCCAAGAAATTGTGGCGCTGCTCAGCGAAATTGCCAACGCCGACACTCGCACCCATTACGTGCGCCAGTGTGCTGAGTTATTTAGCAATGGCGATGGGCGATTGGTGCCCCTGCTAGCCGAAAACCTAATGGTGCAGGTGCGGCGGCAGCGGCGATCGCCCCAGGGCTCCGGCCCCCGTCCCAGCCTGTCATTTACTCAAACCAGTACCCTTGAAGCGGCAGAAGCAGCCTTGCTGCGGGTATTTATCCACAGTGCTGAACACCGCACTGAGGTGCTCGATATGCTCGAAAGTCGCGACCTGCAGTTTAGCTTTTCTCACCATCGCTCACTGTGGCAAACTCTGCGCGCTCAGCGCGATGCCCAGCCTGACGAGCTGATTGGCTGGCTACGCGATCGCACTGCCGAATCACCCGCCTTGGCCCAAACTCAGCATCTGTTTTATCTGGATGAAAAAACCCATCGCGATGTCCTGCGATCGCCGTTAGTCATTCGCGCGGCAGCAGCCTGCCTCGAACAAACCCTCTGTGAAAAACGCTACCGCCATTTTTTGCAGCTTTGGAGTGAGGGCGACAATGCCCAAGCCGCAGAGCAACAGGCTTACTACCAAACTCAGATCTATGCGGAAAAGCGACGGATCGCCGAGTTAGAAAAAGAACGGCAAACTACCTTTGAAGATCTCGCCCGACTCCCTTGGGTTGGCGTTGACAGCTGAGAGGCAAGACAGTGCCCGTAACCGCCGGACGAAGCTGAATACAGGAACGAGCAAGATCTATGCCTCAAGACTCCCGGAAACAGCTGGGCGATCGCGGCGAGGCGCTGGTGGCCGATTGGCTGCAGCAACAGGGCTGGAGTATCTTGGCGCAGCAGTGGCACTGTCGCTGGGGTGAACTCGACATCGTGGTGCGATCGCGAGCCGGGGGACTGGCCTTTGTAGAAGTGAAAACGCGACGCCGCCAAAGCGTTGATCAGGGTGGCCGCTTAGCGATCACCCCTCAAAAGCAACAGAAGCTCTGGCGCGCGGCTCAACAGTTTTTGCTAGAGCACCCTGAACATAGTGACTCACCCTGCCGGTTTGATGTGGCTTTGGTGACTCAAGGAACCGTGCCTAACGCCTTAATGACGCAAGCCATCGCGGCACAGCCACCCCTAGCACTCGTGGAATATATCGCAAACGCCTTTCAGCTAGAGTGATGGTGACCTGAGGGACTGGCAGCGCTGTTTTATCTCGGCGATTTCCTGGCCCCGACAGCTCCCTTGTTCGATAGCGGGCCACAATCAGGTTTGGACACCTTTAATCACCGGATCGCTGACGGCAAGGCCTTTCCCTACACCTTGAACCCTATACCTTTCTACCCTCTGCTGTACACATCCCAAAAGTGTGTAGCCCGCTTCAACAAAAGGTCAGCGACAGCGGAAGATCGCTGATCGGTAGCGCTACTCTGCAGAATTAGTATTCATTCCGACTCCTGCCATATCTGCCCTGCACCTGGCATGCTCTGCGCCAGCCTCACCAGTCAGGACTGATAGAGTCCAACCAGAGTCAGTCTGGAGACAGCACAGTACCGCCCAACGCCTGAGGCGACGAGGGGGGAATCCCTTCCAAAACAACGAGGGATTCCATGACAGTTTTGACCAGCGGTGCCGCCACGGTTGAGCCATAGGCATCTTCACCTGCAGGTTCATCAATCACAGCGAGGACGGCATAGCGCGGGGCTTCCACCGGTAACAGACCAATAAAGCTGGTAATCCGCCCCGTCCCATAGACACCCGCCTCTGTCACCTTCTGTGCAGTGCCAGTCTTACCAGCAATGCGATAGCCCGGTATTTGAGCAGGCTTGCCAGTACCCTCTGCCACGACGGCTTCCATCATGTCGAGCACGGTGGCGCTCGTCTCGGGCGAAAACACCGTTGGGGGAGCTGGGGTATCGGGCTGCCAAGTCAGGTTGCCGAGGTCATCGACTAACCCTTCAATCACGGTCGGCGTTACGAGCTGACCGCCATTGGCGATCGCCGCCTGCAGCTGCAGCAGCTTGACCGGCGTGAGGACCAGCCCTTGACCAAAGGACGCGGTTGCCGCATCGACCCAGCTGTTGACAAACTGGTCACGATCTTTGAGCAGCGGAGTGTTTTCAGCGGGCAGGCTGATGCCAGTGGGCTGGTTGAGTTCCAGCTTTTCTAACCAGCCATAAAATTCAGCAGCCGGCAGCCGATCCATCAGGCGCACCATGCCGACATTACTGGAATATTTCAACACTTCGGTCAGCGTCAGAGTACCAATGCGGCCCGTCGCCTCATAATCAGAGTTTTGAATAATCCATTCATCAAAGCGAATTTGCCCTTCATCGTAAACTGTATCCTCAGCGGTCGCCGCGCCCGCTTCGAGGGCGATCGCCACGTTAATCGGCTTAAAGGTTGATCCGGGCTCATAGAGATCCGTCACAGCCCAATTTTTCAGCCAGGCAAGGTCAGCATCAAAGTAGCGATTGGGGTCAAAGGTGGGCTCCACCGCAAAGGCTCGCATGGCGCCCGTGTGCACATCCATTACCATCACGGTGCCCCGTTTCGCCCCAAACTGACGCATCGTCTGCCGCAGGGCTTCTTGGGCAACCCGCTGTAAGCGACTGTCGAGGGTTAGCTTGAGCTGCTGTGAGGAGTCCGCCTGGGGGAGGTTGGCGACGGGCAGAGCCGGCCCCATAACGGTTGGGACTTCGGCCATGGGCAAGGTCAGCCGCTCTTGATAGGTCGCCTCTAAGCCAGTTTGGGCTTCGCCCTCTAAATTAATGAAACCGACAATTTGAGAAAAAAGATCCTGCTGAGGGTAAAACCGCTGTTGGGTTGGAATCAGCTCTAGCCCATCGAGACGTAAGCGTTTGATGCGCTGGGCGTTTTCTTCGGACAGACCGTCAACGAGTCTGACTCCCGTCGCTTGGCTTTTCAGCTGCTCAGCTAATGTCCCGGACGGCATCTCCAAGAGTGGACTCAAGGTATTAGCCACCACCCCAATCGGCTGCCGAAACAGGGCCGGATGACCATAGAGGGTGTAGACCAAACGATCGACGGCCAGGGGCGTACCCTGGTTATCGACAATGGCTCGACGGGCCACAGCCAGCTCCAGGCCCCGGGCTTGCTGGTTATGGGCCACGGCCTGTAGGGCATCCCCTTGCACGAGCTGCAAGTAGGCTAACCGCCCGGCCAGCCCCAGGGCAACCACTAAAAGCAAGGCCCAAATCAGAGCAATGCGGCGTCGGGCCAGGAAGATGGGCGAGCTAGACCGTCGGCGCAGAGGCGTTGACAGATGAGGGCGAGCCGCCAGTCGCCGCGATCGCGAATGGCCAGACCGCTTACGAACAGAAGGGTAGGAACGCCCCATCAACAAACCTCAATACAAAGATGGCCCAGATCAAGCTGGCCTAATAGCCCTTAGGAAAAAATCGCTGACCAGCGCCCAAGGCGTCGGCCGGCTCCGATACCGGAGCCAATGGCGAGGCTGGCAGGGGTGCTGCTTCTAGAAAAATGACGTCCCGAGGATGTAAATTGCCGTTACGCATCTCTGTCCGGGCCGCTTGAGCAAGATGGTTTTTAAACACGGCATTGGCCGTCGTTAACTGCTGCTGTTGATCTTGCAGTTGTTCTAGATGCACCGTAGCAGCAGTGAGCCGTCGATGAGTATTAACGGTGAGGGCATAGGCGGCCAAGGCCCCCGCCAAGCCCAACGTCGTCGCCACTACCGAAACGCGCTGCCCCGCCACCAAGAGTTTCAGCCAAGTGGGGCGATCGCGCTGCTGAGCCGAGGGAAACACTGCAGGAGCAGCCGGCTGTGTCGATGGCAATGCCGTCAGGCGACGCCGCGACTGAGACCGCATCGACGGTGCTGATGGCCGAAGCTCCACTTCTTGAGATTGCAATGCTGCAGACATCCACTTACTCCTGATTCACACCCAGTTATTGCCTTCCCGTTATCCTGTGCTGACGGCCTGCCCCCTAAGATTAAGCGCCATAGTAGCGTGCGGCTGGGGACTCAGCAAGTATTTTTTAGACGTCGGGGCTAATCGCCGAAACTCGCTCCCATAAAATAACTCAAGCCTCTCAATTTGCCACCCCTTGCGATAATTTTTTGAGCCATGAGCGCCCGCCAACCGGCCTAACAATCACACCACCGCCCCACCCCATCATCGCGAAACGGCTGGGATCATCCATGGGGGCCAAAACGTGACGGCTCCTCTAGATGGCACTCGGATTAGCTGTGAGAGCAACGATGAGTCGACCGAGAGGCTGGGAGCATCGGTTTAGCCTCTCCTCAGCAGCACTCTTAGCACTCAACTGGTGAGCACGAGCCCAGGCAGACATCCTCTCAAGTACCTGACAGGTCTGCGCAGCGATCGCTCGTCACGCTTGGGCAGATCGTACCGGGGCCGGCATGCAGCGCCTTAGAGCTTCGTGCCACACTCAGGACAAAACGTATGACTGGAAGGATTCTTGGCCCCACAGCTGCTGCAGTACATCAGCTCAATCGTTTGGTGAGCCGGTGACTTTTGCGGCGGCAAACCAATCATCTGGGCGTTGCTCTTACCCGGAGCCACCATGGGGTAGCAGTTTTCATCGCGGCGCACCCGTACGTCCATCAGCACCGGGCCATCGTGGGCTAACATCGTGGCGATCGCCTCTGCTAACTCAGAGGGATGGTTCACAATCATGCCTTTGACACCATAGGCATTGGCCAAAAGTTCAAAATCCGGCATGCCCACCTGCATATTGGAAGACGAGTAGCGCTCACCGAAAAACGACTGCTGCCATTGACGCACCATGCCCTGCCAACCGTTATTAATGATGACCGTTTTGACTTTGATATCGTATTGGGCCAGGGTGCCCAGCTCTTGCGGATTCATCTGAAAACTGGCGTCGCCGCTGATGCAGATCGTGACATCATCGGGGCGGGCAACCTGAACCCCCATCGCCGCCGGTAGGCCAAAGCCCATGGTGCCTAGTCCGGCGCTGGAAACCCAACGACGGGGACCATTTTTGAGAAACTGAGCCGCCCACATTTGGTGCTGTCCGACATCGGTGGTGTAAAACGCCTGGGGAGCCTGACGGCACAGCTCCACAATGACTTCTTGCGGGGCAATGGTCTCATCGTAGGAAGGGACAACAAGGGGATAATCGTCGCGCCAGCGTTGAATGCGATCACGCCAAGCCAGGGTTTTATGCGCATCAGCAGGCTTGTCAATCTCATCTAGCCGCTGCAGCAGCCGCTGCAAAACCTGACGCACGTCGCCCACGATCGGCACGTTGGGAATTCGATTTTTGCCCACCTCGGCAGGGTCAATATCAATATGAATGACCTTGGCCCGCGAAGCAAATTCATCCAGCTTGCCGGTAACGCGATCGTCAAAGCGCGCGCCCACAGCAATCAACAAATCACATTCGCTCACGGCAAAGTTGGCGTAGGCGGTGCCGTGCATGCCCAACATGCCCACGGCAAGCGGATGGTGCTCGTCAAACGCCCCTTTGCCCATCAGCGTCGTCGTCACCGGAATCGAGAAATATTCTGCGAGGGCTTGAATTTCGGTATGCGCGCCAGCAGTAATCGCCCCGCCCCCAACGTACAGCAACGGCTGCTTCGCGACTCGCAACAGGCGAATGGCGTGGTCGATTTGGCGCGGATTACCCTTCACCGTGGGTTTATAGCCCGGCAACTGCACATCGCCTGGCTCCACCGGGATGTAGTCAAACTCTTCGAGCCCGACATCCTTCGGTACATCGATCAACACCGGCCCCGGTCGCCCAGTTTGGGCAATGAAGAAAGCCTCGGCCACGATCCGTGCCATATCACCGGCCGATCGCACCACATAGGAATGTTTGACAACAGGCAGCGTGATGCCAAAAATATCGGTCTCTTGGAACGCATCCGTCCCGATCGCGGCGCGCGGTACTTGCCCCGTAATCACCACCATGGGAATCGAGTCCATCGCGGCGGTGGCAATGCCCGTTACCAGGTTAGTCGCCCCAGGGCCAGAGGTACCAAAGCAAACACCGACCTCTCCCGTCGCTCGGGCATAGCCATCAGCGGCATGGGCAGCCCCCTGCTCGTGGCGCACCAAGATGTGACTAATGCCGCCACGCTGCTCGGCCTTGTACAACTCGTCATAAATGGGCAAAATGGCCCCGCCGGGATACCCAAAAATATGACGCACGCCGTGACGTTGCAGGCTGTCAATCAGAGCAAAGCCACCGGTGGCTCGCTGAGTTGTCACTTTATCCTGAGCAGTAACAGAAGAGGTCATGAATTTTTGAGGATGATTTTTAAGCAGGTGCGGGCAGTCAATAAATTCATTCTGAGAGCATGTGAACAGCACCCCCCAGAACGCACAAAAATTTATTTGGACTCCCACTATAGTACGAGATCAATCTGGCACCTTAACAGATGTCCCGTATCTATAGAATCGCTTTCGATACAGGGGCTAATTGCCTCGCTTCCTAGGGTTTCCGGGATGCCTGAATTATTCTGAGCGGCAGCCGTCGCCCCGTACATTGATCACTAAGTAAGGATTCCATGACATTTTTGCTGGGGAGTTCACGGGCGGTCAGAACGAGCGATCGCCGTGGGTCTCATCCATCTTCATCGTTCAACGGTAAAGACTTGCTGCTGCAGTGTCAGCAGTTCTTGAATGCCTTTTTCAGCCAAATCTAACAGTTGATTGAGCTGCGATCGCGAATAGCTACCTGCTTCAGCAGTGCCCTGCACTTCAATGATGTCTAAGCTGTCGTTCAGCACAACATTGCAATCCACAGCGGCAGCGACGTCTTCCTCGTATTTCAGATCCAGTAGGGCTTCCTCTTCCACAATGCCAACCGAAATCGCTGCGACTGCACGGGTCAAGGGCAGCGTGGGCAGCACTTGCTGATCGACTAGCTTCTGTAGTGCGTGTTTGAGGGCGACATAACCGCCAGTGATGGAAGTCGTGCGAGTACCGGCATCGGCCTGCAGCACATCGGCATCGACGGTAATCGTGCGCTCACCCAGGGCATCAAAGTCTACGGTCGATCGCAGGCTGCGGCCAATCAACCGCTGAATCTCTTGCGTGCGGCCCGACAGCTTCATCAGTTCGCGACGCTGGCGCTCGGGAGTCGCCCCTGGCAGCATCCGGTATTCGGCTGTGAGCCACCCCCGGCCGGAATTACGGAGAAACGGCGGCACGCCCTCTTCGATCGAGACGGTGCACAGCACTTGGGTGTTGCCACACCGGGTCAACACCGACCCGGCCGCAAAACGAGTAAAGTCGAGTTCAAACGAGACGGGCCGGAGTTCATTGGCTTGCCGACCGTCGGGACGCTGCCATGCCATCACTGCTGCCTCAATGCGCCAAAATCCTCATCCACCATACAGCAGGGGCGATCGCGCAGCAATGCGAATGGAGAGAGAACGATGGGCGATGACTGGGGGTTAGGGTTTAGGGTGCAAGATTCGGTAACTTGCCCAAGGTTGAGGAGATTGCTGTCAACCAGGTCTCGTTCAGAGTTCGGCACTACGCAATTTACCTTCAAGCTTACGCAATTTACCTTCAAGCTAATGAGTCGTTGCGAGCTGTCACGATCGCGGGCATCGAGTCGAGTTGGTCAAAGTAGGCCTGTTCGGTGAGCAGTGTGGTGGGATCGGCGACGCGATCAGTAAACACGGTGCCCTGCACATGATCCAGCTCATGTTGAAAAATGCGAGCCACAAAATCGGTGAATACCTGACGTTTGATCTGGCCATGGCGATCGCCATATTCCACTTCGATTTCTCGCCATCGCTCCACTTGGCCCCGCTGGTCGGGCACGCTCAGGCACCCTTCCCAATCGGCGATGCGATCATCAGAGTGCGCCACAATGTGGGGGTTAATCATCGGGGTAGGGGCCATCGTGGGCGCGTGGGGATAGCGCAGCGTGGGGCGCGACGCCACGATAAATAGCTGTTTGGCAACGCCAACCTGCGGCGCGGCGATACCGACCCCGTTAGTCTTTTCCGCTGTCCAGATGAGATTTTTGATCAGCGTTTGCAGGGGGCGATCGAGGGTGACTATGGGCTCAGCCATCAGTCGTAGTCGAGGATCACCCACCGTCAAAACGGTTAGCTGCTTTTTCCACATAGGTCTCAGACCGGTTCTCCGCAACTGCACGACAACTCAAACGCTTCGGCTCAAAGATGTTTCTGATCATAAAGCACGTTAGCAATGAGCCTCCAATACTGAGATCGGGCATCACTGTGTGCATGTCTCAGCCCTCAATTCATGAAATGATTCAGGCAGAGGCAGAGCAAAATCGAGGAATTGTGGCCAACCGTTGCCTGTAAACCCTAACGTTTGCCGAGGCTGCAGTGCCCTAGTGGTCTGTCAGTTCTCAATTTGTGGGTTGTTGACTTTCAGAACGATGGCAATCCGGATTGATTTCTGTGGGGAAAACGGGCAAGATGCCCGTCCAAACAAGACACCTGCTCTTCAAGTTTGAGGATGCGCAAATTTAAACTTGGCGCTGCACTAGCTTAGAGCGGCAAATAACTTGAAAGTCCCAACGGCGATCGCCGCTCGCCGATCCAGTCAGGATGCGGCAACGACAGTGGCGATCGCGGCTCCAGTTTCGTCTCGGCTTAGACCGTCACACCGGCAACGCTGAGATACCCCAATTCCTCCAGCTTGGCCATGATCTTATCGACGCTTTCGGTCAAAGATTCCTTATGAGTTTCGCAGTTGACTTCGGGGTTGAGCGGCGCTTCATAGGGATCATCAATGCCCGTGAATTGCTTGATCTCTCCAGAACGAGCCTTTTTGTAGAGACCTTTGACGTCGCGCGATTCGCACACTTCGAGGGGCGCGCTGACATATACCTCCATAAAATCACCAATCATCTCGCGAACTTCTTCGCGGACGGCTCGGTAGGGCGAGATCGCTGACACTAAAACGATGACACCATTGCGCGTCAACAGATGAGAGACAAAGCCAATGCGACGAATGTTCGTATCGCGGTCTTCTTTGCTGAAGCCCAAACCTTTGGTGAGATTTGTGCGGACGATGTCACCATCTAAGACTTCTAATTTGCACTGGTGATCGCGTAGACGCTGTGCCAGCGCGTCTGTGATCGTGCTTTTGCCTGCGCCGCTGAGCCCAGTCAACCAAACGGTAACGCCACGATGTTCCATATTTCTCCTATATTTCGATCTTGTACGGCAATGGAGGTGCCCACTGCTAGGGCTGCTCTAAAAGTACCCAATTGCCGGTCTTGGGTAAGCCTGCATCAAGCGTGATCTTGCAACTTGAGGCTGGCGATCGCCCGGCTCAGAACGCAGTGGCTGACACCTATATAGATTATCTGAGCGTGTGTAAACCCACGGAGTTCCCGAACTTCCCACATGCCGTCAGCTGGGTGACCTCTGATCAGCAGCCTTGAGAACGGCGTGAGTCGGTTGTCCTGAACAGTGCAGTAGCCGTAGCGGCGCGCGATGATCCAACGCGGGGAAAAACCCCGACCAGGCTGGCCAGCGTTACACTCAGATGAACGCCACTGCCACGGACTTGATAGCGATATATCTGCTATGGATCAGGGCAGTACACCACCTCAAACCTTGTCAGGGGAAGGTTTTGAATGTCTTCTAACGAACAGCGCATCACGTTTTCCCTTAACAGTCTGGTGTTACTGGTGCTCTCGGTGCCTTTGCTCTTGCTGCTGTGGCAGCTGCGGAGTCTGTTTTTATTAGTGATGATCGCGATCGTGCTAGCTGCTTCGATCGCCCCCGTGGTGGATTGGGCAGAACGCTATCGGATTCCTCGCTGGCTCGGGGTAGTACTGACCTATCTGACGATCGTATCGATCATTACGGGAGTCGGACTTTGGGTGGGGCCAACGGTCGCGGAGCAGATTCAGCGGTTGATTCGGCAGATTCCCGTCTCGCTAAAACAAGTTTTGGACTATGCCGAAACTTGGATTGTTTCTTTTAATGATGAACGACCCGATTTTACGAGTGAACTGATTAACCAGTTCATCGATGTGCAGGGATTAAGTCGCTGGTTGATTCGCTCTAGTCAGCAGCTGTTGGTGCGATCCTATGGACTGACAACGGGAATTTTAGGCGGCTTCTTTAGTCTGATTCTCGCCCTCTTTTTATCGGGCTACATGCTGGCGGATAGCCGCACCCTGGTGAAAAATTTTGTGCGCCTGCTGCCGCAGCCCTGGGACGATCGCATAGTGGCGCAGGTGGGGCCCATCAGCAATCGGATGGGCAGCTATATCCGAGGGCGACTGTTAGTGTCGACCATCTTGGCCCTGGCGACCACGGTTAGCCTCAGTATTTTGGGCTTATCTGACTTTGCGTTGGGCCTAGGAGCAATTTCTGGCTTCACTAATTTAATCCCGTTCTTAGGGCCAATTTTGGGAGCAATTCCCGCATTAGTGGTAGCAATTTCCCAAGGCGGCTGGACGTTTCTGTGGGTACTCATCCTTTACGTCGTCATTCAAAATTTAGAAACCTATGTGCTCGACCCATTACTCGTGGGCACATCGGTCGGTGTCCATCCGCTTTATCAGCTTCTGGCAGTCTTAGGCGGCACCCAAGTGCTGGGCATCATCGGCGCGCTCATCGTGCCCCCCTGGGTAGCGGGCGGGGCCGTGCTGCTAGAAAATCTTTATCTGCGGCCCAAACTGATGGCCGAACGGCGGCGGCGATCGCCGCCCGTGCCCCTCACCGAAGAAACCAAAGCGCCCAGTCGCTCGTCTGCCAGTCCGATGATGGCCGATGGCTGAGGGCTGCCTCCGCTCCGGATAAACACCACGAGATTTGATCATGGCAGCTTGGCGGCAGGTGTAACAACAGCCCCTCGCCTTGCTTAGCGTCATCAGACCGACCCAGGCGTTACAAAGCCGCTACAGGGGGTGGTAAATCGATGAGGATATGTCACTATAGGGAGCTAGATTTGAGTTTGCCTAACTTACTGTTCGTCGTGGTGTGCCGATGTCTGGGATAAAAACGCTTCAGCGGTGGGGTCTAATCACGACACTGGTGACAGGGGGCATCATCGCCCCTCAGGCCTGGGCGGACGATTTTCCGCCTTGTGGGCCACCCGCGGCCAATGAATATTTGCTCTTGGTGCAGGGCGATACCGTGGATGCCCGCGATCGCATTCAAAACCTGCTCCCCACGACGACGAGTATTAGCGTGTGTCGTTATCTCGACGATATCGTTGTTAGAGCTGGCGGGTTCACCAGTTTAGAAAACGCCAACGCCTGGGCGCAATACCTCACCGAAGTCGAAGGAGCCCAAGCCTTTGTGGCTAGACCCGCCGCTCCCGGTGAAGTGTCAGCCGACGAACCCATTGCCGCCGAGCCCGTCGTACCAGAGCCCGTCGTACCGGCAGAACCGACGACCCCAACGCCAAGTGAGCCAGTCGCCACTACCCCAGACCCCATGCCAGATACCACCGTCGCCTATGCGCCAAAACTGTTGGGCGAAGGCTATGCCGTGCTGGTTGACTATAGCAATGACCCAGAAGTGGCCAAACAACTACAGCAGACCCTCAATCAATCAATTGGCCTAGCAGTTTATGAACAGCGACCATTTTTGCTGGCCACTCAAAGCCCCGATCCTCAAACGGCCACCCAAGTGCTGCAAATGCTAAGCAGCAGCTTTGGTGCGTTCATCGTCGATAGCAGTGAAGTCGTCTTGCTGTCGCCTGCCGTCGATACGCCCTGAAGGACTGGCATCCATCACAGCAGCGGGTTTTCATCAGTGGGAGCAGGGTGTAAGTAGGTAGACATCAATAACGATGCTGTAGGGTGCTGTTAGGCGTAGCCGCAACGCACCACTCTGTAAGGCTTTGATGTTGACGCTATCGCTAACGCATCTTGCAAATAATTACTCCTGCCTATTTAAGGGAGCGAATGCTACAAGTAGGGACTGCTTGATGCCGGTAGACCAGTGAGCGTTCCCTCGCCAGCAATGACCCGACCGATCGCATAGGCCGCCACCCCCTGCGCCTCAAAATGGGCGATCGCCGCTGCTGCCGCTTCATCCGGCACCATTACCACAAACCCGATGCCCATATTAAAGGTGTCAAACATGGCTGCTGGGGAAACACCACCAGCTTCAGCCAACCATTTAAAAATGGGCAACACCGGCCAACTCGCTGGTTCGAGCTGAATCGCCAGGCGATCGCTCAAGCAGCGGGGTAGATTTTCTGGCAGACCGCCCCCCGTAATATGAGCCATCGCGTGTAGGGGTAACCCGGCTCGCTGCGCTGACAAAATGGGTTTGATGTAGAGCTGGGTGGGAGTCAGTAAGGCCTCAGCGAGGGATTGCCCGGCTAGCAAAGGCGGACAGTCAGACCAGTCATAGCCAGGGGTAGCGCGATCGCGGCGAGGAGCCTCAGCCATAATTTTGCGCACCAGGCTATAGCCATTGCTATGCACCCCTCGACTCGCCAGACCAATCACCGCATCTCCAGCGGCAAGCTGAGTGCCATCCAAAATCTGGGCTTTTTCGACAACGCCCACACAAAATCCTGCCAAGTCATATTCCCCTGGCTGGTAGAAACCCGGCATCTCAGCGGTTTCGCCGCCCACTAAAGCACAACCAGCCTCACGACATCCCGTAGCAATACCCCCTACCACAGCAGCCAACTGCTCGGGGTCGAGCTTGCCTGTCGCTAAATAATCGAGAAAAAAGAGGGGTTCAGCACCGCTGGTCAACACATCGTTGGCACACATCGCCACGAGATCAATACCCACCGATTGATGACGATTGAGCGCCTGCGCCACTTTAAGCTTGGTACCCACACCATCGGTGCCCGAGACCAACACAGGCGTTTGATACCCCGAGGGCAGTTCAAACAAGCCGCCAAACCCGCCGAGTCCGCCCAGCACCTCTGGCCGATGGGTGCTGCTCACCATCTGGCGAATGCGATCGACAAAGGCGCGACCGGCCTCGACATCCACGCCAGCGTCTCGATAATCCATCGTTTTTGCCCTCAAAACGCCACCGCCTCTCAGCTTATGACAGAAGATCCCTCATTCTGAGCATTGGTAAGCGCCGTTCCGATGCGCGATCGCATCAGCAAACACAAACCGTCAAATAACCTCAACTTATGGCATGGCCTTGAGTTCGGCCTGATTGTCCTCAGCAGTGACACTGCAATTTATTGCACTTAAATCTGCTCATGGAACAAATTCGGCGACGGCGAGCAATCAGCTAAGGATTGCATTTTTGAAAGCTTCGTTTGCCCACTGATAAGTTTTATTGACCCCATTTTGGGTGCGCGATCACCCTTCTACATCCGCAGGCACGGGGATCAGGCGATTTTATGCCGCATCCTAAGAAAGGTTAACAATTTCAGGAATTTGATTCTGCCCTGATGGATGCGGATTGCCAATCTGAAGCTTCGTGCTAACGTACGGAGCGATTAAACGTTACGAAAGATTTTTTCTAGGTAGGTGTAAACGCAGTCGCACCCACTCAACCGGCCCTGGTTGAGATTCAGGCTCCTGCTGCAGCGACCAATTCTCAGTTGCTTACACCTGCCCTGTTGAGTTCTAGTGATCCCATAATGATTCAAACTTTGTGTCGTAGTCTTGCCGCTGCTGTATTGGTTTCCGCCGCTGGCGTACCCCTATCAGCCAATGCTGAGCCAGCGGCTCAGGATGCCTACGCGAATTCTCAGGAAACTTTGGAAATTGCTGCTGAGCAATTAGACCCGGCAGCTGCAGAATTAGTTCCCCAGGATAATGACTCAGCTCGCTTGGAGCCTGAAACGCTAGAGCTTTCAGAAATATTTCAGATTACGACCCACACCGTCGATGAGCGCCGCATCGCGATCTTGCACATCGACGACCTGCCGACCCTGACTTTCGTCGAGAAAACTACGGATGCAGCCCTGGAGCCTGCTAGCCGCGCGGAACAGGTTGCCCAGCACCTCGAGCAGGTTTATCAAGCCGATAGCAACGCCGACGCCATTCTTGTGCGATGGGATGAAGCGTTGGAAGAATATGCCATCACCCTAGACGGGGAAACGGTCGTTTTGATTAACGACACCACCCAATACTTCAATCCCACCGGTGAAACAGCAATCGATGCGCTGCAAGCCACGAATCGACTGCGAATGTTGTTGGGGGAACCCGAGGCTCTGACCGCAATTGAAGGTCAGCCAGAACCTGAAATCGCAACTCAAGCTGACTGGGGAGTGGCTTCTGTGTTTTCGGGGCAAGCCTCTTGGTATGGCCCGGGGTTCCACGGACGGCAGACGGCCAGTGGTGAACGGTTTAACCAAAATGCAATGACAGCAGCCCACCGCACTTTGCCTTTTGGTACCCGCGTCCGGGTGATCAACGTTAACAACAATAGTGAGATCATCGTTCGCATCAACGATCGCGGGCCTTTCTCTCGGGGTCGTGTGATCGACCTTTCAGCCGCCGCCGCTCGTGAGATTGGGCTTGATCGCGCGGGCGTTGGCCCGGTACGAGTTGAGGTGTTGACCGACTAATTAGCGACCGAGTGTCGCCATCAATTGCGGCCGTTCGTAGCTGCTCTGTGAGCTGACTTAGGTTAGCTTGCGTTGACTCTGCGGGCGGCTTTCCTGATCAAAAACAGGTACTTGAGACAACGGACAAGTTTTAGCCCAGTTCTGCCAAGTAGCGCTATGGATCGGGGATACCCTGCTGTCGCGGCCCCCTGATGGCACCTGACAGTTGTCGGTTGGGAGTGTCGCGATCTCGGCAGAGGGAGTATTCTCAATGCTAATTCTCCGCGACGGTTAGAGCGGTTGGATGGTTTTGTAGAGAGCAGTTGACAACCTAGACGACGAGATGTCGCTAGCGACCAACAGCGAGGTTCTCTCCAGATGGCGGTTACGGTTTAACCGGTTGATAATCTTGGGTATTCGGTAGAGACCAGCCCAACTCATCGGCGTCTGGCCAACCTGGCCAATCACGCCGCACGAAGCGCGTCGGTTGGCCCACACAGACAGCGGCGATCGCAGTTGCATCCGGGCACCAGAGCTGCGTTTGCCAGTGCGTAGTCGTGACCCCAGCTGCCTGCACTGGGTGCACGATCTGCGGTGTCGGCTGCACCCTAACCTGCACTGACGTCATGGGATAACTCAACCCTAGTCCCACCGCTTTGAGATGGGCTTCTTTCACCGTCCAGTATTGGATAAAGCGCTCTAGGCGCTCCGTTTGAACAGGGGGTAGAGTCGCTTGCTCGACGGGTGTCAGGCAGCGCTTGATCAGGGCCTCTAATCGCTGGCGCGGGGCCAGTTGCTCAACATCAACGCCCAGCCACTGACAATGGCCCACACCATATACCACCCACGAGCCGCTGTGAGCCAGGTTGAACTGCAGGTTCGTAAAAGTGCGACTGAGCTGAGGCCGACCATAGGCACCATAGTCAAATTGCACCGCCGTAGGTGTACAGCCCAAGTAGGCCGCCAGCAGACAGCGCAGACCCGCTCGGCTCACGATGAATTGATGACGAGCCGCCGATCGCACGAGTCGTTGAGCGCGATCGCGCTCAGTCGGAGACAGCCACGACTCGCACAGAGCGAGATCCACCTTGGCAGTCGGCAAATGCAGCTGCCACAAGTGCGTTTCTGAGAGCTGAGGGGGAGCAAGCTGGCAGCGCATACGCATCCATCGTCAAAAATTCTATCCACCGCTTGGTTGTTGAGTAGATGAGGCTGATCATCCCATGCGGTCTACCGGCTCAGCCGCCAGCGCTCCACTGTCATCCGTTACGCTTTCTCCACGCCGGTGGGAATGCTAGAGCCGGAGTCAAGCCTCACCCGCCTGGCTACGGATCGCTTCTCAGTCATCGGGACCCTCGCCCCCGGCTACCAGTTCAGCACCCGGAGGCGGACAGGCCTGCCGTCATCGCTTCGTCCACGCAGCGGTGGGACTACCATCTAGCGTGGGGGAATGAGTTTTTGATGACGAGTTTCCTGAGGATTTACCTCATCCAGTGAATAGAAAGCAGGCGAGATGATATTTTGAGACTCGGTGCTTGATGGATCTTCAACGTGGAGCATCAGCTTCATGAGTAATTTAACTGGTATCGCTGAGCCCCCTGAGCCACCGACATCGATGCCTTCCTCAAGACTTTATCTCAGGCTAGCCCTCGAGCCATTATCTGCCACCCATCAACGTTTAACGTTTCCCATCCCGTTACGATTAGCTTATGTTAACTGCACTTGCATGGCTTCCACTTGTCCAGGCTGTCGCGATCGCGCCGCCGCTGCAAGCGCCTCCTCAGATCGCTGCTGTTCCCCCGATTGAGGGCACTGCTTTACCGAGAATTCCTAACGAATTCACCTCACCTTATGAGGTGCGACCGCTGCCGGGTCAGCTCGACACGACGCCGGTATTTAATAGCAACAGTCCGGAGCTGATTCAGCAGGAAGGCATTTTACTTTCGACCTTCCCAGCTGATGATATGGCCGACGGGGATGCCCACCTAGACTTTTCTTTTGAAGGGCGGTTTGACTTTTTTGCCCATCATATTGCCCGCGGGGTGGCCTATGACGATCGCCGCACCTTATTTGTCGGCGGCGTTCTCTATAATCCCAGCGATGAACCGGTCACCGTCACCATTGAGCAGGGCGTCAGCTACCTCAGCCAAGATGCTCCTTTCTATGATTTGCCCGCGCTGCGCATGAATCCCAATGGGGAGGTTTTTGCCGGGCCGGGCAGCCGCACCGTCACCGATTTTTTGCAAGGTCGGGGGCAACCCCAGTGGCCCCGGCGCGTGGTCATTCCGCCCGAGCGCGCTTATCTCTTACTCAACGCCCCGATTCCACTACGGCGCCTGCCCTTTGCCGCTGATGCGACGCTGCCCCCCGGCTCGGTTTTGCCGGGTGCCCCCATCACCGGCAGTGTGGCCCCCGTGGCGTCGGTCATTCCTCAAGGAGACACTCGCGAACTGCCGAGTAATGGGCGATCGCTGCTGCTGCATATGTCCAGTGATGGACCGGTCTATGCGGCAACTTTAGCCATGTACGCCCCGCGCACCTTAGAAGGCCAAGAGCGCGCCCCCACGCTGCAGGAATGGCTAGCGCTACTCGTCAATGGTAATTTGGCCGGACCGCGAGACATTGCCCCCTCTGACCCGGAGGCTTATCAGGACAGCGATCGCACCGGTCGATTTTTTTATGGTCGCGTGGCGGGCGTCGCCGCAGGCTCACAGTGGGAAGCCGTCGCAGCCGACAGCCCCGACAGCGATCGGCTCACTATTCCACGCCCCGGTGAGGCCATCTCCTATGTGCTGAGCACAGTTGATTACAACACCTTTGGCACTGAACAGATTCAGAGCGCCCCGATGCTGGCCCGGTATCCTGACACCGCCTACCGGGCCCACGGTAATTACGGCATTCACTATAGTGTCAAGCTGCCCCTCTACAACGATTCTGATAGTGAGCAGCGCATCGTTTTGCGATTGCAAACGCCCCTGCAAGATGAAACGCTACCCTACGGCCTGCGGTTCTTGCGCAATCCACCAAACCGCATTTTCTTTCGCGGTACTGTGCGCGTGCAATACCAAACCGCCTCGGGGCAAAAACAAACGCGATACGTTCACTTAGTGCAGCGCCAAGGCGATGAGGGCGAACCTCTGCTCCGACTGCTGCTGCCGCCGCAAGCTCAAAATAATGTTGTCATCGATTTGATTTATCCACCTGATGCAACGCCCCCCCAAGTGCTAACCGTCTCTACCGCAGGGATTGCCAATACCCGTCTCTTTGAACAGCCGGAAGCCGCAACACCCCCTACCGCCAGCGACGGCGCACCGGCAGTCGATGACAGCGATGGTCTCTCCGATTCGACCGCAGAGACCTCGATCGCGCCAGCGGTTGAAAATGAAAGCGACCCCCAGGAGGCATCGCCGGCCAACAACGCCCCAGACCCAGCTCGGCCCATGAATGAAGCTGCCGCCGATGCTGAGCGTCTTTAGAGAGCAGCTCAACGGTAAAGCTCAAGGGCAGGCATTTCCTGTGCACTGCCTCAATGGCTCAACTGTCGTCATGACCCGACCCGGCATGCCGCAGGCCCGGCAACCAGATGGCCCATCCTGCTACGCCTCACTCCTCGAACAGCCTGGAGTGAAGCGCAATCGCCTAGCAGCGAGCCATCCATGATGAGAGTCAACTCCCAAGACCTGACCCACTGATAAGAAAGGATTATGGGCAAACAGACCGAATATCGGTGAATTCCTTACCTCAGCAGAGCGAGAATCGTTAAGATTTAAGGCGTGAATTTTAAAATTACCCTCTAGTTCTGGGGAATTCACTGATTTTTCCGGCAATGTCTGAAACGGCGGTGGCCTGAGCGGTCAGACAGTATTTGCAACCAAGCTCGATACACGCCCCCGTTAATGTCTACTGAATTGCGGCATACATGCTCCCTATCTCGGAACTTTCTTCTCTGCAAGCCCTGTCTCGGCGCAGTGTTCTCAAACTTTTTGGATTTGGCACCCTTGCTGCTGGGGTAGGGTACTCCCGGTTCAGTAAGCCGCAGCCGACCATTCATCATCAAGATGCTTTGACGCTACCGCGCCAGCCGCAGCGAGCCCTCAAAGCCGTGGTGGTAGGCGGTGGCTTAGCCGGGTTAGCCGCCGCCTATGAGCTGAGCCAGCGCGGTGTTCAGGTCACCTTGCTAGAGCGATCGCCGCAATTGGGCGGCAAAATTGCCAGCTGGCCGATTCAAGTGGGCGATGAACAGTTCATGATGGAGCATGGCTTTCACGGCTTCTTTCCCCAGTATTACAACCTGTTTGGGCTGGTTGAAGAACTGGATATTCGCCGCAACTTTAAATCGCTCGACTACTACTCTGTGGTCTACAAAGAGGGGTACCAGCCGGAAGTCTTCCGACCTAGCCACTCGGCTTTTCCGTGGAATGTCATCGACCTCGCGGTGAATTCGCCCAACCGTTTGAAGTGGGGCATCAACCTGGCCAAACTCAAGCACCTAGAGGTATTTCGCGAAATCACCGGGTTTCGGGCTCCCCAAAGCTTCAACCGGCTCGATCAAATTTCTGTGGCCGAATGGGTACAAGAGGATTTTCCCCGAGGGCTTTACGATCTATACTTCCTTCCTTTTGCCAAATCGAGCCTCAATGCGCCCGACACGATGAGCGCCGGTGAACTCATGCAGTTCTTTCACTTCTACTTTTTTGGCAATCCTGAAGGGCTGGCTTTCAACGGCACCTGTCAAGATATGGGCCGCAGCCTGGTAGACCCCATCGTGGCAGCAATTACGGCCCAGGGCGGTCAAGTGATCACGGGTGCGACGGTGAGTGAATTGGGCTGGCACAATGACCAGCTGACCCACGTGACCTATCAGCAAGGAGCCGTCGCCGCCCAGCCCGTACCCTTTTGGGTTGATCGCAACCCGTTGCTCAGCACCACTGAGATGGAATATTTTGGCGCAGGCGATCGCGTCTTTAGTCATCGACCAGGCACGTCAGAAGCCCTGTCGCTCACCTGCACCCACCAGGGCTGCACCGTGCAACAAACTGTGCAGTCAACCGGGGCAGACGAGGGCTATGCCTGTCCCTGTCATGGCGCCGTATATGCCAATGATGGCGAAGTGCTGGGCGGGCCTGCCCGGGAAAACTTAACTCGTTATCGGGTCCTGGAACGAGCGGACAACCAGATTCAGCTGGTGGCGATCGCAAATCCTGACGCCCCGACGATCGCCGAAACGCTGGAAGCCGACTACTATGTCCTCGCCGCTGACATTCCCGGCATTAAACAGCTGTTATCGCTATCAGCAGGACCGGTTGAAACGACCGTTGCTACGCAGGTCGATCAACTCCAGGTGGCTGATCCATTCGCGGTCGGCCGCTTTTGGTTTGACCGGGATTTTGACTGGGCACACAGCTGGTTTACCTCCCTGTCAGGCTATCGGCTCACCGACAGCATCACCCTCTATCACCGCATTCAAGAAGACTATATTGACTGGGCCGAGCGCACCGGCGGTAGCGTCGTTGAGCTGCATGCCTACTGCTACAAAGAAAAGGAATTTCCGACTCAGCAAGCCCTGTTGGAAACCTTTCAAACAGAGCTGTTCGAAATTGTGCCAGAACTGCAGGCAGCGACGCTGCTACACAAGCAGCTGGTCAACCAGAAAAACTTCGCAGGCTTTCCTCCCGGCAGTTTTGACGATCGCCCCGAAACGACGACCCCCGCTGGTAATTTGCTGTTTGCCGGTGATTGGGTGAAAATGCCGTTTCCCTGTGGGCTGATGGAACGGGCCGTTAGCAGTGGGCTACTGGCAGCCAATGCCATCCTGCAAAAAGAGGGGGCCCAGCGCCGACCGATTTTGTCCGTCAATCCAGAAGGAATCTTGAAAATCTAGCCGCTAGTCCTCTACTGCAGAAGTCACGCAGTCATTCAAGTTTTTCTGCTCCCTTGCTCCACTGCTCCCTAGCTATCGGTAATAATCGATTACCAGGGTGTTTCCGCCTAGTTCTGCTGCCTGCTGTTGATGAGTCTCCCTCTATGGTCGCTATTTCTACCTCAGTCACCGCATCCGCAACGCCAACGCCCAAAGACGTGCGATCGCTGGGCATTAATCCTCACCACTGGTATGCAGTGGCCCGCTCCAGCGAAGTAGTTGACCAGCCGCGAGCAGTGGTTCTTTGGGGCGACGCGATCGTGCTGTTTAGAGACGCGGCAGGTGAGATACAAGCGCTAGAAGATCGCTGCCCCCATCGACAGGTCAAGCTCAGTCAGGGTGAGGTCACCGAGGGCCAGATGGAATGCATCTATCACGGCTGGCGGTTTGACGCCGCCGGTCACTGTACCCATGTTCCTTACTTGGCTGACAACCAAAAGCTGCCCAGCTGCAAGATCAAAACGTATCCCGTACAAGAGCGCGACGGCTTTGTTTGGCTGTTTCCCGGCGATCGCGATCGGCTAGCGACCACAAACCTTCAACCCCTAGCACTGCCCGAGTGGGATCATCTCAACTACATCGCTACCGTTTCAGTCATTGATGTAGCCGCCCACTACTCATTTCTGATCGAAAACCTGATGGATATGTACCACGGGCGACTCCACGACGACTATCAGGCTTGGGCAGAACCGGTGCTGGCTGAGCTAACGGCAACATCAGAGCGGGTAGACGTGCTCTACAACGCGCAAAGCTACTACCGCATCGACAAAATTTGGTCGGTCTCACAGCTATTCTTTCCGTCCCTGCGCCGACTGCATCCCGAAGAGTTACGGGTGAGTTATGCCTACCCCAACTGGGTTTCGACCTTAGGGCAAGACTTCAAAATTTGCTGTCTATTCTGTCCCATCAGCCCAACGCAGACACGGGCTTACCTGATTCACTTCACGTCACTGCAGGCTTTTCATCGACTGCACAAGCTGCCCGTTGCTTTTCGTCGCTGGATCAAAGACAGCCTATTTGGCGCGGCCCAAAAAATGCTGGATGGCTTAGTCGAGCAAGATGTGTTGATGTTAGAACAAGAGCAAGCCGCCTACCGTCAAAATCCGGCCTACAAAGGTCCAGAACTCAATCGAGCACTCATCAGCGTTCAAGAACTCATTCGTCAACAAGCAACTGATTCCACAACTGAAGTTTAGGGGGCGCGATCGCATCCTTTAAGTTGTCGATCAAGATGTGTTGAAGAGAATGGAGCAGATGCATGACGGGCACGCAGCTGAGGCCAGTTGTATAGCAGAATGGGAATCCTGCTACATGCAGCCCACATCACAGGGCTGGTAGCACGATCGCCGGTGGCCCTGAATTGGTCAAGACAGCCTCTCTGGCCTGACGAAATCGTTCTCCAAACAGCGAGGGGGCAACCTGGCATCATGCCCCCTATAGGCATTCCTACCGCTTTAGGACGACCAGCGGCATCACTGCATTCAATCAGAAAAATAGCTTTGTAGGTAGTTAAAGCAAAGCTTCTGTGTTTCCTGTACTAGGCGTTGCCGGAATGCTGGCGGCTGCCTCGACGCGATCCAGATCAAGTTGCCGATCGCCTTCACGAGCACAAACGCGATCGCTTCACAATCTTCTGGGCTGAAGGCACTATTCAGCTTGGTCAAGATCCCCGTCATCGTTTGAATCAACTGCTGATCACCGGCTTCCTCGGTTTCTGGCATGGTGGTGGTGATTTCCACAAATACGGCACGATAGCCAGGGTTTTCCAGAAAGAAGGTATCCACTCCCTCAACTAGCTGCCGGACATATTCCGATAAGGGAAGCACCAGCATGGCCTCTGCTGCAAACACTTGCACCTGCTGGTCAAGCAAATCGGAATAGCGCTCTGCTAAAGCTTGCAAAATTGCCTCTTTATCAGGAAAAAACTGATACAGCGTCCCGATGGGCACTTCGGCAATTGCCGCAATCTCTTTGGTGGTGGCAGCGGCATATCCCTGCTCGATAAAGATGGCTTCAGCCACATCCAAAATCCGATTCACTCGCTCTAAACTGCGAGCCTGCTTGGGTTTGCGCCACTTGCGCGCGATCGCTGGCGTCGCTTGCTCAACCATTTAGTCCACTTCCCCTTGACACAACATGAGTGATGCTCATATATTTTACAACATGAGCTTCGCTCGTCTTTTCGTTTAGCAGGATATCGCAATGCCACATTCTCGGCAGCTCCGTATGAATCGATTGGGTCATTTGCGATTGACGTTTACGAAGCAACTCATTACTCGCCTGCGTACCGCTCGCAATCAATCATTAATGGGATTTCATGAATTATCCAACAGTTACCTCCTCATCGATGACTTCTCTACCAGCTCCGATGTCCGACCAGCCCCTGCTGCATGTGCTCTCTCACCCGACTCAGACACCTCAGGAGATCCTTGATTTAGCGGTACAGGGCAGACAGGGACAAGAACTGGCAAGAGCCGAGATCGAACTGAGAAAAGTCACGAAAGCGCTCTCCACCCTAGCCGGTGGCACCTTTAACGATCCGGTGATGCTTGCCGCCCTGTCCTTGCCCAGCCAAGCTGATGCTGTGCTTTGGGTGGCTTACATGCTGTTTGATCAAGCCCAACCAGCCCACACTCCAGGGTATTCCATCCATAAGCGCCAGCGAGACTGTCGGACGCTTTTAGATGCCTTGAGCCAGATCAAAATAGGCCAGTGGTATGAGGCGATGGTCACCCCCAGCCACTATGGTTCAGGCTGCCAGGGGCTGCAGTTTCCAGCGATGCACCCGCAACCCAATGGTCTGTATCGCCAACATCTCCTGCCTCGCTGGAAAAGCACCTATTACCCAGTTGACAGCTACTTTACGTATCTCTTTGAAGAGCGCAAAAGAGAATTTCTCCACATTTTGGCCGACTTAGGGGCGACAAACATCACTCTTCAGCCCTCTGAGCAGACCGATCTTGCCAATCGTTCTCTGACTGCGCAGGTGTGGGAATTTCCCGGAAAATCCTGGTCTAGCACTCGAGTCTTTAACCCGTCGCGATATGCCTGGCTGACCTACGACCAGCAACTAGACTCCCTCGTTAACAACCGGCTCAGTCATGGTCTCAACAAAGTCCAGTTTGAGATTAACCTCGACGTTGATCAGATTTTATCTAATCGATTTAGCGAAATTAAGACTTTCCTAAATCAGATGGAATCGCTCGATGTCGCCGCGATGACGACGCTGCTGCAACAGTCCTTGCGGCCGTACAGGGTGAACGCTGAGTTTGCTGTTTAAGACTGATATGTAAACGCTGCTTTTAGCAGACTGGCAACGTGGCGTGGCAATCAAGAATGAACAGATTTAAGCAAGCCTAACGCTGCCAGACCTTGCAAAACATAGATTTTTTCAGGCATAAGCAACACCTGAAACGCTTTGAAGACGTTTTAGAGACAGTTTTGAGACGTTTTAGACACGCCACTCCCTGAAGTTGTCTGGCGATGGCGCTAGCGGGTAATTGACCTTCCATTGTTGTCTGGAGACCCTGTTTATGAACGCTGAACATCCTCGTTTCCCAGCATCTATGATGCCTCAGACCTCCCCTACCGCAGCAAGTTCACACCCTTCGGAGCCGGCTCCACAACCCCCAGAGCCGGCTCCACAAACTCCAGAACATGTCCCAGAATCAGCCCCGGCTGAGCGGCCACCGGGCAAGTCTGCCTGGCCGGTGATTGCTCTGATCATGCTGGTGATCGCTGGGTTGGTGGGTTGGCGCATCTATACCGGACTCACCGCTGCGCCCGCAGATGAAACCACAGAGACCGCCCCCCAAGGCCGTCTCCCCGTTCAGGTAACCCGCGCTGAAACTGGCTTGGCCCAGGGGTGGGTCTTCGATGAAGGCACATCATTGCCGGTTCGGTTACGGGTGCTCAACTTCTACGCCAATGGCGATATTACCTATGTGGCCAAAATCAACGGGGTAGGACTGCGGGAGGGTGATTTCGTTACCCAAGGGCAGCTGCTAGCCACCATTGATGACCGCCGCCAAAGCTCTAGCATTGAGACCGCCAACGCCGATATTCAAGTCGCGATTAACCAGCGCGACCAATCAGAGGCAGCCCGGCTACAGGCCCAAGCCGATTTAGAGCGGGCTGAATCTGACCTCGCGCTAGCCCAAACCGAACTGCAGCGTTATCAATCCCTATTTGAGCAGGGGGCAGTGGCGGAGAGCGATCGCGACGCCTATCGCAATCGCGTTGATCAGGCCCAAGCTGCCCTCAAAACGGCCCAGCAGAGCGTCCGTTCAGCGACGGATGGCGTTAGTTCAGCGGAGTCGGCCATCACGGCTGCTCAGGCCCGCCGCAATCAAGTCAACGTAGACCTCGAAGACACACAACTCATTGCCCCCATTGATGGCGTGATTGCCTACATGAACATTCAAGAGGGCGAATACTGGAGCACCCAATACCTCGATACCAGCGATCCGCAAGCGGTGACGGAAACAGCCCCGATCGTGGTCGTTGACCCGGCCACCTATGAAGTCGAGTTAGAAATTCAAGCCGATGACGCGAACTTAGTCCGCCCGGGCCAGCGCGCTTACGTGGTGTTAGAAGAAGCCGTGAGTACGGCCCAAGCCAGTGGGGCCAATCAGCCCGATCTGCTAGGGATTGCCCAGCAGCAGGGCAGTCAAGGCCAGGTTTTTTCTGTGAGTCCGTCCCAAACACCGGGGGGACGGGGCACGAAGGTGTCGATTCGAGATTTTCAACAGGTGCGCAATCTGAAGGTCGGGGCGCGAGTTTACGTCTGGATTGAAACGGTGGCCAAACCCGATGCCGTATTAGTGCCCCTCGGTGCGGTTTTGGTGCGAGGTCAGGAGTCCCATGTATTTGTGGTCAATCAGGCAGATGGAACCGTGCAGCAGCGCCGGGTCGATCAGGGGGTAGAAGGCACCGCCGGGGTAGAAATTCTCTCGGGGGTGCAACCGGGTGAACTGATTGTCATTGAGGGTCAAAACCGCTTAGTAGATGGCAGCCCCGTTGAAGTCATCACACAGGAGAACGGACAATGAACCCACAGACAGCGTCTCCGCTTGAGCCCGATCGCCAATCACCAGAGACCCACGCTGACGGTCAATCGGCCCATCAGTCTACGCCCCCCGCTGGTCGCACCAAGCCGGTACCGACTTGGATGACGTTCTTTTTCACCCGGCAGATTTTCGCCATGCTCCTGTGCTTCCTGTTGCTGATGGGCGGGTTGATGGGATATTTCTCCATGGTGAAGGAGGGCGACCCGGATATCAAAATTGCCCGCGCACTGATCACTACTGTGTGGCCTGGCACCGATGCCGAAACCCTCGAGAATCAGGTGACTGACAAGATCGAGACGGAAATCAAGAGTCTCCAAGGCTTAGACGACTTTACCAGCGCCACCTTTAATTCATTTTCGATTATTAACGTGGCGTTTAAGGCGGAATCACCGGTCGCGGAGTCGATTCAACAGCTGCGCGGCAAACTCGACGATGCGGAGCCCGAACTGCCGTTGGAGGCTACCGGGCGAGAAAAACCCGAATTTGAGCAGCTGTCACAGCAAGATGCCCCAGTTCTTTCCCTGGCGTTGATCGGGGACGAGCTGAATATTACCCTGCTGAGCCAGGTGGCTGAAGACTTACAGGAGCAGCTCGAGTCCGTCCAAAATGTGCGAGAGGTGAACTTGTCGGGACGGCGAGACGATGTCATTCATGTGCAGATGCAGCCCAGTCGATTGACCACTCTGGGCATCGCGGCGACCCAGGTGAGTAACGCCATTGAGGGCGGCAACATCGACACCTCTTGGGATCTGGTGCGCGATGACGAAATCGGTGCTCAAGTTCGCCTTTATGGTCGCTTTCGCACCCTCGCAGATTTAAAGAATTTGCCGGTGGCTCGCCTCAATGACGCTCGCCTGGTGCGGTTGGCCGAAGTGGCTGACGTCTATCAGGGGCTAGAGCGAGAAACGAATCGCGCTGATGTGAGCTGGCAGGGCGATGACTTTGAAGCCACAGTGACGCTGGATGTAGTCAAGGTGCCCGGCAGCGACACGAGTCAAGTGGTGGCCGATGCGATCGCCACGATGGAAGCCGCCCGCAGCGACCCAGAACTCTGGCCCTACGGCCTGGACTACCGCATTCTCAACAACGATGCCCAAAAGATCCGCAATGAACTGAACAATCTGGGCAGTAACGTTTTGCAGGCATCATTCTGTGTGTTTGCCATTTTGTTTGTGGCCCTGACCTGGCGTGAAGCCCTGATTGCGGGGTTAGCTATTCCCCTCACCTTTGCAGGCGCGACGTTTGTGCTTTGGGCCCTGGGATACACCCTCAACAGCATGGTCATGATCGGCATGATTTTGGCCCTGGGGCTACTCGTTGATGTATTTATTCTGATGCTGGAGGGCATGCATGATGGCATCTACAACCAGGGACTGAGCTTTGCGGCAGCGGCGATTAAAACCGTGAAAACCTATGCCGCGCCGTCATTTTCGGGCCAATTGACCACTATTTTAGCGATGGCTCCCTTGATGGCGATCGCCGGCACCATGGGCAAATTTGTGCGCCTGATTCCCATCAGTGCCATTACCTGCCTGGTGCTGAGCTATGTCGTGGCGCTGTTAATCGTTGTCCCCTTATCCAAGTTTTTAATGGATCGGGGACAACCCCCCGAACAGCGCCAAACCTTTATGGATCGCCTGACCGAGAAAATATCGGCTCAGTTCACGCAGTGGAGTTTAAAGACGACGGTTCCCAATCGCCACGTGGCGCGGTGGTGGACCGCCGGTACCCTAACGCTATTTGTGTGCGCCATTGTCTTGTTTACGCAGCTGCCGTTTGCGTTGTTCCCAGATACCGAAGGCCGCAAGTTGAGTATCAATGTCGAGTTGCCGCCTGCCGCCACCTTGACCCGTTCTCAAGAAGTCGCCGATCGCATCGGTGACCGGCTGCGCCATTACCCCGACCCTGACGGAGCAACCGTTTTTGCCAATGTGGTCAAACTGGTCGGGCAGCGCAGCAATTTGGTCGCATCTAGTGAAATTAAGCCCGTCAACGCCGATTACTTTGTCGGCTTATCGGCCCTATTCGTGCCGCGATCGCAGCGCCAGCGCGACTCCTTTGAGTACGTCCGCGACCTGCGGCAAGAACTGAACGACACCATCATTCGAGACTATCCGGGGGCGATTTTAGCGGTGCAGTACGAGCGCACCGGCGGCGGGGAAGACCCGATTCAAGTGGAACTCTACGGGGAAAACCTGCAGACCTTACGAGACATCTCAGCTCAAGTACAGCAGGCGCTCCGAGAGATTCCCGGCACGATGGATGTGCGTGATGATCTGGGCAATTTGCGTGAGGATTACAAACTGGTGCCAAAACGCGAAGCCCTCGATTTCTATGGCCTCAGCTCAGCCGACTTAGGCGGCCAAGGCCGGTATCTGATGATCGATAACGACGTGGGCGACTTTTCCGTTGGCAGCGGCGAAGAAGACTTAGAAATTCGGCTGAGTACCCAGTGGCCCTCACGTCAGGGCGATATTGGTGGGCCTTCCCGACTAGATGAATTTGCCACGATCCGGTTTGTGACGCCCAGCGGTGAAGCGCTGCCCGCCGAGGCCTTGTTAGAGCCGGTACCGGGAGCGGTGCCGTTGTCGATCACCCATCGCAATACGGAGCGCAGCGTCACCGTCCTCGCCAAAGTGATGCCGGGGCAGGGTTATTTTGACAGCGAAATCTTAACCCAGCTGGAGCCTCAGTTGGCGGCCATGCAGTATGACCCAGCGGATGTCGATAATCCCGCCCGCTGGCCGCGGGGATATACCTATCGATTTGGCGGTGACGCTGACACCAGTAGTGAAACGTTTGGCTCTGCCGGGCAGATGTTGGTGGTCGCGATCTTTCTCGTGTTTTCGGTACTGGTGCTGCAGTTTGGCTCCTACACTCAGCCCGTGATCATCATCCTGACCATTCCCTTTGCGCTTATTGGCACAATTTTTGGCTACGTCTTGCTCAATCTACCGTTCTCTTTTCCGGCGGCGATTGGCATTATTTCCCTCACCGGCATCGTGGTCAACAATGCCATCGTCATGGTGGACACCATGAACGAACGCCGCCGCCAAGGCTATGACGTGCGCCATGCCGCGGCCCTCGGAGCCAGCGATCGCCTGCGCCCCATCGTGACCACCTCCTTTACCACCGTCATCGGGCTCTTACCCCTGGCGCTGAGCGATGCCAAATGGTTTCCCCTCTGCATGGCGATTATTTTCGGCCTGCTTTCTGCCACGCTCATTGCCTTGCTGGTCGTCCCCGGACTGTATTTGCAACTTACTCCTCAAACAGTCACCCCCGAGGGTTCTTAACGCCCATTCAGATTGCATTTGAACGCCCATCATCAGTCCAGAGCCCTGGCTGGTGGGCCCTTGATTCACCCTTAATACCCAACTTCCAACATGTTGTTATCCACTCTGTTTCTTGCTGACTGGGGCAGTTCTGGCTTCAGCGATCCGGTTGCCCTGCTGCTGGCGGTGGCCGGTGGCCGCGACGGTGAAGCGGATGCCAAGGCGTTAGCCATCGCCGTGACGCTGACCACCATTTTGATTTTTCTCGCGGCTCAAGTCTTTGGTGAAATTGCTGTTCGCATTGGTCTCCCTGAGGTGTTGGGAGAACTTATTGCCGGTTTCCTAATTGGCGTTTCGGGGGTGCAGCTGTTGATGCTGGGTAATGGTGGCCCCGTAGCTGATTGGGCCGTCACTACGGTGCAGCTCATGACTGGCAGTGATCCGGCGACAATTCAAGCGATTTTTGCGGGGCCAGTCACTATTTTGACCAATGAGTATGCCGCGACCGGAGTCGGGGTGCTGTTGTTCAAAATTGGCTTAGAGGCTGATCTCAAAAAACTGCTGAAAGTCGGGCCGCAGGCGGCATCAGTCGCGATTGCGGGGGTCGTTTTGCCGATGGTGGCCGGCTTTGGGGGATTAACCTTGCTCTTTGACTTAGCCGTCATTCCGGCGCTCTTTGCCGCCGCTGCGCTAACAGCCACCAGTATTGGCATTACGTCTCGCATCATGCAAGACATGGGAGTGCTGAATACGAAGGAAGGTCAAATTATTTTGGGCGCAGCCGTCCTGGATGACATTCTGGGAATTGCCATTTTGGCCGTGGCGATTGGCATTGCTGAGCGGGGCACGGTGGAGATTGCGAGCGTATTAAATATCATCGTCAGTGCCACCTTATTTGTCGCCGCGGCGATCGCGCTCAATCAGACCTTTGGGCCTCGCTATATCAACTTCCTGGGGCGACTCAACAACCGCTACAGCGTCCTCATCGGGGCCATTATCTTTTTATCGGCAATGGCACTGGTGGCGCGAGCCATCGGCCTAGAAGAAATTCTGGGCTGTTTTGCGGCGGGCATCATCCTGAGTGATACCAGAGCCACAAAGACCTTGGAAAAAGCCTGTGACCCCCTAGTCGCTTTATTTACGACCATGTTTTTTGTCTCCATTGGAGCCAAAACGGATCTGACTGTCCTGAATCTGAGCAACCCTGAGAGTCGCCTCGGTTTAGTCATTGCCGGGTTTCTAACGATCGTCGCGATCGCGGGCAAACTCGCCGCTGGCTACTGTGTGTTTACTCGGAACAAAATCAACCGATTAGCCATTGGTACAGGCATGGTTCCTCGTGGTGAAGTGGGCCTCGTTTTTGCCGGTCTAGGAGCTGCCACCGGGGCCCTATCGGGGTCGGTTAATGTCGCGATTGTGTTGATGGTGATTGCGACCACTTTTGTGGCCCCGCCCATGCTGCGATGGGTATTCGCGAAGCAGCATCAGCAACTGGAACTGGAGCTGTAGCGGCAAACGCCTATCGCTCTGTGATTCAGGAATAGGGCAGAGAAAGTCTTTAGTTGCTGGTGGTTAGTTGTCTGTATTAGCAAGCGAAATTCATGCTTACAGCAAACATTCAAGTTAAACGATTCACGATAAAAATTGTTTTTTTTAATTTCCTAATTCAGACTAGTGGCCGCATTCATTATTCTCTGCAAGAAACAATTCAAAAACACCCTCAAAAAGCATGGCAGACACCATCTCAACAGCTTATGAGGGTTGTCCTGAACGTCTGAGCAAACAAATTATCTTTCCAGCTTTACTCATAGAGGTTACATCATGAACATCGAACGTCCTAACGCCAAACCCTTGTCTTCTGAAGAGATCGCTCACCTTGCAACCCTCAGATCGGTGGTTGAGAAAGCTCTGGAAGATGGTCGATTTTCCATTTATGAAAGTGAACGAATTCAGTCCCTGATTTGGGCCGATGGCAAGGTCACGTATGAAGAGTTGCGGACGGTGAATGAAACCGTTAGCAGCGTGATGGGGAATCTCTTACCTGAGCTGGAATGGCGTAGCTATCGTTAGGGGCAATTCGTCGCTCGCATCGCCCCAGCCGCACCCAAAACCAGTCGTTAGACGGCTGGTTCTGCCAGCACTCCCTCTGCTCTCTTTGCGCATCATCTACCCTGTCACCCTCCCCATTCTCGAGCTTTGCTAAACACCTGACTCACCATGCTGATCAGACGTACTAACCCAAACTTAATGCGACGGCTACTGACAGCGACAGCACTGTGCCTGACCTCTGGGAGCCTGGTTGCTTTACCCGTCAGCTCAGCCGAAACGATTTATTTTGACTATGGCTTGTGGGGGCGATCGCTCTCCACTTCATCTTTAGAAGCCTTTGCTACAGACGGCACTGTCGATGCTGAACTCGCCTCCTATCTAGCTGCTCTGCCGCCAACCAACCAACAGGAACTCCAGCGCATTTTGAACACGCCTCTACAGACATTGGGGTCAGATACCTTTGCCCAAATTAGTGATCCCTTTGTGCTGTCTCAGTGGCTGTACACGCCGATGGGAGATACCTTTCTGGCTTCGCTGGGGTTATTGATTCAAACCCAGAGCGGCCAAAACGGACAACAGGCGCTGCGAGCCGCCATGATTTTAGCCGCCGCCGACCCGGCTGGCCTGTCGCTCATCAATATCATCCGGTTTTACCCAACCAATGGGCTGCGGCTAGATTTACCGCAAATCTTGGCTCTAGCAGATAGCCTCAACACAAATATCGCCATCACTAACCAATTAGTGATGGTGGCAACTGACCAGTCACAGCTCGCAGCGGCATCTGACCCCGCGATGGACTATGGTGCCCTGCCCCTATTGGCCGAAACTGGCCCGTTTGAGGTGGTGCAACAAGCGTTAGTACTAGAGGATCAGCAGCGCGATCGCACCTATCCGGTAGATGTCTACCAGCCCGCAGATCTGCATGCGGTCCCTGGCCCGGTGCCAGTCATGGTGTTCTCCCACGGGTACGGCGAGACCCGTACCCAGCTTGACATCAGTTCGTTGGCCCATAGCGTGGCGGCAAATGGCTTCGTAGTGGCCGTACCTGAACACATCGGCAGCAACCAGGCCTATCAGCATGATTTAGCTCAAGGCTTAGTACCCGAATCCTTTGCCGCGATGGAGTTCATCAATCGCCCTTTAGATATCCGGTTTCTCCTCGATACCCTCGAGCAAAAAAATGAGACTGAGTTTCAAGGACGCCTGCAGTTAGAGCAAGTAGGGCTGATGGGCTACTCCTTTGGGGGCTATACGGCCTTGGCCACCGCCGGAGCCACGGTTGATCTGGAGCGATTGCACCAGCAGTGTGACCTTGACGCCGAGTTCACCTCTGACACGGCCAATATTGCCCTCTTAATTCAGTGCCGGTTGTTCGAATTAGCCGCCTTACCCAACGCCATTCCCGCCCTCACCGATGGCAGTCTGGCCGATGACCGGGTCGGCTTGGTCATTGCCTTTGCCCCCTTAAGCAATCTATTTGGCGAGCAGGGCATGGGCAATATTCAAAGTCCAGTTGTGATTATGGGTGGGGCCTATGACGTAGCCGCCCCCATTGCCCTAGAGCAGCTGACCGCTTTTCAATGGCTCACGACATCCGACAAGTATTTCTACGTGGCCGAAAACCTGTCTCATACCTCTGAGCTCACCCGGCTCGTCTTGGCGTTAGAACATCCTCAGAGTGATATTGTCACCCAATTCAATGCTGCCGAAAGCGAGCTGTTTAGTCTGGCCATATCGCTCGCCATCGCTCATGGCCATGTTTATCTACACCACGATGACGCTTATCGCCCCTACCTGACAGCGGCTTATGTTGAGACCCTTAGCAGAGAACCCACCAAGCTACATCTGCTGCGCTCTTTTCCAGACAGTTTTTAGCTCGGGTGAATGTCTTGACGGCGTGATCGCTGGCCTTGCCATCAAGCCCCTCTCCAGCCTGACCATACAAGCTGCATGATTCCAAGCGTTGCAAACCCCTGCAAACACCGTTTGAGAGATCGGACAACACGCCTCCAAACCGTTTACTCAGAAAAGCATCCACGCATCGAGCCTGCAACACTGCCACCCCCAATTCGATTGACCCGCACCAAACTGCAGGCCCGCTTGGGCTGGGTTGGCGCCATATTTGCGCGATCGCAGCGGCAGACTTTGCAGAATCGCGACTGCAGACTTTTCAGCCACGAGGTGATTTCTTCTTGACAAACATGAGTTAAGCTCACATAATCAATACATGAGTTTAACTCATGTTTTAGTTGATCAGCATTCGCTTCAGCAGTGATGCTCGACTGACTCCTGTTTTGTCATTTGCCGCTTGAGGAAAAATCTATGAAAACTCCAGCCTCTCATGCTCAGAACTTACTCAATCTGCCTCGCCCCGATGCTGCAACTGCCCTCGCTGAGTACAGCCAAGATCCCTTAGCTTTCACAACTCGCTGTGCTCGGGAGTACGGTGAGATAGTGCCGATTCAAATGGCAGGAGAGCTCTTCTGCTTACTCAGCAATCCGGCCCACATTACCGAAGTGCTCAAAGATTGGCGGCTGTTCACCAAGGCCCAAGACTTAAAACTGCTATCCGGGTTGCTGGGCACCGGGCTCTTGACCAGTGAAGGCAGCTTCTGGCAGCGGCAGCGGCGACTCACTCAGCCCATCTTCAAGCAAAGACGCATCGACAGCTACGGTGAAGTGATGGTCGATTATACCCAGCGCATGTTAGCTCACTGGCAACCGGGCGCTGTCCTCGACGTGCATGAGGAGATGATGCGCCTGACGCTCAATATCGTCATGAAAACCATTTTTGACCAGGATATTGGCGATGGCGATGCCCATAAAGTGGCTGAAGCCCTCGAAGAAACCATGACTTGGTTTGTCGAGAAGTCAGCGGCGCTGCTCGCCGGTGATGAGCGCACCACATCAGCAGATGCGCGCTATCAAGATGCGATCGCTCAGCTTGATGCCACAATTTACGCCATGATCGACTACCGTCGCCAAACTGAGCACCCTGGTAACGATCTGCTGGGTATGTTTATGCAAGTTGTCGATGCCGATGACGGCAGCCGCATGACCGATAAGCAGCTCCGTGATGAAGCCGCCACGCTGATGCTGGCCGGACATGAAACCACTGCCAATACCTTGGCGTGGACTTGGCTACTGCTGGGACAACATCCTACTGTCTGGGCGCAGCTCGATCAGGAACTCAAAACGGTGCTGCAAGGTCGCCCCCCCACGTTTGAAGATCTGCAGCAGCTCCCTTACACAAACATGGTGATCAAAGAAGCCATGCGACTGTATCCTCCCGTCACCGATGTCACCCGAGAAGCAAGTGCAGACTGCGAAATTGGCGATTATCACATTCCCAAGGGCACCACGCTGATTTGCAGCCAATGGGTGATGCACCATGACCCTCGCTATTTTGACCAGCCCGCAGTCTTTAACCCCAGTCGCTGGGCCAATGATTTTGAAAAGAGCCTGCCGCGTGGCGTGTATTTTCCCTTTAGCGATGGCCCCAGAGTCTGCATTGGCAAGGGCTTTGCCATGATGGAAGCCGTGTTGCTATTGGCTACGATCGCCCAGTCTTTTCGGCTAGAGCTTGACCCAACCCATGTGGTTGAGCCACAGCCTTCAGTGACATTACGCCCCAAAACCGGTATTCGGGTGGTGCTGAAGAGTGCTTAGCCCAGAATCCACACCCCAGCAACATCCAGACTGGTCGAGTAGTGCACTTTGGGTTGGCTGAGGCTACCGCCCAAGTCCTCAAAGGCCTGGCGCCATAGCTGACGCAATAGCGAACCGCAGTCAGGTTGGGACACTTTTAATCGCCGGATCGCTAGCGGCAAGGCCCTTCCCTGCGCCTTGAACCCGTCACCTTTCTACTCTCTGCCATACATCAGGGTGCACCGCTTGACCTCAGATTTGCCTCTCACCTCAAAACGTTTCCAGCCCTCTCAGAGGAGATTAGAGTCATGCAACTGCTCAAAGAAATTAAGCTGTCCCGTTTGGTTTTGGCCATGGCGATAACACTGCTCATTGCTGACACAGTGCCGCACCCCAGTCTGTCGGATGGCCTCCTCACAAATTCCTGGAACCTGATCCAGGGCACATCGGCTACCGCTTCCCCCTCAGACCCGACAATCGCAGATTCCAACTAAATCACCAATGCTTCAGGCAATGCGTTTCATAGTTTGCACGCCTTCGTCGCTCAGGCGACTGATGGCAGGGGGAAAACACTCAATGGCGACACGACCTAGCTTGACTCTATCGCCCAACGCTTTGCTACTCTCAGTCCGTGCCCATGCTGGTGCGCTCGATTCAGTGACTATTTCACTGCCTCCAGTTTGATGACATTGCTCTTCCAGCCAGGCTCATATCTTTGATCCAGCAATGCCGGAAAAAGTCGGGTCACCAGCGAAGGGGAGTAGTGCATGCAACCCCAAACTTCAGGGATGCCCTACGCTCTTGATAGATGGCAGGTCAATCGCTAACGCTCTTTTCATCCATCTGCTCTCGCCGCTTCCTCAACCTTGCGTTCTGCAGGAATATTCCTATCAAGCTGATCCTTGACGTCGTTAATCCTCATAAATGCGGGCTTCAGGGGCATCAGGATTCTCTTCGGTATATTCCTGAAAGGCTGATTTTCCAGCCTCGTTCTTACGTTGATGAGCCGCTGCCGCTTGGAGTTCTTCCACGACATCCCAAGCCGCAGCACAAGCCGGGGAAGTATCGCCCTGCGCTTTGCAGATCACCCGGGCTTCTTCTCGCGCCACCTCAATGCGATCTTCCAAAAACATTTGCTTAGGCTTTTCGACAAAATCGCTCTTGCGCAAGATATCGCTGATGGAGATGATGCCCAGCAGCTGACCTTGAATGACGGGAGCACGACGAATCTTGGTTTGGGCAAATAGCCGAGCAACATACTCAACCCCCAGATCGGGATTCACCACGACACAGGGCTTCGTCATGATTTCGTAGACGCGCATTTGCCTTGGGTCGTGCCCAAAGGCTGCCACCTTGTAGATAATGTCGGTTTCAGTCACCATGCCGTATGGATCTGCAGCGTGGCGGGGTTCCACAATCAAGGCGCGGAGGCTTTTATCTTTCATCATGGCAACAGCGTCGGCAACGGTAGCCGAGCCACGAATTGTGACCACCGCTTTGGTCATAATGTCGGAGGCTTTCATCATAGAGGTAACCTAATTTGAATCGATTGACTAGGCGTAGCAAAATCAGAAAGAGACAATCTCAACCTGTTTTGATAATATCTACGAGATGGATCTTACAGGGTCTCGATCGCCCTTTTTATGCGGAGAAAGATTAATCCTTGAGACTTTCTCCAGTGAGAGATCTCTAGGTTGAAGATAGGCTCATCGAACTCAGTTGGCCAGGGGCATACGCCTCAAGGACTCTGCCTGCAGGAAAACCCATAATCATTAAATAGTCGCAGGCTGCGCAGGCGGTTTGAACGATATAATCGCATCCGTCTGCCTGGCGATCGCTCAGCAACTGACGTTCTGCAAAGTCACCACAATTGGAACATCGCACCCATTGAATTGTTGCCATCGCAAGCACCTCCAAACCCTCTGAGAGAAAGCATTAACACCGCTGCAACAAAAAACTATAGGTGGTGGCTAAAGCAGTTTATCTAGTGCTTCAGTGAAAGTTTCATAGGGTTTAACTCCGACTAAGGTTTCTACTAATTCACCCTGCTTAAAAAACATGACTGCAGGAATACTTATAATACTAAATCGCTTGGCCACAGAGTAGTTAGCATCTAGATCTAGCTTAAAAACCTGCGCGCGATCGCCATAATCATTAGCCAGCTGATCGATCAAAGGGGCGACCAGCTTGCAGGGACCACACCAAGTTGCGGTGCAGTCCACGACTACTAAAGATTTATTCTCTAAAAGCGCATCAAATGTCGCTTCATCTTCGATAAATGTGGCCGTACCCATGACTGCGTCTCCAAAGTAGTGGTGTTGGGAAGATCTACCGATAAAAACGTGATGATGTTAGGCACTCAGGTGTGCGCTCTAGATGTCATACAAAGCTTCTTCTTGGTGCGTTTGAATGGTGCAATCAGACGTGGGGTAAGCCACACACGTCAACACAAAGCCTGCCGTCATCTGGTCATCATCTAAAAAAGACTGATCAGACTGATCTACCGTCCCTGACACCAACTTGCCGGCGCAGGTAGAGCATGATCCAGCCCGACAAGACACCGGCAAATCAACGTCTTGTTCTTCTGCGGCATCCACGATGTATTGGTCATCAGGAACGTCAATGACGACATTTAACCCCTCATCATTCATCAACGTGACTTTATATGTAGCCATGGGTTGCTCCTATCAAAAAATTTTCAGATTAAACTGCAGAGGCTGCTGCTAATAGTTCTCAGCTACCGCCTCAAGCAGATTTCTAAACTCGCGCTAATCGACTTGATTGATTGACGAGCAGCGATGCTTGCAAGATCTGCGTCACCGCTTCTGGCGAACGATTACCATCGATGTTGATGAGACACTCGCGTTTTTCGTAAAAGTCAATCAAGGGAGTGGTATCGGCCTGATAAATCTCCAGGCGACGGCGAATGGTCGCGGCGGTATCATCTTGACGCCCCCTAGCGAGCATCCGGGTCACCAGATTTTCCGTAGACACCTCAAAGTAAATAGTCTGAGGATGCGGTTGCCGAAAGCGGGTGAGCAATTTATCCAGCGCTTGCGCTTGCGCTAACGTGCGGGGAAACCCATCTAGAATCCAGCCCTGCTTCATATCCGGCGCCTCGAAGCGCTCACGGATCAGCGCCATGATGAGAATATCGGGAACCAGTTCGCCGGCTTCCACATGGGTGCGCGCTTGGATACCCAGAGAAGTCTTACCTGCGATCGCCGCTCGCAAAATATCACCCGTAGAAATGTGGGGCACTTGCCAGCGATCGGCCAAAATACTTGCTTGTGTTCCTTTACCTGCGCCTGGAGGGCCGAGAAAGATAAATTGCATGGGACCTATAGTTAGATTGAATTAGCTAGATTGAATTCAGAGATTGATAAGCTGAAGAGCAAAGTCATTAAGTTGCGACTAGCAATGAGCGCTGAACACCTCAGAAATCACGAAATTTGGGAAAGACTTGAGCAAGGGCGGCAATCTAAAGCCAGTAGCGGTGGCTACGCAGGCTACGGGTCTCCGGCTTTTGGCCAACGAGCAGTCAATGGTGAATTGATCAATGACCCCGCAGAATGTGAAATCATTGAGCTAATTCGCCGCCATCACAAGTCCGGCAAGTCTTTGCAAAAAATCGCCGATTGGCTCAATCAGCAGGGCTACACCACCAAGCGTGGGCAGGCTTGGCAGCGCATTTCTGTCAAGCGAGTGTTAGACCGACTTTATGGCCCCCCGCCGAGAACCCGAGGCGTTAATCCTCAGAAACCATGACGGCTGCAAGTAGCGCCCTCGACCTTGGCCATGCCGCTACTGACAACCTCAACAGCGTAAAAGCCAGCCCTAGAAAGACCATACACACTTTTCATTGTTACACCCCTGGAGTATATACCAAAATCCAGCTTAAATATGCTCCCAGCATTTTTTCTGGGAGTTGAAACGTTACATCCCTGTTTTAGGTCTCGGCGGGCTCATGTTTGAATTCGTTCGCATAAAGTATGAAAAGGCAGGCTTTGCTCGGCAGCGGATTGCTGTTGGTGGCCTAACTAACCAGTTTGCTCGGTAACATTTATGCCCTTTGACGCAGCCAGTTCTTGGGTGCCTCGCCTCGAAGACGCGATCGAGCGCCAACCCCTAATGGTTTCACCCGACACCTCACTGGTCGATGCGATCGCGCTGATCAGTCAAGCGCATCACCAAACGTGTCGGTTAACCGCAGAAGCTACGTCCGCCGATCGGCCAGCCCTCACAGGACGAGTGAGTTGTGTGCTCATCACTCAAGGTCGCACAGTGCTGGGCATCTTGACTGAGCGGGATGTCGTGCGGCTAACTGCTCAAGCCCTTGATCTACGCACGACAACGGTGGCCGAGGTGATGGTTCATCCCGTGGTTACCCTACCTGAGCATTCAGTGCAGGATATTTTCGCTGCCCTATTTTTGTTTCGTCGCTATCGCATTCGTCATGTGCCAGTGGTTGACAAGCAGCAACAGTTAGTGGGCATTATTTCCCACGAAAGCATTCGTCAGGTGTTGCGCCCCGCTAATCTGCTGCGATTTCGGCGGGTTTCTGACGTGATGTCGGTCGCTGTGATCCGGGCTCCGCTCACGGCCAGGGTGCTGCAATTAGCTCAGTTGATGGCCACGCACCGCGTCAGTTGTATCGTGATTACGCAGCTCGATGCCCATCAGATTGAACAACCTGTCGGCATCGTCACCGAGCGCGATATCGTGCAGTTTCAGGCGTTGCAAATCGACTTTGCTAAAACAGCAGCGCAAACAGTGATGAGCAGCCCGTTGTTTCTCCTCAGTCCTCAAGATTCCCTATGGACAGCCCACCAAGAAATGCAAACGCGCAAAGTTGGACGTTTGGTGGTGTCTTGGAACTGGGGGCAAGGCTTAGGAATTGTGACTCAAACTAGCTTACTCCGCGTATTTGACCCGATGGAAATGTATGGAGTCATTGAAAATTTACAGCAGACTATTAGCCAAATGGAGGCGAAACAAGCGAATTTACCCTCCCCCACATCTTCCCAGCCTCTCAATTCCCCAAGTGTTGATTTAACGAACACGGCTTCACCCTCTGCGCAGGACTCCACAGTTGCCTCAGAGGCTAATGTCGTCAATTCTGAGAGACTGTCTGCTTCCTTAGACCATGTTTATAAACAGCTCAAGCAAATAGTTGATGCTGCGAATCTATCTCCGAATCAGCAGCAAATACAGCTCCAATCATTGCTGGCGAAATTGAAACAACTATCAATTGAATTCGATTTGGCAGCCAAAAACTCTTAAACATCCGCTAGCAGCATGTCAAGTCTCAGGGACTGTTAATATAGCGCGTGCCAAATCCCCATAGGTCCCCATCCCGACCAGCAAGAGTCTCTATCGATGCCATCAGGTCTGGCTTCGTTGGTGATTCGGCAGCTTCGTCAACAATCGGGCCAGCCCGCCTGTGACACCATGAGAATCGCAACAACATATCAGCATCGCCATGGATGGAAGCTATTAAAAACGGTAAACATACTGAATTTATCGGTAGATACCTCTTATTAAATCAATACTTAAGATTGTCTGAATTGGGGGCTTTACTTATCTTCTTGCGCGTCATCATCGCGAGTCACAGCTCAAGTCAACTCTGGCAGTGCATTGGGCTACCATCACCACCCACCTCGTAGAATTTTTGCACGGCTACACTCTATTGACTTTTCAATGGTTAACTCAATTTAGATAGAAATGTGCATCATTTAGATAAAAACGTGCATCATTTGAGTCAAATCAACTCCCATAGAAATACTGAATAACTCTGATTGATGAGCGGGTAATATGAATATGTAGTTGTGTTAACCGTTTCCGGGCAGCTGCAATTTAACGGCCCAGACTACTGCTGATTTCAGAAGTAAACAAACCAGCCCCATTCTTTTGAATACTTTTGAATTTCAGATAATCAGCCCACAGTACTCATGCCAAATGGAAAATCACGAGGTGCCATTTATGATTCAAATCGGCAATAGCTCGCCGCACTGATACTCGTAAATCGCTGCTAGCGCGATCGCTAGTTCACCGACTGCTCTCAGCAACTTTGTCTCATTCCAACTTCTGAACGCCTGTTGTTCGGAACAAATCCGTGTGTCTACCATGTGCGCTTTCTAAAACTCTGATGCGTCGGAGTTTACTTGCACACTGCTAGTCATGCCTGCTTTTTGCTGCTTTTAATACACCACTGAGTTTCTCAAATTTAGTTTTTCCATCTCAGATCTGCATTGTCCTAGCAACTTAATTGGTAACCGTCATGTCGCAATACGCACTCTCTACAGGTATAAAAATCCTATTTGTTGATAGCTCTATCCACGGCTATCAAGATTTGACTGCAGGTCTCAGATCTGAGTACCAATGGCACCTGATCGACGCTGCGCATGACGGCATTGAACACATCACCCAGACGCTCAGTCAGCACTATTCCGCTGATCGCATTCAAGAAATTCACATTCTCACCCACGGCTCGCCTGGGTGCCTGCAGCTAGGCCATGCTCAGCTCAGCTTGGAGACTCTCGATACCTACAGCCAGAGTCTCCAGCAGTGGTTCGCCACCGCCGGATCCGCTGATGCGCCCCAGCTCGTAATCTACGGCTGCAACGTTGCCGCTGGTGACGCCGGAGCCGAATTTGTTGAGCGGTTGCACCACCTCACCGGGGCTGAAATTGCCGCTTCTAGCACGCTGGTCGGTAGCGCCGCACTGGGGGGCAATTGGGATTTAGATTACTCAACCGATCGCGCTGCCGCTGGTATGCCAATCCGGTCTGAGGTGCTCGCGGCCTATGCAGGCGTGTTAGTCAACCCGCCCACCATTACCGATGCGGCGACGGCTGTTCGTGCCACGGCGGAAGAAACAGCGCTAACCATCACGGACATCACGATTGACGACTCCGAAGCAAGTGACACTCAGACAGTGACTCTGAGTGTCGCTCAAGGCATCATTACCCTCGCCTCAACTGCAAACTTAACGGGCCTTACGGGTGACGGCACGGGTGCTGTTAGTTTTTCCGGCACGCTGACGGATATCAACAATGCCATTAACGGCATGAGCTACACCCCCGCTACCGATTTCAGCGGTGATGATAGCTTGAGCATTACGGTCAACGATGGTGATCAAACGGCTACGAGTGCGATCGCGCTGGGCGTCACGCCAGACAACGATACGCCCGCGATCGCCCCGACGAGTCTGAGCGTGCTTGAAGGCAACAGCGGTGCCTTTGCCGCTGTCAACTTTGGCATCGAAGATGTGGATAACGAAGACGTCCAGATCATCGTCAAAATCGCCAGCCGGCCTGGTAAAGGGACGCTGAAATTTGACGGCAATTTCCTCGTTCCCGGATCGACTTTTTCCTACGATCAGATCGACAAGCTGGAATATTTCCACGACGGCACACAAACCACTGACACGGGTGGCACCGAGGATAGCTTTACCGTCACGGTCGATGATGGTGCGGGCGGCACGATTGCTGAGACCACGATTCCTATTACGATTACGCCGGTCAACCAGTTGCCGACGGCCACGGGCAAAAACACCCTGTTTGAAGGGCAAGCAGATTATGCTGTCACGATCGCGATCTCTGACCCCGACCAAACCGCCGCTAACTACACGATTGAGCTGGCGTCTCTGCCTGAAGATGGCGTCTTAAAGTTCAACGGCACCGCTGTCACTAAAGGACAAACCTTTAGTTCTGCCGATCTAACGAAGTTTACCTACAGCCACGACGGCAATGATGAAGGGTTTGGCAACCCGCCGCCGGATAGCTTTGACATCATCGTGACTGACGATGGCGGCGGTACGGGCACGCCAGGGTCTACGACCGCAACGATTGACCTCAACATCAAGCCCAACAACGATGACCCAATTTTGGTCAACAACAACGGCCTCAGCATCAACACAGATACTGGGTTGACCAAAGTGATTACCGCTGCTGACCTGAGCGTGAGTGACCCTGACTCCGCGACGACGCAGTTGACCTACACCCTTACGACTGCTCCCGATCCGACCCTAGGTAAATTAGAGGTCTTTAACGGTAGCGTTTGGCAGAGTATTGGCGTCGGCGTTGGTTTCACCCAAGATGATCTCGACAGCAATCGGGTTCGCTATACATTTCACAAAGATTCGGGTGGGGATGAAAGCTTTACTGATAGTTTCCAGTTTCAGGTACGCGATGGTGAAATTCGCGAATATCCGTCCGAGCGCGAAGGGGGTATCTGGAACGCGGATGGGTCTGACTTAGAGACGCTGACCTTTACCATCAACACGGTTGTGCCCCCCAACGGTAGTGGTGGCGCTGGGGGCACTCAAAATCCTGAAGTCACTAGCAATACCCCACCCGTCACCGACATCAACGTGGGCATTGCTGGCGTCGATGAAGGCAGCGTCACGACGATTGACGCCACGCTGCTACGTTCAACCGATACTGACAATTTGCCCAGTGAAATTGTTTATCGCATTACCAGCTTGCCGACCAGCGGCAGCATTCAGTTGAAGGGTACCGCCTTAGGCTTGTTCAGCTCTTTCACCCAAGATGATGTTGACAACGACCGGGTGACCTTCAAACACGCAGGCGGTGAAGACTTTATTGACAACTTCGGATTCACTGTCAGCGACGGTACTAACGTCACCTTTGAAGAGACTTTCACGATTGATGTCACACCGATCAACGATGCGCCCACAATCGCAGCTCAAGGCTCCCCTTTCCTTAAAGAAGGTGACAGCCTCATCATTGATGAAACTTACATCTCTCTCGGAGATGTTGATGGCTCCGGCGAAAAGAAAAACACAACAGAATTTTCGACGGTCAACGATCTGACCTTTAAGGTCACAGACCTCCCTGACAATGGCACGCTGCAAGTTGATCAGGGCAGCGGCTTTGAGGATGTCACGACGAGCACAATCATTACCCAAGCGCAGTTAAACGACGACAAGCTGCGCTACGTCCACGGGGGTGAGGAGCAATTTGCCGATAGCTTTGTGGTGCAGGCGAATGACAACACGACAGCAGCCAACAACCTCAGTAACCAAGCCACGATCAATCTGACGATCGCCTCGCTAAATGATGATCCGAGCGAAGTCTCAACTCAATCACTAAAGGTGGATGAAGCAGGGACCGGCACGATCAGGGGTGAAGACGGCCAAGCCAATGGCGAACCCTACATCTTATATACCGACCCTGATAACAGCACCATTCAGCGACAATATCGCATTACCGACGCCACTGACCATGGCACCCTGTTTTTGAATGGCAAGGCGCTGTCGGTGGGCAGTGTCTTTACGCAGGCTGATCTGGATAGCGATCGCATCACCTATACCCACGACGGGTCTGAAGATCACCTTGATGGCTTTAGCTTCACCGTCAGTGACGGCGGTGGCGCAGCGGTACCGGGGTCTTATGTCATCAACATTGATCCGGCTAACAGTACTCCCGAGCTAAAGGTGCCTGACGAGCAGACTTTTGATACAGATGCGCCTCTGACCTTTAACGCCGCCAATAACAACCGCATCACCGTTGATGACATCGATTTAGAGACGCTGACAACGCCGGGTGAAACGGATGTTTTGCGGGTCACGGTTGACTTGCAGGCGGGCGGAGCCACTTACACCAACAGCACCCTAACCCTGGGGTCGACGACTGACTTAACGGTCACCGGCAACAACGGCGTGCAGGGTGGCACCGTCACCTTTGAAGGCACGAAAGACGCTGTACAGGCAGCGCTAGACGGTTTGCAGGTGCAGGTGCCCACCGACGAAGACCGCGAGTTGTCACTAGTCGTCACGGTCAATGACTTGAACAACGGTGGGCCTGATCCTGATCCAGCTCCGGCGGGTTACACCACGACAGTGACGGAGACCATCAAGCTCTTCACCAGTAACGACAACGATGCGCCTGTCGTTGATGCTCCCACTGCCGTCACGGTCACCGAAGACATCGCGTTTGGGTTTGCCGATGGCAACACCATCAAGATTACGGACGTTGATGCCTTTAACTCGACCAGCAATACGGTCACGCTAGAAGTCAACGAAGGGACGATCACAGTGGGGAATCCCGCTTTGATTACGGGCGGTGCCAATGGCAGTGATACCGTCACTCTGACCGGTAGCTTAGATGATATCAATGCGGCGATCGCCAACCTGACCTACAAAGGCGACAAAAACTTCAACGGCAGCGATACCCTCACCATCACCGCCAATGACCAAGGCAACACGGGCTTAGACAACAAAAATGCCAGTGAACCTCAAGAGGTGTTTGAAACCGTTGCGATCACCCTCGAACCGGCTAACGATGCACCCACGCTAGAGGCTCCTGACGCCATTCAGACGATTACCGAAACGAATCCTAAAGTCTTTAGTACGGGCAACAAAAACGCCATCACCATTGATGACCTTGCTGACGCGCCGCCCTTTGGCACGGATGACTTTACGGTCACCGTGAAGGCAACAAACGAGGCGGATGGTTTGGCCTACGGCACGCTAACCGCCACCACCGGCACCGGAGCAACAATCACCGGTCAGGGCAGCGATACCCTCACCCTCTCAGGCACCAAGACCCAGATTAACGACGCGCTAGACGGCCTGAGCTACACGCCTGACACCTACAATTCGGAAACCACCGTTAACTTAGCGGTCGTCGTAAATGACAAAGCCAATGGTGGCCCTGGTGCGCTGACGGCGACAGACGATATCACCCTTCAGGTCAGTAGCATCAACGATGCGCCGGTGGTGACGAATCCGAACACTGTCGTAGCCACTGAAGATCAGGTCTTTAGCTTTACCGGCGCGGATAAGCTCTTCATTGACGATCCGGATGACTTTGGTAACCCCATGACTGTCACCCTGGCAGTCGGCAAGGGTGATTTGACCCTAGGCACAACGACTGGTCTGACCTTTGACGCTGGCAGCAACGGCAGTGAGGCGATGACCATTACCGGTACCGAAGCCGACCTCAACGCGGCCCTCGCCACCCTCACCTACAAGGGGGACCAAGACTTCAACGGCGCGGATGCCTTGAGCTTTAAGGTCAATGACCTGGGGAATACCGGCTCTGGCCCCGACGGTATTGTTGACGACACCATCAGCATTACCGTCAATCCGGTCAACGACGCCCCTACCCGCAATGGCGGCAGGAATGTTGACTTTGACACGAATGAAGACGACACACCGGCAGGCACGACAGTCGAAGACTTGTTCTTGAGCAAGTTTGTAGATGTCGCTGATGACGTGACTGGCGGCTCAACCGCCAATGATTTCGCCGGGATTGCAATTTATCGCAACAACGCTAACCTGACCACCCAAGGCAAATGGCAGTGGTCAGATGATGGCAACACTTGGAACGACCTAGCCACCAATGTGTCTAACGCGGCTGCGGTGGTCTTGCCCCCCACGGCAAAACTCCGCTTCTTGCCGAATGCTGACTTTAACGGTCAGCCCGGAGACCTAAGACTGCGGTTAATCGACAGTTCCCAAGGTACAGTCACCGCTGGCGCTGTGACCGATGTGAGAACCAACGGCGGCATCACACGGTATAGCAACAACGATAACGATCTCAGATTACGCACCGATGTTATTGCCATCAACGATGCGCCCATTGCCACTGGTGCCTCGACGCTGACAGCGGTAGATGAAGATGCGACGAATCCCCCTGGGGACACGGTCACTAACCTATTCACTGACCGCTTTAACGATGCCACTGACACGGTGCCGGACGGCTCGACGGCGAACGGTTTGGCCGGGGTTGCCGTGGTGGGCAACGCCGCCACCACTGAAGGCACGTGGCAATATTTTGACGGTACCGCTTGGCAGGCTGTGGGCAACCCCAGTGACACCAACGCTCTGTTGGTAGGGGCTACTGATCGATTCCGGTTTGTCCCCAGCGCCAACTACAACGGCCCCGTACCGGCTCTCACCGTTCACCTGATCGACGATTCGGCGGGTGCAGTCACTACGGGCGACACCGTTGACTTGAGTGGGGTCGGCGCGATCGGAGCTACTACGCCTTATAGCAGCGCTACGGTGCCCCTCACCAGTCAGATCAACCCCGTCAACGACACCCCCGGTTTGAATGCGCTGGGTGGCACGGTGGACTTTACCGAAAACGAAACTCCTGTTGTTTTAGATGATGATGCCTCGGTTGAGGACCTAGAGCTAGACGCGATCGATGACTGGAATGGGGCGACCTTAACCCTCGAACGTGACGCGGGTGCTAACAACGAAGATGTGTTTGGCAACAGCGGCACTTTAGGGGCACTGACCGAAGGTAATACAGTCACGGTAGATGGCACGGCGATCGCTACTGTCACTACCAACAGCGATGGCACCCTCACCCTCACCTTCAACAACAACGCCACAAGTGCTCTCGTCACTGAGGCGCTGCAGCAAATCACCTACAGCAACACCAGTGAAGATCCTCCAGCCTCAGTCGACATTGCCTACACGCTGAACGATGGGAACACAGGTGCTCAAGGCAGCGGTGGGGCATTAACCGCGATCGGCAGCGTCACCGTCGATATTGAAGCAGTCAACGATGCGCCCGTGGCCACCGATGATGGCCCCGTCGCAGTGACTGAAGACACCGAGTTTACCGGCAGCGTCATTACCGGGCTCGGCGAGGACACCGATGTCGATAGCGACACCCTGACCGTTCAGTCCGCGACGGTGGATATCAACGGCGACGGCAATCAGCAAACCTTGCCCATCGGTGCCGCGACTGCCCTGAAAGACAACAACGGTGACCCCATTGGCACCCTGACGCTGAATACAGACGGCACCTTCACCTTTGACCCCGCCGATAACTACGTCGGCCCGGTACCGGCAGTCAGCTACATCATCACCGATGGCGAACTGACCGACGATGCTGTGCTCACCTTTAGCGATGTGACACCGGTCAACGACGCGCCAGTAGCGGTGGACGATGGCCCGGTCGATGTGACCGAAGACACACCGGTGAACGGCAGCGTCATTACCGGTCTGGGTGACGACACCGACATCGATGGCGACAATCTGACAGTTGAGTCGGCCACAGTCGATATCAATGGCGACGGCAACCAACAGCAGCTCACCATCGGTGCCGCAACTGCCCTGAAAGACAATAACGGTGACCCCATTGGCACCCTGGCACTCAATCAGGACGGTACCTTCACCTTTGACCCCGCTGATAACTACGTCGGGCCCATCCCATCGGTGACCTACACCATCACCGATGGTGAACTGACCGATGAGGCCGTGCTCACTTTCAACCCAGTGAGTCCGGTGAACGATGCCCCAGAGGCTACCAACGATGGCCCCGTCACAGTAACTGAAGATACCGAAGCTACCGGCAGCGTCATTACCGGGCTGGGCGATGACACTGATGTCGATGGCGACACCCTGACAGTCGAATCCGCCACGGTGGATATCAATGGCGATGGCAACCAACAGCCGCTCACTATCGGCACCGCGACGCCTTTGACAGCCAACAACGGTGACCCCATTGGCACACTGACGCTGAATGCCAACGGCACCTTCACCTTTGACCCTGCCGACAACTATATCGGCCCGGTGCCCCAGGTGAACTACACCATCACCGATGGCGTCGAAACCGACGACGCCGTGCTTACCTTCAGCAACGTCACGCCGGTGAATGATGCACCAGTAGCGGTGAACGATGGCCCGGTCGATGTCACCGAAGATACCGAAGCCACTGGCAACGTCATCATCGGCCTAGGGGATGATACCGATATCGATGGCGACACCCTCACCGTGATCGCAGCAACAGTAGACATCAATGGCGATGGTTCCCAGCAACCACTGACCATTAATACCTCTACCACTTTGACCAACGGCGGTCAGATCATTGGAGCGCTTCAGCTTAACGCAGACGGCACCTTCTCCTTTACACCCGCGCCGAACTACACCGGCCCGGTGCCATCGGTGACCTACACCATCTCTGATGGCGAACTCACCGACGACGCAGTACTCACCTTTAACAATGTCAGCCCCGTCCCAGATGCCCCTGTGGCAGTGGACGATGGCCCCGTGACCGTCACTGAAGACACTCTCGTGAACGGTAGCGTCATTACCGGTCTGGGCGATGACACTGATGTCGATGGCGACACCCTGACAGTCGAATCCGCCACGGTGGATATCAATGGCGATGGCAACCAACAGCCGCTCACTATCGGCACCGCGACGCCTTTGACAGCCAACAACGGTGACCCCATTGGCACACTGACGCTGAATACAGACGGCACCTTCACTTTTGACCCCGCCGACAACTATATCGGCCCGGTGCCACAGGTAACCTATACCATCACCGATGGTGCCCTCACAGATACGGCAGTGCTGCGGTTTAGAGACGTCAGCTCCGTCAACGATGCCCCAGTGGCGGTCAATGACGGGCCGGTCGCGGTGACCGAAGATACACCGGTGAACGGAAGCGTGATTTCGGGGTTAGGCGATGACACCGATGTCGAAAACGACCCCCTCACGGTGACAGCGGCCACCGTCGATATCAATGGCGATGGCAACCAGCCGCCGCTCACCATTGGGACACCGACAACTCTGCTCGACAATAGCGGCAACCCGATTGGCAAGCTCCAGCTCAATGGCGACGGCACCTTTACCTTTACCCCTGCTGCCAACTATACGGGGCCAGTACCCCAAGTCACTTACACCATCTCTGATGGCATCGACACCGACGACGCCGTGCTCACCTTCCAAGATGTGAGTCCGGTCAACGATGCACCGGTGGCGATCAACGATGGGCCAGTGACAGTTCCTGAAGACACCACTGTGACCGGCAGTGTCATTAACGGTCTGGGCGATGACACCGATGTCGATGGCGACATGCTCACGGTGACAGAAGCCACCGTCGATATCGATGGCGATGGCATCCAAGACACCCTGCCCCTGGGCACGCCCACTCCCCTTACCGACAACGGCGGCAATCCGATTGGCACCCTGCAGCTGAATGCAGATGGCACCTTTAGCTTTACCCCAGCCCCGAACTATACAGGCGCTGAGCCTCCTGTGACCTACACCATCTCTGATGGTCAACTGACGGATACCGCCGTCCTCACCTTTAAAGATGTGGATGCGATCAACGACGCGCCAGTGGCAACGGATGATGGCCCAGTCGCGGTGACCGAAGATACGCCGGTGAACGGTAGCGTCATCACCGGTCTGGGCGAGGACACCGATCTAGAAAACGATCCCCTCACGGTGACAGAGGCCACCGTGGATATCAATGGCGATGGGTCTCAACAGACCTTGCCCATTGGTACCCTAACGACTTTGACAAACAACGGCGCGATCATCGGTACCCTGCAGCTGAATGCAGATGGCACCTTTACGTTTACCCCAGTGGTGAACTACACGGGGCCAGTACCGGCAGTGACTTACACCATCTCTGATGGCAACGACACCGATACCGCAGTTCTCACCTTCCAAGACGTGAGTCCGGTCAACGATGCCCCCGTCGCGGTCAACGATGGCCCCGTTACAGTCACCGAAGATACCGAGGCCACTGGCAGCGTCATCACCGGTCTGGGCAATGACACCGACGTCGATGGCGACGATTTGACGGTGACCGCAGCCACGGTAGACATCAATGGCGATGGCAATCAGCAGCCGCTCACCATCGGCTCCTCTACTGCCCTGAGGGACAGCAACGGTGATCCCATTGGCATCCTGACGCTGAATGCAGATGGCACCTTCGCCTTTGACCCCGCCGATAACTACATTGGCCCGGTGCCCCAGGTGAACTACACCATCACCGATGGCGAACTGACCGACGACGCGGTGCTCACCTTCAGCGATGTGAATGCCGTCAACGATGCCCCTGTCGCCACTGACGATGGCCCGGTAGACGTGACGGAAGACACTCCGGTAAACGGCAGCGTCATCTCGGGCTTGGGCGATGATACTGACGTCGATGGCGATACCCTGACCGTGCAATCCGCGACGGTGGATATCAACGGCGATGGAATACAACAGCCGCTGACGATTGGGAACCCAACAACCCTAAGGGACAATAGCGGTAATCCAATCGGCAAGCTACAGCTGAATGGGGACGGCACCTTTACCTTTACTCCAGCCGCAAACTATACCGGCCCCGTACCCCAAGTCACTTACACCATCACCGATGGCGAACTGACCGATACCGCAGTGCTGACCTTCAAGGATGTCAGTGCCGTCAACGATGCCCCCGTCGCGATCAAAGATGGCCCGGTGAACGTCACCGAAGACACCCCTGTGAACGGCAGCGTCATCACTGGCCTGGGCGACGACACTGATGTGGACGGCGATGACTTGACCGTGCAATCGGCAACGGTAGATACCAATGGCGATGGCACTCCCGACAACCTACCTATCGGCACCGCGACTAACCTACTAAACAGCAACGGTGACCCCATTGGCACACTGACCCTCAATCAGGACGGCACCTTTGTCTTTGCTCCTGCGCTGAACTACACTGGCCCGGTGCCTACCGTGAACTACGTCATCACGGATGGAATTGAAACTGACGACGCTATCCTCGTCTTTAACAATGTCGCTCCGGTGAACGATGCACCAGTTGCCACGGATGATGGCCCCGTCGATGTGACCGAAGACACCCCAGCCACCGGTAGCGTTATCACTGGGCTAGGCGATGACACCGACGTTGAAGACGATGATTTGACAGTTGAGTTCGCGACGGTCGATATCAACGGCGACGGCAACCAACAGCCGCTCACTATCGGCATCGCGACGCCTTTGAGAACCAACAACGGTGACCCCATTGGCACACTGACCCTCAATCAGGACGGCACCTTCATCTTTGACCCCGCCGACAACTACGTCGGGCCAGTGCCATCAGTGACCTACACCATCACCGATGGCAACCTAACCGACGACGCTGTGCTCACCTTCAGCAACGTCACGCCAGTCAACGATGCGCCTGTGGCAGTGGATGATGGCCCCGTCGCGGTGACTGAAGATACCGAAGCCACGGGCAGCGTCATCAACGGTTTGGGGAATGACACCGACGTTGATGGCGATAACTTGACGGTGCAATCCGCCACGGTTGATATCAATGGCAATGGCAACCCCGACAACCTACCTATTGGCACGCCGACTGCTTTAACAAACAACAACGGCGACCCGATTGGGACCCTGACGTTGAATGACGACGGCACCTTCACCTTTGACCCCGCCGACAACTACGTCGGCCCAGTGCCACAGGTGAACTATACCATCACCGATGGCAACCTAACCGACGACGCTGTGCTCACCTTCAGCGACGTCACGCCAGTCAACGATGCACCTGTGGCAGTGGATGATGGCCCCGTCACTGTGACCGAAGACACCCCTGCGACCGGCAGCGTCATTACGGGTCTGGGCAATGACACCGATGTTGAAGGCAGCCCCCTGACCGTACAGTCCGCGACAGTGGATATCAATGGCGATGGCAACCAACAGCCGCTCACTATCGGCACCGCGACGCCTTTGACAGCCAACAACGGTGACCCCATTGGCACACTGACCCTCAATCAGGACGGCACCTTCACCTTTGACCCCGCCGACAACTACGTCGGCCCGGTTCCCACCGTGAACTACACCATCACCGATGGAGAATTGATCGATACGGCAGCGCTGACCTTCAGCCCCGTGAGTCCGGTCAACGACGCGCCAGTGGCCACCGATGATGGCCCGGTCGATGTGACGGAAGATACGCCGGTAAACGGTAGTGTCATTACGGGTCTGGGCGATGATACCGACATCGATGGCGATCCCCTCACCATTCAATCCGCCACGGTAGATCTCAATGGTGACGGCACGCCCGATGCGCTGCCCATTGGGACGCCGACCGCTCTGACTAATAGCAATGGTGACCCCATTGGCACCCTGACGCTCAATCCAGACGGCACCTTCAGCTTCTCTCCAGCGGCGAACTACACTGGCCCAGTACCAGCGGTTACCTATACCGTTACCGATGGCACTGATACCGATACGGCGGTACTCACCTTTAACAATGTGAGTCCGGTGAACGATGCGCCGATCGCCGTTGATGATGGCCCGGTCGATGTCATCAAAGACACCCCGGCGACTGGTAGCGTCATCACCGGTCTGGGCGACGACATTGAGGTCGATGGTGAGCCTTTGACAGTAACTGCCGCGACGGTGGATACCAATGGCGATGGCACGCCTGATCCGCTCCTCATTGGGACGCCCACTGACCTTGCCGACAGCAACGGGACGCCGATTGGCACGCTGCAATTAAACAACGATGGTGCCTTCACCTTTACGCCGGCAAGCGGCTATCTCGGCCCTGTTCCGGCTGTCACGTATACCGTTTCTGACGGCACCTTATCTGACCAGGCGATCTTAAGCTTTAGCGATGTCAGAGCCAGCGTTGGCAGAGGTACCGGTGGCGCTGACACCATCATTGGCGGCGATGGCGATGATGTGATCAACGGGTTGAGTGACAACGACTATCTTGATGGCGGGGCGGGTAACGACGTTATCAATGGCGGTAGTGAACGCGATATTGTCATCGGTGGCATCGGCGATGATGCCCTCAACGGCGGTAGCGGCGACGATGAGATGACCGCCGGTACTGGTAACGACGTCGCTAATGGCGGTAGCGGCAACGATCGCATCACCGGCGATGACGGAGAAGACTTGCTCAATGGCGGCAGTGGCGATGACACCCTGGATGGTGGCAACGGCGACGATGTGCTGCAGGGCAGTAGTGGCAATGATTTGCTGCTGGGGCAGGCCGGTGACGACTTCCTCGATGGGGGCCGTGATAACGATATCCTCGCGGGTGGTGATGGTGCTGACACCCTCACGGGGGGCCAAGGCGATGACATCTTCCGGTTCTCAGCGGTCAGTGAGTTTGGCGATACGATTGTGGACTTTGAAATCGTCAGCGATCGCCTCCAATTCACTAATATCCCCGGCCTATCTAGCAACACCGTCCAGTTTCGTCAGCAAGGTCTAGACACGATTGTCGAAGCAACGGTCAATGGTGCTATCTCAACGGTGGCAACATTAAAGGACGTCAACGCCTTCACTTTAGGGAATGAACACCTCATCTTTGGGGACACCATTCCTGCTGGCAGTCCGGCGGATAGTTCGTCTGCGGGAACAACTGCTGGGCCGACGGCTGGGCCATCTCGTCCCAGAACGCTGACACTAGCTCAGGCTGACGACTACCTGGCCTCTAACATTGACCTGTTAAAGGCGTTTGGCTATAACCTGGCCGCCGCCCAAAACCACTATGCACAGTTTGGTTTCCAAGAGAATCGAGCCATCGATACCTTCGACGAAGATCTCTATCTGGCTTCCAATGGCGACCTGATTACCGCATTTGGTTACAACCTGGAGGCGGCGACTCAGCACTATATCCAAAGCGGCTATGCCGAAGGACGATCAACTCAAGGGTTTAAGTCGGAGGAATATCTGCAGTCTCGCTCAGATTTGCAAGCAGCCTTCGGCAACGATTCAACAGCGGCCACCCGCCACTATATCGAAACCGGCTATGCCGAAAGCCGAGACCCCTTGCTCGGTTTTGACGGGGGTGAGTACATTGCGTCCTACGCTGATTTAGCCAGCAACTTTGGCTATGACCCGCAGCGAGGTCTGCAGCACTACATCGAGCATGGCTATGCCGAGGGTCGACGGGTAACCTTTGAAGCCGATGATTATATTGCCTCGCACGGTGACTTAATTCAGGCTTTTGGCACGAATTTTGATGCAGGTACTGAGCACTATATCCGCCTCGGGATGAGTGAAGGTCGGGCAATTGATACGTTTGATGAAGTTGCGTATCTGAATAAATACGCTGATTTGCAAGCGGCTTTTGGGAACGATTTGCAAGCGGCGACCCAGCACTACATCACCAGCGGTTTCTTTGAAGGCAGAACTGTTTAGCCGAAGCAGGTGGCAGTGGCGGTAGTCGCGATCGCCACCTATTTTGGCTGCTTATTTTTCGGGCAACCGCTTGGTTGCTCTCCTTGCTGCATTTACCCACTCTCGAGTTCAAATCCTATGAACACGCACACGCCCCGTCTACTCTCGATCCACGCGACCTTAAGCCTCATCTTGCTAGGGTTTCCCGTTGCCGCGTTAGCACAAGTGGAATCTATTGAAACCAATGGAACAGATGACGTTGCCGATGCGTCAGCGCTCGCGAATGGGATTTCTTCCACTTATTTGACGATCGATCAGCTAATTGCGCACTCCGTTGACGCTTTTCTCGCCACCACTGAGAACGTCGTGATGGCTCAGACCCCCGAATCCACTGCGGCGGTCGTCGAAGCCCTGACCATTCAGCCTCGCTTTGGGGTCGGGTACATTACCGACGGCGGTAGCCACAGCAGCTTGGGACGATTTGAGGCGTTTGTACCCTTGGATCAAGAGCCCGGTGAAACCATCAGTTTTTTAGAAGGTCGCCTAGTGCTGGGCGAAAACGATGATGTTGGCGGGTCGCTGCTGTTAGGTTACCGAGGCTATCGGAACGCTCAGAATCGGATTCGTGGTGGCTACGTCGGCCTGGACGCTCGCAACACGGGCAACAGCGACTTTTTTCAGGTGGGGGCGGGCTATGAAAGCTTAGGGGACGACTGGGATTTTCGCTTCAATGGCTATTTGCCCTTAGGCGATCGCTCCAACACCATCAACGACACCACGATTGATGGTGCCTTTCAGGTATCGACTGGCTTTGTTGCCAATCAATTTGTGCTCAACAGTCAACGTCAACGGCAACGGCTCTTTCAACAGGAATATGCTCTTGGCGGCTTTGATGCCGAAGCCGGATATCGCCTCATACGGTGGGATGCGGGCGATTTGCAAGCGTTTGGCGGGCTGTACTTATACGATTCTCCCGATACTCCCACCTATTTAGGCTGGCGAATTCGCTTAGCCTCTAACTTCACACCGAACTTTAACGGTGGGCTGTCGCTGCAGGATGATGGCCTGTTTGGCACCCGCTTAGTACTCTCTGTCGGGGCGACTTTTCCAGGCACTCGCGCTAATGACTCTGAAGATCCGGTCGAACGCGTTCAGGCTCGCCTTGGCGATCCCACTGTGCGATCGCCAGAAATTGCCGTGTTCTTAGATGAAGACCGAGAAACGATATTTGAATCGAACTCTGGTCCCTTAATTAATCCAGAAGAGGAACAAGCCTATCGTTTTCAGCATGTGACCCTAGGCGCCACCGGCGGTGACGGTACCTTTGAAAATCCTTTTGGCACCGTTCAAGAAGCACTCGATGCCACGAGCCGTGATGGCAATGATGTGGTGTATGTCGATGGTAGCAATGCGATCGACATTCCGGCCTTTACCATTCCTGAGCGTGTTCGTGTCATCTCTCAAGGGCCTGCCCAGACCCTCGCCGGTTTACCGTTTCCCGGTTTTGAGACGGGGCCAGTCCGGTTGCCGTTCTCACCAACCACTAATTTCGCCGAGGGCATTGTCGTTGACCTACCACTTTCGGGCGATGGCAATTTCCCTAACATCACTGATGGCGTTACTTTAGGAAATCGGACAGTGCTAGCCGGTTTTCGCATTGATAATGCTGCTGGGGACGCGATCGTCGGTAGCAACATTCGCAACACCGAACTGCGCAACAATACCATTACCAACCCTGGTGGCCGCGGCATTGCCTTCAATAATGTGGGCGGCAGTGTGGTGACTTTTGACAATATCATTCGCAATTCAGCGGGATCGAGCATCTTTGTCGAAAACACCACCTCGACGCAGAGGCTCGATCTATCGATCATTGGCTACGAAGTGACCGGTAGTGGCAATATCGGTATGGAGTTCGTGAACTTGCCAACTGGCGGGGCGCTCGGTGCCCCCAGCCAGATCATCTCCGTGCAGCCGAGCGATGCTAGCTTAAACACCAGCCAGGGCAACAGTGGCGGTGAGATACCGGCCAATGCCATTACCAATAGTACGAACCAAGGCATCGTGTTGCAAGCGACAGGCACCGCTCGCAACAACGCTTCCACTCAAGAGTTTTCTTTTGATGGCGGTTTGATTAGCGGGAACGGCAGTAGCGGTGTCCTGGCGTCCTCTAATCTAAATGGCGGTTCTCAAGAGATCTTGGTGACCAACAGCACGATTAGCAACAATGCTGGGGCTGGGGTCGAAGTTGTGAACGGCGGTGCAGTTATTGCCGAAACTGCCTCTGCCCAAGAACTGTTCCTCCGCAATAATGAAATCCTCGATAACGGCGGCTCGGGCGTTGATGTTACCCTCAACGCTTTAGGCGCGCAGGAAATCACCGTAAATGACAACCGGATTTTGAGAAACGGGGGCGATGGTATTCGATCCGTAGCCAATGCAGGTTTGCAAGAGTTCCCGATTTTAGAAGACGGTAGTGCCGGTATCACCAGCAACACCATCAGCGGTAATGCGGAACAAGCGATCGACGTAGAAGCCAATGGCGATGCCGTGATTGCCGTTCTCAACGCCCGTGAAAACACCCTTGAGAATAATAGTGGCGGGGCCAATGTTGTCGATATCGACGTAGCGGCAACCTCGACCAACAACAGCGTCTGTACAGTGATTTTGAGCAATACTGTACCGACTGGGATTAGACTAACAACCTTCAGCAACAATCCCACCAATCAAGCGCTATATCTCGTACAAAACTTGAATACAGTGTCATTTGAAAATAACGGTGCCTTGGTAGAGCTCATTAACGGCAGCACCGGGTTGTCCGATCCGGCAGCATTCAGTAACGAAACAGGCTTCTGCATTCCCTAGGCAGGCTGTTTACGCTGAGCCCTCCAAAAACTCTATGGGGCAGTGACCGGGACGTTGGCCTGCAGATGAGCCAGCATCAAAGGGAAAACATCAACAGCAGTAATAGACTCTTGCCGCATCAAGTCACGTTGACGAGTGATGAAGACAGGACAGTCACCGGGCTGCGGCGTGAGGTGACCGTGCGAGCCTTTCACCAGAGTGGCATCGAGGGGAATCACATCCATCAGGTAGCGGAAGCCGAGTTGCTTCTTGAGGAGTTTGGCAGCCACTTTGAGTTTGGGGGCGTTGAAGGCCGGGTTGATGAAGAGTTCGACGGGGTCGTAACCGGGCTTACGATGGATATCGACGGTGCGAGCAAAGTCAGGGGCCCGGCTGTCGTCCAGCCAATAGTAGTAGGTGAACCAGGCTGCTGGTTCCGCGACAGCCACAAGTTCGCCAGCGCGATCGTGATCAAGGTGATATTCGCGCTTACCCGCTTCGTCCAGCACATAATCGATGCCGTCGGCCTGCTCTAGCAATTGCTGCACTGTGGACAACACAGCGGGGTCGTTGATGTAAACGTGGGCCAGTTGGTGATCGGCGACGGCAAAGGCCTGACTCGCTCCAGCATCGAGGATTTCCAAGCCCAGTTCTTCCCGCACTTGCAGTAGCCCAGCGTCTCGCAGCAGACGATTGATGTGAACAGGTTTATTAACTGGAGTGATGCCGTACTCGGAGAGTACAATCACTTGAGCCCCCTGGTTCTCATAGAAATCAATGAGGTCGCCGCACAGGTCATCAATTTCATTCAAGTCTTGAGCGATTTGGTCAGGTTCGCAGCCCACCTTTTGCAAACAGTAGTCCAGATGCGGCAAATAAATCAGCGTCAGAGTGGGATGGACGCGCTGTTCGATCCACTTAGCAGAGTTGGCAATCCACTGACTAGAGGCTATAGAGGTGGCCGGCCCCCAAAACTTGAAGAGGGGAAACTGGCCCAGTTCAGCCTGTAATTGAGGACGCAAACTTGTCGGCTGAGTATAAATATCCGGCAGCTTGCGGCCATCAGCGGGATACATCGGGCGGGGGGTGACTGTGTAGTCGGCTGTGGAATACATGTTGTACCACCAGAACAGATTGGCACAGGTGAAACTGGAGTCGATTTGGCGAGCGACATCCCAAATTTTGGGCGTCTGGACAAGCTTGTTGGACTGTCGCCAGAACTTGATTTCGCAGTCGTCCCGGAAGTACCAGCCATTGGCCACAATGCCTGTTTCGCTGGGCCATTGACCTGTCAGGTAGGTACTTTGAGCGGTGCAGGTGACGGCAGGCAGGACGGGCTGAATCGTGGCTAGCTGTCCCGCTTGCATCCAACGCTGGAGCTTGGGAGTGTGTGGGCCAATCAGGCGAGAGCTGAGACCGACGACGTTGATGACGACCGTTTTTTTCATGGGGTGACGCTACTGTGAGCAAATAAGGAACAACTAAGTCGCTAAACAGAGGCGACTGCTGGGGTTGAATGTTGCGGTAGCGCCGCCAGAACCCACTCATATTCGCGCTGGATCGAGGCCAGAATGTCGAGCTTCATGTTGGGTGGCAGAACCTCCCAGGTGTACGTTTCGATTTCTAAGTGACTGCAGTGGGAGATCTCAGGTAGGCGTTGGAGGATAGCGGTGATGTGGTCTTGGGTGGAAGCGAACGGTGGGCAGGCGTCAATGAAGATGGGGACATGGAAATGGGTCCGCCATTCAGTCGCGGGGGTGGTGGCTAGAGCGGGTAGGGCGTCTTGCAGATCGGTGTAGTGATATAAGGTGCCCGGCGATCGCTGCTCAATTACCTGATGTAGATAGGTCGACTCGGCAAAGAGCTCTAGATGCTGGGTGAGAATGCGGCGCTGGCCTGCATCCGCTGGAATCGGAATGCAAATGGCCGCACTCAACTGGAATTTGCCGATCTCAATGCCGGCTTGCTGAAATTTGGCCAAAGCCCTTGTGGGGTCTTCATATTCCACGGCAAAGTGGCACGTGTCATAACAGACTCGAATATGCCGCCGCAGCCAAGTTTCAGCCTGAAGTGTGCTGATGCCGTAACGCTGCTGCAGATAGGATTGCCCTACAACCAATAGCCAGTCTTGAAAAAAGGCAATCGTCTCATCACTATTTTCCAGCAATGCATCGGGCTCGGGTTCTAAATCTAAGTGCAGCAGTTTACCCGTAGTCACCTCGACGTGGGCCATCTCAGCGGCAAGTTGCGCCAACTGTAGACTACAACGCTCGAAGACCTCGGCCAGCTGCGCTGGGTTCGTCTGCCACCAGGGTTTGTAAGACAGCGGCACTGTAGAGATACCGCCATCCATGCCTGCGGGTAAAAGCTGGGCCAGAATTTTGACGAGCCGCTGGGTGTAGATCAGGCGATCGCGCATCGTCCAGTCCGGGGCATAAACGTGATCCTTCACCACCTGTCGGTGAAACCCTCCGTAAGGAAACCCGTTCAGCGTGAAGACATAACAATCTTGAGCGGTTAACCAGGTTTGCAGTTGCTTTAATCGGTCGCCGGTGAGCAGCGCTGTGCTAGCGGCACTCGCCAGACGCAACCCGATACCAAAGGGTGCACAGGGCGAGAGCTGCTGCTTCAAGGGCGGTATGTAGGTCTGCAGATTGTGAAAAACGCTGTCCCAATCTTCGCCTGGGTGAATATTGGTGCAGTAAGTCAGGTGGTAGGTGCGATCGCCAGTGATTTGCATGGGCGGTAAGTCTCAAGGGCGGGGTGGTTAGTAAGGGATTCGGATTATTTTCACAATGGCGGCATTGACATCTGTCGCTGTATTGCATCGAGTCGAAATCACCCGATGAGCGGGACTAGGCTTCAGTGGGTGCGAGCGTTTGCAGAACCGCGATCGCATCCCGATAACGTTCCAGGTCAACGTGATGCACTTCTAACCCAGTCCCGATGCCCTGGAGCAGCGTCAGGGTCAGCTCACCCCCGAGATGCTCGCGAAACTCCGTCAGTCCTCGAAAGAGGGAATCCGGGTGCTCTGGCTCATCCAGATGGCTAGAGAGTTCTGGCACATAGAGCGCAAACCCTAACGTTTGAAAGGTCTGACAAATTCGCTGCCAGTCCTCACGCGACAGTAAGCCGGAGAGATAGGAGTAGGTGCTATCTAAAGCAATCCCAATGGCAACCGCTTCGCCATGGCGTAGCCGGTATTGGGTTAATTGTTCTAGACGATGCGCTGCCCAGTGTCCAAAGTCCAGCGGTCGCGAAGATCCCATCTCAAAGGGGTCGCCATGGCCAGCAATGTGCGCCATATGGAGCCTGGCACAGCGATGGATGGCGGCTTGCATGGGCGGCATCTCACGCTGGGCGATCGCAGCGGCATCGGTTTCAATCGCGGCAAAAAATTCGGCATCTTTAATGAGGGCTACTTTCAACGCTTCGGCCATGCCTGAACGCCAGTCGCGATCATTCAACGTGGTCAAAAACGTAAAGTCGTTGAGAACTGCATAGGGGGGCGCAAACGTCCCGAGAAAATTCTTTTTGCCATAGGCGTTAATACTATTTTTAACCCCAACCCCCGAATCATTTTGAGCTAAGACGGTTGTTGGGACCCGAATCAGGCGAATGCCCCGGTGTGCCGTTGCCGCCGCATAGCCGACCATATCTAGAACGGCACCGCCGCCAATACCAATCACGTAAGAGTGTCGACAGAGGCCCACTTCATCCATGGACCGCTGGAGCTGCTCAATCAGGCCGACATCATTTTTAGACGCCTCACCGCCGATAACCGGAACGGTGCTGGTGAGCGTTAGGACACTGCTGTAGTACTGTCCATAGACCTGAATTTGCGTCAATAAATGGGGATGAAAAGACAATAAACCATCGTCGATGACGACCATGACTTTTTTCGGCCCGGCCTCGCCGTCAGCAGTAATGACATCGGCCAGTAGCGAATTTTCCGGATGAAAAAGCTGCTCAGTAAAGTGAACGTCGTATCGAAAAGCCACCGCAAATTGCTGCTGAATCGGCTGATGGGTAAATCTTTTAACTGGAGTCGGAAATGTGGCAACCACAAGAAACCTCTGAATAAAAAACTAGGTCACAGCAAACAGACGTGCTAACGCCATCGACAGGGGCAGTAGGGCCAAGACCAAGAGCCCAAACAGCCAGCCAGCAAATCCGGCGGCGATCGCGGCATCCAGGACGATCAGCGACAGCACCCCCGATTTCACTGCTTTGCGAATCGTGACGGCACTCGGATCTTGAGCGGCCCGAAAGAAGGCTGGCAACACCAGCCCCGCAAAGAGCGTCGCGAACGGTAAGGCGGCTAACCAGCGATAACTGGCTAAGCTGGTGAGTCCCAGGATGCTGGTTAACACGATCAGCACCAGGGCGATCGCCAATATGCCAGTCTGTCGTTTGCCGCCTTCAACTTCGCCCTGACTGATCGCTGTAACCGCAGCAATATAGATGATGGGGATGACCGCGATGAACCACCGCTCTGCCAGCATGACCGGTAGGATACTGACGCCCAACAGCCAATTGCCCCCGCGACATAGCCCCATGTTCAGGGGGCCGAGCCAACTTTGATGTTTGCCTAAGGCGTCATAAATCAGCGCCGCGATCGCGACGGCTGTCGCTAAGGCTGCGCTCACGAGGGAAACCTGGGCAGCGGCCAGCACGCCCATGACTAACAAAGCACTGCCTAACAGCGTGGCTCCCAGCAGCGAAGCCCGACCACTCGGTAACGGCCGCTCTGGTCGCTCCTGCTGATCTAACTCAGCATCGAAAACATCGTTGAAGACCACGCCCCCGCCGTAGAGTCCACTCGTGGACAACAGCAACCAGCCGAGGGGCACCAGCGCACTAACGCTGAGCCCGCCGGCCCAGAGATTGGCTAACACTAGCCCGCTGCCGGCTGCCGCATAACCCACCAAGATATCGGCCCAAGCAGTCAGAATATTCGCCGGTCGCATGAGTTGTAAGTAGGCCCAGACAGGCTGCGATTTCACCCCTAGCGCTTCCACAGTCTCCCCCTTGTACTAAATAGTTTTGCGTTTTGAATGGCGCGAATCCAGTGCCCTAGCGAATCACCATGGATTCTTGAGCCGGGTCATACACCGTCGGCGTTTGGCCCCGGAGGACGGAATTGCCGTCGTAGTGTTGCCGCTGGTCAATAGCAGGGGGGTTGAGCCAGTCGTCTGCTTGCATTTCGCCGCTCTGGCCATAGGCCTTGAGCGCATTGCCGTAGCACACGGCAGTCACTTGGTCTGCCGGGATGTCGCTTTGCAACATGAGCTGAGCCGTTTTGGGCACGGCCAGCGGATCGCTGAGACCCCAATCGGCAGCACTGTCAATAATCAGGCGATCGCTGCCATATCGCTTCACGACTTCGACCATGCGCTCGTTGCCCATCTTGGTGTTGGGATAGATCGAAAAAGCACACCAAAAGCCGCGATCAACGACTTCAGCAACAGTTTCCTCGTTAGCATGGTCAATCACGACCTGTTGCGGATCAAGACCATGCTCCAGACAAATGTCCATGCTGCGGCTAGTGCCTTCTTTCTTATTGCGGTGAGGCGTATGCACGAGCACGAGCTTGTCGAGCTCCTTGGCCAAATCCAGCTGGAGTCGGAAAAACTTTTCTTCCGCGGCGGTCATATCATCGAAGCCGACTTCTCCGATCGCCACAACCCCTTCCTTGCAGGCATATAGTGGCAGCAGTTCCATCACCTGATCGGCCAGCACTTCATTGTTTGCTTCCTTAGGATTAATAGAAACGGTGCAGTAGTGGCGGATGCCAAATTGTCCGGCCCGAAAGCGCTCCCACCCAATCAAACTATTGAAATAGTCCTGAAAGGAGCCAGCATTGGTGCGGGGTTGCCCCAACCAAAAGGCGGGTTCGACGACGGCCACCACTCCGTACTCTTTCATCACGAGATAGTCGTAGGTGGTGCGGGAGGTCATATGGACGTGCGGGTCAATGACCATCATGTTGTTAGGCTGCATGGTGTTCTCAGGTAGATATTGATCAGAAGCCAGGAAAAAATTGAGCGCTCAGAGCGGCGGTCAAGACTTGAGAGCGGCGGTAACTTAGGGATGAGTGATACTCAAACGCTCCCAGGTCAGTTGGCCATTAGCGACTTTTTGCTGTAACGTCGGCACCCGTTCTAATAGGGCATGGGCTGCTGCTGAGGGCGCACTAGCGCAGGCCAACGCGGCTGCTTGCTGTTCATGGGGCACATCACTGCTGAGGGCACGCTCTAAATCAGCCACCAAGGAGCCTGTCGCAAACCAGCCGAGGGGCCTCCATAACTGCGGATTCACAGGCCGCCCAGCGGCCCATCGTTCATGAGCATAATCAGATAGCATTTGTGCCAGCTTGGCGTTGGCGCGCGCTTCTAGCCCCTGAATTTGGCTCAGACGGCTGTCAACAAACAGCGCTTTTAGCACCATCTGATTCCAGGCGGCTTCGTCAAAGTAATCGGCAGGATAGGGATTGTTCAGAGCGATCGCGTTGAAAGCGGCAGTCACGTTGGTTCGCAATCCGTCAATTGCGTGGGGCCGCAATCGCTCGGGATAGGCCAGCAGCGGCAAGCTCTGATATAGGGCGACTTGCTCGGCAACATCAGCGGCTGAGAGTAATTTCTCAATAGCGGCCACGTAGCGATCGCTATCCTCGTCAGGAAAATTGAGTAGCAGTAAAGTTCTGACGGCTTGGTCGGTACTCCAATCGCCGGGCATCCATCCAGCTCGCAACGTTTGGGCCATCTGTAATTGCGGTTCAGTTAAAGCTAAATCAACCTTCCCAACCCGTCGTGATGCAGCACTAAATCGAGTGAACAGGAATCGCTCTGAAGCAGCTTCAGAAAGTTGCTGACAACTTTGATTAAGCCAATCTAGAGCTGATGCAGAAAGGCACTGCGATAACCACGTCTGCAATGCCTGAATAATCTGCTGGACAGAATAAGATGTGTCAGATTCAGTCAATAAATGCTGAGTACTAGCAACCATGATTTCTAGATATATATTTAGCTATTCTTAGGCAGCGGCAATTACCAGCCATCAGCCTTAAAATCTTTAATCAAATGCTGTTCCATTCAAATCAATAAATGTTTGCAGGAACAGGAAAGCGAATCAAAAGGCCCTGATGCTATAAAAGCAAGCCTTCGGCGACTTATGCTGATTGTGGTCGCCGTTGCTATGAGGTTGCAAGAGGTACGTCCCAGCCTTCACCAAAACTTTAATCAATTTCTCCTAGAAACTACGCAATTTGAAGATACTGTTTTGCCTGATTTGACAGCTCAACATGAAAACTACGTAAATCTCATCATTATTCTGTTGACAGTGCCCCTAGCCCTATACAGCACCTTTGGATTCATTGCTCCTCGCGGCATCAATAATAATGTCTATGTGCTGGTGACGCTGGTGCTGCTGATTGGCTGCTTTAGTAAAAACACCATGCTGATTGTCGAATTTGCGAATCAACTGAAAGAGACTGAACTCACCATTATGCAAGCCGCTCAAACAGCAGCAGAAAAACAATTCTGCTCCATTTTGATAGCGGAACCCTGTCAACTTAAATGTTGTTATGGACTCTGTCAGAATTAGGCCGGGCAAGTCCGTGCATGTGAGCTACAAAGCTTGGAAGTAACGCGATGTGTAACTCAACAGATTTCCTTTTTAAGGAGCAATTAAATTCTCGAATTGTAGACAAAGCCTGCTGTCGAGGTGATTGAGCCGAGTATTGTCACTGCTTGATGTGACTGTAGAGCAGGGTCACCAGCGTTAACGTCTGGACTGCCAGTTCGATGGTGAGAACCTGCCGAATAGAGCCTTTATTGCCTAGTGACAGTTCCCTCAGACTCACATCAAGTCCAGACGCTTACCCTCAACCAGAATCCCAGGAGGGAACCTGTACTCAACCATGAGTTGCACATTGCATTGGTCAGCTCTCTCGTCAAAGCAACAACAATGCATACCCGACGGTATACATCAGGTAATCAGTGCCCTGTCACCCGACATCAACTCTAAAACGTTCAATTTTCAGGAGCTTCGGCGTCTTCCAGAAAAATACACAAAGGCGGCACCCAGATTCGAACTGGGGGATGGAGGTTTTGCAGACCTCTGCCTTACCACTTGGCTATGCCGCCATTTCAGTTACCTAGCATATCAAACAGAACTCCTGTTAAACGATATGGTCGTGGGTAATTTTGGCCCTGCGATCGCCCCACCTCTCTGGAAATGAGCAGATGATAACGAAGATCAACATCACTTGAAGAAATAAGACGTTGGTCAACACTCCTGCAACGTTGCCCATGAACCGGCCAGCATTGAGACTTAATGGAGATACAGAGTTAGGCATTTATACTCATGGCGTATGCATGTGAATCCCAGTTGGCCCTGACGCTCAAAAATGTACTGCCTCGCCGTCTGCAAGAACATCCCTGGAGAATTCTTGAGCTAGCAAAAGAATTGGCCCGAGAGTTTGATTGTCCTCTTTGCGAAATTCTGACCCCGATGGGTGAAGCGCTTGCAGAGCTGACAGCAGCCCACTCGATCAAATTTGATGCGGTTGAGAAATCTCTCATGCTGGCTTGAGCAGGGTTTTGGATGGCCACGCTAAAGAGAGCAATTCTGCTGAAAAACTGCCAAAATACTGCTCATATTCTGAAAAATGACACAAAAGTTTTATGGCAGATGCAAAAAATGTTCTCGGTGGACCACTCGCACCCTGTTCGACTGAGCCCATGACGGGATTTTATCGAGATGGCTGCTGCAATACTGGGGCCGGCGATTTCGGGGTGCATGTCGTCTGCGCCCAAATGACCTCTGCCTTTTTGAGCTACACCCGTGCTCAGGGCAATGATCTCAGCACACCCATGCCGATGTACAACTTTCCGGGTCTCAAACCGGGCGATCGCTGGTGTCTCTGCGCTGCCCGTTGGAAAGAAGCCTATGACGATGGGGTGGCACCGCCGGTCGTCTTAACGGCAACCCATGAAGCGGCGCTCAAAACCGTGCCGCTTAAACTACTGCGAGAATGTGCTCTAGATGCCGAGGCCGCGAGCTAAGGCCTCTAAACAGCAGCGGCTCAAACCATGCGCATACTCAGATCGAGCCAGGGTGATCGCGTAATCGGAGCACTTGTAGAGATGTAGTCGACGTCAGTTTTAGCCACTGCTCGCAGGGTATCGAGCGTCACATTGCCAGACGCCTCAATTTTGATGTGGGGCTGCGCCTGACGAATTTGTTGCACCGCCTGCCCCATGAGGTCAGGCGTCATGTTATCGAGCATGATGATATCGACCTCAGCCGCCAGCGCCACCGCGACCATGGCCAATGTTTCTGTCTCTACTTCAATCGTGAGGGGATAGGGTATATTCTCGCGAATCTGGGCGATCGCCGCTTCAATACTCCCAGCTGCCACAATATGGTTATCTTTCACCATCACCGCATCGTCTAATCCCAAGCGATGGTTGCGAGCCCCACCAACCCCGCTGGCGTACTTTTCTAATAGTCGCAAGCCAGGTGTGGTCTTGCGGGTGTCGACAAGTTGAGCCGGTAAGTCCGCAATTTCATCAACATATTGGCGGGTCAACGTAGCAATACCGCTCAGTCGCATGGCCAAATTTAGGGCCACTCGCTCACCCATCAGTAATGAGCTGAGCGGCCCTTGTATCTGTGCGATTTCCGTTCCAGCTTCACACCAATGGCCCTCTTCCACCATTGGTAGCCACTGCGTTTGTGAATCGAGCAGCGCAAAGACCCGGGCAGCCATCGGCAAACCCGCCACGACCCCAGGTGCTTTGGCGATCCAGATCGCTTTATATATATGATGCGCGATCGCCCCCAGCCCCATCGTCGTGAGATCGCCCCGACCAATATCTTCCTGTAACCAGCCCCGCAGCAGCGGATCTAAAACCACATCAGGGGGTAGCACCAGCTCTTTGCCTCGCTTGTTTCTGTGCCTATCAGGTTACGATATTCTCACTGACGTCGGTAAAGAGGGCTGCTCTGACGCGAAACCAACGAGAGTCAGCGCCAGAGACAGGGCTAACTCTGCACACCCAGAAAGATTTGTGTTACTTTTAGCCCAGTGCTGAAACACGCACTCAATCTAACAATAAACACCGTTAGGGATTCAAGGAGGTGATGCCCATGTCAGATAGTAGTAAACGCATGGGTCTCCAGGTTGAGGTAAGCCGGCTGTGCGCCGGGGCTGTTCACTAGGAACCAGTGCCAATCTCTCTGCAGATTGCCTGACCGATTGAAACTGGATTCTGGAGTTCCTCCCGGCAGTCTGGTTTCAACCTGAGACCCGCTAGACCGCCCCTACTCTCTGAAGGGTTTTCCTTCCACGAGTAGGGGCGGATAGTTTTTTAAAGAGCAATTGACTTACCACAGCCCTATCTGCTTTTAAGCGGAGCGCTAGCAATTCTCGTTGTGTAGGTTTTATCGCTGGTTTGAAGCTGGTTATCGACTCATCAGACTTTCAACCAAGCAAAAGAATCTCACTGGCTGACTCCAAGCACAATCGCCCTGGTGATGACCAGCTCAGCCGACGCAACGACCAACGAACTGCATGTCAGCATCATGAGCCCTGGCGTCTGTTTTTTTCACCACGGCTATTTCCTCACAGCTGATAGACACTGGAAGAATGGATAAGGATAGAACCGCACCGATCAATTCTCGCCAGTCAGCTATCCCCATTTGATATCAACCAAAAATACCCCCCTCATGGCCACCTTATTAAACGGCGCTGAAATTCAAGCCCAATTGACTTCACTCAGCAACTGGGAGCAAGACGGTAATACGATCAAAACGGTGAAGACCTTCGACGGTTTCCCCAGCGCAATCGTTTTTATCAATCAGCTCGTGGAGCCGGCAGAATCAGCAGGCCATCACCCTGACATCACGATTTCCTACAACAAAGTGACGCTGAGTTTGACCACGCACGACGCTGGCGGGCTGACTCAACAGGACTTTGCGATGGCTGCTCGCATCGATCAGATGCTCTAGCTCACGTCCTGCAGCAGTCAGATTGTATCGGGCCAAACTAGGCGGTGGAGCTGTGCCAGATCTTTTTGGTGTCCATGGGCTAGTGTGCTCGAAATAGATCTGCTAGTATCAATGTTGTGATAAGTAGTGTGCGGTTTATCCGTGGCTACATGAGTGATTACACAACGGCTTAGGCTTTTTTGTCTAAGCGCTTTAAACCTTTATCTCAAGGTGTGAGGAGAAAAGAAGGTAATGTCTAACAAACTGTGGAAAGTATTGCTAGCTAGCCCCGCTGTTTTGGGGTTAGGCTTTGCAAATCCGGCAAATGCTGAAACTACTAGCATTGATGCTCTAGAAGCTAACCAAGACAGTGTTCAACTGGCTCAAGTTAGCACTGTTGATGAGCTGGTCGACGTTGATCCGACTGCTTGGGCTTTCAGCGCCCTGCAGAGCTTAGTCGAAGACTACGCTTGTATCGAAGGTGACTTTGGCACCAACACTTTCCGTGGCAACCAGTTCATGACTCGTTTTGAGTTTGCTGCTGGTTTGAACAAGTGCTTGGATTCCATCCGCTTCTTGATCGGCGAAGGTATCGATGCTGAGACTTTAGCCACTATTCAGCGCCTGCAAGAGGAGTTTGCGGCTGAGCTCGCAACGCTGCGCGGTCGCGTCGATGCGCTTGAAGCTGAAACTGCTGAGCTGCGTGCTCAGCAATTCTCGACTACCACCAAATTGCGTGGTCAGGTTGATGCTAACTTGGTTGTTCCTTTCGACAACTTAGGTGACGGCAGCGACGACGACAGCACGACCTTCAACGCACGTGCTCGTTTGAACTTCGACGCTAGCTTCACTGGCGATGATCGCTTGCGCGTGCGCTTACAGTCCGGTGATGATAGAGGGGCTCTAGCTGCAGCTGGCGGCTTAGCCAATTCTAGTAACGAAAGTGAGTTCGGCGTCGTAGATATCGATGATCTGTACTACAGCTTTGGTGTCGGTGATAACCTCGACTTCATCATCGCCGCTAACAGCATTGCAACTGATGACTTTGTAACCAGCACCATCGTTCCTTTTGATGGTCCTAGTGTGGCTGACCCCGGTGGTCCCCTGCTTTATGACTTTGACATGGGCGGTGGCGGCTTCGCTGTCGGTGGTAGCTTTGGTATCGGCGATAACTTTGTTATTGATGCCGGTTACTCGGGCGACCAAGGCGGCAGCGGCACCAATGATCCTGATGATGGCGGTATCTTTGGCGCTGACTCTCAGTCCTATATCGTTCAAGGTAGCTACATCAGCGATGGCTTCTTTGACTTAGGTTTGGCTTATCTGCACGGTAATGATGGTGATGACAACGACTTCACTGACACCTTTGCTGCGCTTCTCAACCTCGATTTCAACGGCTTCTTCGTAGCGGGTACCTTCGCTTTCCATGACAATGGCGATGATGATGACACCTCCTTCATGGTGGGTGCTGGTTTCAGCGACTTCTTGATCGAAGGTTCTGATGTCGGTGTTTACTATGCTGACTTGCCTGACTACGACGATGATCCCTACATGATTGAGGGTTACTGGGGTATTCCGGTCAACCAGTTCTTGACCTTAACCCCTGCCATCATCTACGGCAACATTGACGGTGGCGGTGATGATGACAACTTCTACGGTGCCTTGCGCGCTACCTTTAGCTTCTAAGCAGTCTTTACTGTTGAGCTAAGTTAATTGCATGAAAAAGGCTCCGGGTTTCCGGAGCCTTTTTTGTTGGCATCATCTGTGCCACCCCTTGAAGAGTCTTCTGATTTGGCGAAACTCGGGGAATCCTGCAAACCCGACCGGAGAACCGGAGTTATACTAAGAACATCGCTTTCTATACCTCAAATATCTTGTGGAACTGTCGAGTAAAAGTGAATACGCGCTGTTAGCTCTACTAGAGCTAGGTCGAGGCTTTGCCCAGGGTGAACCGATGCAAATTCGGCAGATCGCGGCGCAACAAAATATTCCCGATCGCTATTTAGAACAGCTCTTAGCCACCCTGAGACGAGCCGGCATCGTGCGCAGTCAACGCGGCGCTAAAGGCGGTTATTTATTGGCGCGATCGCCCTGGCAGATTACGCTCTACGACGTGGTGAGCTGCATCGAAGGCTTTGACAGCAGCAAAGAACCTCCAGCGACCCCCCAAACGTCAGAAGGCTCAGTGATTGCTGAAGTTTGGCAAACTGCTCGACAGGCGGCTGAAGACGTCTTGCAAAAACAAACGCTGCAAGACTTAGTCGATAAATGTAAGGCCAAACAGCAAGTTGACTTGATGTACTATATTTAACGCTTATGCGGATCGCCGAAAATATTACAACGCTGATTGGACGGACGCCCCTCGTGCGACTGAACCGCATCCCTCAGGCAGAGGGTGTGCAGGCCACCATTGTGGTGAAATTAGAGGGCATGAACCCGTCAGCGTCGGTTAAAGATCGCATTGGCATCAATATGATCAACGCTGCCGAAGCCGAGGGTAAAATCACGCCTGGCCAGACGACATTAGTTGAACCCACCTCTGGCAACACAGGTATCGCGCTGGCCATGGCAGCCGCCGCTAAAGGCTATCGGCTAATCTTAACCATGCCGGAAACCATGAGTGCCGAGCGGCGGGCCATGCTGCGGGCCTTTGGGGCGCAGCTTGAACTCACACCTGGGTTAGAAGGCATGTCAGGCTGTATTCGCTGTGCGCAACATTTGGTGAATACGCTGCCGGATGCTTACATGCTGCAGCAGTTTTCTAACCCAGCTAATCCGGCCATTCACCGGCAAACCACTGCCGAAGAAATTTGGTCAGATACCGACGGCACCGTCGATATGGTGATTGCTGGAGTCGGCACTGGAGGCACCATCACAGGCATTGCTGAAGTGCTCAAAGCCCGTAAACCCGACTTTAAAGCGATCGCCGTTGAGCCGACCAACAGCCCGGTGTTATCAGGTGGGCAGGCAGGGCCGCATAAAATTCAAGGCATTGGGGCCGGGTTTGTGCCAGCAGTGCTGAACACTGACATGATTGATGAAGTCATTACCGTCAGTGACGACGACGCGATCGCCTATGGCCGTCGATTAGCTCGTGAAGAGGGTCTGCTCTCCGGAATTTCTACCGGAGCCGTCATGAAAGCAGCGGTAGAAGTTGGGAATCGTCCCGAAAACGCTGGCAAGCTGATTGTGATCATCCAACCCAGTTTTGGCGAGCGATACCTGAGCACGCCCCTATTTCAAGATCCAGAACTGACTTCACCAGTCACGCTGTATTAATGGGATGAGTCTAGCTGGGGAGATGTTCAGACCTGTCAAACAATCCAGCATGCGGTAGTTGGCAGTCGGAATAGTCAGGCTCCTCAGATAAGCATTGCAGCAATTCCGAGTGATTCGATCAACGTGCAGGTGGCGATGCGTCGATTACGCATCATTTTGGTCAGGAAGAGATAAGCGCACTAGGTGATAAGTTTCCGTGACCACCAGAGCATTTTGCTGTTCAATCGGCCAATTGAGACTCGCGATCTCATCCATCGTCCCCACCACTAAAGCAGACTCAAATCCATTCTCATCAGACAACATTGGGGGTAATGCTGCGGGGCGTTCAACATAAATCACCGGTCTCTGCATATAAAAGACCAGGCTTGGCTTCATAAAGCCGACCATATAAAGCGATTCATCTACCTGCTGTTCCGCGATCGCGGTTTGGGCAATTTCTCTGAGCGGTTGCTGCCGTACCTGATCAGCTAGCTGAAAGGCGGGCAAAATAGAAAACAGAATGAACGCAGCAAAAGCCACTAGGTTGACGCTCCAAAGCCAGCGACTCCGTCGTCCGAGCACCAGCCCTAGACCTGTCACCAAGGCCGCACCCCAAATCACGGTGGCCCGCACCATGATGCCAGACGCTCTGACTAACTGGGGCAGATTGGGCATGGACGGGTCGTTACCCATCCAGTTGGGACTATAGAGCGCCGCGATCGCCAGCAAGCCAAAAACCGCCAGGTTCAGACCATAGCTGAGGCTAAACCCAATGCCGGCTTGGGGTTGGTTGGGTGCAGGGCAGCAGCGATCACTCCAGCCGAGCGCGACAAGAATGGCAGCTGCAGGCATCAGCGGTAAAACGTAGCTAGGTAGTTTCGTGACGGCAATGGTGAAAAATCCCAAAATCACCAGGAACCAAATCAGGGCAAATAGCCCTAACTGTGCTGAGCGGGGCTGTATTTGCAGGGTTTGACGCCGATGGGGCTGCAGACGGGCGATCGCCCAGGGTAAAAACGGCGACCAGGGTAAGAAGCCCACCGCAACCACTAAGAAGTAGAAATACCAAGGGGCAGCGTGACCGTTAACAACACTCGTGAAGCGCTCAACATTGTGATAGCCAAAGAACGAATCGATATAGGCGCGTCCGTTAGCCACAATCACTAACACATGCCAGGGCACCGTAATTGCCAAAAAAATGATCGCCCCTTTCACTACATGCAGCTCATGAACAGCCTGCCGCCATTCGCCGGTATACAGCAGAAAAACGCCCACGATCAGACCTGGTAGCACAATGCCGACCGGGCCTTTGGCCAGCACCGCCAGCCCTAAGAGACCGTAAGACGCGAGATACCAGTTACGCTGCCGCTGGGGAAATTGGGGCTGGGCATACCCGAAGAAAAAGGCAAACAGGGCCGTACCCATACATCCCGATAACAGCATGTCAGACACGCCAATGCGCGCCCACACAATCGTTTCGGGGTGCAGCGCCATAATTGCCGAACCAATCACCGCTGAGATGAGCAAGTTGCGGCGGCTGAGCCGGGCCAGAGAGGCGGGCTGGCCAGGACTGGGAGCCACCACGTAGGCCGTCGCCAGCTCCGATCGCGAAAAGCCAAAGCGAGACAGCGTATAAAACCCCATGCCAACCAGCGCCGTCGCCGACAGGGCCGACGGCAGCCGCACCGCCCATTCATTCACCCCAAAAAGATGAAACCCGAGCGCCATCAGCCAGTACACCAAGGGCGGCTTATCAAACCGGGTGACGCCATTAAAGTACGGTGTCACCCAGTCACCCGTTTCATACATTTGGCGCGCTGCTTCGGCAAACAGAGGCTCAGTCTCATCTACTAAGCCAGTGCTGGCCAAACCCCAAAAGAACGCGATCGCGCACATCAGCACGACCCACAACACTGCCAACCCAGCAACTAATTGTCGCGACTGAGAGCGGGTTACAGGGGATAAAGGGGTCGCACTATCCAAGGTGGAACGTTTCATAAACCAGAGCACACCGGTAATTCGCGGGTATCTATTCAGTCTTCTAGGGTACAGCGGTTTGTTCAGAGACATCGACCGCAAACGGTCACAAGTAGAGCTGTCATAGAACCCGATGATGGGGAGAAAAAACCAGCCCTTGGCATCTATGAGGCAATCTTTCACAATAAAGGACAGAACACGACGCTGAGACACCCTCAAGGTGACTGCTGGGATGCTGCAATGACGATAAAGTCGATGAATACCGATCACTACCGCACGCTGAAAATTCCGGAAGCGGCGACCCAGCAAGAAGTCAAGCAGGCCTACCGGCGGCTGGCGAAAGAACTGCACCCCGATACCCAAACAACCCCAGCGGGTCACGAAGGGATTCAGCAAATCAATGCGGCCTATGAAGTGTTGGGTGACCCCCAGCAGCGATCGCACTATGACCAGCAGCGCCGATTACACAAGGCTGGGTTTGAATCCGACAGTCAGATTCGCGATCGCACCCATCGCACCGCTCAATCGCAGGCGCAATACCGTCAGCGACGCGATGCCACCCATGCCGCCGACAATGCCTTTGAGCTGTGGCTGCGCCAAGTTTACAATCCGGTTGATCGCCTGATAGGCAAAATTTTGAAGCCTCTGAAGGCCGAAATTCGCGCGCTCTCTGGTGACCCCTTTGACGATGAGCTGATGGAGAATTTCCAAACGTATTTGGCAGACTGCCGTGAGTCTTTGGAGAAAGCTCGGAGTAAGTTCCAATCATTTCCGAATCCGGCTAGCACGGCTGGCGTAGCGGCCAACCTTTACTACTGCTTAAATCAGCTGGAGGACGGTATTGAAGAAATGGAACGCTACACCTATTGCTATGAGGAAAGCTACTTGCATACTGGACGCGAGCTGTTCAGAATTTCTACCCAACTGCGACGTGAAGCGAAGGATCAGCTGAAGATGGTGAGCTAAGCGGGCAACACAACATCCTGCTCAACAGGCACCCGATACCGTCAATATGAAACTTCCCATCTTTCAAGTCGATGCCTTTACGGACAAAGTGTTTAGTGGTAACCCAGCGGCTGTCTGTCCGCTCGACAGCTGGTTACCAGATGCGGTCATGCAAGCAATAGCGGCAGAGAACGCCCTGGCAGAAACTGCCTTTTTTGTCCCTTGTGACGAAGCGTATGAGATTCGTTGGTTTACGCCGGAAATCGAAATGGATTTGTGCGGCCATGCCACGCTAGCTACCGCCCATGTTCTGGCCAGGCATCTCAACTGCGATCGCCCGTCAATCCAATTCCTTTCCCCTAGTGGGCCGCTCACTGTCGCCGTTAGCGAAACCTTGCTCACGCTGGACTTCCCGAGTCGTCAACCCGAGCCGGCTGTCGCCCCACCTGAGATTTTGACCGCCATTGCTCAGGCACCGATCGCGGTTTTAAAGGCGAGAGACTATCTGTTGGTTTTTGAAGATGAGGAGACAATTCGAGCCCTAAACCCTGATCGCCACCAGATGGATCAAATTAATCTTGATCCGGGCGGTGTAATTGTCACAGCTCCTGGCACTGAGGCTGATTTCGTTTCGCGATTTTTTACACCCCAGGCCAGCATTTTTGAAGATCCGGTCACCGGCTCTGCTCATTGCTCACTGATTCCCTATTGGAGTGAAAAACTCGGCAAGGACTCGATGCGAGCGCTGCAGCTATCACCCAGAACGGGCCAGCTTGTTTGCACCCATGCGGGCGATCGCGTACTCATTGGCGGTCAGGCCATCACTTACATGGAAGGAACAATCACCGTTTGAAGTGACTCGTCACCCAGTTTCCAGGAGACTTGAATGCGATCGCTGTAGGGGCCATCTTGTCAAACGACAGCAGGGAACCATGTTCGCCTGATGAGAATTGACTGGTGCATTAGGTAGTGGCGGAATTGCTCGCGCTACAGGGTGCGCTGTTTGGGATTTTTGCTGAGTGTGGGCTGTTCCAGACACAGAACAGCAGGAAATCTGCCTGACAGTGAGAGAAATTTTGCCAAAATTGTTGATGGAGTAAGGTCATAAGTCTGCGACAATGAAATATTTGCTAGAAAAGCAATCGCTAAGATAGATTCATCACTCCTTCCCTCTCAGGGCTTAGACTATGCCGCTTCCTGTTGTTGCCATTATTGGCCGCCCCAATGTGGGCAAATCGACCCTCGTTAACCGACTGGCGGGGGTACAGGAGGCGATTGTCTACGACAAACCAGGCGTGACCCGCGATCGCACTTACAAGCCGGCCTTTTGGGCCGATCGCGACTATCTCGTAGTCGATACAGGCGGCCTGATTTTTGACGACGATACGGAGTTTTTGCCCCACATTCGCGAGCAGGCTCTCACCGCCTTAGTCGAAGCGCAGGCCGCCATTATGGTCGTCGATGGTCAAGAAGGCCCCACCGAGGCCGATCGCGAGATTGCCCAATGGCTGCGTCAGCATTCCGTGCCGGTGCTGCTGGCAGTGAATAAATGCGAGTCGCCTGACGAGGGCTTGGTGCAGGCGGCACAGTTTTGGGAACTGGGGCTGGGCGAGCCCTATGCGGTGTCGGGCATTCACGGTAACGGCACGGGCGATCTGCTGGATGAGCTACTGACCCATTTGCCGCCCAATGAAGACATCGACGAGCCAGAAGAAGTGCGGGTGGCGATTGTGGGTCGCCCCAACGTCGGCAAATCCAGCTTGCTCAATGCCTTTGTCGGCGAAAATCGGGCGATCGTCAGTCCGGTTTCGGGCACGACGCGGGATGCGATCGACATGTTGGTAGAGCGCGATGAACAGCGTTATCGCCTGATCGACACTGCCGGAATTCGCAAAAAAAAGAACGTTAATTACGGGCCGGAGTTTTTTGGCATCAACCGAGCGTTTAAGGCGATTCGTCGGGCCGATGTAGTGCTGCTAGTAATTGACGCGATCGACGGTGTCACCGAGCAAGACCAGAAGCTCGCCGGCCGCATTGAAGAAGACGGACGCGCCTGTGTCGTGGTGGTGAACAAATGGGACACCATTGATAAAGACTCCCACACTATTTACGAGTACGATCGCACCTTAGGCAATAAGCTCTACTTTATGGACTGGGCTAAACGCATTTACACCAGTGCCCTGACCGGACAGCGCGTCCCGAAGATCCTGGATTTGGTGGATCAGGCAGTGGCCGAGCATCGGCGTCGCGTCACCACCGCGGTGGTCAACGAAGTGCTGGAAGAGGCCGCCAGCTGGCATACGCCACCCACCACCCGCCAGGGCCGTCAGGGGCGCATTTATTACGGCACGCAGGTGACGGCCCGGCCGCCCACGTTTGCCCTGTTTGTGAATGATCCCAAGCTGTTTGGCGAAGGCTACCGCCGGTATATTGAAAAACAGTTTCGGCAAAACCTCGGCTTCGAAGGCAGCCCCATTCGTTTGCTATGGCGGGGCAAAAAGATGCGAGATTTAGACCGGCAGAGTGCTAACCGCGCCACCAAAGTTTGACGTCTTGACCTAACGCATGGATCTGCTCAAAACCCTTCCCATTGGCCTCTATCTCGAAGAGCCGATCACCTGGCTGCATCGACTTGATCCCCGCGTCAAGCTGTTTTGGCTCGTCAGCATTTTAGTCAGCCCCATCCTGGCCAACGCGGCCTGGCGGTTTTTTCTGGTGGGCTTACTGATCGCGTTGACGATTTCGGCGCTGATTCCGCTACGGGTGTGGCGACAGCAAATGGGCTGGCTGCTGTTTCTCTGCACGCTGATGCTGGTGTTGACCGCTTTGCTCCCCGACGGGCTCGCAATTAATTATCAAACCCCAGTGCCCACAGCTGCCACAATCGGGCAGATCACCCCCTCACCAGATCAATTCCCAACGGCGGCATTGACGCTACCACCGCCGACAGGCTATCAGTATGTGCTGGTAGATCAAGGGCCGCTCACAGTCACGCAGCGATCGCTGGAGTTAGGCATTCGTATTAGCACTCTGCTGTTTACGCTCATCTACGGCACTAACTTGTTTTTGCTCACTACCGCTTCAGAAGAAGTCACCGTGGCCCTCGAAGTGCTGATGTGGCCGCTGCGCCCCCTCAAAGCGCCCGTGACTGAGATTGCCCTCACGGTGACTCTGGCACTGCGGTTCATCCCCCTCGTACTGGAAGAAACTCAGAACCTGATCCGCTCGGTACAAACTCGCGCCATCAATTGGAAAAAGCTCGGCTTTCGCGGTTCGGCTCAGGTCTGGCTGGCCCTGGTCGAACGCCTGCTCAAAAATTTGCTGTTGCGGGCCGAACAAACGGCAGCAGCGATGGCCGTGCGCGGCTTTACGACCCCAGACACCCATCGCGTCAAATGGTCAGTGTTGCGGCTCAAGACCGTCGATGTGGTCGCGATCGCCCTGATGGCCATCTTTTGGTATGCCCGCTGGGTTTGGGGTGGCGAAGGGTAGCCATGCTAGCACCGTGGTATGTGCGTTCGCTGCCCCTGCTGCAGCGAACGGGGTCTCAGATCTTTCAAGCGCTCTATGGGCAGCCACCGCCACCTGACGCCGGCCAAGCCGCTGCGCGCCCCTGGCAAACCATTGCCACCCTGCTAGAGAGTCCAGCCACACTGCCGGTCGAAACCCCCCAGGCTCGCCTCGCCCGCTATTCCATTTGTGCCGGGCCACCGCGTTGCGCCAACGGTCAGCCACAGCTGTGGACGCCGCCGGTGGGCCAGATTCTGCCGATGTTGGGCGATCGGCTGGCGACCCCTCACCCGGATACCGTACTGCTAAATGAGCGCGGCCAGCCTTGGCACCATCCTCCTGAACCCTTTGCGGGAGGCTGGCTGGGCTGGTTGGGCTATGACCTGGCCTGGGAAATCGAAACGCTGCCGAACCAAAATCCCGATCCGCTGCCGTTTCCCGTCGCATTTTGGTACGAACCAGCCACCTTTGCCGTGCTTGACCATCAGCAACAGCGGCTGCAGTTGGCCGCGACGACCCCCGCTCAACTAGATGATTTGCAGCAACGGCTCGAACAGCCCCTCCTGACCTCGACGACGATGACGATCGTGACCGAGCCGCTCACACTGATGTCGTCCCAATCCGCCTATGAAGCAGCAGTGCGGCAAGCCCTGGCCTACATTCGCGCTGGGGATATTTTTCAGGCCAACCTGTCTTTGCGCTTTGCCACCCAGACTTCAGCCGATAGCTGGGCTATTTACCAACAGCTACATGCGATCAATCCTTCACCGTTTGCTAGCTATTGGCGTACCCCCTGGGGGGCCGTGGTGAGCTGCTCGCCCGAGCGCTTGGTGTCACTGCAGGGCGATCGCGCCGAAACTCGCCCGATTGCTGGTACACGGCCTCGGGGCAATACTCCGCAACGCGATCAAGCGCTGAGTCAAGAACTGCTGCGTAACCGCAAAGAGCAAGCCGAACACATCATGCTGGTGGATTTAGAACGCAACGACTTGGGCCGCGTGTGCACCTGGGGCAGTGTTCAGGTGGATGAGCTGATGGTGCTCGAGCCCTACAGCCACGTGATGCATTTAGTCAGTAATGTGATTGGCAACTTAGCGCCCGGCCACACCGCCATTGATCTGATTCGCGCCACCTTTCCCGGCGGCACGATTACCGGCTGCCCCAAGGTCCGCTGCTTAGAGATCATTGAAGAACTAGAGACCGTTAAGCGCAGTTTGTTCTACGGTTCCTGCGGCTTTTTAGACTGGCGCGGTCATTTAGATCTGAATATTTTGATCAGAACCCTGCTGTGGGTGCCAAACGACGCGAACTCGATGCCAACCGTTTGGGGGCAGGTAGGCGCCGGAATCGTCGCCGACAGTCAACCGACGCACGAATGGCACGAGTCTTTACAAAAGGCCCAAGCTCAACTGCTCGCCCTCGGGGTCACCCTAAAAGGCAGCGATCGCCCACTTTCCATAGACAATTTACACCAAGCCTGAACTTGTCAAACCCAGGAAAGGTTCTTGTTTGTGTAAATACTTACAGTCGAGAAATCCGTTTAAAGCATCAAACTTCTAAAAAACTATAGTCTTGCAACACATGATGGCTTAAAGTGTGGGGATGACAAAGTTACCCAACCTATTAGTTTCTCCCGCCCTGAATGAGCACAGAAAACTATATTAATCACCCCACGTTTGGGTTACTCTTTCGGCTTTGTCTAGTGGCCGAAGGCAAAGAGCTGTTTTCTACACTTTACGCTCAGCGGCTATTCTTTGTCGTTACCTCTACGGCACCCAAAGGCTTCACCTTTGACGCCATCGGTCGCAGTGAAGCGCGGCAGCTGTTCGAAGAACGGATGCGATCGCTGCGGCGTCAAGGCAATTATCCAGAGTACGATCGTCTGCAGAAGACGTACAAACAGACCTTTCAATGACCGGTTCTCTCTCGCCTGAGCAGATTCAAGCGCGTATCACGACGATTCAAGCGACGTTACCGCCCGACACCCGTCTGATCAGCGTCACTAAAAAGCAGCCGAGTGCCGTTGTTAGAGCCGCCTATGCCGCCAATGTGCGTGACTTCGGTGAAAGTCAGGTGCAAGAGGCGATCGCCAAACAGGCTGAACTGAGCGATCTGCCTGATCTGACCTGGCATTTGATCGGCCACCTGCAAAGCAACAAAATCCGCAAAGCGCTGCAGCACTTTGATTGGATTCACTCCATTGATAGCCTGAAGCTGGCCAAACGACTTAATACGGTAGCGGGTGAACTGTCGCGCTCACCCTATTGCTGTCTGCAGGTAAAAATGGTGCCCGACCCGCCCAAATACGGATTGACCTTAGACGAGTTATGGTTGGCACTGCCACAACTCAATCAGCTCACCCATTTAAAAATTGTGGGGTTGATGACAATTCCGCCTCAAGAAAGCTCGCTTCAAGAAATTGCTGCTATCTTTGCTCAGGCTCAAGATGTCGTTAATCAAATCAATAACAAAGGGTTCGATCAGCTTCACTTATCAGAGCTTTCGATCGGCATGTCGAGCGATTATCCGCTGGCGATCGCGGCAGGTTCAACCATGATTCGATTAGGCACAACTCTCTTTGGCGATCGCCCAGCTTAGGTTTCAGCGATCCGGCTTTTGACGAAGGCCTGCAATTTTGCGAGATGAGGACTGCTGGCATCGATCAGAAAACCTGATCACTCCGTGCGGATCATCACGAGCAAAGCAGTAGGATTCAGCCACAGCAAAGATCCCGAAGTTTTTAACTAATTATTAATAGCACTATCCTTTTAGGGATTTCGTGTATACTGTGGACTCAAATTCCGCATTCTCGATTAGAGTAAAGGCGGTTCAACGAACTGGTCGTTTCACGACTGAATTCTGAATTCAGATTCGGCCTGAGAAACGACACACCTTATCCAAACAGTGAGTTCTCTCTTTAGCGAAGTCAGAGCAACTGAATGAGGTCGTTGGCATAATTCCTCATGCTGAGCAGGTTCGCCTGTGAAGCGCTGATTGTCATGGAGTGTTAGCTGTGAGCAACTTGTTCAATAAACTAAGAGACTTTGTCGGCCTCAACGACCCTGCCGACTACGACTACGAATACGACGAGATCGAAACGGGTGAAGAGTATCAAACGATCTATCAAGAAGAGAATGCTCAGCCTGCGGTAGCCGCCCCTCAGCAGCAAGCCGCTCAGGAAGAACCTCGGGCGCGTCGTCGTGTCCGCGAACGGATGCTGTCTAACGAAACTGGAATGAACACCATGGGAAGTAATGTGATTGGTATGCCTGGAGCGATTAATGGAGCCTCGGAAGTGGTGGTGATGGAGCCGCGCTCCTTCGAAGAAATGCCACAGGCGATTCAGGCGCTGCGCGAGCGGAAGTCGGTCGTCCTGAACCTGACCACAATGGATCCCGATCAGGCTCAGCGCGCTGTTGATTTTGTCGCTGGCGGCACCTACGCCATCGATGGTCATCAGGAGCGGATTGGCGAGAGCATCTTCCTCTTTACGCCCAACTGCGTCCATGTGAGCACGCCGACCGATGTCGAAGACGACATGCCGATGGCCCCACAAACGCCGATGATGGATCCACGCAGCGTGCCTCCCGCTCCCGCTTGGACTGGCGATCGCGTTGTGGGTTTAGGCTAAAGCCCCGCACTCCTACAGTCGCATTGCAGGAATTTGACCCGAGGCAGCGTCTGGCTGTCTCCATTGCTGTTCGTTGAAAAGGACGTTAGCTAGTTGCCAACGAAGCTAAGCGTTTTAGGAGGCGGGGTGATGGGCGAAGCGCTCATCTCCCGCCTTATTTCGCTGAAAATTTTTGCCGCCGAGGCGATCGTAGTCGGTGACCCGTCGGCAGCGCGTCGGCAGTTTTTGAAGGAAACCTACGGCATTCAAACACAAGAGGACAATACTGCCGTCCTCGCTGATGCCGATATCGTTTTGGTGGCAGTTAAACCCCAAGCCTTTCGCTACATTGTGCCGAATTTACAGGCCGTCGCTGACCAGCAGCGCTCCCTGCTCCTCTCGATCATGGCAGGGACGCCGCTAACCACGCTAGAGGCCGTGGTACCTAGCTGGCCAGTGATTCGCGCTATGCCCAATACACCCGCCACGGTTGGCGCCGGGATGACGGCGATCGCCCCAGGCCAGCTAGCAACTGCCGAGCATTTGCAGCAGGCTCAGACCCTGTTTGCCGCCGTTGGTCAGGTAGTCGAAGTCCCGGAAAACTTGATGGATGCCGTCACCGGATTATCCGGATCAGGCCCCGGCTATGTGGCAGTTATGATAGAAGCCCTGGCCGATGGCGGCGTGGCCGCCGGCCTGCCCCGTGCGACGGCCTTAGCCCTAGCCGTGCAAACTGTTAAAGGGACTGCCGAGCTGCTGCAGACGACAGACATGCATCCCGCCGTCCTCAAAGATCGCGTCACCAGTCCGGGTGGCACTACGATTGCCGGCATCACCCAGCTCGAAACCGGGGGCATCAGGTCAGCCCTGATCGCAGCTGTACAGGCCGCGTGCGATCGCGCCAAGGCGCTGGGCTCGTAGTCTATCGAGGCGTTCTGAGATGGATGTAACTCGCTTATTAGTACAGCTCGCGATTGCTATTGTTTGTGGCGGGCTAGCCACCTTGCTGCTGCCACGCCAAATTCCCGGCAAGCTAATTGGCTTAGCAGTGATCGGCTTCGCCGGAGTCTGGTTAGGCGACTGGATCATCAGCTTCCTCACCACCACCTACAACCTACCCATTCCAGAATTTGTCCTCTGGGATTTTCAGGGGGTGTTAATCCTACCGGCAGTCGTCGGCTCCGCGATCGTGCTTTACATTGTGACGACCTTTTTGTCTTGGGGGCGTTACCGGCGCTAAGAGGATGCCAAGCAATACCTGTCCAAGCCCTCGGTTTCTACAGCAGAGGATAGAAAGGTGCAGAGTTCAAGGTGCGGGGAAAGGCCTTGCCACCAGCGATCCAGCAATTAAAAGTGTCTAAACCTGACTGCCGCTCGCTATACGCAAAACTTGCCGCAGACTGTTAACCAGTTCTCAGTAACCGGGGGCTTCAGGTGGGATATTTTTTCGTTGGGATGACTCTAAGTACTTTGGAAATTAAATTTATTGCCGTATTCTAGAGGGGTTCACAAGGCTGCATCACCAGCCGTTCCCCTGATGAATGAGTCAATGAACAAACCTCATCTTGAATTATCTACCACTGACCGCGGCGAATTGACCGCCCTTTTAAGCAAAGGCCAACTAGGGGCACGACAATTTAAGCGAGCGACCGGCCTGTTAGAGTTGGACCGTGGTAAGACGATTCAAGCCGTTTGTGACACCTTAGGGGTGAACCGGGTCACGGTTAGAAAGTGGCGTGACCGCTATCACCAGGACGGCCTCGCGCTCCTGACAGACAAGCCTCGTCCCGGTCGTCCGCTTGAAATCGATGGTGGCCAACGCGCCAAAGTCACCGCCCTTGCCTGCAGTGACGCCCCGACTGGTCACGAGCGCTGGACGTTACGTCTATTAGCGGACCGGGCCGTTGACTTGAACTACTGTGAGCATCTTTCCCACACTCAGGTCCGTGAGATTCTCAAAAAAACGCCTTAAAACCGCATCTCAAAAAGACATGGTGCCTGGGCAAGCTCACTAGTGTTTTCATTGCCAAAATGGAACATCTGTTGGCGTTGTATGCTCGCCCCTATGATCCACGCTATCCAGTAACGCGATGTGCAACTAAAAGATTGAGAAAAAGTTCCATCTCTGTAAGCTAGAGCTAGCGATAGTTCTAAGCACTTAC
>JBCBJQ010000013.1:0-91914 GCA_038523235.1 Cyanobacteria bacterium J06626_4
TTCTAAGAAATGGCTAACCCGACTTCTTCGCTTCGCTCTCGCGGCATGGAAATGCTTATCGCCTATAAAAATAAGCCTTCCGTTGAACTGCGCAACCGCCTCGTTCGCCTGAATGCTGGTCTGGTCAGAAAGATTGCCCACCGTGTCAGTCATCAATGTTCAGAACCCTACGAAGATCTAGAACAGATTGGTTATCTTGGTCTCATTCGCGCCATTGAGCGGTTTAACCCCGTTCAAGGCTGTGCCTTTAGCTCCTTTGCCGTGCCCTACATTCGCGGTGAGATGCTTCACTTCCTGCGCGATCGCGGTACTACAGTTAAGATTCCCCGTCGCTGGCAGGATCTGCAAAAAGAAGCCCAAAAGTGTCAGGGCGAAATGATCCGCCAGTTGGGACGCCAACCGAACGACTATGAGATGGCGATGGCCCTGAGCGTGTCTGTAGAAGAATGGCGCGAAGTCAAGATGGCTAACAAGAACCGCATGCCACTGAGTTTAGACGCCACTGTGTGTCAGCAAATTGACTCCAACATCACGCTGGGTGATACGCTACCTGACACCTACTATCAGCGGATGCAGCTGCTAGAAGAAGACCGTCAGCAGCTCCAGCGGGCGATGGCCCAGCTCGAAGACAAAACTCGCTCTGCAATTGAGTTTGTATTCTTCAATGGTCTGTCACGCAAAGAAGTAGCCGAGCGTATTGGCGTCAGCCCGATGACCGTAACCCGCCGGATTCAGCGCGGCATCGATCAGATGATTACTTACCTGCATCCCCAAACCTTGCAAACCGAGCCGTAGACTCCGTCAACTCAGGCTTTTTAACTAGGTCGATCGCGACCCAACTTGCGTATAGGGTGTGTAAAGGAGCGTAGCAATTGCTATGCTCCTTTTCTTGTGGCAATGAATTTTGGTGTCATGCCATCACGCCAGCAGCAGCGGGTCGTTCAATCATGGTGGCGATCGCTGCCGTAATTTTTGATTAATGGGAAATCCACTTGGCTATGCACTGCTCGACCTAGGAGCAGCCCGATTGGGCAAGGGAATGGGCTTTATCGGCCACTGTAGCGTTCTACCGCAAACGGCTCACCTCGCGGGTGATAGCCATTTCTTTCCCAAAACCCGAGGTTTTCTTGGGGCAGAAACTCAATGCCGCTAATCCATTTGGCACTCTTCCAAGCATAGAGATGGGGGACGACTAGTCGCATGGGGCCACCGTGATCGGCCGGTAAAGGTTCGCCGTAGAGCCGATGCGCCAAGAAATTCTCGGGTCGGTTGAAGTCTGCCAGGGTCAAGTTGGTCGTGTAATCGCCAAAGCAGTGCAGCAATACATGGGTGGCCGACGGCTCCAGGTTGAGCGTCGCCAAGAAGTCAGGCACCGCGATACCCGTCCATTTGACGTCCAGCTTTGACCACGTCGTCACACAGTGAAAGTCTGCTGTGAAATCCTGCTGAGGCAGGGTCATCAGGTCTTCCCAGGTATAGGTTTTGCGCTCAGCTTTGCCCCAGGTTTTGAGACGCCAATCAGCCGTTGAAATCTGTGGGGTGTCGCCATAGGTCAATACGGGAAATCCCTTGGCCAAGTGCTGACCAGGGGGAACACGATCGCTCATTTCAGGACCAGGTTTCTCAAAAAATTTCATCGCTTTACCTTGCAGACAGGGGGCGGGCGAGCCGAGCTGAATTTCTATCTGGCTGATGAACCGGTGATAGCAACTCTCCAATTTTGATGCTCAGCCGACAGTAAAAGTTTAATTGGCGCTGACGATAATCGGCGTGCCGATCGCAATTTCGGCAAACACTTCTTGAATTTCGTGATCGCGCATTCTGACACAGCCATGAGAAACGGCCTGACCCACGAGATCTTCTTGGTTAGTGCCATGAATACCGATGTGATAACTATCGTCGTAGGTAAAGCCAATCCAGCGGCTGCCGAGGGGATTCTCTGGCCCGGCGGGCACGGCTTCGCCGGTAATCGGATGTTGCCACAGCGGATCTTGCCGCAGATCTAAAACCGTAAATTGCCCTGTGGGGGTTTCCCAATCGGCTTGCCCTACCGCAATGTCATAGCTTTTTACCAATTCGTCATCCACATAGAATTCGAGCTGTCGGGATTGCAGCCGAATGATCAATTTGGGCTGATGCACCATGCTGACGATCGGAGACTGTTCTAGAAACATGCCCAGACGGCTGACGCGGGAAAACTGCAGCGGGGTCGCGACTTCGACCCGCGCTTGCAACATGCGCCATTCTGCTGCCAGCAATAGCCCTGCAGCTCCAAAACACAACAGCATGATGCTTCGACGAATGGGCGGATTAGTCAGCATGTTCTCATCAAACCCTTGTTTTAAGGATATCGAGGTTCTTGCAATGAGCGCACTATTTTTCAACATTTAAGAAGCTGAAAGACTGCCCTTGGCAGGGTTGAAAAAGGTATGATCAGCAGCATTTAAACTTCGTTGGTTTATGGAATGGCAGCGGCAACAATTTATCGTCACTGATCAGCGAGCCGCTCTGGATGATGAGCTCATTCATCGGTTTTTAAGCACTGAGGCCTATTGGGCCAGGGGCATTGCCAAAACCACAGTGGTGAAATCGTTGGATCAATCGCTTTGTTTTGGCCTGTTGGCAACGTCTCCCTCAAGGACATCGGCGCAAATTGGGCTGGGGCGGGTGATCACCGATCGCACCACATTTGCCTATCTAGCCGATGTGTTTGTGCTGCAGCAATATCGCGGTCAAGGGTTGGGCAAGTGGTTGGTGGAATGCATTTTGAGCCATCCCGATTTGCAGGGACTGCGCCGATGGATGCTAGCCACTGGTGATGCTCACGAGTTGTATCGTCGCTATGGCTTTACAGTCAGTCCCGTAGGCCGGTTGATGGAAAAAGTGGATGCCGAATTTCTCAAAAATTCAAGCTCTCCATGAATTCAGTGATCTGATGTTTGGGGGCGAGGGCTTGGCTGTCAGTGACTATCCTGAGTCTGCTTTTGCGTCGCTGGGGTCTATACAGGGCACGGCAAACATTCGGTGTTGCCGGGATATCATGCTCATGCAAATGAATTCCTGATGCCCGATGCTTGATCAAAATCAGCATCAGTCGACGCATAATACCGGTTGGCAATGCCGCTCGCTAAGCCCACCCAGATCACCGGGCCATCGTTAAGAATCTCGATGAAGTTGAACACAGGTGACTCACGTTTGGCTTAGCCTCGAAGCAGGATTCCTTCTGCGGTGACGCCATGGTGAATCAGTCCGGTTCGTTAGTGCAATGGTCAACGGCGCCGACCACGCCGGTCGTCTTTCATGCCGAGGGGTTAACCAAGACCTATGGCATGGGCGAGGTTCAAGTGCGGGCGCTGCGAGCTGTCGATCTGGATCTATATGAAGGCGAGTTTGTCGTGCTGCTCGGCCCGTCTGGAAGCGGCAAATCCACCCTGCTCAATATCCTGGGCGGGTTGGATATCCCCAGCAGTGGGCAAGTCATCTTTCGCAGTCAAAACCTGACTCACGCGAACGATCGCCGCCTCACCCAATTTCGGCGCGACTCGGTGGGCTTCATCTTCCAGTTCTACAACCTGATTCCCAGCCTGACCGCCCGCGAAAACGTGGCCCTAGTTACCGACATCGCCCGCCATCCCCTCACGCCCGAAAAAGCCCTGGCCATCGTCGGCCTCAGCGATCGCCTCGATCACTTTCCCGCGCAGCTCTCCGGGGGCGAACAGCAGCGGGTCGCCATTGCGCGGGCGATCGCCAAACGTCCCGAAGTGCTCCTCTGTGACGAACCCACCGGCGCCCTCGACTTCCGCACCGGCAAACTCGTCCTCAAAGCGCTGCAGCAAGTCAACCAAGAATTCGGCACCACCACCGCCGTCATCACCCACAACGCCGGTATTGCCGCCATGGCCGATCGCGTCATCCACATGCGCAGCGGCGAAATTAGCGCCATTGAGCGTAACGTCCACAAAACCGACCCAGAGGCATTGGAATGGTAATTCACACGCGGTAGGGGCGAGGCATTCTCGAAAAAACATTTCTCATGACCCACTACGGAGAATCGAGAATGCCTCGCCCCTGCATACCCATCCACCCATCCACCCATCCTCATCCCCCATGAATTCCCTCGATCGCAAACTCATCCGTGACCTCCTGCACCTGCGGGGACAGGTGATCGCGATCGTGCTGATTGTGGCCTGCGGCATTGCCAGCATGGTGACGATGCTGAGTGCCTATGACTCGCTAAATCTGACCCAGGCGACCTACTACGACCAATATCGCTTTGCCGATGTGTTTGCGTCGTTGAAGCGCGCCCCAGACCAGTTGGGCGATCGCATTCAGGAAATTCCGGGGGTGCAGCAGGTGCAGACGCGGGTGGTGCGCGATGTGATTGTGGATGTGCCGGGGCTCACAGAACCGGCGACCGGACGCTTGATTTCCGTGCCGGATCAGCAACTGCCGGTGCTGAATGGGTTGGCAATTCAAGAAGGGCGCTACATTGCCTCGGGGCGTCGCGATGAGGTGCTGGTGAGCGAAGCGTTTGCGGAGGCGAATGAACTCGCGATCGGCGATGCCCTCGGGGCGGTGATCAATGGTCGCTGGCAAGAACTGCGCATCGTCGGCATCGCCCTCTCGCCCGAATATGTGTACGAAATTCGCGGTACCGATTTGCTGCCCGACAATCAGCGATTTGGGGTGATGTGGATGGGGCGAGAAGCCCTGGGCACGGCCTTTGATATGGACGGCGCGTTCAACGATGTCACTTTGACCCTGGCCCATGGAGCTAGTGAGGCGCAGGTCATTTTCCAGCTGGATCAGTTGTTAGAGACCTATGGGGGGCTGGGGGCGATCGGTCGCCATGACCAGATCTCGAATCGCTTTCTGTCCGATGAAATCACCAGCTTGCAAGCGACTGCCGTGTTTATGCCGACGATCTTTTTGGGCATTGCCGCCTTCCTGCTGAATCTTTTGCTGGCGCGGTTGGTGAGTACCCAGCGCGATCAGATCGCGGTGTTGAAAGCCTTTGGCTACAGCAATTGGGATGTGGGGTGGCACTACTTGAAACTGGTCACCCTGGTCGTGCTGGCGGGCGGGTTGTTGGGCATTGGGCTGGGCCTGTGGATGGGGGAAGCGACGACGCGCAATTACGCCAACTTCTATCACTTTCCCCTCCTCGCCTTTCGGGTGGAGCCCAGTCTGGTAGTGATTTCGGTCGGAGTAAGTTTGGCGGCCGCGGCGATCGGGGCGGCGGTGGCGGTGAGCAAAGCGGTCAAATTGCCCCCCGCCGAAGCCATGCGTCCGGAACCACCCACCGATTTTCGCCCGACTTTGGTGGAGCGCTTGGGGCTACAGCGCCTGTTTTCGCCAGCGGGCCGCATCATTCTCCGCAATGTGGAACGGCAACCCATCAAAGCGGGCCTGACCATTTTGGGCTTGTCCCTGGCAGTGGCGATTTTGGTGGTGGGCCATTCTTTTGAGGATGCGATGGACTACCTGATCACCGTGCAGTTTTACCAAATCCAGCAGGAGGATATTACCCTCTCATTCACCGAACCGCTCTCGAGTCGGGCTCGCTTTGACCTGTTGAACCTGCCGGGCGTCATCCAGGCCGAACCGTTTCGGGTCGTGCCCGCGCGGTTGCGGTTTCAGCAGCATGCTTACCTAGGGGGCCTCACCGGGTTGCCGACTGATGGCACGTTGCGTCGCCTGATGGATCGCGATCTCAACGTCCAGACGCTGCCGACTCAAGGTGTCTTGTTAACCGACAAACTGGCCGAAATTTTAGACGTGCAGCCCGGCGATCGCCTCACAGTGGAAGTGCTCGAAGGGGCGCGCCCCACCCGCGAAGTCACGGTCACTGGCCTGGTGAATGAGCTGGTGGGGGTAGCCGCTTACATGGATATTCACGCCCTGAATGACCTGATGCGCGAGGGCACCACCCTCTCCGGCGCGTACCTGGCGGTCGAGCCCCAGCGGTTAGATGCCATCTACGCCGACCTGAAAGAAACTCCCGCCGTGGCCAGTGTGGCGCTACGCCAAAACAGCGTGCAGCAGTTTGAAGAAACGATCGCGGCCAACCTCAAAATTTTCACCACGGTGCTGGTGATTTTCGCCACCATTATTGCTTTTGGGGTGGTCTACAACGCGGCTCGCATTGCCCTGTCAGAGCGGGGTAGGGAACTCGCGACCCTCCGCATCATTGGCTTTAGCCGCGCCGAAGTCGGGTTTATTTTGCTGGGGGAACAAACGCTGCTGCTCTTGGTCGCCATTCCTATCGGCAGTGCCATGGGGTTTGGGTTAGCGGCTTTGATGAGCGCTTTCTACAACACTGAACTCTACCGTTGGCCTCTGGTGGTTACCCGTCTGACTTATGGGTTTGCCTTTGGCATTGTGGCGATCGCCGCCGTGGTGTCGGGCTGGTTAATTTTGCGGCAGATTACCCAGCTTGATTTGGTTGCCGTACTCAAAACTCGTGAATAGAGGAGTATCGTCATGGCTCAGGACACTGATTTGCGCCTGCACCCCACCGAAGAAACTCGCGAGGCCGAGTCGCCCGCCCCGCCCCCTAAGCGCTGGCGCTTCAAGCTGCGGCCCCCCGGACGACGTTGGCTCTATTTGCTGGCGGGCTTGGGTGTCGTGGGCTTAGGCGTTTTGGTGTTGCGTCCCAGTCCGAAACGGGTGGATTTGGTCACGGTAGAGCCGAGCGACCTGCAGCTTACGGTGGATGCCGAGGGCGAGACGCGGGTACGCGATCGCTTCATCGTGTCGGCTCCGGTCGATGGCCGCCTGACGCGGATTGACCTGGAAGCAGGCGACACCGTTACCGGCAATCAGGTAGTGGCCCGCATCGATCCGCTGCCGTTAACTAGTCAGGTGCAACAGTCGCAAGCCCGCCTTAACGAGCTGCAAGCGCAAATTGCCGGGGTCGAAACCCTACGCCCTAAAGATGACGCCCTGCTGCAGGCCACCAGCCGCATTGCCGTGGCTCAAGCCGAAAGACAGCAGGCTGAGGCCGAGCTGGCCCGAGCTGAGGCCAATTGGCAACAGGCCCAGCGCGAACTGCAGCGGGCGAATGAGTTGGCTGCTCAAGGCGCGATCTCTGACCAGGCGCGAGAATCAGCCGCGTTGGAGGCCACCGCCCGAGAACAAGAGAAAAATGCTGCTCAACAAGCCCTGGAGAGTGCGATCGCGGCGATCGAGGCAATACAGCAAGATCTCAACATTCTGCAGGCCGAACAGCAAGATCCCGACTATTTGATTGAAGCGTATCAGGCAGAAATGGCCGGCGTCGAAGCCGAACTCACCCAGCTCGCCGATGATGCCCGCCGCACCGATATTGCCGCTCCCTCAGAAGGCAGGGTGCTACGCGTGATGGAAGAAAGTGCGCGTTATGTCACTGCCGGTACGCCGCTGCTGGAAGTCGGTGATCCTGGCAATTTAGAAATGGTGATTGACGTCCTCTCTCAGGATGCGGTGCAGATTCAACCAGGCGATTCTATCCAAGTCACCCAGTGGGGCGGTGACGAAACCTTGTTGGCGGAAGTGCAGTATTTAGAACCTGCCGCCTTTACCAAAGTGTCCGCACTGGGGGTAGAGGAGCAGCGAGTCAACGTGATTGCCCAGTTTACCGATCTGGCAGTGCCCTTGGGCGACGGCTATCGGGTCGATACCCACATCGTCATCGACGCCGCTACAGAAGTGCTCAGCGTGCCCGTGAGTGCCGTATTTCCCTGCGATGCCGGCACCTGCGTCTTTACCGTAGCGAACAATCGCGCTCAGCAAACCGCCGTCACCCTGGGTCTCCAAAACACGTTTGCCGCAGCGGTGGCAGATGGCCTGAGTCAAGGCGATCAGGTGATTGCGTATCCCGAATCGGTAGAAGCGGGCGATCGCATTCAAGCTCGCTAACGAGAGATGAAAATAGTAAACTTGACTAAGCTTACATCGCCCGTCAAAGGGAAACAACACTTACCGAAGCCTTGCAGCAGTCGGTGCTATGCCAGGCGATGTATTCCATCATTACAACGCAGCCATCCACTACAGGCTTAGATACTTGCGCTCAATCTGTTGGGTGTTAGTTTTCCCAATCGTGTCGTGAGCTGAGCTGACCTGATTGCGGATTGCTATGGCAGAATACCCTGCGGGAAGGGCAAGCCCTACGGAGTCAAAAAGTCTGCCAGATCATGCTTGTCACCATTTGGGATGACCTGGTTAAACGGCGGATGGCGATAGCGAGGATCGCCCAAAGTTATCTCTATCGCTTGCGAAAACAAAAACAGGTGGTAAGTTAACTGTCGCTGCAGCGATGGGTGAGATACCCTATGTACGACCTTTGTTCACTACAAATGCGGCAATCCCCCCAAGCACCGTGATTCCTGCAAAAACAAATCTTGCTGTAACTTCCTCACCCAACAACACCATTCCTCCAGACGCCGCTATAACCGGCACACTGAGCTGAACCATTGCTGCAGTAGTTGCTGACAACGACGGCAAAACTAAGTACCAAAGTGCATAACCCATGCCGGATGCCAGCGCACCAGATGCTGCTGCATACACCAATCCAATAGAGGTTGTGTGCTCAGACTGGGCGGTGAGCAAAAATAACGCGACGGCAATGGGCAAAGCTCTGACGAAATTTCCTGCTGTTGCCGCAGTGGGACTCTGCGTGCCACGACCGAGCAATGAGTAAACTCCCCAACAAATCCCCGCACCGGCCATCAGGGCAGCTCCTGCAAGTGATGGCGACTGTACACCCGGAAGAAGGAGCCAAACTAGCCCGCCACAGGCAGCAACTACACCAACCAGTTGCCACGTATTGAGGCGCTCACCTGAGCATAAGCCATAGCCAATCATCGTGGCTTGGACCGCGCCGAATAGGATTAACGCGCCAGTGCCGGCACTCAGGCTGTTGTAGGCAAAGGAAAACGCAGCAGCATAACCCATTAGTGCTGCGGCTCCCCACCAACTACCAGCCATATGACGCTGACGAATGTTTTTGATTGAAAGCAAGGCCAAGACTAAAGCACCAGCAGCGACTCGCACCAAGGTAAAACTCCCGGCACTGATAGAATCAGACGCTAAGGCTTCACGACAGAGCAGCGAGTTCGCTGCAAACGCCAACATTGTCATCAATGTGGCTAACCATAATCGAGCCATTGATTTTGCTGGCATCTGTGACCTCAAACGATAGGTGCCCAACAATTAAATTAGATAGAGCAGTTCTACCTCACTCTCCTCAATGGGTATTTGGGGAGAAGTCTCTCAGTATAGTTATCTCTTTACTGAGTGCCCCAAGAGGACATCAGAGCGCACCCTTCATCAAATTCGCAAATCTGGCGGAAGGCAAGGTGCGACCATTGATTGGTCACTCAAGCGATTGAGCCCATATCGCAAGTTTGTCTAAACTCCAGTCATTGAGGCTAGCTCCTCGATTAGCCGGGAGGCACCACTGGGTTAGAGACTGGGGCATCTGGCTCGACATAGGCATCCGGCTCTGAAGTGGGTACAGGTGCCGCTTCATCCGCCCCGGTTGCTGCGGGTGTGGGTGTCGCTGGCGCCGACTGATCAATGCCCACTGGGCTGATTGGCTGACTCATTTCTTCGTGGAGCCGCCCAGACACGCGGCGAATCAGCTCCGCTGCACGACCATCATTGAAGGGGCGATCGACCAAAATGCTGACGAGATAACGCCTGCCGTTGACCAGATCAACAAGTGCCACATCGCCCAAGGCTTCACCAATATCACCGGTTTTGTTGTAAACCAACGCCGTCTGGTCATTCAGCCCTTCGGGAATCAGATCTCGACTCACGGTGCGCTGCATGATGGCAAATAGACGATCTCGCGATCGGCGGCTGAGCAACTGCTCTTGTTCGACGAGGGCCATCATTCTCACCAAATCAGCGGAGCTGGTGGTGTTAGTGCCGTCTAAGTCAGGCAGCATGTTACGCAGTGTGGTCGACTCTAGCCCCCAATCTTGAAACTGCTGGTTTAAGGCATCAATCCCGCCCAACTGCGCAATGATGAGGTTGGTGGCGGTGTTGTCGCTAGTCACAATCATCTCAGTCGCTACCTCTAAGGCTGTATACTGAGTGCCAATTTCGGCAGTTTGCATATCACCTGAGCCGCTGGCCACCATGTCCTCACGGAGTGTCACGGTTTGGTCGAGGCGCACAGTGCCCGCATCCACAGCGGCTAAAAAGGCCACTAAAATCGGTACCTTAATTGTGCTAGCGGCAGCAACGGCTTCGGTGCCGTTCAGGTCAATGTAGTTACCCGTCTGCAAATCATAGAAAAAGACGGACTGACTCAAATTAGGGGTCATCGCCTCTAGTTCTACCAGGTCGGTTTCCACGGCGACGAGTTCCGTGGCGAGCGGTAGAGGTTGATCCAGTTCAACGGCATTCTCCCGTTGACCCGACGCGGCTGTTGTCGACACCCCCGTGGAGATGTCACCGGCTTGATTAGCATTGCGATTGGGATTAAGAGAGGTCAGCACCGTGCCCGCAATGGCGGCCATGCCCGTGCCCAAAATCAGCAGTCGAATCCCGTATAAAACCGGACGGGGGGCTTTGCGTTGCGGGCGGCGAGGTTTGCTGCGACGAGTTGCAGCCTGATCGGTGGTGACATCACTGGGCGTTGACCACACCGGTTGACGACGTAGGGGCGTGACATTATTGGCCGGGCGCTGCGGCGGACGCTTACGGGTGCGCTTAGGCACCGATGAGGCGGGGCGTTGAGGGGGCTGGCCAGGCGATCGCCCAAGCTGCTGCAATAAGTCTGGCGCCTTACTCACTGCCACTGACGGCGTCTGGGGTGCTGGCCCCGTTGACGAAGGCGATGGTGGGCTCGGTGCCGGGCGGCGGGTTGCTGCTGGAGACGTAGGGGACTGGGGCGATCGCCGCCGAGAGGATGATGGCGTAGCGGCTGACTGAGTCGGCGGGGTCACTTTTCTGTTCGGGGCGGCAGCTTGCACCCACTGCCGCCAGCGACTGCGAGCCTGACGCTGGCGGCGAGACGAACTGGGAGATGAAGGGGCGGTTGATTCCTGAGGCGATCGCGGCGGCGAGGCCACGGTTTTGCCGTTGCTACTGTCCGATTGGGTCGGCGGCTCATAGCGACGAAAAGGTGAGTGACCGTTGCTTGCCTGATTGTTGTCTGCCATTTATTGTGTCCTCTCACCTGAGCCCTGCGAAGTGTCTTGAGGGGGCGAATCGCCTGTCTGCAAAGGGATACGTGCGCTGGCTTGGGTCACGGCCCAGTCCATCTGCCTCAAAATCCCCCTAAGCATAGCCAACTCTTGCGGAGTCGGCGCAGCTCGCAAAAAGAAACGTCGAAATTTTTCCATCCGACTCTCTGCAGTATGGGGATAAAGATAGCCAATTTTTAGCAAAACTGATTCTAAATGTTGATTAAATCCTTCCAGCTGGTCTAGGGAGACCCGCTCTGGGGATTCTGCAGGTGCCAAGACAGTCGCCGGTGTCTGGCGCGGGACGGTCGCCCGTGCCAATTCATAACAGCAGACGGCGATCGCCTGAGCCAAATTGAGGGAGTCATAGGCCGAGTCGCTGGGAATGCGCACAAACCGCTGGGCATAATTCAACTCTTCATTGCTGAGACCGCGATCTTCTGGGCCAAAAATCAGTGCTGTGGGCGTGTCTTCGCCGTCGCCGTTGAGCAGCCAAGGGAGGGCCACCTCAGGCAGTTCCATCGTCGTATTCAAGGCGCGATCGCGGGCGGTCGTGGCGATCGCGCGATCACAGCGGATCAGGGCGGCGGGCAGCGTTGCCACGGTTTTGGCCTGCTCTAAAATATAGGCTGCGTGCACGGCCATCCGTCGCGCCTCCTCTCCGAGCGGATCGCAGTGGGGTGCTACCAAAACCAGTTGCGACAGGCCCATATTGGCCATCACCCGCGCTGCCGAGCCGACATTCAAGGCTCCGGCGGGTTCGACCAAAATAATGCGGATATGTTTGAGGGCAAGACGCACCATGGCATGGGTCCATTAACGGCTAGCAAAAACTGCTTGCAGCCTCCCAGTCTAAACAAGCCTGGTTCATCTAACGAATATTTGCCGTGTTCTGGGTGAGGTTGACCGGCGATTCCTCAGGGCCATGAACCGGTTAGTCAATCGCAGATTTGCCCTGTTACGGCGGTTCGAATCGTTTGCTCACTCATCACTACGGGCATTGAGGCGGTTACTTGGTTTTCCCTACGGATGTCGTGACCAGTCACTCGGCTTCGGTGGAACTGTGAACTTCAAAGGACAGATCATCCACGGTGACCACATCGCCCGCAAACAGCTTTCGGCCTCGCCGCAGCTCCATTTCACCATTCACTTCAACTTCTCCGTTGTGAATCAGCATTTTGGCTTCGCCTCCTGATTGGGCGATTTGCTGCCACTTTAGAAACTGATCAAGTTTGATAAATGGCTCTTCTGATGACGCTTTGATGCCCATACTGCCGATGATGAAACGGATCGTTTCTTAGTGTAAAACGTTTGACCGTACTCGCGAGCGCCCTTTCAAACACAGCCTCAATGGGATAGTCGATGGCTTGGGTGCGATCGCTCAAAGCAACCAGATTAGTGCTAATCGGTGTTTTCTAACGCAGTATTCAATGTCTCAGAAGCCAGAACTTGATATTCTGCATCACTCTGATCAAAAAGCGTAGCGCTTCATTCACGGATTCAGCGTCAGAAAATATTTCAGCCACATCGGGCTCTAAACGTACTGTGGCTGAACCAAAACTTTTTCGTCCTGAGCTTAACTTTCTAACTCGTATGCTTTTCAGATTGTATTCTGGTCGCAACTCGTCTTCCATTTCTGACTCATTGTACAGCGGGTTTTTGAGCCTGATCGCACCCTTATCCAAAACCAGCGATCACTCAAAGTGGCTCGGATGCGATGGGGCGATCGCCCTCAAATCGTTTCAGTTATTGGTTGAAGGTTCAAACATTTGATTTTAGAAATCATTATGATCTGCCACATAAGATTACGGACAACGGATCGTTACGCGGCCCTGACTCATACAAAATAATCCGAATAATGAACCACTAAAAATTGTAGATTGGGCTTTAGAGCCTTTAAATTTCTGATGTCTTCAGACGTGCAAACAGGATTACGCCAAAGAAACAAACCGACCGAAGCGAATGCATTCGACTTGAATAATTTCTGGTAATCTGCTGCTTGGGTGCAGTTGTCAAGATAATCTTCTAAGTAAGTTTCTTGGTATTCGCCCCACTCAAGGCGTTGAAGGTCAGGAAAACATGAGGATTTCGCAAAATTGGCAATGAAGTCTTGAGTGTCATATCCAGAATCTACACTGAGAAAGCGTATTGGACGTTTGCCGATATTGAAAAACGCGGCACTCGGAGCGGATGGAACGGTTAATTCTTGAATTCGAGGTGTTTTTTCAATTAACCGCGCCAAAACTCCATCTTCTTCGTCAATTGAACCAATAATTATCCGATTGTGATCGCCTGGTTGATTCAATTGAATCGAAAATTTCTCTAGGTTTGTAAATGTCACACCTGTTGCAAGCAACGGTTCGATATCCCAATTGCGTGTTCCATTGGCACCCTCGTCAGGGCCGCGAATAACAATAGAGCGTAACAATGGAGCAACATCGGATCTCGCAATGGTATCCAAGAAATCTTCATAACTCTCATCGCAGCAGCGACCGTAGAAGTCTAGGTTGAAAACGTTGCTAGTCTGGGTGATTGCGACATATTGTAGATCGCCTATGTATTCATCTGATGCGTTACGAGCTGCAATTCTTTGGCGGAGTAATTTGAGTTGTTGTGCAGTATCAATCATGAAATGACTTTGCTTTATAAGTTTGTTTGAGAGACCCTATAGCTAGAAACCTTTTTTCACATCAATTACCTCCGATGAGCAGTTGTCATTCCAGGAGGTAATCACACTCGTTCTGGGCAGTCGTCAACGAGTGTAATAATCGCTACTTCAATAGCCCCTCATATTCATCGTGAGAACCAATCCAAATCCAATAGAAGTCGTTCTCCTTCTTTAAGGCCAAAGCCCGGTAGTCACCGCTAATCCTGACAGACCAAAGATTCTTTCCCACTTTCTTAAAGTGCAATGATGGATGCGCTTGATTTTCACGCCATATCTTGTAAGCTGCTCTTGCTTGTCTCTGCAACTTTGGTGATAGCTTGGCGTAGGCACGCCAAAAATCAGACGTCGCGAAGGATTTCATCTAAATCTCTCACGTTGCCGTTTGCGATGTCCGCCTCAGCTTGAGCAATCAACCCGTCCAGTTTTCCGGCGGCGGTATCTGCCGCGATTTGACGATCCCAAGCGTCATCCAAATAATCTTGTAGCCACGCTGCTAATCGTCGAGCCTCTGGCTCTGACAGTTGTTGGATTGCTGCTTCAATCTCTACCAACGTTGTCATATGTCAAAAAGTCCGTCTTTTACTGCGATTCTTACTCAGAAATCTAGCATCTCCTCAGATGCTCATTCGAGTTTTTAATGCTGGGTCACTTCAGCGATCTCCGCTTGAATCACTTCCTCACTCACCCCGCGAAGCTTCAAGTTATCAATAGTGAAGAAGTGTATTGGCTTTTTCTTATTCGTTCAACTCATGCGCTTGAGGGCAGCTAGATGGGGGTATTTTTGCTGGGCGATGAGTAGTTGTCGTTCCAGGAGGCGATCGCTCTACTAATCTCCACTAATTTCTACCAGTGGTTCACCAGAGCGCAACAGTTCCAGCGCTGTCGGCAAAACAGCACTCAAAATCTCTCTCAACCGAGCATTAGATGTATTGCCACAGGTGAGCCAAATAATTTGTGGGGGTGCTTCCAGCCGATCAACCAGATCGACGAAATCCTTATCTTTAGTTATTACAATTGCCTTTTGGGCTTTTGCCGCTGCGAAAATCTCAGGATCTTCGGCATCACGGAGGCCAAGATCGCGTAATGCGACTGCTGCCACCTCAAAGTTATTCGTTATCCAAACAGCGATCGCGGGTGAAAGGTGAGCATCGACCCAGATCGTCGTCATGCGACCAATACAGGATGATTTATTTTGCGAGCAGCATATGCCAGCGATGCTTGGATGTCCTCTATTTCTAAATCTGGTAAATCTTCCAAAATTTCCTCAGCAGTCAAACCCGCTGCTAATAGATCTAGAACATCAGAAACTCGAATTCGCATTCCTCTAATACAAGGCCGCCCTCCACATTGTTTTGGGTTTACCGTAATTTTCTCTAGTGGATTTGACATTTTTATAACTCTCAAAAATTTGGCTTCTTTTGATCTGAATTGCTTCTCTTGTTACTGGTGCCGCGCTACTTCATCGCCTGACTTTGTACATCGCTGCGAATCATACGCCAGTCTGTTAGCTCACCTGCATCCGCTTCTTGCTCTGCAGCCTCTAATTCTGTAGTGAATCCAGGAATTGCCAATAGCTCTGTAGTGGCATCGTTATCTTCTCGCTCGACCAAGTAGGCCAAAAAGTCGAGGACAACTGCTAAGCGTTCGGGAGAAAGTTGCTCCACGTAGTCATGTGCCTGTTTGCGTGAGTCAGTAGGATTGAGCATTGGTGAGGTGGCAAAAGATTTAGTGATGCCTGCGAGCTGCGTCATTCAATCTTAGCTTTTACAACTCTGACCACTCACGAAGAAAAAGGGGTAGAAACCTTTAAGGCAACTATCCCCTGCAAGTTAGAAGCATCTGACGGCTAGAAACCCGGTTTCTTGATCGGTTAGTCCGCAAGTTGGCTATTCCTGGTTCAGAAACCGGGTTTCTGTTTCGGTTTACCCCAGCAGGTCGCCCGTTTCTTGGAGGGTGTGGAGGCGATGGTAGAGACCGCCGTGACTGAGCAGGTCTTCGTGGCTGCCCATCTCCAAAATGCGGCCCTGATCCAGCACGACTATGACGTCAGCGTCGCGGACGGTGCTCAGACGGTGAGCGATGATCAGGGTGGTGCGGGTACCGAGGATGCTGCGCATCGCCAGTTGAATAGCCCGCTCCGATTCGTAGTCAAGGCTAGAGGTCGCTTCGTCAAAGACGAGCACATCGGGATTCATCAGCAGAGCGCGGGCGATGCCGAGCCGCTGACGCTGTCCGCCTGAGAGGCGCACGCCCCGTTCGCCCACCACGGTGGAATAGCCGTCGGGCATCAGGGTGATGAACTCATCCACGCGGGCGATCGCACAGGCTTCGTCCACCTCCTCCCGGTTTACGTGAGGGTTCCCGTAGGTCAGGTTATCCATCAGCGTGCCGTTAAAGACATCCACCTCTTGGTGCACGATCGCGAGCTGCTTGCGATAGCCCGTGATGTCCAGCTTGCGAATGTCTTCGCCATCGACGAGGATGCGGCCCTGCTGCGGCTCAAAATAGCGGAACAGCAGCTTCACCAAGGTGGACTTACCGGAACCAGAGCGACCCACCAAGGCCACCGTCTGCTTCGGCTGAATCAGCAAATCGATGTTCCGCAGTACGGCTCGATCGCGATCGTAGCCAAAGGTTAGATGCTCGAAATGCACCTTGCCGCTGAACTGGTAGCGAGTCACTGCTTCAGGATGTCCGGCAACGCTGGCCGCCTCAATGCCCACTGGCTGCTGCAAAAACTCGTGAAAGCGCAGCATGGAAGCATAGCGCCGGGCGAAGATTTCGGCCAGATTGCTGATGGGCTCCAACTCGGCGTAGGCCATGCTAGAAACCGTTAACGTGGTGACAAAGTGCCCCAGGGAAATTTGACCGCGTAGGGTTGCTACCAAGGTCAGCACCAGCACCCCGAAGACACAGGTCTGAATGAACAGTTCCTGCCAGGTCATGAGCACCACGTAACCCTTGTGAATGATCTGATCCACCACTTTGAGTTCTCGACTTAACCGCTGGCGCTGACGGGCAAGTTCGTCATGCTCGGTGGCAAAGGCTTTGACGGTTTTGATGTTGGTGACGATTTCCGAGGTGCGGCTCTCCGTCGTCTCCATGTATTTGTCGAGGGCCTGTTCTTTGCGATTCAGTCGGACTAAATCGCGCATGCTGTAGGCCAGAATTAAGACAAAGGAGAGGGCAAACAATCCGGCGATGCGCCAGTCAATGACGGCGATAACGCAAAAGATGCCCGCTACCCGCACCAGTTTCGGGAACAGCTGTCCGGCAATTTCAGGATAGGTCCAGGTATGGTTAGACAAACCCCGCGCCACCCGTCCGGCAATCCGTCCGGGGTTGTTCTCGTCGTAAAAGCCGAGGGGCAAGCTGAGCAGCTTTTTCACGACTTCCACCGAGTGGTCACGGCGCGCCTTAAGGGCAATATCCCAGTGAAACCACACGCCCAGCCAGGGCTCAATCGGCGATCGCACCACCGTCACCAGGAAAATCATCCCCAGCAGTAGGCCGAGGGTCAGAGATCGCGTCACCTCCGTCCCTGCCAGAGCCGCGACCCCGCCAGCCAATCCCTGGGCGAGTCGGTCCACCGGCTGGTCGGACAGCAGGTTGAGCAACTGACCGATCGCGTAGGGCACCACCAGATCCAGCAGCTCAAAGAGACTGCTGGCGGCAATACTAAAGACCGCGATCGCCCGGTAGTTTTTGTAGTATTTAATAACGTCTGCGAACTTCGCCATGATGCAACCATGAGTTCGATATGAGTTGATCTAATATATACTACAAATACTACAGAAACTACAACTGTTTTTGCGTTCTTGCTGATGGTGATTACGCAAGGGCTGCATGCGGCTTGCAGTCCTGGTCAGGGGTTTCCTGGTTTGCGAATGGTCGCACAATTACGGGCCATTTGATAAGACTTTGTCGGCGAACGGCGGCTCTTCCTATGCCATTGAGCGCAATCCGGGAAAACTAATAGAGCAATACCGGAAAACTAAGAGTATGTGTAAATTTTGTGCTACTGCTCAATTTGCCGGAATTCCCTGTAATGATTGAGTTTGGGTAGACAGGAAAATTGTGTCTCCAGAGCCGATGGGGCTCGGTGATCGAGTTTCTGTAATCGCGAACGTCGCGACTGCATCAACCTGAAGGGCGTTTCATCAGTGAGTCCGCCCTTGCTCGCTGCAGTCATACCGTTTTACCTGCCTGTCTGCTGTCTGGGCCTGATCGCTGCCATCGCGATTGCCTGCCCTCAATGCCACCGCATCTTTTTCTATGACTCTTCCTTTCCAGCCACCTGCTAACAATCGCCCGACCTTGGGGCTCAAAGCGACCCTGGTCAGTGCCATGTTGCTGACGATTGCCACCACGGCAGTGATTGTTTATTGGCCCTGGTCGTGGATCTCCAAGCGCAACATTAATGCCATTGTCGATCAAACCCACAAAGAAATTGCCGTCGGTACTTCCAAAGAAGTCGAGCGGTTGTTTACCAATGCCGAATCGGCTTTACAACTGATCGAAAGCAGCCTCAAACGCGATCTGCTGGATTTATCGGATCCGGAAGAGCGACAGTTTTTTCTCCTGAGCGTGTTGTCTTCGACCCCAGCCTTTACCTGGGTGCAGTACGGCGATGCTAATGGCGATTTTTTCGGTGCCCAACGCACTGATGATGACGAGGTGCGGTTTCACTGGCGTGATTGGGACACGATCAGTGAATCAACCATCGCCAGTGTCAATACCTATCGGGTCGAACAAAATAAGTTCGTCACCGTTCACCGCAAGTCCTATGAGATGGTGCCGCCGTTTTACTCCCCTGATCGTCCTTGGTATCAGGGCGCTGCTGAGTCGCCCGATCTGAAGTCTTGGACAGTATATGTCTACCGTTCGACGGGGACGCCGGGCCTCGACGTGACCAAAGCTGTCGTCGCCGATCAGACTGTGCAAGGGGTAATCGGGGTCGGCATTGAACTCAATCAGTTATCAGAGTATCTGCAGCGGTTGCAGGGCGATCGCCCCGGTGAAACTTTCATCATGAACTCTCAGCAAGAGCTGATTGCTTCGACCGATCAGCGAGAAGTGATGCCGGCCCAAATCGCTGGTGCTGCCAATGCCCAGTTAACCAAGTTCAGTGAGGTGCAAAATCCACTGCTGCAATATGCGAGTGAAACGCTGCAGGAGCAAGCCTTAGATATTGCTGAATTCGATGTCTGGCAGCGGTTTATCTACACTGAACCGACATCCGGTGAGGTTTACCATATTTTTCTCAGTCCCATGGGGCAACTCGACTGGACGGTCGGCACCGTCATTCCAGAATCAACCTACACTGCCGCCATCAATCGCAACAAGCGACTCCTCTTTGCAGGGGTGTTGCTGTTTACGGGCAGTATTGCCATCATCGCTGTGGTTTTGGCAGAGCGCCTAGTGGCTCGCCCAATTTTAGGCATTGCCCATGCCGCTGCTGAAATTGAGGCTGATCGCTTTGACCCAGAGCATTTAACCCAAGCCAGCACCCGTAATGACGAAATCGGACAGCTGGCGCGAATTTTTCGCAAAATGGCCCTCGAAGTTTACGAGCGTGAGCAGCGTCTGCGGCACCAGGTACAGGAACTGCGGGTCGAAATTGATGAGACAAAACGTAATCAGCAGGTCAAAGAAATTGTCGATACTGACTTTTTTCGCGATCTCGCCATCAAGGCCAAGGCCCTGCGTAATCGCGACCAAAGCTAGCTTCCAGCCTTCATAAAACGCAGTGTAAGTAGCCTTTACGATTTGAGGTTGAGGAGCCGGGGAGCGATCGCCGGTAACTCTAAAGGCGATCGCGGTCAGTCAAAATCTCATAGCCGCTTTCTGTGACGAGCACCGTGTGCTCAAACTGGGCCGAGAGGGATCGATCCATCGTCACGACCGTCCAGCGATCGCTGAGGGTGCGCGTATGTTTGCCACCGGCATTCAAAATGGGCTCGATCGCTAGGGTCATGCCCGCTTGCAGGGTGACATTGGGCAGCTGTCGTGTCCGAAAGTTAAACACCGAGGGCGCTTCATGGAGGTTGCGACCGACGCCATGACCAACATAGTTCTCAACAATGCTGAAATCAGCTGCTAGGGCCACATCTTCAATCGCCCCGGCAATATCTAACAGCGTGTTACCCGCTTTTACCTGAGCAATGCCCGCATACAGTGCCGCTTCCGCCGCCGCCATGAGGGCTTGCGCCGCCTCAGACACCGTTCCCACCGCGATCGTGATGCAAGAGTCGCCATGAAAGCCTTCGTAATAAGCGCCGGTGTCGACTTTCAACACATCGCCGGTCCGAATCACCTTACGGCTGCGGGGAATACCATGCACCACTTCATTATTCAGGCAGGCACAAATACTACTGGGAAACCCGTGGTAGCCCTTGAAGCTAGGCGTTGCCCCCAATTCTCGAATGCGAGCTTCGGCGTAGGCATCCAGCTCGGCAGTCGTCATGCCCGGCTGTACCCGCTCGGCGATTTCTTTGAGCACAGTCGCCACAATCCGAGATGCCTGACGCATGATGGCGATCTCCGCCTCGGTTTTAAGCTCGATGCCTCGCACTCGGCGCTTTTTGGCACTTTTGGGCTGGCTAGGGCGAGACAACAGTTGGGATAACAGATTCATAAGGGGAAGACGATCAGCAGAAACAAGTTAAGTGGGCTGAGACGTTTGGTGAGCGATCTCGGGCACAATCTACAGTGATCGCGGAATAAACGTCCAGATAAAATGAAGTGTAGCCTGCACTACCCGTTAAAGACAGCCAGGCAGGGTCTCGCCGACCGTTTTGCAAAAAAGACTAGACGCTTATCAACATCCTGTCCTATCATTGAAGACTGTGCGCTTTTTCAAAAACCATGAACGCTGAACAAGCAATTCGTTCGCTAGAAGCGGACTACATCAAGACTGATCTGCCTGACATTTATGTGGGTGATACCATCCGCGTCGGTGTCCGGATTCAAGAAGGGGGCAAAGAGCGGACTCAGCCCTACGAGGGCACCGTGATTGCCATGCGCCACGGCGGCATTAACAAATCCATCACTGTCCGTCGAGTCTTTCAAGGCGTGGGGGTTGAGCGGGTATTTTTGGTGCATGCGCCTTTAGTGGCCGACATCAAAGTGCTGCGCCGGGGTAAGGCGCGACGAGCCAAGCTCTACTACTTGCGCGATCGGGTGGGTAAAGCCACTCGTCTCAAGCAGCGCTTCGACCGCTCGCTCTAGAGTTGTCGGGGTTTCATCCGTGATAGCATGAAACCCCTGCTGGGTTACCATATGCGCTCTTAGTTCAGTTGGTAGAACGCAGGTCTCCAAAACCTGATGTCCGGGGTTCGAGTCCTCGAGGGCGCGCTGGGTGAATGACACCACCAACCCAAAGGTTTTTAAGTAGAATCTTTGGGTTTGGTGATGTTTCGGCGGTTACTGTCAAATCTTATGGGTTAAGCATTAATCGCTGTTGTTCTAAATGTTATAGGGCGATCGCGTGGCTAAAAAAGAAGCAGAAGTCAAAGAAAAGAGCCGTGAGGCAGCGGCCAGTTCGTCTGCCTCTGGTGCAAACGCGGTAGCTTTTCTAAAGGGAACGAAAGAAGAGTTGGCTAAGGTGGTTTGGCCCTCTCGCCAGCAACTCATTAGCGAATCAGCCGCAGTCATTTTGATGGTGAGTCTTTCGGCAACGGTGATCTACTTTATGGATCAGCTCTTTGGCTGGGCCTCTAGGCAGGTGTTCTAAATGGTTGCGGAAACAGAATTTCAACCCGATGATGGCTTGGAACAGGCGGAAGAGGGCAGTGATAAGCCAAAGAAGGGCTCTGCTCGGTGGTATGCCGTTCAGGTTGCTTCAGGTTGCGAAAAAAAGGTCAAGGCAAGTTTAGAGCAGCGCTTGAAGACTTTGGAAGTGGCTGACCGAGTTTTGCAGATTGAAATTCCTCAGACACCAGTCAAGAAAGTTCGTAAAGATGGCTCTCACCAAAATGTGGATGAGAAAGTCTTTCCTGGCTATGTCCTCATTCGGATGGTGATGGATGACGAAGCTTGGCAGGTCATCAAAAATACGCCTCACATCATCAATTTTGTCGGCGCTGAGCAGCGGCGAGCCTATGGCCGCGGGCGGGGACACGTTAAACCCATGCCCCTCAGCCGCTCAGAAGTTGAGCGTATTTTCAAGCAAACCCAAGAGCAGCAGCCCGTTGTCAAAGTCGATATGGAGGCCGGCGATCGCATTTCTGTGCTGTCTGGGCCCTTCAAAGACTTTGAGGGCGAGGTGATTGAGGTGAGCCCCGAGCGGAGTAAGCTGAAGGCTTTGCTCTCTATCTTCGGGCGCGATACCCCGGTCGAATTAGAGTTTAATCAGGTACAGAAAGAGAGTTAATCGATGGCAAAGAAGGTTGTTGCACTGATTAAGTTAGCGATCCCGGCGGGAAAAGCTAACCCTGCGCCCCCCATTGGTCCCGCACTGGGTCAGCATGGCGTGAATATTATGGCGTTCTGCAAAGAATACAACGCCAAAACCTCTGACAAAGTGGGTTTGGTCGTACCGGTAGAAATTTCGGTTTTTGAAGACCGCAGTTTTACCTTTATTCTCAAAACGCCGCCAGCTTCCGTGCTGATCAAAAAAGCGATCGGCATTGAGAAAGGGTCAGGTCAACCCAATAAAGAAAAAGTCGGCAGCATTACCCGTAGTCAAATCAAAGAGATTGCGGAAACCAAGATGCCTGACCTCAACGCCAACGACATTGAAGCAGCGATGCGGATTGTCGAAGGCACCGCCCGTAACATGGGTGTCACCGTCGCCGACTAGTCGCGTCGCTGACCGTTCGTTTGTTCATCATCACGGGGAAGAGGCATTGCTTCGTTCGTACCCCAAGGAGTCACAGTTATGGTAAAGAAAGTTTCTAAGCGGCTGAGAGCTGCCCAAGAGAAGGTTGCAGATCGAGCCTATGAGCCTTTAGAAGCGCTCACTCTGTTAAAGGAAACCGCGACGGCAAAGTTTCCCGAGTCGGCTGAAGCCCACATTCGGCTGGGGATTGATCCCAAATATACTGACCAGCAGTTACGGACTACGGTGATTTTGCCCAAGGGCACAGGTCAGACGGTTCGAGTGGCGGTGATTGCTCGCGGCGAAAAGGTGGCAGAAGCCACGAATGCGGGAGCTGACCTCTCCGGCTCGGAAGAGCTGATCGAAGATATTCAAAAGGGGATGATGGATTTTGACGTCCTTATCGCGACCCCTGACATGATGCCGAAAATTGCCAAGCTGGGCCGCACCTTAGGCCCTCGAGGACTGATGCCCTCGCCCAAGGGGGGAACGGTGACAACTGACTTGGTTAGAGCTATTGAGGAATTCAAAGCAGGCAAATTAGAGTTCCGGGCTGACAAGAGCGGCATCGTTCACGTGCAGTTCGGCAAAGCCACGTTCGACCCCCAAGATTTGTTACTTAACCTCAAGGCCTTGCAGGAATGCGTTGATCGGAACAAGCCCTCCGGCGCCAAAGGTCGGTATTGGCGAACGATGTATATCTCTGCTACAATGGGTCCTTCCATTGAGTTGGATATCAGTGCTCTGCGGGATTACAGCCTGGCAGACGCTGCTTAAGTTTTTTGTTGTTGTCAAAGGGAAAACGCTTCCGGCTAACCATTCAGTTCCCTAATTGAATATGTAACCGAAGACCGTAGGCCGATTGATAAGCCCTACCGAGGTTCAGAGCATAACTGCAAAGTCTCCCGTTACAAGCGGCGCAGGCCTTTGTCGGTTTCTGAAGCCTCGGCCCTGCCGGGGCTTTTTTGATCGCCTGTCTCACAACGCATCAAGCTGATTGTCGAGTGGATCTCAACCCCAAAGGAGGTGAGACCGATATGGGTAGAACACTAGAAAACAAGAAGGAGATTGTTGCCGAGCTGCAAGGCCTCTTGAGTCATTCACAGTTAGCTATTGTGATTGATTACAAAGGGCTATCAGTGGCGGAAATCTCTGATCTGCGTAATCGTCTGCGAGAAAAGGGTGCAGTCTGCAAAGTGACTAAAAACACTTTGATGCGGATTGCCGTTGAAGAAGACGATAACTGGAAACCGATGACGCAGTTCCTGAAGGACTCGTCTGCTTTCCTACTGGTTGAAGAAGACTTGGGTGGAGCCATTAAGGCCTATCAAAGCTTCCAGAAAGACACCAAGAAAACAACCCTTCGCGGCGGCGTGATGGAAGGGCGAGCCCTGACGAGCGACGACCTTGAAGCCATTACTAAGCTACCGACGCGTGAAGAGCTCATTGCTCGTATTGCTGGTGCAATCAATGCCGTGCCGACCAAGCTGGCAGTGGGTACCAAGGCGGTGCCAACCAAGTTGGCGGTGGGTGTCAAAGAAGTGCCGGCTTCTCTGGTACGGGCAGTCAAGGCCGTGTCCGAAAAAGAACAAGATGCTGCCTAGTCCTGTCGGCATTGTTTTTGTCTGAAACGTTTTGTGATTCTTACTTAGGAGAGACCTCATGTCTGAAAAAACTGATCAAATTCTCGAGCAGCTTAAGTCCATCTCTTTGCTCGAAGCTTCTGAACTGGTCAAGCAGATTGAAGAAGCTTTTGGTGTCGATGCGTCTGCCTCTAGTGGCGGTGGCATGATGATGATGCCCGGTATGATGGGCGGTGCTCCCGCTGCTGAAGCCGAGCCTGAAGAAGAGAAGACCGAATTCGATGTCGTGTTGGAAGAAGTTCCGTCTGACAAGAAGATCGCCATTCTCAAGGTGGTTCGCGGCATGACTGGCTTGGGCCTCAAGGAAGCCAAGGAAATTGTCGAATCGGCGCCTAAAGCCATCAAAGAAGGGGTCGCCAAAGGTGATGCTGAAGATGCCAAAAAGCAACTCGAAGATGCCGGTGCTAAGGTGACGCTGAAGTAAGCGCTTTCAATATCCGCGCTGCTAGCCCCTACAGCCATATTCTGGCTGTAGGGGCTTTTGGTGACGCCAATTCTGCCTGGCAAATCACTGCTCATATGTGGCTGCAGCAGGGAGCAGATAATACCTTCAGCAGAGGCAAGACACTGACTTTTGGCAGATCTGGTCACGCCTGAGTACTGTTCATCAAAGGCGGGAGCATCCCTTGGTAGGATACGGGAGACCCTTTGGTATGTGAGCACAAAATGTCTGAGTCTACCCAAAGTACGACCGGAGCCGACGCAGTTGATGAGGCGATCGCTCAAGGCCTTGATCTCGACGGGAGTCCGATTCCGGTCAATAAGTTGGACTTGTATAAAACAGTGATGGCCAAAGAAGAAGGCCGTCAACGCAGTGGTGTACAAAACACCATGCGATCGCGGATTGTCCGCATTGGTGCCAAGCACTTTGCCCAAGGCGACCTTAATCAAATGCTGCTAGATGCTGAGTTTGTTCCGCTCAAAGAGAAAGAGATCGCCTTCTACTATGGCGGTAAATAAGCAGTAAGGGGACTCCAATCCAGACAGTGCGGTATATATAGTGATTCCAGTTAAGAATGAGAACAGAACGCCGTTTCAAGCCTTGATATGCCGTTCTCCTTATTCTCAAACTTATGTCGAATGACTATAGAGAGTACGCTTAGCGCTTGCCAGTTCAGTCTTGAGGGATTTATTCAAAAATAGTGTCTTGATCGCAGGGTTGGGGCACTTCTTTCCCTGGCAGAAAGCAGTTCTATACCAGGAAATGACTTAAGCACAAAGTCCTCAGGAGACTTCACTGCCCCCCGGTTGCTTGAGCTGGCTGATTAAGTCAGCTCTTTTAGTATTCAGCTCGCGCTCGACCATCAACATGGAACGCTGAAGTTCACGGAAATGAGGGCCTGTGGGTTCTGTTTCTAGAAGACGATTTAGCGCCATGAGGTGAGCTGTGGATAAGGTCAGCTCTGCAGGCACCTTTACATCGGGGATGATCCCGGTCTGTGCCCAGTTATCTTGAGTCACTGGATTAATCGATTGTCCCGTGGGCACAAACATCCAAAAATGCTCCTGCAAGCGGTAGCCCTGACCAGGGTTAGCCCCACCGGCAGTGTGTTCACCCACGATGATGGCTCGCTTCAACACCTGCAGGTTATAGGCAAACTCTTCAGCGGCGGAGAAGGTCTCTTGGCTGGTAAGCAGGTAGACCGGTTTTTGCAGATAGCGCGGCGCATTGAGGTAGGGTACTGTCCACCACTGGCGGGTGCTGTCGTCAGGCCGCCAATATAAATCATTGAGGTGAGTGGGCGGATACGCCGGCAGCAAGTAGCTGCAAAGCAGCGCCACCATGGCGGGAGAACCACCCCGGTTATGGCGAATATCAATGATGAGGGCCTGGGTATGCGCGACGAAGGTCATCGCTGCCGCGATCGCCTCGCCAGCGAAGTCGGGGGGCTCAAATCCATAAAGCTCTAAATAGCCGACATTGCCTCGCAGGCGCTCAACTCGATTGAGGTCAAAATTGCGCAGACCGCTTTGATACTTTTCCGTCGCGAGGGCCTCAGGTGTGGGCATCGCTGCTGGCTTAAGATCGGGCAGCGGTTGAGCACTGAAGTGAACTTTTAGCTGGCGATCGCCCGATAGCTCTTGCAGTTGCAACGTCAGTACGTTAGCGAGCTGCTCGCCACCGGTGATATCGGCGTAGCCTTGGTCAGCTCGGCGCTGCTGAATGTCGGCCTGGAGCTGCTCAGCGACGTCCGGAAAAACGTACTGCTTTAGGGTGGCCGCCACCGCATCTAACACTGCTGAGCGCTGAGCTGCCTCTAATACGAAATCGGTCGCGTCGGAATAGTTTGAGGTCATCGATCAGGCTGTTGACGAAGTGAGCGAGTGGCCGCGATGCAACATCGGTTCGCGGGCAGATAGGGCAAGATTGTAGGTCTCCTACTGGGTGCGAATGCGAGCGGTAGGGGGCGTATTGACCGTGCCTAATCGGGACTTGAGCTGTTGAGCCCGCAGCAGCTCGGGATAGCTCATGCCGCCCCGTCCTTCTATTAGCGGGACGGTTTCGATCGCCTCTAGCAGATGCCGCACCGCATCACGCTCCGAGTAGCCCCGGCGCTGCGCCACTCGAATGGCCGTATCATCAGCATCCAGCTTCGCCTGATTCCCTGTATTAGAGCGCCAAACCTGACTGGCCGCGATCGCGGTCAAGCCCCCCGCTGCGACAATCCCGACAGCATCTGTTTGAAACAACTCAAAAATTGTACCTAGCAATCCCACTGCCGCCACGCCCTGATAGAGCTCAGGTTTGACCAACTTGACTGACATGAGCCAGCAAACCTGGTGGAGAAAGAGTAAATCTCGCTGGGAAACCGTCAGCTCCTGCCACAGGCCCCAGTTGATGGTGATGACATGGCTGCGCTGCCAAGGTCGTGGGAACGGGGTTTCGACGACAGTCGATTGCCGATCTTCGATCGCAATCCGAGTTTTCATTCGCCCAGATGCAGGCATTAAATCTTTTAGGCGGGTAATTTCAGCGTTGGTATTAACCACAGACAAAACCTCAAACCCTGTCTCTACAGATTACTGAGCAAAGACTGTGAAGAAAATAATCTTAGCGCAAGGTGGCTACAGAATTGTGAGGGTGTCGGATAGCGTCGAGAGCACCTGGGGCACCTGAGGCTCGGCTGATTCTAAAGCCGCGATCGTCAGCAAATAAACGGTAGCCCCCTGCTGCTTGGCTAAAACAGTTCCACTGACGGGCTGAGGGGGAGCGTTACCCCGGCTTAACCGACCGGACCAGGGGATTTGTAACCCGCCCTCGGGAACCGGAATAAAGCTTTGAGTCTGAAACCCTTCACCGTTGCCGAGAGTTTGTTGAGCGAGAGCGACCAGACCGATATCAGAGACCGGGCCGTCGCTGGCGAGGGGGATACGGACAACGCCGTAAGCGAGGCTGCCGTCAGCGGTTTGAAAGAGGGGCGACCCTGATACTGAACTAACCGTCACCCCATCCAGAATGCCAATCTGAAAGTTGCCTTGGGGATCTTCGTACACCCCACTGATCGAGGCCGCAGCGGACTCTAAAACGGGCAATTCTTCAGTTGTTGCTTGAGCCAATGGTAGAGGCTCTGAGGAGATCGCCCCACTGTTGGCCTGCCAGCTTTGCCCGATCCATAAAGAGAGGGCTAAGGCGATCGCGGCCAGGCCCATCCATCCCATTGACCGTCGATTCATCGTTTTCAGGCTCCTCTGCGCCGCCAAGGTTACGGCACTAGCTTACCGAGGATTGCGATGATCGGCTAAGGATGCAGCAATTATTGATGACAGAACGACTCAACACATCGCACAAACATTTCTACCCCGGTGGAGAGGGCCGCTTCGTCAAAGTCAAAGCGGGGATGATGGTGGGGATAGGCCAAGCCTTTGGTCTGATTCGCTGACCCTAAAAAGAAGTAACACCCTGGCACTGCCTTGAGAAAGAAAGACATATCTTCTCCGCCCATGGTTTGGCAGTCGGGCACAACACCGGCTGGGGTCTCAACGACCGATAAGGCCATTGAGCGGACTAGCCCAGTAATCTCAGAATCGTTAACGACTGCAGGATACAGCGGATTATAGTCGAGTTCGTAGGTGGCGCCATGGGCCTGGCAAACGCCACTGATAATCTGATTGAGTCGAGCTTCAAAAAATCCCTCATAGGCGGCATCAAAATACCGCACTGTACCGCTCAGTCGCGCCTGATCGGCAATCACATTAACGGCTGAGCCCGCATGGAGTTCACCCAAGGTAACGACGGCTGACTTGAGCGGATCAACATTGCGCGCCACGATGGTTTGAATTGCGTTTACCACCTGGGCCGCTACCACAATCGAGTCTACGGTTTGATGCGGAATCGCCCCGTGTCCGCCTCGCCCTTTGAGGGTGCAGTGAAAAAATTCGGTGGCGGCCATAAACGGCCCGCTTTTAACCCCCACTGTGCCTACCGGCAAATTATTCCAGAGATGCAGGCCAATAATGGCATCGACGTTGGGATTTTCTAAAGCCCCGGCCTCAATCATCGGCTTCGCGCCGCCCGGCCCTTCTTCTGCCGGTTGAAAAATAATTTTTACCGTGCCGCTAAAGCTGTCGCGATGCTGAGCCAGGTAATAGGCTGTACCGAGGGCGATCGCTACATGACCATCATGACCACAGGCATGCATCACCCCGGCTTGCTGTGAACGATAGTCAACCTCATTCATCTCGTGAATTGGCAAGGCATCCATATCAGCTCGGATGGCAAGCACCGGGCCCGGGCGATGTCCAGGAATGACTGCAACAATGCCGGTTTTAGCCACACCCCGCCGGTGTTCGATACCCCAGTCAGACAGTTTTTGGCTGATGAAATCAGCCGTCTGGGTTTCGTTGAAGGCCAGTTCGGGGCGTTGGTGAATTTGCCGACGCCATAGGGTGACCTGCGGCTGCAGCTGCCGAACCGACAGTCGAACGCCACTGAGGGTAGGTGTAGAAGTCGGAAAAACCGTTGAAATCATGATGGTGTAGACTAGCTTGCTGCAATGAAAGTGAGCTGGATGAAGCTGAATACGCTGCTCGTGACAGCGACGTTGGGCCATTTTGCCTGAACTGCGCCGCTCAGAGGGAGATATGAACGATCACAATGGATTTTGTATTCCCTGAGGTGGCCAAAATCGCGACGTTTCCCAATGAGATCAGCGGCAGCAGATTAATTAACTGATCCTAACTTGCCTCGTTGGAGTTGGGCAGATGACGCCTGTGAGTTGCTAAGTTGCAGCCTGTCGTCGATCTTTTACGGGTACTAATCACTGGAAAAAATCCAGCTTTTGCTATTTAAAATCACCTCACCCAGTTATTTGGATACTCATAATCAGACTCCAATCATTATGAAAGACTGCTAATGACATAGATGTGATCCCAGTCTCTTTGTTAAGTCAATTTTTCATGAAGCAACTCCGTAAAATTACGGACAAAAACGCGGTCTTCATCTCAGCTTCATCAAATACTCACAGGAAATTTCAAGAGATCCGGAAAAATCCACCCTTTCAGTTGGCCAAACACTGGGGGTTTCATCAACTGCTGGGATTAAATGGAGATGCTGCTGGGGGTTGGACAGACCTGTGAAGCCTTCCTTAACTTTGCAGATTTTTCATGGAAAAAGTTTAGAAAATTCTGGCAATTTTTCTCGACCAAAATCTTTTGCTAGCCTGCCTCATGGCAACGCTGGGTTCTATTTAGAGTCCCGACCAACCTTCAGGGATTTGGCGTTTTGCATGGATGCGGCACGGTTCCACCCATTAAACGGCAGAGCCCAAATAGGAGAGTCAGGAATAACGACTTTCCTATTTTGTGATGTCAAGGGCATGCCCCATATCAACCACCAGTCTCAAGTTCTGTCTGAATGCAAAAAGGGGAAATGCTCTCAATAGCATTTCCCCTTTTTGTACTGGCAGTCTAATCAGAGTTGGTGTCAGCCATGCTGACTACACGCTCACCCGCTAACGGCGACCTAGCAGTAAAAAGACATAGTAGAGCAGGTTTAACAGGGCGTAGAAAGCGGTTGCCACGTAGGTTAAAGCCGCTGCTTGCAAGACGGCGCGGGCTCCTTTATTTTCTTCGCCCTGCAGGATACCGTATTCGTCAATCAGCTTCAGCGCCCGCTTAGAAGCGTCAAATTCCACCGGCAAGGTCACAACATGAAACAAGAGTACTGCCGCAAAAAATAAGATGCCCAGCCAGGCCAAGCCCAAGAAATTGAGAATCAAACCGGCGATGATGAGAATTGGGCCTAATCGAGACCCTAAGTTGACGGCGGGCACTAAAGTTGCCCGGACATTCATGAATTTGTAATCTTCCACGTCTTGTAAGACATGACCGCACTCATGAGCGGCTACGGCTGCTGCCGCCAGGGAAGTTGAGTTGTAGATCCCTTGGGATAGACGAACGGCCTTAGCACCCGGATCGTAGTGGTCAGTCAGCTCTCCCGCAACCTGCTCTACCCGTACGCCCTGAACACCCATTTTCGACAAAATGGTTTGAGCTACCTGAGCACCGGTCATGCCCATGGTGGAAGGAACTTGAGAATAGCGACGATACGTGCCCTTAACCTTGTTCTGAGCCCACAGGGTTACTAACAAGCCGGGGATCATAAAAAACAGGTATGTCGGATCAAAGAACATCAGCAATCTACCTAGTTCAACAAATAGCCCAAGCAATCAACATAAACGGGGGCTTTTCAATCAATTTATCTCAATTTTTTGCATTTGAGGAGCGGTTTGCTCACTGATAGGTGCGACTAACCCCTAGCGCAAGTTGGGGATTTTGAGCAAGCTGACGAGATGTATCTGCACAGCCGTTTTCTACCCGAGAGCAGCTGACTGCCCCTGGGGCTATTACCCACCGTGAACTCGACATCGTGAACCTCAAACTTCAGTCTCAAGCGACCGATTTCAGCTCCTTGTCAAAATAGAACTCCCGATATTCTCCAGCCGGCATACCCTGAGACTGACTGCTCGATCGCCCTCTTTCCCTTGTGCCATGCTCGAACAATTTGCCAGCGATAACTATTCCGGTATGTGTCCTGAAGCGATCGCCGCCCTGCTAGCAGCGAATCAAGGCCAGGCGATCGCCTATGGCGACGACCCGTGGACGCAACGAGCGGCGGACCGCTTGCGTGAGGTGTTTGAGACTGACTGTGAGGTATTTTTTGTCTTTAGCGGCACGGCGGGTAACTCGCTGGCGCTGGCATCGTTATGCCAGAGCTATCACAGCGTGATTTGTCATGAGCTAGCCCATATAGAAACCGATGAGTGTGGCGCACCAGAATTCTTTTCGAACGGCGCGAAGCTGCTGCTGGGCAAAGGGGCAGCGGGGAAACTGACCGCCGCGGCGATTGACGACATCGTGCTCAAGCGTGGCGACATTCACTACCCTAAACCCAAGGTTGTCAGTCTCACCCAGCCTACCGAAGTCGGTACGCTATATAGCTTGGCGGAGCTGGCGGCGATTCGGACTGTGGCCGATCGCCACGGCCTCAAAATGCATATGGATGGCGCGCGCTTTGCCAATGCCATCGCTGCTCTCGGCTGCACTCCGGCTGAAATGACCTGGCAGCAGGGCATCGATGTGTTGTGTTTTGGCGGTACCAAAAACGGGCTAGCGATCGGCGAGGCAGTCATCTTTTTCAACCGAGCCTTGGCCGAAGATTTTGACTACCGCTGCAAACAGGCTGGGCAGTTGGCCTCAAAAATGCGGTTTGTATCAGCGCCGTTAGTCGGCGTGCTGGAAGACAATATTTGGCTGCACCATGCCCGCCATGCCAATGACTGTGCCGCTTACCTATCAGCCCAGCTGGCCCAGATTGCCGGCGTGGAGCTCTTGTTTTCGACCCAGGCTAACGGCGTCTTTGTCGAACTACCCACATCAGTCATTCAGTCCCTATACGACAAGGGCTGGCATTTTTATACCTTTATTGGCAGCGGCGGCGCCCGGTTTATGTGCAGTTGGAACACCACCCGTGATCGCATCGATGCCCTGGTTACCGACATCAAAGACGCAATGCTCGCCGCCTGAGGCTAAGGCCTTGCAGGGAAGGACTATTCCCGACAGTCGTTCAATTCAATGGCGATCGCGTTGAGATAGTCTTCACGCGATTCATACTCTCTTTGATGTACGGGTAGTTCGGCCTCGATGGCTTCCTCAGACGATATGCCATCAACTGTGACCGTCGTCTCGGATTCATCCTCGGCGATCTCTAGTTCACCCTGATCGGCCGCTTCTACCGTCATTTCTGCTGACTCAGGCGCAGGGCCGTCAAAGGTTTCAGCGAGCGTGCCTAAGTCATCGAGCCCCACCTCTAATCTAAAGTTAGAGTCAGAACTCGCCGGGCTAGAGTTGACAAAGGCATCCCCCTCGGTGACATCCGAGGAACGGCCATCTCTGAGGCAAAACGCCGCCGCCGATTCGGCACTCAACGCGGTGATTCCCACAAACAGCAGTACGGTCAGCAGCATGGGCTTATTCATCGGTTTTTCCTGCGCTTCAAAAGGGGATATGACTGGGCCAGGCAGGGAGATAACGCGATCGCTGAGATCCGCTGCAACGGTGTGGCATCGCCTGCTCTCCATGACTTAAATAATAGCGATTCCCCCTGCCTGCTTGGGGTTAAACCTGACACGCTTTGCCCAATTTGAGAGTTGCGTTGACAACACTATTTCCCTAACCAAAAGCATTGCTGTTAGGGGGATATCGATGCCCAATTCCAGCGATAGAAAACTATCTCAGGCCAATTTCTTAGCGGCTCTGAATCGAGTGGATTGAGTGCGGCTACCCGTTAGGACGCCGCTGCCGGCACCGGTATATCCGCTGCTTCAAAGCGAGGCAGATACTGGTCATACCCCTCAGCCGCCAAATCAGCCAGTGGCACAAAGCGCAGAGCCGCTGAATTGAGACAGTACCGCAATCCGGTCGGAGCGGGACCATCTTCAAACACATGGCCGAGATGGGAATCGGCCTGGCGGCTACGCACTTCAGTTCGCACCAAGAAGAAGGAACGGTCTTCTACCTCAACCACATTGCGGGGTGCTAACGGTCGCGAGAAAGAAGGCCACCCCGTACCCGACGCGTATTTATCGAGCGAGGAAAACAGCGGCTCCCCGGAAACGACATCCACATAAATACCGGATTTTTTGTTGTTCCAGAAGGCATTGGCAAATGGTCGCTCGGTGGCGTCTTCTTGGGTGACGGCATACTGCTGGGGAGTCAACAGGGCCCGCAAGTCGGCTTCGCTGGGCTTGATCCAGGAGGACTGGTCGCTGAGATTTTCGGCCAGCTGATAAACCGTCGTATCGTCTTGCCAGACTCGACTGATGAACTGATTACGGCCTGACCCCTGGCGATACACGCTATAGCGGAGCGGATTCTTTGTGTGGTAGTCCTGGTGGTAGTCTTCGGCGATATAAAAGGTCTCAGCGGGCGCGATCGCAGTGGCGATCGGCTCCTCAAACTTGCCGGACGCAGCGAGAGCCGCTTTTGACCCTTCCGCGAGACGTTGCTGCTCCGCATCGGCGTAAAAGATCGCCGACGTATAAGATTCGCCGCGATCGACAAACGAACCGTCAGCATCGGTGGGATCGTGCATTCGCCAAAAGGCATCGAGCAGTTGCTGATACTCCACCACTTCGGGGTCATAGCGCACCTCAACAGCTTCTCGATGGCCGGTCGTGTGGCTGGCAACCTGTTCGTAGGTCGGGTTTTCGACCGTGCCCCCCATGTAGCCTGACACCACCTCGGCGACGCCCGGCACCTTTTCAAAGTCGGACTCCACACACCAAAAACAGCCCGCCGCAAAATAGGCCACCTCGGCATCTTCGATTTCAGCAATCGAGGTCGCCATGTTGCGGCTGTGGGGCAGTTGTGTAAAGAGCGCCGTTGCGCCGATCACCACCCCCATCAAAACCAACCAGTAAACTCGTTTCATCAAACCTCTTCATCACTCATCAAAAGTTGGGCCACGTGGTGCCTGCTGTGGGGATCGCCCGGCGCCATCCCTTCAGCTTGACCCGTCTCAATCGGTTGCCTTGGGTTAAGTCGTCGGCTCGTCCATTCGGAGACGAGTCGTCCTACCCGCAGACTTCAGATTTGCAGCCACATTCCACTATAGGAATTTAAGTTTAAGGTAGCGATATTTAGCCGCCACATCAGATTAAAGCTGGCTGCTCACCCAGCAGAAAATCCAACTAGTGTGAGCGATAAACTGACGGCCAGATACTCTGGAAAGTGCTTTCAGAAGGGAGCACGATGACATTTCCTGAAGCAGACTGACCATCTCATTGGCACTCAATGCTCTTGATGAGCACGCCGAGGGGGCAAATAATTATCGGCTGGCAAATGTTCAGAGAGAGGAATCATACAGGGCACAGGGGACGCGCTTGATAGTCGCGATCGCGTGGATACAACGTGTCTGGCCCAAAAGCGTTATCTGCCATGCGAGTTTCGAACAGTTGAATGGCATTGGGAAACGGCGCTAGATGGGTGACCTGATTGTGGTGCAGCTGGCAATGCTCCACGATGATTTCCTCACTATCCACCACGTTAAATAGATAGTCATCGCCAATGGGCGGCACCCCTTGGATGAGATCGACCCGATTGTCATACATCAAACAGTGGGTGAAATCGATCCGTTGGCAATTCAGCAGACCAATCATCGAGAAGCCAGCGTTGTCAAAAAATTGGCAGTTCTGGAACCGTAGGTCACTCGCCTGCTGCAAACACAAAATGCCGTAGGTGCAGTCGCGAATGACCGAGTTATAGCAGTTTAGTTGGGTCAGGCCATTGGCTTCGATACCGTGGGTGCCACTGCCAAATAGAATGCAGTCATCGATGCGCACAGCTTCACAGTTAGCGAATGCTAAAACGCTACCTCGGCAGAACCCGGCGTCGCCCGTGTGAGCCAGTTCCAGATTTTCAAAGCGAACATTGCGACAGTCGCGAAACTTGAGCACATCAGCATAGCGAGGACGGGTCAAAATTCGGGAAAGCGTATTTTCGACGCCCTTGATCCACAGATTTTCCACGTTCGTAATGACTAACTCATAGCCGTCATACACTTCCTCAAACCGAGCGTAGGGGCTTTGCCAAGTCGGATCAATGTCAGAAAGCGTGAACGCCCCCGAACGAACTCGAAGAATGCGGTCAGGCCCGATCGCATTTAAGAAATCCTCGGTGGTGTCAACCATAATCCGCTGATTGCCCCTCGGCGGCTGAGCCTGCACCGACTGCTTAGGGGAAAAGGCTAGCGCCGCGCCCAACCCACTCCAAAGTGCAGTCTGCGTAAACTGTCGTCGCGATAAGGTCATAACGGTTGATTTTTAACTGAAATTAGCCGGTGAGAGCATGACTCAAACCCTAGCACTGGTGACATTTCAGCAACTTACAAGTCCGCATAAACGCAACAGAATTTCAAATCAGCTACCGGCGGATGGCAGATCACCCATGCCGCTAAGGAAATAAATCGCCCACTGCGATCGCGGTTTCAGCTCGTTCTGGTAACGGTACGGTTTGTCCGGTTTGATAGGGCTGCTGGCGGCGGTAGCTAAAGCCGTATTCGGCACTGGTATCAACCTGTGGATCGCCATAGATTTCTAGCTGGCGATCGTTCAGATTCACGATCCAATACTCAGCAATCCCGGCTTTAGCGTACAGGCTGCCTTTGACTTTGCGGTCGTAGCGCAAGGAGCTATCGGCCACCTCAATAATGAGGACTGCTGTGGTGGGATGAGCATCAGTGTAGTCGCGAATAGTTCCTGAAACGACCGCAATATCGGGTTCAGGTTCTGAGTTATCGCTGATGACAAAGGGCTTTCGCTGACGAATGTAATAACCAGTCGCAAAAACAGGTTTCAACGCCGCATCAACCAAATCGATCGCGATTGCATGGGCACTTTTCATCGCTGCCATGTCAATTACCTGCCCTTCGATAAGCTCTACGCGTCGTCCCTGAAAAAAGTTGAGATCAGCGAGACGATAATATTCGTCACGGTTCCACAGGTGGATGCGAGGCTCGGTTACGGGTGTCATCAGGGGCTGCCGGCTGCCGTCACCTAAATTGTAGCCACACAACCGCGTGAAAGAATTTCCACCGCTTGTGCCTCGCGGCGATCAACACAAGTTCCTGAAGCCTTCTTTCAGCACGATTAATTCCCCTCTCAGGCAAGCTTTAATCTGTGCTTAACCGCTACTCGGGAACGCCTCAGCCCCCGCCACCACTATAGGAATCAAGAAAGCAAAACCCTAGTAATAACTAGGGTTTGACCGTTTATTCAATTGAGGCTTTAACCATGAAACGCTTTTTACTCTCGACCTTTGCAGTTGTGATGTCTCTGGGTACGTTTGCCGCGATCGCCAATGCCCAACAGGTCAGTCTTGGCGACCCGGCTGCCGACCTGAATGGGGATGGTGAAGTGACTCTCCATGAAGTGAGAAACTACAACCGTGATCAACGGCAAAAGAACTAATTCTCAATGACAGAGGCCATGACTAATGCCCGGCCTCGATACGATTGTCGAGGCCGGGCGCACTCATCTGGCCAAAACGGATTCGGGCTTCTTAACCCAACAGGATGGCGAATTCAGTCATGACCTAAGCAGACATCCATGCATCGCGTTGGAGTTGGCTGCTTTAGTTAGCCTCGATTTCAAGATTCAGCATCTCAACCCAAACCTCGGGACTCCCGGCGCTCATCAAATCAATGACGGAAACGGGCTGTTGCGGGTTAGCGGAAACGCTGAAACCCTTGGGGTCTTCAATAAAGGCTGTCGTTTCTTCAATGACTGCCATCACCGTCGGATCATCGGCCGACACGAAGAATTGAGCATTTTGGGAAATCCCTGAAACCAGTTGCGTCTTAAACTGCTCAACGTCTTGGTTGCTTTTAGCAGCCATTGACGCCATCATCGTCTCGGCAAAGGAATCATCGCGATAGATAATCTCGGCTGAGTGCAAAGTGACGCCTGCAGTTGAAGCAGTGTCGGGAGAATAGTTACCCAGCTTAAGTGTTGCTTCTAGGTAGCCCAGATCTTTCGCACCAAAGCGAAACTGCTCTAGGGTCATCTCACCCGAGGCCTCGTCATACTCATATTTGGTATCCAAGTTGAGGGCTATCGTGCCGTCATAGCCAGCTTGCTTCATAAAATTGTCAAATGTGGGCTCATTCATCTCACCAATGTCAAACTGGATGCCCTTTAAAGAGGCATCGACCACCGTCGGGAAGTCAGACTTGTCGTCAAATTCGCGCACAATCACCTGGTCAATCTTGACGGCTTGGGCGGGCGCTTCAATCGGGGCCACACTCACGTTTTTGACCGTGATGTCAGCGCCTAAGGGATTGACGCTGACCTGGCCATACTCAATGACCACGTCATCATCAACTTCAGCAATCAATTCGTTGATCTTGGCCTCGGCTACCTTGGCGGTGTAAAAACTGACGCCGGTGTACACACCGATCGCTAATGCCCCGATGCCTAATCCCGTAGCCAATAACTTCTTCATGCCGAGAAAACCTCTTGGGTGAGTCTATAGGCATATCTTCAGCGTGCTACGGCCCGATTCCTGAAGGCGAGAGCGTCGTTCTGGCTAGTCGAGGCGGGCGATCGCTCACTTTCTCCACCACGATTGCAAACTGCCATGAACGAATTCTGTGCTATGTCCAGATGCCAACAGTCGTCACACCAACCCAATCACCGTCGGTATTTTGGCCAACGTTGTAGAGATAGTAAATAGACATGCAGCCTACGACATATTCCTGGAGGTTAGTCAGGTTTGACAGTAGCCAGTTGTCCAAAGGCTCCAACGTTGGACTTTTCTCAATGGGTGAATCATCATCATAGACATCATCGTCATCATGCAATTCTGTGAACTGGCAAACACGAGAGAATCCAACGGCATCGGTTAAGCTGCACAACAGCAGTTCTTTGCTATCAGCTATTCTCATCACAAAACGTTCAACAGAATAATCAGGTTCGAAGAACTGCCTAGTATAAAGCTCCATGCCAAGCAATATTTGCTTGATTTTCCTAGCTAGCACAAGGGATATCTCGCTAGCTTTTCTGTTTTGACAAGCCTCTACTTTCGATAACTTTTCACCACTAAAGCTCACCCATTGCGCGATCGTCATACCCTCTAATGAACCAACATGCAATGGAATATTGAGACTTTCAAGCAAGCTCTCTGTGTCAAATCGAACGTAGCAATCTGCTCTATTCGTTAACGGCACACGTTCTCGCTCCCGAAATGCGGACTGCCAAAGTTTTTGTTCTAGCCTAGGATCGCAATCTGTAGATAGCCTTTTTGCACCAAAGCGAGTTTCAAAGTCTGCCTTAACCTCTGGGGCAATGCCAATCCATTCTCCAGTTTTAGTTTCTGCGAGGATGATCGGAAATCCCTCGAAGGGTTCTACGGTTGAATGCTCTTCAGGATGGTCCATCGCCCACTTGCAAGGCGCATCACTTTTTGAAACGACATAGACCTGTACTTCGGTACAGTGAGAGTCCAAAAACTTAAGTAACTCTACCTGCTTTTCATCTTCAGGAAATAGCTCTTCACGAAAGGTCTCAGTCGGAAACTGCTTGTTTTGCGGAAAGACGCTCTCGATGTCGACCTCTTCGAGATATCCTTCTGCTTCGAGCAGTCTGTCCAATGTCAGCTCTCCCTGCTCATCGGGTTCCCAGACAAAAGGGTCAACGTAATAATCGCCTTCGGTACTAAAAACGAGACCATTGGTCAGTTGCCTTAATTCTTCGAGCATTCTGGCGGTAGTTGGCTTCATGACTTTCCGAGGCTGTTTGATAGTGTCAGGGAGACGCAGCAACTTAGTTCATTTGTATCACTTGAGCCGCTGCCTGTCACGTTGTTTTGAGAGGGCAGTGTGAGATAGTGCTCAAGCTCGTTTTTGAGTAGGGCGATCGCTAACTTTCTTGCCACAGGAATGGGTAATTCTCAGGCGAGGTAGCGAGCGTCGCTTTTACTGGATTTTGGCAAATATAGTTCCAGATAGCGGTGAAGGCGCGATCGTTGCGGACGATATGGTCATAGCGTTCAGGTTGCCAAATGGTGCCGATGTGGGGCATCACTTTGGGGATTTGTTTAGCGCTGTAGCTTTTGATGCTATGCATAATGCTGCTGAGGGACCAGTATGCTTCCTCGGTCTTGGACCGCGGTCTAATCAGCATATGCATATGCACATGGTCGGGCATCACGACGAGGGCAAATAGGTCATACCGCTGAGTGTTAAAGAACAGGCAGGCGTCCAGCGCAATCTGCCGTGCAGCAGGAGAAAGTTCTAGTCTTTCCCAGGTGTTAAAGGTGATGAAGTAAGTTGAGCCATCATATTCTCAGTGAGGCAGCATTCGCTGGGTGATTTTGAGCTGTGGCTCTTTCATGGGTGGGAGTGGAAATGTTTTCCTTAGAATGCCCTTCTCATCATCAGAGTCTTGATAGAACCCTTGTCGGACGGGGCCTTTGGCCTGTCCTAGTGCTGAATAGCGGTTGCCTCAAGGACGGCCAGGATGGCCGTTGCACAAGAAGGTTGTCTGCGGTGAGTTGGTAGGGGCATATTTGGTATGATCGAATGATCTCTAATTCCCTGCCCAAAAGTCATTCTGGCAGACTATCCAGCTCATCCGAAATCGCTCCCTGCAAATCCTCATCGCAGTGGGTATGCAAATGAAGCACCGAGGCCAATCCCTCGGCCAAAATGTCCGCTTTTTGGTCGTCTTGCAAATTTGTCACCTGAAGTTGGTGCATTAGCTCTAGCACTCGACTACACTCTTCCCCAGTTCTGGCATCAGAGTTTGCAGTGTGGCGTTGTTAATCGGTAGCGATCGCTCTTGCCGCTGCATGATTATCTCTCTCAACGCTTGCGGGTTTGTTGCATTCCTTACACAACTGCCATGATGGTATTTCTCGGTGGGTAGGGCGATCGCTCAACTCTCTCCATACGTCTAAGGTGGGGGCCGCCCAAAGTCAGGATAATGAAGCCACACGGGCAAAAGGACGCGGTGCTGTGGCGAAGTCAGACAAAAAGCGGTTGTTAGGGCTGCCGCGCCTGGGGGCCGGTAAGCGCAGCGGAAAACGCGGCAATATCGCGCAGACGCTGCGGCAGCGGGAGCTGTCGCGGGTGAGCGGACGCTTCAGTTTCTTCCGGAGTCAGGCGCTCTACCGCATTTACTCAGTGGTGCCCGCGCGCTATCGCTGGCTGCTGCCGATGCTGCGCGACTCGCTGCCAGGCGTCGCAGAGGCTGAGGAAGCCGAGACGGATGCGGCGGCGATCGCGGCTGAGGCACCGGCACTGGCCGCACCGCTGGTGGATACCTTGCCGCTGCCACCCCTTTCTCCAGGCACTAAACTGTTGGGCCAGCTCGGTAGTTATCGAGTCGAAGCCCAGATCAGCGTGCGGGGGCGCGGGCGCGTCTATCGAGGGTGGCGCATGGGCAGTGAGCAGCCCGTCAGCCTGCGAGAATATTTGCTGCCGCCCCAGCAGTTTAGTCAGGCCGAAATTCGTCAGCGGCAAGCCGGGTTTCGCGATCGCGGTGGCTTAGCGCTGGCCGACGGTCGACCTGAACGGTTTCGGTTAATTCAGCCGCAGGATGCGATTCCCGACCAGCAGGAACCCCGCTGCTATCTGGTCGGCTTTAGCGGCTTAGACCTGTTACCCTCCCTGCGGAGCCATTTAGAGCAGCAGCCTCACCCTTGGGGTGCGCCCCAAGTCTGGCGCTTTTTTAACCAGATTTTGCAAACGCTGGAGTCGCTGCATGGGCAAAAATATGTGGTGCCCGCCGGACAGGTGCGCCCCGGTCTCGTGCACGGTAATCTCAGCCTCGATAGCGTCTTAATCAATTGGCCAGACGACCCCGCCTTGGCAAGCGATCCGCAGTTTTTGATCTATCTGACTGACCTGCAGCTCTGGGAAAACCTGTTTACCCCGCCCCAAGACAGCTTGCCCTCAATGACCGTAGCCGATGATTTAACGGCGGTCGGGCAGATTGGCTATCAATTACTGACCGGGGCCGCGATCGCTGAGACCGAGGGCCGCGATCCGCGTCAGCCCCAAGACTGGCCCGCTGCGGTGCAGCCCCAGCTGCGAGACTTTACCTATCGCCTGTTGGGGCTGCGGACGCCCTTTGCCAGTGCCGAAGCGGCGCGACGGGCGATTCCGCGCGATTGGCAATTGCTGACCGCAACACCGATCGCCGATGAATCAACAGACTTAGAGGAAACATCCCGTACTCGTTGGTGGCGCTGGCTGGTTGCAGCGCTCCTTTTGGCGCTGTTGGGGGGCGCGTTGGGTTGGTGGTTGACTCGCCGCCGGTTGGCGATCGCCAGCCCCGACGGACTGCCCCAGCTCTGCTGTTTTGCTGAAGCGGTCGGGGTGCCACGGGGGCGCTTTACCTATGCCGGTGAGAATGACAGCCTGGGCGCTTACGTGCTGCGGCAGAAGAGTTTGGTTTTTCCGGAAATGACTGTGGAAGGGGCGATTGAGGCGGCCTATCCCGAGGTGGCTCTGACCTATCAACCGCTCGCGACCGATGAGGCGGCGATTGGCGCCGTGCTGGATGAAGAAGCGGATTTTGCTCTGTCAGCGCTGTTTGGCAGCAGCGCCGGGGCCGTGTTGCCGTTGCCGCCTACCGTGCAGTCAACCCCCGTGGCCCATGACGCGATCGCGATATTTGTCGCCTTTAGCTATGCCGAGCGCGCGCGGGGCTTGCCGCAAGGGTTGCGGGGACAGCTGACTTTTGAGCAACTGCGGCAGCTTTATACCGGTCAAATTGTGAATTGGCGGACGCTAGGCGGGCCAGACTTGCCCGTGCAGCTGTATGTGCCGTCAGAACCCGACTTGGTGGCGATTTTTGAACGGCAGGTGCTGCAAGACCCCACCGCGATCGCCACCTTTCGCTCACTCTTAGAGTCGCCTGCCACGTTGACCGGTGAGGTTAGCTCAGATCGGCCCCCAGTAAAGGTGCTGCGCACCTTTGAGATTTTGCGCGGGGTGATTCAAGACTTTGAAGCCGAGGCGATCGGCAGCATCGGCTTTGGGCCGCTGAGTCAGGTCTTTGGTCAGTGTTCGGTCTATCCGCTGGCGCTGCAGGCCGAGGATGGTGAATTTGTGCAGGCGATCGCCGATGGGCAAACGGGACGAGCCATTGACCCCACCATCGACCTCTGCCAAGACAAGGGCAGTTATCGCCGCGACTACACTGCTATTTTGACCGGTCACTATCCCCTCGCCTATCCCCTAGAGGTGATTTTTCCCTACGACAATAGTCGGCCCCCGATGGGGCGCAAGGTGGCTGAAATCTTGCAGTCTCAAGAAAGTCAGCAGCTGTTAGAAAGGGCGGGCCTCGTCCCCATCGCAGAGCCGGAGCCCACGCCGCCCCGTCGCCAAAACTAGACTTTGGTCGAATAGGTTTCCGGTCGGGGGTTGGCCACAATGGACGCAATCATCAGGGGAACTGAGGGACATGAATCGCTTTCCATTTCCGTGGGTGGGCGATCGCCACATTGCCCGGGGTGACTGCCGGTCGTCACCTTTGCCACCGGTTCGGGCGACCCGTGCCGCTGGGTATGCCGCCCCGGCTGGGGTGCAAATCTCGGCGCGATCGCGCCATCGTCTCGGTCGCACCGCCCGCCAGGTCAGACGCAATCCCCATTTGAGGCGGCGGCTGAGCGAGCGCCTCTATGCCCTCTGGCAAGTCGAGCAGCGGCTGCAGCGCGATCGCGATCGGCCCAACTTAGACCGATAGTCAGGGTGGCAAGGTAGGTCAGCAGTGTCTTTTTCCGTCGATCAACTCCAAAACTACGTTACCTCGCAGCGGTTTTACGTCTATATCGAAGGGGATAACGAACCCTCGGCCTGCTTTAGCGAATGCTCTGGCTTGTCGTATAAGGCTAAGGTCAAGCGCTTTTTTGAAGGAGGGGCCAACAACCGCGAGCGAATTTTGGTGGGCCAGCCCAAATTTAAGGAAATCAAGCTGAAGCGCGGCGTCAGCGACAACATGGTGTTTTGGGACTGGATTAACCAGGTCTGGAATCCTGACCCCACTCAGCCCGGCATTCGTCGCAATATCAGCGTAGTGGTCTTTAACCCAGCGGGGGAAGGCATCCAGTGCTGGACGGTGATTGGCGCGTTTCCCACTAGTTGGAAGGCCCCCGCCCTGAAAGCGAAAGCAAAAAACTTAGCCATGGAGGAACTGCGGCTCGCCTTTGAAGGGTTAGAAGTCTCGACAACGGTCGTCTCAGGCGCAACGCAGCTGAGTGGTCGCGACGAGACGGGAGAATTTGGATGACGATCACCCCGATGACGGCGGGGTCAACGGCCTCACCCGATCGCCCCCTAGGCGCGAGTCAGCCGTTAGGCAAAACCGTGATTTCGCCCAAGCTCATTGCCCCGTTGGGAGCGCAATCACTCACGGTGCTGCAGCCGTTCCCCAATGCGCACTGGGCCGCCGCCGGTGACACCGCGCAGATGGTACCGCTACAAGCGCGATCGCAGTCGCCAGCGACGGATAACACGTCATCCACCACCCCCAGCACAGAGGGCGCACCCGCGATACAAACCGCCGCCACCGAGCCAGCACCGAGCCCATCAGATTCACCGACCTCAGGGCGATCGCCGGTCATTCAACCCGCGACGGCACCCACACCCACTTCGACATCTCCGGAAACACCTGCTGAAAACACCGCCGCCACCGCGCCCCCAGCTGCCGCCCCGTCAGTGCAGGCGCAAGCAGCCCCACCGGCCACGACCCCTACGTCAACGACCACACCGACGACTAAACCTTCAATACAGGCGCAACCGGCCCCCCCCTCCACACCTGCTGCTGAAACAACAACATCATCAGCTGCCGCGCCATTGCTACAGGCGCAAGCGGCGACACCCTCCACGTCATCGCCCCAAATACCTGAGGTACAACTTCAGCCGTCAGATTCTCTGCCACCAGCTGATGCCCCAGCGGCAGCGCGGCCGGCTGCACCATTAGCACCAGGGAACTCACCCAGTTCGCCTCAAATTCAAGCCAGCTCAGACCCAAAACCACCCACATCAGCACCGCAGCCAGCCCCGACGACCACATCCCCGGTGGTCCAAGCGCAATCAGAACCGAGTGCTTCACCACAACCGTCGTCCGCTTCACCCGTTTCACCATCGGCATCGCTAACCTCAGGGGATGTCCCCAATTCGCCCGCCGTTCAAGCCCGTCTAACCCCACAGCCACCGTCATCAGCACCAGAGCCAGCCCCGACGACGGCATCCCCTGTGGTGCAAGCGCAATCACAATCGTCACCCGCTTTACCGTCTGCACCGTTAGCGACTGAAAACTCACCCAATTCATCCACCGTTCAAGCTCGTTCAGCGCCGCCGCCACCGACATCAGCACCGGAACCATCCCTGAAGGCGATGCCAGCATCTCCTGTAGTCCAAGCTCAGTCAGGGAATGCCCCGCCACAATCGTCGTCTGCGCCTCCCCTTCCAGCGGCTGAATCAGCAACTGGGTCGTCGCCGGTAGCGTCCGATCGCTCATCCAATCCAGCACCGATTCAAGCGCAAGCGATGCCGGAGCGATCGCCCAGCGTTAGTGCTGAACCCCCCTCAATACAGGCACAGCCAGCTCCGGCATTCCCCTCAAGGCCCGCAGCTGAAGCCTCCCACAGTTCGCCTCAAATCCAAGCTAGCTCAGCCGGATCGCCTCAGCCGGATTCCAGTTCCCCGACTTCGCCTACGGTTCAGGCAGCAACAGATGCTAGCTCGGCGGCAACCGGGCCGCGATCGCCTGACCCATCACCCACCACGACGCCACCAGCTGCCCAGACAGCACCCACTGTGCAACGTCAGAGTGTTGATGTAGGACCCAGCGTGCAGCGATCGCCCTCAACGGGCCTAGACAGTTCACCTGCCGCTCCGCCTATCCAGAACGCTCATTCCCCTCAGCCGACAACAGCAGGAACCCCGGCATCCACTGTGGACGGGACCATTCAGCGGCAGAGTAGCCCGGCCTCAACCGGCTCGAACCTTAACAGCGGAGAGCCGCCAACGCCACCGAATGTCGGATCAACTCAACCGGACACCCTGCAGCGCTCCCCCGATTACACTGCAGCTACTTCAGCAGATGTCACCATTGCGCGATCGCCGTCGCCCGCTACCACTCCGGCCACGGACAGCCCAGCACCCGCGTCCGATGCGACGACACCTAATGTGCAGCGGCAAGCTACGCCCGCCAGTAGCCCGGCAACAACCTCCCCGCAACCTGCCGCTAGTGCCGCTAGCTCCGCCAGTTCAGACTCACTGGACGTGCAACGCCAGCACGACACAACGGGAGAGACGAGCGGATCAAATTTGCCTGGCACCAATGCACCGCCAACCGTCCAACCCGCAGCGACTACACCATCTGCAACAGTACAGCGATCGCCTGGGGATACCTCGGACCCGTCTGCCATTAGTACACCATCGGATGTCTCACAGCCGTCATCGGAAACCCCGTCCGCAGTGCCGCTACAGCGCCAATCGGCATCAGCCTCTGTAGAGCCAACGCTACCAACGGTGGGCAACACCACAGACACATCCGAGATTCAGCGATCGCCCACCGCTGCCGCACCGGCAACTGAAGGTGCGGTACAGCAGCAGACAGACTCTACAGTTCAGGCATCACCGACGGTTCAAGCATCACCGACGGTTCAAGCATCACCGACGGCTGTGGAGGGAGCCTCCTCGACATCAAGCAGTGAGGCTGATCGCCCGACCGTGCAGCGATCGCCCGCTTCACCGGCATCAGCACCAGTCTTTACAGGACAGGGCGAGGTAGAGAGCGCCCCTACAACTGCTGACAGCCCAGCCATACAGCGACAACCGGTTCCGTCACCCACTACCGCTGAGCCCTCCACTGCAGGAATCACGCCCAACGAATCGTCGCCTCTACAGCGATCACCCGATTCCGATAGCGCTATTACGTCACCCACAGCAGCCGGTGAAGTTTCCGTACAACGGCAAGCGGACTCATCGCCATCCACTCCGATCGCTCCCGCACAGCCAGCGGCAACATCGGCGACAGATGCGGTACAGCGGCAGGTAGCCCCAGGATCGCCAGAGGTGTTGTCTCCAACTACAAATGGGTCGGGCGATCGCCCGACCGTGCAGCGATCGCCGGATGGCGCAGCCGTCAGCGCCCCAGATTCGGCAACAGCAACGACTTCACTACCCAATATCCAGGCAGCTCCGGCCATTCAGCCACAAGCGGATCCGCCGCTAGCCAGTGCTGATGCACCAGCCGCTCAAACTGGGAGCAGTGAATCGATTTCGCTACAGCGATCGCTCGATCCCAGCGATCCGCCCTCAACGCCTGCGACTGTCGGTGAGGTCTCCATCCAGCGACAGTCAGCCCCACAACCGGCACCCACAGCACCACCGATTCAGCTCGATACGCCAGCCGAGACGTCAGGCACATCCCCTAGTGTTGCTGCAAATCCGATAGTTCAAGCGCGGGCGATCGCGCCCACGGCCAATGCTGACAGTTCTGCTTCAACGGCGGCACCTGAGACGAGTACCCCCACCATTCAGCCCGCCACCAATCCGCAAGGATCAGCGGAATCCACAGAGGCGGCAATCGCCACCCCAGTCATCCAACAGCAGGCCACGCCTAACGCGACCACGATCCCTCCAACGGCGTCGCCTGCAGCCCCATTACCGGTGACACCCGCAATTCAGCGATCGCCAGTTGATGAGTCCAGTACTCCGCCAACAGCGTCGCCTCCAGCCGTAACGCCTGCAGTTCCGACACTTCAACAGCAACCGGCCCTTCATTCATCAGACTCACCTGCTGACGCAATAGAGTCGCGATCCCTCCAAGCTGTTGACGCTAGCTCAACGTCTCCCACCGTGCAGCAGCAAACGACGGCAACGCCAGCGGCTCCCACCCCAGCGCATCCAGTCACGGAGCCGACAGATGCCGTCTTGCAGGCTTCATCTGACAGCCCCCCCAATTCCCCCACTCAATCCGTCGCTGATGCACCGGATGCCATCGTGCAACCGCAAGTGGCCCCTTTCCCGGTGACGGGTGAGCAGTCGGCGGGGGTGCAGCGATCGCCCTCGCCATTCCTACCCGAGACGGCAGTGCCGCAGCCGCAGGCAGAGACGACACTAGAGCAGAGCCACCAGATTCAGCGATCATCCGATAGCAGCTCAACGACATGGGCTCAGCCCAGTCCTGATCGCTCATCAGACTCTCCTCAGGTCACTGCTGTTCCTGCAGTCACACCAGCCGTGCAACCGCAGACGGTACCGCCACCAGAGATTACGGATCAGAGTGCTGCAGCCGTGCCTCTCCAGCGATCGCCAGACGCTACGGTGCCTGCCACTAATCCTGATGGGATTCCAGCGATCGCTGATTCAACACCAGTTCATACTCAAGGTGCGATCGGGCCAGGCAGCCAGCCGCGTGCATCAAGCCATCCGGCGGCAGCAAGCACCCCATCGAATGCCCCGACAGCCCCAGAGAGTTCAGCAACGCTACCGACGATTCAGGCCCGTGAAACCGCTGATGGGAACCTCGCGCCCGCCCCGGCGCCAGGGGTAAATCCAGTCATGCAGCGGGAGGCTCAGCCCACCCAGGCGACGCAGCCAGCGCCAGCGGTGCCTCAACAGTGGTCCACGGTGGCTCAGCTCATGGGCGAAGAAGCCCCCGCGTCGTCTCCTGTCCCTAACCCTGACTCGGTCAAGGTGCAGCGAGAGACTGCCATGGCCGAAGCCGAAGCGGACGAGGCAGCGGCTGATAGCGAAGAAGAGACCACGCTGTCAGCAGAGGAATGGCAAGAACAGCTGCGCCAAAGTTTGCAGGGAGCCTTGCCCGGCGATGACGAAGAAAGTCAACTGTTGGTTGAAAGCTTTTTGGCTAAAGCGGCGGGATTTGAGGAGGAATACAACGAGTTTTTTGCCAGTACGGTGGTTGAGCGGGTTGAGAACGACGAGGACTTTAACGAAAGTACCCAAGAACTGCAGACCGAAACGCCAGAATTTACGGAAGAGCAGTTTTTTGAATCGTTAGAGGAGGCGCTAGCGGCAGAAGACGAAGCTTTTCAAGCCGGGCTGGCAGAGAGTATCCAGGAAGCTGATCAGGTGATTTTAGAAGCGCTCGCCCTGCGGCTAGAAGAGGCCGATGATGAGTTTTTAGAGGCATTGGCCGAGACCATTTTAGACGCGGATGTGGAGTTTCCGGAGGGGGAATATCTCACGCCAGAAGAAGCGGCCCAAGAGTTGGAACTGCTGGCGCGGGAGATGTATAGCCTCATGGGGCAAAAAATCGCCCACGATCGCGAACGACAAGGGGGGCGATATGCCGGGAGGTTGCCGTGGTGAACCGATGGGGGGAGGGCGCTAAATGACGGTGTTAGAAAAGGCGCGGCTGTTTTGTCCAGACAGTTCGTCGCTCGACTTTCAATTTATGTTTAACCCTGACAAGGTGCAGTTTAAAGAAGCAGTCAAAGTGGGCGAGTCGGAGTCGGCGCGGACGGAAAGTGGTCGCCCCAAGGTGAGTTTTGAATATCCCAAAGCGCGATCGCTGCGACTCAAAAAAGTCATGTTTGACACCTACGAATCGGGTGAAGACATTATGGCGGTGTATATCGATCCGCTGCGGCAGTCGGTGCAGTTTCAAGGGTATTCCACTGGGGACACTTACCTGCCGCGTCCGCCCATCTATAAATTTATTTGGGGCGATAAAGACTACATCACCTGCTTTGTCGAAAAGCTCGATTACAAACTCACAATGTTCCTCGCCAATGGCACACCGGTGCGGGCGGAAGTGAATCTTTCGCTCAAGGAAGTGGATGATTCTTTTTTATCTTCTGAGGCGCGAAGTTATGACGCCGAGCTGTTTGGCGATCGCGATACGCGCACTCAACCGCCCGCCGCGATCTCCGTCTCAGAGGCCAACGAATATTATTTGGCTGACCTCAAGGAGCAATGTGAATCGGGGACTGATGAAGCCGAGGCAAAACGCGAAGAGGCCAAAGAGAACTATGACCCTGAGGGCAAAGTTCAGCTGTTTAAACATTCCAATAAACAAGGCGACAGTGTCGAGTTTGGCGAGGGCGAATTCGATCGCGGGGACCTCGGTGATTTGGGCAATAACAACATGACGTCTTTTTTTGTACCCGCCGGTTATCGCGTCACTTTTTACGAAGACTCTAACTTTGGTGGCACCAGTGTTTCAGCGGTGGGTGAGATCTATATCGCCAATGTCAGAGACGATTCTCGGTACAACCGCTTCAACGATGATCTGTCGAGTTTGGTGGTGACGGTGGATGAAGATGCCAAGGATCGATATGACGAGCTGATGGCAGAGGCTGATGCTTTGGAATCAGGTGCTCAAGCAGCCTGTGATGAATATCAGGAGCGTCAGGATTGGTATGGCTAATCGGTAAACCTCACCGCCTGCGGCACCTTTCCTTCTCTTGGGCGTAGCCTGCCCAGAGGGCTTTGGAGAGGCTCACCTAAAGTCTGTTCAGGGATTTACCTCAAATGAGACAAGAACTCCGGTTCCTCTCCTTACTAAGGAGAGGCTAGGTGAGGTTCTACAGCTCTTTGAATAGGGTGTAGTGACCTTTGAGAGATAGCCAAACCTCAAGGAACACGTTTCTGCCCACATCTGATTTAGCTGACCTGATGCCTTAATTTATTCACCCAGATTTCTGTTCCAGACCTTACTCACTTTTAACCGTGGCAACTGTAACCTACGTCCCCATTCCCTATTTAGAACTCGGTGGCCAAGCCGTGCCCGATGAGCTGATTAACGACATTCAGCAGCTATCGGTCGAAGAGAGCCTGCATTTACCAGCGACCTTCACCATCGTGATCGAAAACCCCTATTATCCGGGCAACGATAACGAATCGCCCTGGCGCTACGACGAATACTTCACCCTGGGGCAGACGGTGCGCATTGGGTTTCAATCAAGCACCACGACGGATACCGCGTTCAGTGAGCCGAAGATGAGCTACCTGATCGAAGGGGAAATCACGGGCATCGAAAGTCACTTCAGCGCCGAATCGCAGGCCCCCGTCATTGTGCGAGGCTACGACACTTCTCATCGCCTGCATCGGGGTCGCCATAACCGTTCGTATCAAGACTACAAAGACAGCGATATTGTGGCCGAGATTGCCGCCCAAGTCGGCATCGAAATTGGTCAGCTAGACGACAGCGGCGACCCCCGCGCCTACGTGTTTCAAGAAAACCAGACCAACATGGAATTTCTGCGGTATCGCGCGGCACGGCTAGGCTTTGAGCTATTTGTGCGTGACGGCAAGCTCTATTTTCGGCAACCGACGGTAGATGACCAACTGGCACTGCAGTGGCTGCAAGATTTTGGTGGTTTTCAGGTGCGGGTGACGACGGCGGAGCAGGTGAGCGGGGTGGAAGTGCGGAGTTGGGATTATGCCAATAAGCGAGCAATCGTCTCCACCGCCCAAGCCACTGCCCCGCTGACCCAAACCGAATATGGCCAGGGGGCGGACTTGTCGGTGGGCTTTGGCCTCTCGAACGAGCCGCCTAAAGCCTATGTGGTGGATAAACCGGTGGAAAGCGCTAAAGAAGCCGACGCGATCGCCCAGGCGCTGTTTGATGAACTGGGTGGCGAATTTACCGTGGCCGATGCCCAGGCGGAGGGCAACCCCGAGATTCGCACTGGGCGGCAGGTGACGCTGACCGATATGGGCAAATACAGCGGCGACTATTACATCACCGAAACCCGCCACCTTTACTACAACCGGCGCTACACTACCGATTTTGGTGTGCGGGGTTTGCGGGGCGGTAACCGGCTAGGTGATTTGCTGAGTCAACCCCAGCTGCGACCGGGGCAGACGTTTTTGGTAGGCATTGTCACGAACAATCAAGACCCCGACGAGCTGGGCCGTGTACGGGTGCGGTTTCCGACCCTGACGCCGCAGGAAGATGGCAGCGCCCACGAAAGTAACTGGGCGCGAATCGTTGCCGTGGGGGCGGGGGACGATCGCGGTTTCTATTGCCTGCCCGAAATTGAGGATGAGGTGCTGGTGGGGTTTGAGCATGGCGACATTCACCGCCCCTACGTTTTGGGCAACGTGTGGAATGGCACCGACGCCCCACCCCACGCGGTATCCGACACGGTGAATCGGGGTAAAGTGCGCCTGCGGACGTTGCGGACGCGCACCGGCCATCAGATGCAGTTTGTTGAAGAAGACCAAAACGCCAGCCAGGCCGGGATTTCGCTAGAGACGGCGGCGGGGGCACAGGTGTCGCTCAACGACAGCACCGGCACCATCACGATCGCCACCCCCAATGGACATCAGCTCAGCTTTAGCGATAGTCAAGGGGGCATTACGATGCAATCGCAGGGCGGCCATGAGATTACCCTTAACGATGCGCTGCAGGTGCTCACGGTGCGATCGACTGGCATCCTCAACCTGCAAGCCACGACGGCGATCAACATTCAGGCGATCGGGCCGATTAATCTGCAGGGGGCGCTGGTCAATTCCGTACCGCCGCCTAACCAGCCGTTTTGATGGTGAGAGTCAATCGTCAATGCAGCTAAACCACCCCCAGAGCTGGAACCGGATGACTAGCGCGAAGCTGTGGAATACAGCTCTTTGATTTGAGTTTGACATAACCAAAGGACATCGCCCTCAAGAGTTGTAGTGCGAGTCAGACTGCCCCAAACCTGAATCGGGATCTTTGCGCTTGAGAAATTCGTGCAGGAGGCGGACAGTAACCCTGCTGATTTTGTGGGTCGGGTCGGATTGATTGAGATTGGTGTGATCGCCAAAGAATAAGTGATATAAACGTTTTCGCAAGACTCGCCAAAGGTCGAATGTCAGGACCAGCACGACAAGATAAACCTGGAACAGGCACCCAGGAACTCTAAACCGCTGTGGCTTCTCAACCCTCTAACTTGTCTACTCCCCTCCATCTCGGCACCGGGTTTGCCTATCCGCTCGGGGTCAGCCCTCAGGGCAACCTGCAGGTGAGCCGGGGTGAACAAAGCGTGCGCGAATCGATGTGGCTGATTTTGCGAACTCGACCGGGTGAGCGGCTACGCCGTCCGGAGTTTGGCTGCCGTCTGCAAGAGCTGACCTTTGCCCCGCTCAACCAAAAAACGCTGGTGGAGATGCGGCTGCATGTCGAAGCAGCGCTGAAAACCTGGGAGCGGCGCATTTTCGTCGATGAGGTGCGGGTTGATCCGCAGGCCGAGCTGGGACGGGTGGATATCACGATCGCCTATCGTCTGCGAGACACCTATAGCGCGGGCAGCTTAGTCTATCCGTTTTATTTGCAGCCGCTGGAAGTGAGCACCGCCCCGTAACCGCCGCGCCGCCTGACTCAAGCCCCCTCGATTTACCATTAGGAGCCAATGCCGGGTATGGAGTTTGATTTTCTGCCCAATCTGCCCAAATCGAACCTGGACGATCGCACCTTTGAGGACTTGGTCGAAGAATGTCTGCAGCGCATTCCTCGCTATTGCCCCGAGTGGACGAACCACAATCCCAGCGATCCGGGCATTACCCTGGTGGAACTCTTTTCGTGGCTGACGGACCAAATGCTGGGGCGCTTTAACCAGGTGCCGCGCCGGCAATATGTCGCCTTTTTAGAACTGCTGGGCATTCGCCTGCAGCCACCGACTCCTGCCCAGGTGGAGATGACCTTTTACCTCAGCAGCGCCCTGCCGCAGCTCTACACCATTCCGGCAGGTATTGAGCTAGCCACCGAACGCATCACCTCCGAAGAGGCGATCGTCTTCACCACCGAAGCCCCCCTCGCCATTGGCTGTCCCCACATTCGCCACGTCTTAACCGCGCCCCAGGCCGAAACCATGCCCCAGAGCCTGCGCGATCGCCTGGCCAATCGCTGGTCAGAGACGGGGGCAGGCGACTGGGGTGGCCCCGAGCTGGCTCTGTTTAACGAGCAGCCCCAGCCCGGCAACTGTTTCTATCTGGTGTTTGACGAGGCCGACCCGCTTGACGGCAACGCGATCGCCCTTACCGTTAAGGGACAGCAGGCGACACCCACTGGCATCAACCCCACCCTGCCGCCCCGCCGCTGGGAAGCGTGGGATGGCGAGCAGTGGCAGCCAATTCTGGATCGCGAAGTGGATGATGAAACCCAGGGCTTTAGCTTTAGCGAGCTGGCCCGTCAGGGGGGCAATCCGCTGCAGGGGGCCGACGTGCTGCTGCATCTGCCGGTGGAATGGCCCGCCGTGCAGTTCACCACCTATCGCGGCCGCTGGCTGCGCTGCGTCTGTTTACCGGCGGCTGACCAGCGCACCCCCTACGAAGCCACTCCGCGCATCACCGGCCTCGCCTGTCGGTCGGTGGGCGGCACCGTGCGCGCTAGTCAATGCACCCAAATCGAACGCGAGCTGCTGGGCATCAGCACCGGAGAGCCGGGTCAAACCTTTACTCTCGCTTCGACTCCGGTGTTGCCCCGCCAGGCCGACGAACATATCGTCACGGTCGATGCCCTGGGTACCCCCCGCCGCTGGATCGAGGTGAATGACTTCGCCGATTCCGGGCCGCAAGACTTGCACTACACGCTCGATGCGGGGCAGGGCACGATTCAATTTGGTCCCCAGGTGCGCGAGGCCAGTTCCCTCCGGGCTCAGGTCGCGGCCCAGGCCGGGGGACAAACCGAGTTACTGCGGGGCGCGCGATCGCGATCGCTGGCCCTCGCCGCTAGCCAACCAGAGGCCGCCGCCCTCGAACATCAGTATGGCGCCGTGGCCCCTCGGGGCAGTCGCATTTTTATGGCGGCCTATCGCACCGGCGGCGGCATCAAAGGCAATGTGCAGGCGGGCACTGTGCGGGTGCTCAAAACCGCCGTACCCTATGTCACCCAGGTAATTAACCGACAACCAGCCCGCCACGGCTCCGACGGTGAAACCTTAGATCAGGCGGTGATTCGGGTGCCGAAACTGCTACGCAGCCGCGATCGCGCCGTCACCCCCGAAGATTTTGAAACCCTGACGCTGCAGGCCGGGCAGGGCGCTGTGGCCCGCGCCCGTTGCCTGCCGGTCACCACCGACGGGGCGGGTACCGTGCGAGTGCTGGTGATTCCCCAAGCCGATACGACCACGATTGATCAGGGGCTGGGGCTGGCCCCGGCGGCGCTGAGCTTGGAACCGCTGCTAGAACAGCAAATTCTCAGCTATTTGGATGAGCGGCGGCTGTTGGGAGTGCAGGTTACCTGCGCCGAGCCCGACTATACCGGCGTCTCGGTGCAAGCCGAGCTGTTTTTAGAGCCCGCCTTTAACCACGCCGAAGGCCGTGAAGACGTGCTGCAGCGGCTGCGGTTGGCTCTGTATCGCCAGTTCAACCCGTTGATTGGTGGCCCCGATGGCCAGGGCTGGCCCTTTGGTCGGCCGGTCTATATCGCTGACGTGATCGCCCTCTTCCAGGCCTTTCCGCAAATTCGGCAAATTGGGGCGGTGCAGCTGTTTGAGGTGCGCCATCAGGGCGATCGCTGGCAGCGCCTACCGCCCGCTTCGGTGATTGATCCGGGCCGCGAAGGCACGATTTGTTCTTGGTTTGACCGCCATCTCAACTCAGGGCATTTCCTGAGTTGTTACTGATGTTGCCGCCCCGGTGCCGGCGACTCTTGCTCCGTCTGGGAGGTTTTTGATGACCCTAGCCCTCGATCATCCCGCCCTCACCCTGCGCTTTACCCCCATGGATGTGCCCGTGACACGTCCATGGGAGGAGCGATCGCCCACGCTGGCGGCCAATCTCCCGGCGGTGGTCAATCCCCTAGTGCTATATCCGGGGGAACCGACAGAGGCGGCAATTTTGGTGGCAAACGAGAGCGATCGCCCGCTCGATCTGTCAGTGGTGGTGGGCGGCGACTTTCCTGTCGAGTGGTGTCAGGTGCTGCGATCGCACCCCACCCTGGCGCCGGGCGAAGGGACCACGGCGATTCTGCTCTTTCAGGTGCCCGCCGATTATTTTGAACGGGCTGCTGCCCCTGCAGAATCGGACGGCCTGCCGCTGGAATACCACGGTCACCTGCGCTGCTTGAGCGCTAATTCAGGCGGCACCGCTCAGCTGGTGCGGGCGATCGAATTTACCCTCTACCTGCGCCCCCGCAGCCTCTATCTCGACTTTTTGCCCGAGCTGTACCGCGAGGTCGATTTTGTCGGTCGCCTGCTCAAGGTATTTGAGATGGCCTTTGAGCCCGACGTCCGTACCCTCGACGGGCTCTGGGCCTATCTCAATCCGCGCCTAGCCCCGGCAGGGATGCTGCCCTTTTTGGCCCACTGGGTCGGCTGGCCGCTTTCATCGGATCTGAGCCTCGATCAGCAGCGCGATCTGATTGCCCGCGCCCTGGAGATTTATCGCTGGCGGGGTACGCAGCGGGGGCTGCGGCTGTCGCTGCATTTAGCAACGGGCCTGCCGCTCGACAAGCCCGCTGGGGGAGAACCGGCGATCGCCATTCAAGAAACCTTTGGCTCGGGACTGGTACTGGGCGAAACCCACCTGGGGCCAGAGGCGATCATCGGCGGCACCAAACCCTTCCACTTTCACGTAACGCTACGGCAGCCCCCCGGCTTCGCCCTCGATGAAGCCCTGATTCGCAAAACCATCGAACGAGAAAAACCCGCCTTTTGTACCTACGAGCTAGCAATTCTATCCGCTACTGCCCGTCTCCCGTCCCCCGGATCAGCGGCAACCGTTCCCTAGTCGCCCCTCTAGCTCCCCCGCCCCCCAGTGATGCCCCCCTAACTCCCCTGCCCCCTAGCCCCCCGGTTCTCCTACTCCCCCACTCCCTCCACCCTCTACTCCCCACTCCCTCACCCCCGCTGCCATGACCGGTTTTCTCAGTCCTAATCCAGCCTCTTTCCCAGTTGCCGCGATCGCCCCACTACGGCGCTTGGCGGTGCGCAATGGCTTGCTGCTGGATGCCGAACGGTGGCAGGTGGCCCACGACTACCATCGTCAGCGTCAAAACCTGCACTATCAGGCGCTGCACCTGCCGGGCATCGTCTGCGGTCTGGAGGTCGCAGTGGGGCCACCGCCCGCTGAAGTGAGTGCGCGCTATCGCGATCAGCGCTGGCTGCAGGTGAGTCCGGGCGTGGCGATCGACGCCCACGGCAATCTGGTCGTGGTTGATCAGCCGGTGTCAGTGCATCTGGCCTCTCTGGCCGAGGCGCAGCCCCACTGGGTCTATCTGGTGGTGCGCCATGTTGATCCCGAAGGCCTGCAGCGATCGCAGCCCACCGAAATCATCGCGGAAACCTTTCGCCTAGACGAAAAGAAGCAGCCCCCCGACCCCTTAGACATTGAAATCTGTCGCATTCTGCTGCCTCCCAGTGACGGCCCCCTCTTGCCCGCTGCCGATGTGTTTGCCCCCGAGGTGGGCGAGATTGATCTGCGGTATCGCCAGCCGGCGCAGCTGCGGCCCCAGGCGTTAGTCAAAGTCGCCTATGCGCAGACGGCTCTCGCGTCGGAAGATCAGCGAATCCGCCACAGTCTCCAGACGCTATTGGATGCCACCCAGGCTCTGTATCCGGCGCTGCAGGGAGAGGCCGATCTGCAGGCTGTCAATTTGAATGTCGCCGAGGCCGCGTCATCCGAGACCGCGTCCCCGGAGCCAGTGGACTGCGACCTGTTTTATCTCACCCACCGTCAGTGTTTAGGGCTGTCACCGCCTGCGATCGCCACGCTGCAGCAGCACCTACACCAGGGGGGCGTACTGCTGGTTGAGCTACCCAGCCGCGACGGCAACTTTGAAGAGATGCACGCCATCGGACGCGAACTCGACACCGCTGTGGCCGATCTAGAGGGATCGCAACGCTTTGCGGATCTGCGATCGCAGCTAGCCACTGAACAGGTAGCGGTCACCGCGAGTTTAGACAGTCGCCTGGCCGCCGCCCAGCAGACCCTACGCCAGCACTTGACTCAGCCGGATTGGACGGCGCCCCCCCTAGCCGCCCCCCCGGCGGATCATCCTCTGCGGCGATCGCCCTTCGCGTTTTCCCAATGGCCGGTGATTCGCCAGGCACCATTGCGGCTCTACAGCGGCGGTGGCATCGTGCTGGCCCTGGGCGATTTATCCCTGGCTTGGGCTGCCAGTCCCGAGCTGGCCCTGCCGCGTGACCGGGTGCGCGCCGCCCACGAGCTGGGCATTAACCTGCTGCATTTTGCCTGGCAGCGCCATCACTGGACGCAAATTCAACAGTCTGCGCCGATTGCCGCCGCTTAACGGCCCAGTTCTCAGCTGCTGTTTCTTACCCTCCTCTGTTCTCAACTCTATGTCTTTGCCGTCCGCTGCTCCGTCTCAATCACCGCTACATCGGGTCAAGCGTCGCTTTGGCCTCAAGGTCAAGCTGACCGGCATGATGCTGCTCACCATCAGTGCGATTGCAGCGATCGTCCATATTCCCTGGGTCTATATCTCTCGCCAAAACGTCAAGCAAATGGTCAGCGTCCTTCACGATGAGGCGTTTAAGGGAGCGCAAAACGATGCGGCGGCGTTCTTTGATAATGTGTTGGCGATTCAGCACATTATTTTGAGCAGTCTCAACAACGGGCTGATTGATCTAGAAGATCCGACTGGCCAAGGGCAGCTCTATCTCAACCTACTGCACGCCCACGAAAACATTACCTGGGTGCAAATCGGTTTCGCCAATGGCGACTTTTTGGGGGCGCAGCGGCGGGCCGATGGGCTCTACAACCTCGACGTTCGGCGGTGGGACGACACCCTGGGGCAGCTGGCTGAGCCGGGCACTGATCTGGCGGCCCAACAGGACGATCGCGCCCAGCAGGCCGCAGTTTTTGAACAAACCCAAGCGGCTAACGTTAGCCCCGACCAGCTCGATTGGCAGGTGCGCACCTTTGACTTTGTGGAAGCGGAGGATGCCTGGCAGCAGGTCGATCAAACCCAGCGCGACGAGTTTTACTTTTCTCCCCAGCGCCCCTACTATCAGGCGGCACTAGCGACGCCCGGCGAGTCCGTGTGGACTGATGTGTATCGCTTCCGCACGGGCAATGTGGTGGGACTCGATGCCGCGATCGCCTATGAAGATCCAGAGACGGGCATCCTGCAGGGCGTCGTCAGCATTTCCTTTGGCCTGCGGCGGATTTCGGAGTATTTATCCGATTTGAAACAGCCGGGCGAGGGCCTCCTGTTCATTGTCGATAGCAACGGTAATTTAGTGGCGGCCAGCGACCCCGCCGTGCTGGCCAGCACCTTTGAAAGTGAAACCGAGGCCGAATTACTTGCCCTCGCAACCGTCGATAACCCCCTCCTGCAGGTGGTAAATCAGTCCCTGGACGAACACGATGTGGATCTGCAGGAGCTGGTGGATCTGCAGGAGCTATCACAGTATGACCCGATCACCGGCGAACGGTATTACGTGGCCGTGAGCCCGCTCGGTCGGCTGGACTGGGTGATTGGCAGCATCACGCCGGAGACGGTTTTTTTAGAGCAGATCGATCGCAACCAACAGCGGCTGCTGGTGATCATTCTGGTGTTGCTGGGGGGTGGCATGATTATCCTCTGGCAGCTGAGCGATCGCCTGCTGATTCGGCCCATTGTGTCGGTCAGTAATGCGGCGATTGCCATGGAATCGGGCAACTTTGCTGGGGTGGCCCTGACTGAGACGGCTCAGCGCGATGATGAACTCGGGCGCTTGGCAGAGGTATTTCAAAATATGGCGGCGGTGATTGGCGATCGCGAACAGAGTCTGAAGGCCCAGCTCGAAGACCTGCGCGACAGCGGCAGTGAGATGGCGGGCAGCCAGCTGGAGGTGGCCTATTATCAGGCTCTGACCGCCCGAGCCACCGAACTCCGGGCCGTGTCCGAACCGGCGGCGACCCCATCGTTTCCCCCTGCTGATTCCCTAAGTGCCTACTATCGCGCCCTACAAGAACGGGCGGCGGCGGTGCGGGTGACCCGCATTAGCGGGGTGGAGGTAGAGCAAATGCTGCGCCAGGAAGAGTATCTCGCCACTTTACCCGATGGCGACCTGCGCGAATTAGCCAGCGGGGCGCAGCGCCAGACCTATGGAGCCGGTGAACTGATTTTTCGAGAAGGGGATGCCGCCGACACCGTGTATGTGTTGGCCGTCGGCACCGTCGAAGTCCGCTCTACCAGTGATGACAGCCCGCTGCGGGTGTTGCAGCCGGGGCAGATCTTTGGCGATTTGACCCTGATGCTCGATGTGCCGCGCACCGCCTCCGTGCGCCCGCGTGACCACACAGTCGTCTTCACCCTTGACGAAGCGTTATTTAGTCGCATTTTGCGCCACAATCCCCAGGCCCAGCCCGCCGTTGAGGCCAAGCTGATGCAGCATCAAGACGTGCTGGCGGATGCGCAAATCTGGCTGGGCGAAGGGCAATCGCAGCTGGCTGCCGGGGCCACCTGGCGCGACCTCGTCAGTCAACAACTGCAGCAATGGTGGCAGGGACCGTTAGTGGAGCACGCAAGGGCAGACCGGCCATGACGAATAAAATTCTCCGCGAGGTGTGGGACAAATTAGACGATCAGGGGATGACCACCCCCGCCTCCACTGAAAAAAATCTCGACGTCAGCCTCTCGGCCAAAAGCCTAGAGCTGGTGCCGGGCGAAAACATCGCTGAGCTGGCGATTACCGTGGTCAACCAGAGCGATCGCCGGGCCAGCTTTCAGGTGGAAATTTTGGCGGCGGGTCAAGATCCGCGGGTGACGCTGCGCTGGTATGACCTGTCGCCAGAGGTCAGCAGCGTTAAGCCGCCGGGCGATACCACGCAGTTTCGCGTTGCCCTGGTCGATAGCCCCATTGTTGGGTTCTTTGGCTGGGTCAGCCTGACTGTGCGGGTATTTTCGCTGGAACTCAAAACGGAAGAGCGGCAGGTCCTGCGGCTCAAGGTAGTGCCCCCCGCCGGGGCCATCCCCCTGAAGCTGGAACTGTTGACGCCGATCTTGCGCAGTCGGCCCGGTCGCACCACACGGCTGCCGGTGCGTATCTACAACCTGGCACAGCTCACCGTGGGGGCGTTGGTGCGCTGCGAGGGCCTACCGCTCGACTGGTTTGTGCAAGATGCCGAGCAGGCGATCGACCTGCTGCCCCAGCAGTGGACGACGACGGAATTTGCGATTACGCTGCCCGCCCCTGCCGAAGCCCTGGCCGAGGCCCTGCCGCTGCGAGTGCAGGCCGAAGTGCCGGGCAGCGTGCCCGCGATCGCCGAAGGCCGCTTCGAGATTCTGCCGGTAGGGCGACTGGCCTTTCGTCCCCCAGTGCCGACGCAACAGCGCCTGCCTCGCTCCTGGCGGCGGCGAGAGGTGCCGCTGCCCGCCAGCTATGAGCTGACCTTTGAAAACGCCAGCAATCTAGTGCCGACAGTGACACTGGCGCTGAATAGCGAAACGGCGGATGACCTGCAGTGGGCCTTAGAGCCCGATGACACGCCCTGGTTGCCGGGTACGGTGCAGGCCAAAACCCTGCAGGTGTGGGCGCGGCGGCCCTGGCTGGGGCGCACCCAGACCCACGTGATTGAGGCTCAGGCGACCGTTTCGGACGAACGGCTTGGCCCCCCGGTCCCGGCCAGTCGACCCTTGCAGCTGGATGTCGCCCCGGTCGTGCCCGCCTGGCTCGCCCTTTTGGGAGGGCTGGGCCTACTGTGGCTGCTGTGGCTGTTGTCTTGGCTGAATCCGGCTAATGGGCTCTTTGGTCATCAAGCCGCTGTCAATAGTGTCCAGTTTGACGGCTTAGGGGAAACCATTGTCAGCGGTTCCAACGACCAGACGGCACGCTTCTGGCGGCGTCGGAGCTTCGTCAGACCACTCGAAAATCACGCCCTTGGCCCGGTGGCGACGGCAGATAAGGCCCTGCGGGTGGCGCGCTATCGGCCCCTCAACAACGATCAGCTGGCCGTGGGTTTAGAAAATGGCGAGATTCAACTGTGGGATCTGCTACGCCAGGAGCAATTGCTGGCACTCGCGGCCCCCAATCAGCGCGACGATCGCGTCTTAGATGTGCTCTTTACCCCCCATACCCCAAGCTTGTTGAGTAGCCACGGCAGCGGCACGGTGTTGCGCTGGGCGTTAGGCCCCGAGGCCGATGCGGCGGGCGACAGTCGCCTTCTGCAAACCGCCCAGTTTGACTTCGCGGCCTATAGTTTGGCGGCGGTGGGCCCCGAGGGCACCGTGATTGCCGTGGCTGGCCGCTACAACCGACTAGAGCTGTGGGATTGGCAAACCGATGAGCGCCTGGCGATCGCGGAATTTGCCGGGGGGCAGGACGACTACATCACCAGCTTAGCCACCGCTGCAGCTCACCCCAACTGGCTCGCCGTGGCCGATAACCAAGGGCAAATTACCCTGCTGGATTTGAGCCCCTGTCTCTCGGGCAACGCGGCTTGCCGCACCCTCGATCGCTGGGCCGCTAGCGAGGATGGTCAATCGATTCGGGCGATCGCGCTGACCCGCTCAGGCTGCTATCTCACCAGCGTCGGCGACGATGGACAGGTCAAACTGTGGCCGCTCTTGCAAGGGCGACGGCACGGTCGTTTTGCGGCGGGCAAAACCCTCGCTCGCCTGCCGCAGCCGCTCAACAGTGTGGACATTCGGCTCAAACGCAATCAGCTATGGTTGGTATCCGGCAGTGACGACAGCCGGGTGCGGGTACACCGTTCACCGCTGCAGCCCACCGACTGCCGCTGAAGCCGTTAAAACAGGGTGAGATTTTGCGCCCCTGTCTCCGACCGCTCCGATAATCATGAAACCCCGTAAACGCTTCGCATCCTGAACCCGCTAAAAAGCAATAAAAACCCTACTCTCTAACCCCCCTACACCCCTACTCCCTAGCCCCCCTACTCCCTAGCCCCCCTACTCCCTAGCTCCCCTACTCCCTAGCTCCCTTACGCTCCTGCCCCCGCTGCGATGCCTGCCAACCGCGATCAAAAATTGAACCTGCTGCGCTCCGTCGATTGGGTGGTCAACCCGTCGGGCGAAGTGGCGATCGCCAGTGGCGACACCTTAGAACTGCGCGTCACCTTGATGAACCAGGGTCACCAGGGGGCCGTTTTTGACGTCTACCTCGATGAAACGGCAGAGCCCGTGCGCCACTGGTGTCGCGAGTCGTTTCAGCGATTAGCCTTGGATGCACAACAGTCGGCGGAGGTGGTCTTTCAGCTTGAGGTGCCGCTGCAAACCCTGCCCGACGCCTATGAATATTTGCTGGTGCTCGATGCGCCCCAGCATTACCCGGAAGAAACGCCGCTGCAGCATCAATCACGGCTGCGAGTGTTGCCGCCCGTGCAATCGGCAGAGCAGACCAAAGATCCCACCTTTCGCGTCGTGCCGGAGACGACGCCCGCTCAGCCCCTGCTACTGCGGCCCGGTCAGCCCTTAGAGTTTCAGGCGATCGTTCACAACCGGTCGGATCGGGTCGATCGCTTCCGGCTCACCTGCGCCGACCTGCCCAAATCCTGGTATCGCATCGTCTATCCCGAGGGGCTGCAAAACCTGGGGCAGGTGATCAGCCGCGACAGCCTGCTGCTCAACCCCGGAGCCGAAGGGCGCATCATGCTGTTGCTGCAGCTGCCTGGCGATGTCCCTGCCGGACAGCACCTGCCGACGCTGCGACTCCATACCGCCAACGATCCGGATCTGGTGCTAATCGACGTGGCCTATCTGCAGGTTGCGCCCCACTTTGCCCTTGACCTGCATCTGCGATCGCAGCTGAGCCGGGTGCAGACCGGGGCGGGCACCTATGAACTGACACTCGTGAACGGCAGCAACACGCAGCGCTCCCTCACGTTGACGGCTCAGGAAACCGCCGAAAATCCAGTTTGCACCTACGATTTGGCGACAGCTGACCTAACGCTGGCACCCGGCGCCACGACCACGGTGCCACTGGCGGTGCAGCCGACGCGGCGCTGGCGACGGCCTTGGTGGGGCCGGGGGTGGGCCATTCCCTTTTATGTGGAAGCGCAGGACACGCTAGCGTTGCGGGTCGATCGCGATCGCGTGGAGGGTGAGCTGCTGTGGGAAGCACGACCCTGGTGGCAGCGGTTGTTAGCCATAGCTTTGATCATTGGCGGCCTGACAGCACTGGGACTGCTGATTTGGCTGGCATTTTTTCGTCCCCCGGCGCGGCTGCAGGTGGCGGAGCTGGCCGCCGAGGGCGAGCTATACGAAGCCGCGCAAAATGACTTTATTCACCTGCGGTGGCAAGTGGGGCCACCCAGCGCGATTCGCTCACTGCAGCTGACGGGGCAGGCGCTATCGGGCGACCGCGACCCGGCCCCGCTAACCTACGATCTGAGCGAGGGCCTGCCCCCCGAACTGCAAGATATTTGCACCGTCAATCGGCGCTGGCTCACCTGTCGCTTTGTGCGCACGGATGCTCGTCAACCGGGGGACTATCGCTTTGAGCTGACGGCTGTGCCCAACCAAGCTAGCCAAGCGATCGCCACCGCTGAGAGCGAGCCGATTACCATCAACCCGCTGCCTGATCCGCAAATTGCCCGGCTGACCAGTCAGCTAATGGCCTGGAAGCCCCGCCCCGAGACGGCGGCGGCAAATAATCGCTCGCCGCGAGCGACCCCCCTGACGAATCCGTTGGCGGCGTTTCCCTGGTTGTTTCAAGGGGCGATCGCGCCGATCAATCTGGCGCAGTTACCGGATCAGATTTTGGTATTAGCCTGGCAGATCGCCCATCCGGGGCAGCTCACCCAGCTCGAACTCACGGGGCGAGCAGCGGATAGCAGCCGCGATCTGCCGACGCTCACCTGGCCCTTAGATGCCGGACTGCCCGAAGAACTCCAGCCATTTTGTCAGGTGAGTGACCAACAACTGAGCTGCCAGCGGTTTCCTGCAGCGGTGCAGGCGGGTGAATACGTTTTTGAACTGGCCGCCCGCTACGGCATCACGCCCGATGACCCAGTCGGCACCGTGCTCATGGCAGAGACCGATCCGCTGCAGCTGGTAGCCCCCTCCGCGCCCGAAATTTTAGCCTTTGCTCCCGATCGCTTTACCTATGATGCGGGAGCCACTGGCCCGCTGCGCCTGGGCTGGACGATCGCCCACCCCGGACAGCTACAAACCGTGCGCATCATTGGGCGATCGACCGATGGGCGCGTCAGCGTGCCGCCCTTTCAATTCACCTTTAGCGGCGGCATTCCCCCCGCGCTGGCTAATTTTTGTCAGCTCAGTGCCACCCAGCTCATCTGCAGCGGCGTCCCGATCGAGTTTGATCAACCTGGCCAGTATCAGTTTGAGTTAGAAGCCGTAGCGATCGGCAGTGGGGGGCAGGCCGCCGCCAAGCTCAAATCAGAACAGATCGACATCGAGGGGAGCGCCGCCAATAATCCCGGCCCTCAGGTGCAGTTCTTTCGCATTGACGGCCAAAACGCGCCGCCCAAATATACCGTCGCCCTCGACCCCAACGCCCCGGCCCGTGATATTCGCCTGGCCTGGAAAGTGACCGGCACGGATTTGCAAGTGGAACTCCTGCCTTCCCCCGGCACGGTGCCCGCTGACGCTTTCCTCACCTACGAACTTGGCCCTGGCGAAAAAACGGAAACGCTCACCCTGCGCGTCACCGATGGTGAAGGCCGGCAGGTGCAGCGATCGGTCGTCATTGCCACGACAGTCGCGACCTCTGCCCCAGCCGCTGAGTCCCCTAGTCGGCCCGGTGCCTCGCCATCATCATCATCGCCCGCCCCAGTAAATCTGCCTGCCTCGCCCCCTGCCAACCGCGATCGCCTCCGCTACCCAGAGCCCAGCAACCCGAATCAGACCCAACCGTGAAGTCATGGACACCTTCCATATTTTGGCTATTCGCAAATTGCTCTTGTTGGCAGGGCAAATTTGAGGTCGGTGCTGATGCTGAATACACAACCATGCTGCAAGAAGCTTCAACCAGAGGTTGACAGAAACAAATTCTATGACTAGAGTTGAATAGTTCAAGTTTTGAATCTTTCGGTCGCTGAAGCAAAGTGAGCAACGCAGACGAGCTGACAAAGTATATTGCCATGCTTGCTGACCTGTTTGAGGTGGCGCAGGCGAGTTCAGGTGAAGCTGTCAGCATCAATAAGCAAGAATGTCGTGTCATCAATATGGTGGGACAGTATCAACCGCTCATGATGCGTGAGATTGCCGAAAGAGCGAAACTCAGTATCACGAACACGACTGGAATCGTGGATAAGTTAGTCAAAAGGAAGTATCTGCGCCGCGATCGCTCTGATGAAGATCGGCGCATAGTGAGGATTTTTCTGACATCCGAAGGGGAGAAAATCTATACGATGGAGATTGAGAATTACCGGCGGGTTAGTCAAGCCATTCTGAATGGTTTAGAAGAAGCAGAACAAAAAGAGATGCTGCGAATGATGCAAAAAGTAGCCGTGCATCTCAAGCATCAGAAAGCTGAACTGTTGAAGAATTTGTAGGGATTATTTTTTTGGCTATAAAGTTCAAAAAATGAACCTTTCAAAATATGAGTTTTATGGTCAAGCAATCAACACAGGAGAAAACCATGCAGTATTACCTTGGGAAAACGGCTCTGATTACTGGTGCCTCCAGTGGCATCGGAGAGTCGTTTGCTTATGAATTAGCCAAACGAAAAATGAACCTTGTCCTTGCGGCACGTTCAGAAGACAAGTTGCAAGCTCTAGCAGCTCAACTCCGCGATCTCTATGGCATCAGTGTCGAAGTCATTGCGGCCGATCTCAGTCGTGAAGGAGAAGGCTTCCGGGTTTATGACGAGGTGCAAGCCAGACAATTGCATATCGATATGCTGGTCAATAACGCCGGCTTCAGCACTCACGGAGCGTTTGAGTCAATTTTGCCTGATCAAGACCATCGGCAAGCCATGCTCAATGTAGTTTCTGTCGTTGATTTGACGCATGCGTTCATTCTAGGCATGTTGGCAAAAGGTGAAGGCCGCATTATCAATATTGGCTCAACCACGAGTTTCTATCCACTACCTCATCAAGCCGTGTATGCAGCGACTAAAGCATTTGTCCTTTCATTCAGCGAAGCGCTGTGGATTGAGTACCGCAAGCGAGGAATTAAGGTGCTCGCTTTATGCCCAGGTGCCACAAACACAGATTTCTTTGACGCAATGGGGCGTGATGTTGTGGCAGGAAAGCATTCTCCACAGAAAGTTGTTCTCGTTGGATTATCTGCTTTGGAGCACAATCGGCACTATACGATTCCTGGTTTCAAAAACTCTTTTGAGTCGAATATCTTGCCGCGCTTACTGCCGCGTGCAGCGATGGCCACTCTAGTTGAAAGGGTCAGTCAACGTGCTTTTAAGTAAGCCGTCGACCAAGGCAGCACCGTAACCCGGTTAGAGCGGACATGCAAAATTAGTTGATTCTGCAGCATAAAGCTATCGGTAGCCGCTCAACCGGAACGTTAGGCATACAAAGCGACGTCGTTTTCTTCTTCGCCTTCAACATCATCACGCATGGGTTTAGTGGCTTCAGATCTAAACAATTTCAGCTTTGTCCAGATGATGATTAATCAAGCACAGGCTGTGCCTACAATCGGATTCAAATCCGGGGAGTAAGGCAGGAGATACAGAAGATGACATCCGGCCTGCTGAATCAAGACTTCAAGATGCCCGACTCATCGAGATAAACTCGTTGTCAGAGCCTGGATTCGGTGGCGAGAGCCTCAATCGACATATTGCACAACCGCCTCAGTTTCATAGCGAACCTTAGCCGCACTCGCCAACCGATCCTCCTCAGAGCGATAGCCTGCGGCACATAGCACCACCGCAGAATATCCCTGTGCTGGGAGACCCAGAACTTCATTAACTTTGTCCGGCATGAAGCCCTCCATGGGGCAAGCGTCAATACCCAACAGTGCCGCGCTGTATAAAAAGAATCCGAGGGCAATGTAGACCTGTTTAGCTGCCCACGTATCAATCTGCTGCGAGAAGGGATGATCTTTCAGAAAGCCTTTAATCGCGTTTTCTAGTCCTGCCAACGAATCTTTAGACGTTTGACGAACCTCAGCGACGCAATCGATATAGCGATCGACATCCTCGTTGTTAACCCCCGTTTTAATGGCTAAGACCACAAAGTGCGAAGCATCCACCACCTGCGACTGCCCCCAAGCCTGTTCCTGAAGCTGTTTACGAACTTCCGGATTGCGGATGACAAAAAACTTCCAGGGCTGCTGACCAAACGAAGAGGGCGATCGCACCAAACTTTGTTCAAGCGCCTGCCAGACATCGTCGGTAATTTTCTGGGTGGGATCAAATTTCTTCGTGGCATAGCGCCAGTTGAGACGATCAAGAATCTGTTCTGGAGTCATCATGATTTTGAGTGGTAGGTAGACAGATCACGGTGGATGGGCAACAGAGTGGGCAGGTCAGAGGGGCAGGGATTTTGCACGTTAGCTTTGGTCTCGTGGGTAACTTAACCCATTTCCTGACTCTTCCTCTCTCTCTAAGGCGCTGGATACTGATCAAACTGTCGAGCCAGCGCTTGGATTGCTTCGCGACTCGGCTGACGGCCATCTTTGGTGAGTTCGGATAAGCCTTCAAAATATTGCCGACGCGAAATCTCAGGACAAAACATGATCAGCATTTTGGATGGTTCTGAACTGGGATTGGCAAACGCGTGAGGTGTGTTTTGCGGCACCGTTGCACAGGTGCCGGGGGGAGCCATCACCGTTTCCCCATCAATAAATAACTCAATTTCGCCCTCCAGCACATAAAAAATTTCGACCATTTGCTTGTGAATGTGAGGATTGAAGGCTGGAGTTGCTGGATTCAGCGTGAATTCAAAAATACCGAAGTGGCCGTTCGTCTCTTGACCCGTCACTTTGAAGGTACAACTGCTGTTGCCCATCACCACAGATTCGCCCTCGCCAGGCATCAGCACACCAGGTAATGACATCTTTTAGAGTCCTCACTTATGGGCAATCACAGCAACCGCATCAATTTCAAACAGCATGCCGCTGGTCGCAAGTCGCGGCACTGGAATAAGCGTGCTAGCGGGTTTCTGATTAGGCCAGAAAGCATTGCGAGCAGCGGAAATGACGCGCAGCTTGTCATCGGTATGATCGACTGACAACACGGTGATTTTGACTACGGTTTCGGGGAATGCACCGATCGCGGTCAGCGCCGTCCTCAGATTAGCGAACGCCCGGTCAACCTGCTCAGAAAAACTTTCGGGATAGCCACCCTCGTCGGTCGTCCCAGAGCCCTGTCCGGCAATGTAAGCCAGCGTTGCTCCTGGCGGTACGGTCACGATGTTGGTGAATCCGTAGCTGCTGGGATCATTGAGCTGGGTCGGATTGATAAATTGCATAAAAGAACTCTCCGGTTGACATTTTAGATGGCGCCGTGAGGGCTTATTCGTTGGATAAGGTCGCTTGCTGGCCGATTAGCACGCTGGTGAGAATCACAGCGACACCCATCAACTGGATGATCGTGAAGGTCTCTTGCAGCAATACATAGCCGATGAGGCTGGCGACCACGGGACTCAATAGCCCCAGATAGGCCGCAGCGGATGCCTGGAGTCGTCTGATACCTCGAAACCAAAGGGCATAGGCGAGTCCAGTGCCGATGAGTCCCAGGTAAATAAACCCCCAGAGGTTAGTTCGCGTCAGCGCTGCAAACGGCCCTTCGGTCACTAAGGCAATAGGCAATAGCAGGAATCCACCGATCGTGAGCTGCCAGGCGGTGAAGACAATCAACGAAACCGGCGGCTGCCATCGCTTCACCAAGACAGTGCCGAGGCCCATGGCGGCGGCTCCCGCGATCGCCGCCACCATCCCCATGCTGTCTAAACGAGCACTGGGGCCAAGCACTAATAAACCGACGCCGACAAAACCGGCGATCGCCGCTAGAACGGATGGTCGGGATGGCTTTTCGGCCAACAAAGGCCACGAGAATAGCACGACCAACAAGGGCTGAATGGCTCCTGCTGTGGCCGCCACACCACCCGGCAGCCGGTAGGCGGCCACAAACAATAGGGCCTGAAAAAGCCCGATGTTCAAGCCTCCCAAAACGAGCATGCGCCACCACCAGACACCTTGTGGCAGCTTCCTAAAGCCAATTGTGAGCAATAAACCAATCGGGAGCGAGCGTAGCGCGGCGACCAAAAGCGGATGGTCAGGCGGCAAAAATTCGGTTGCCACGGCATAGATCGTTCCCCAGGAGATGGGAGCCAGAGCCGTCAGCAGAATATCTGACAAGCGAGATTGAACGACCTTCATAATTTATCTTGAGGCTAAGATACTCTACGTCGAAACAATAGGTCAGATTCATCTTGACGTCAAGATACTTATCTTCAAGAATCCTTGATTTATCTCAATGCTAAGATTGCCGACAATAAGATTTAGGGCATACATTGTTTGATGGTTTCCGACCCGGTCGATAAAATCTTGGCGCAATGGCAGCGCGAGCGCCCTGATTTAGATGCCTCACCCATGGACATTGTGGGGCGTATGGCCAGGCTGTCTAAGCACTTAGATCGGGCAATCCAAGCGATATTTTCTGACTTTGGCCTGCGGCAAGGCGAGTTTGATGTGCTGGCAACACTTCGTCGTTCGGGTCAGCCCTATCAACTTTCACCCACCGAGTTATTCAATACGATGATGGTTTCGTCTGGCACCATGACGCACCGAGTGGACCGTCTAGAGCAGGCGGCGTTGGTAGAGCGTGTGCCGGACCCCAGTGATCGCCGCGGTACGCTAATTCATCTGACCCCCAAAGGCTTTGACTTGATCGAGGCGGCGGTCGCGGCCCATGTCAACAATATGCATCGCGTCCTTGAGCCCTTGGAAGCAACTGAGCGGGAAGCATTAGCCCTGTTGCTTCGCAAGCTTTTGCTTTCGTTTGAGTAATGCGCTGTGTGTAGCTGAACAGTTGAAAGCGATGAGCTGCAAATAGCGCCAAGAACCCCGGGTTTTGTCGGAGAAAGCCGGTGATGAACTGGTCAAGATCAAGAAACCAGGGCTCTGACAGCCCCTTTTTTCAGTGGAGAAGTCCAGGCGTTACTCATTGACTCAACTGTCAATGCATAGCGCCTGCCTAACTGCTACGTAGAGGTGCAAGAAAGCTGCCGTACAGTCCCTTCTAAGCGCTGTGTCACATCCCTTGAAGTTCAGCCGCCCATTTTTCAGCCAGCGTCGCCATAAGTAAGCCAAAGTCGTCGGCATCTTGCTGAGTGACCGTCATCATCACCACGCGATTAATTACAGCACTGCGGGCAGGCTGACAAATCCACAAATCCGTCAGCTCCCCCTTGAAACAATGGCCGACCCGCACCTCAATATCGGCAGAGTAAACATCACTCTGAGGCGTCGAGGGCGTTGTTTGGGCGGCACCGGCAGCACGTCGGCTCCCTCACCCTCTTGGGCAGTTGCGGGGGGCACAATAGCAATGATGAAACCTAAACTCCAGGCGATCGCACAGCGGGAAAAGTCATTTTTAGAGTGTTGAAAATGTCATGCCGAAGTGTCAAAAATAGCCTCATCGCCACGTTTTTTGCGGCAGTGGAGAACATTATACATAGCAAAATGAGGCTGAGTGCTGGTAGTATCGACACCAGCACTCAGTCCCCAAAGCTCCTGTCGACACGCTAATTTAAATTAAGCGTTTCGCTCGGAAATGCCCCAACCTTGGGGATGTGGCGTCCGAGGTTCTGAGGGTTGAGACTTCAGGAAACAGAAATCGAGTGCAACTGCGTCAGTTCTGTCGTGATCGATGGAGTCCTTGATTCAGCCAAAATTCCAGGGTGGTTTCTAGGCTGAATGATCGGTCACAGAGCGCTGGCGTAAAGTAAGACTCGGTAACACTACAGCGGTCACGCCACCATAGATCAGCCCACCCACTACGCCACAGAGGAGTATCTCCCCAACGGCCACATTACCGATGCCATCGCCCACACCATTCATCAGGGGCTTTGCGCCCAGCAGTTGCCATAAGAGACAAGCGCTGAGCCAACCGAGCGATCGCCCGATCACACTGGCCACCAACCACCGGACTAGACCGCGCACCTGGTGAGCTAAGACCACCATCTGGCACAGCCCCACACTCAGGCCCACGATCGCGCCACCAATTGCCAGAGAGAAAAGTTCAAACCAGGGGCTTGACCAATCAAGCCCAAAGATGATGAAGACCAGAGCGACTGACCCCAGCAACACCCCTAGATAGCCCCCCAAAATACTGGCAAGAATCCATTGCCAAATTTTTAGTCTAGGCACTCTGGGTTGCAGCGCGATCGCTTGCAACGGCCCCACCACCACCCCAACAACGTATCCCGCAAAATACTCTTCTCTAAAGTTCAACGCTCCATCGAGCAGAGGGCCGATTGAGAATAGTAGCGTGGGGGCGATGGCGAATCCTAATGCATTCACCCCTAACCAAGTCCGCAGAAATCGGGCGGAGAGTTGAGACCTGAATGAGGGGGCAGGCGCACCTGCAGTCGGGCCGGTAGGCAAATCATGTCGATCAGATTGTTCAGGTTGCTCAGGACTCATACCGTTTCTCAATTGTGGAACGACTCGTACGCTTCGAGAAAGCCAGGCAGCTCATGGACAGGGGAGCTCAGTCTATCGCGGGGTCGTAGCGCAGCCGATTCATCAGAACTAGCGGCCGCCGCAGCGATCGCAGCACTATGGTGGCCGATTGCAGCCAGTTTGTGTGGGCAGAAATTAGACCTCAACGATGCCGCTTCAAGCCAAAGTTTGGGAGTATTCTCTGCTGTTGAGTGAGATGGCGGCAAAGCCAGCATGCAGGGTGTTGTTCAATTTGAAGGGTCGACAGCAGAACGCGGGTGCGGGTTCAAATGAGACAGTGCTTGAGCCGTCACCACCCCATAGACCAGCCCGCCGATCGCCCCATAAATCAAGAACTCAACTACCGTTACATCGCTGGGAAGTTTACCGCCCAACAGGTTCCACACCAGCTGAGCGCTGAGCCAACCGAGCGATCGCCCGATCACGCTGGCCACCCACCACCGGCGCCGACCTCGTACCCGTTTGCCTAAGACGAGAATCTGTACCAACCCGACACAGGCCCCCACAGCCGCGCCAAAAATCGCCAGAAAGACAAATCCCCCGGCCAGTTCATGGAAAGACAGATTGAGCACTGCTAAAACCACGTAAATCATCCAGAGCATGACTATCCATCCCAATCCCACCCCTAAATAGCTGCCTAAAATACCTGCAAGCATCCACTGCCACCCCTTCAGCTTTGGCAATTTGCGACGCAACACGATCGCTTGCAGCGGCCCTAAGACGACACCGACCACAAAGCCCGAAACATGAGACATGCTTGCCTGGGGTCGCTCAAACACGCTGGGAAGCCAAAAAACTGAGGCCATCAGCGCGATCGCGATGGCAAATCCGACGGTATTCACGACCAGCCAAGCCCCAATGATGGGGTTGAACAATATCGGCCCTGAAGGACGCGACCTGGGGTTAGAAGAAGCGGGTAAATCAGGCCGATCAGAGTGTTCAGGTTGCTCAGGACTCATTGGATTCATCAGAAATATCAGCCACGATGACGCTATGGTGACCGCCGGAATTGTCTTGGCGCTTGCCGACACCAGGCAACCAGCATGCTGTTTCACACCAGAGTTGGGGCTCGTGGTCTGGTGAGCCACTAGAACGTCGAGAGTGCGGGGTGTTTTTCTAAGCTGGATGATCGGTAATGGCTGAATGATCGACAATGGCAGCCGGAGCTGGCACCAGGTAGGGCAACGCTCGGGCTGTCACAGCACCATAAACCAGGCCACCGACAGCACCACAAAGTACAACAATGGGAAGGCTATTGGGGCTATTCAAGGGAGATAACGTTGTCCACTGGAGTGTCAACAGTAGCCATAGGAACTGAGCGCTTAACCAACCTAGCGATCGCCCCAACACATTAGCGGCCCACCACCGACGGAGGCCGCGCACATAACGATCGATGACGAGCACTTGCCCCCAGCCCACACAGATCCCAATAAAAGCGCCAAAGACCCCGATAGAAGCCCAATCAATAAAAGGGATGGGCCAATCCATGCCAACGACATAGAGCATGGCAATTAAGCCAAAAAACGTGCCCAAATAACCACCCAGAATGCAGGCGAGGCTCCATTGCCAAACCTTTAGCTTTGAGATTTGGCGGCGTAGCACGATCGCTTGCAGTGGCCCCACGATGGCTCCCACAAAGAACCCCGCAGCAAAGACTGCGCTTAAAGAAACCAGAAGGCCAATCAAGAAAAGTACCGTGCCAGCGATCGCAAACCCGAGCGTATTTGCCCTTAACCAAGACCCAAAAAGCTGACGGGAGACGGCAGGGTCTGATAAAGGCTCTGGGCGAGCAGGCACAGTGGACTCAGATATATTGGACTCATCGTCAGAGAGCCCCGATAAGTCAGGCCGGTCAGACTGCTCAGAATTCATAGGATAGGTCAGAAACTTCAGCCACAGCGACTTCATCATGACCTGCCGAATTGCGTTTGTGCTGGCAGCAACCAGACAGCCATCATGCCGTTTCATGCCAGAGTTTTGCCTGGCTTGGTCTGTTGCGCCCCTGGAATAGCAGTCTGGCGCGCGATCGCCAACCGCCCAGTCCCCTTGCCAGCTATTGGGGCATCAATCGACCCCTGATCTCGACAAGAGCGATAATATTGCCAACCAGTTAAACCGCCATCGTGCTATGCAACAGAATCAGCAAAATAAATCACACAACCCGAGATGCTGATTGCGCAGAATCAAACATCTGATGGATTTTGTCATTGAGGATGGCCGTTATCAGCGGCATGTTGTTGAGCTTGCGCCGTCAGGCGATCGCGCAGTTCACCCAATACCGTCAAGTCAACATCAAGATTAGATCGCCCCTCATATTGAAAGGGATTGTCTAAATCACGAATCAGCTGCAGCAAATAGGCAAAGGCGGTGAACAGCAACGCCGAGACGACCAAATTTTGCATAAAAGACGTCGTCTTGATCAAAATCAAAGTCAGCGCTGCCCCCACCAAGAAAATTTCGAGGAGCGCATAGGCCGGCTTCAAAAAATCAGTATCGCGAATTTGTCGAATGCGATTAATGAGTAGGCGAATCTTCGCTTGCTCGCCCTGGGCGCGGCTGACCACAGGCACATCCCCTGAAGCCAACAAATGCGAAAAGTGGCTGTTTAATTTTTCCAGCGCGGCTTCAATGGGTGCGGCTGACTGGCCTGCCTGTAGCCAAGCCAAAATCGCTTGAATGAGGTTTGTGAGTTCGACCGTGAGCGGCTGCGCATTGTAGTCAGCATGGGTCTGAGCGGCTAGCTGATTGGCATCTTCGATCGCGGCGATCGCGTTAACAATCTCGATTGGGATATAAGCGCTCGTGGTGTAGTCTCGCAGGGTACCACTCAGCATAAAGGCCACGATGAACGAAGCGGCCGCAAAAAGCGTGCCCGTGAGCGAGTCAAAAACCCAAAACTCCCAGTTGAGCTGATGAGTGGCAATTTTTGCTAGACCAAACAGCATTGTGAAGGGAAGAATGGTCAATAGCAGTCGCCATTTGCTTAAGAGGCTAGAAGCGGATGTAATGCCTTGTTTCAAAACCGACCAGTATGACTAAACACAACAACAGCATCCAAGCGATGATTCTGAGCGATCTCCTCATTTGTAGAATCTTTTTAGAGATGCTTTGATATCAAAACTGTTGCTTGTCAAACAGTCAGATATCAACCCAGTGCTCCCCAAAGAAAATGAGAGGAAATATCAAAAACCTGGTTGGATGCTGTTGCGTTTGATGAAATCGAGTCAGGTGTTAAATCGATATGTAACCTCCTATTTAACGTGGACTGATCTTTCGATTTGAAACCGGAGCTTTTGACTCCTTGCTAATAATATAGAACTCCGATCTGATAAAGACAAAGCCTTTGAAACCAAACTTTATGATGAAGTTAATGAGTGTTGAAAGAATAGTCAGGGGCGTCATCAATCATCGGCACTGATGGCTGCCCAGTCGTCAGTGCTGGCTGGGCAGCCAAGGCTACCGGCGCACCCTGGTCGGGTGCTCTCACCCCCCAGCCAGCATCACCTCAAAGCGCTTTGATCGCATCAATGATTTGACTATTGGCCTTAGGAAAGGGGAACGCTTCTAACTCCGAGACTTCGACCCAGCGGACTTCGTCACATTCAATCGGCTGTGGCTCGCCAGCAGTGTGACGGCAGTGAAACACATTGAGCGTCACTTTGAAATGAGTATAGGTATGGTTGATCGTCATGAGGCGATCGCCCACCTCGACCTCAATCGCTAACTCTTCCTGCAATTCTCGGCGAATGCAATCTTCAACCGTTTCACCGGGCTCGATTTTGCCCCCCGGAAACTCCCACAGGCCACCGAGCAGCCCCTCTTGTAAACGGCGATCGATCAAAATTTGGCCTTGTTCGTTCCAGACAACACCCACACCAATTTGCTTGTGGGGCAGGGGGGCACGGGCTTCGGTCATGGGAATCTCCAACTGCACGTTTTGATTGTAAGCTGCGCAAGCCGATTGCCAGGGACACAGTAAGCAAGCCGGTCGGTGGCGGGTACACAGGGTGGCACCCAAGTCCATGAGAGCCTGGTTAAAGTCACGGGGATGATCGGCGGGCAAGAGCCTTTCTGACAAGAGCCAAAGCTGATTTAGGGTCTTGCTGGGTGGGGTGCGCAAGGCGATTAAACGGGCCAGCACCCGCTTGACATTGCCGTCTAAGATGGCAACGGGCTGGTTAAATGCGGCGCTGAGAATCCCGCCGGCGGTCGTGCGGCCAATGCCGGGCAGGGCGATCGCCGCGTCAAAAGTTGAGGGAAACTGGCCATCATGGTTCGCGACGATCGCCTGAGCGGCTCGGTGCAGGTTGCGGGCGCGAGCATAATAGCCCAACCCCTCCCAAGCCTTGAGCACCGTTTGCTGATCGGCTTGAGCTAATGCCGTGACGGTCGGAAGCTGTTGCAGCCAGCGCTCGTAGTAGGGCAAGACGGTTTTGACCTGGGTTTGCTGCAGCATGATCTCTGAGATCCAAATCGCGTAAGGATCGCGAGTTCGTCGCCAGGGCAAATCTCGCCCCTGCTGGGTATACCAGGCCAGCAGCGCTTGCTGCAGTGATGCCACCCAGTTGCTCGATAAGGACTCAACAAAATCGCTCGGCAGCGCCTCTAAAGACGCCACCGAGCGATCGCGGGGGTTATTTTTGGTTTGATGACTATCTGACTTCGTCACGACGGCGCGTTTCTGCAGGGGGCCACAGCAGACAGCCTACTCTGAATCGTGACCAGGGTCAGTCGTCATAATCGCTTCCTCAAAGGCTAAGCGCTGCTCGGCACCCTTGAGAAAATAACCGCTCATCATGGCCGAGGCCAACAGACGACCTAAATGCTCACGGCTAGTCGTGACTGAAATGTCAAAATGCTGCGCGGGTAAACCGCCGAGCAGACCCATGACGTTGTGCTCCATCGCCTGCATCACATCTGACGAGACCGGACGCGAGAGCTGAGAGACCGTTTCCGGGCTCATCGACTGCACATATTCCAGAAGATCGTTACCACTCCCTTTTTGGCTTTCCCAAAAATCTGAAGTGTGGCCTGATGGGTTGTTCACGTTTATTACCTCAATCGGCTAGCGAAAAACTAACTGCGAATACAAAAAGTATGCGAAAGCCTGTGCTTAACAGTTGGTTTCAATTTAACAAGCCCAATGCTGACAGTGGGTAAGTAGAACCGAACCTAATTAGGGCAGGTAACGCCACCGCTCAACCATCGATGCCTTACGGCTAGCCTTCCCGCTTGCGGGCATGAGGCGACAAAGGGGCCCAAAACTTGCCAACGCTAAAACCTCCCTTCAGAGGTTTATCGACCCATACCCTATGACGCGATCTTGCCTCTCCCAAAGACGCCGACTGTAGGGTGTCACCGCGCAGCAATGCCCCGAGTCCGGGTTGTTCTCAGAAAAACTTCACCGCTTGCGGGCTCTCTTTGACCAGGAGAGGTTAAAGGGCATGCTGATTCCCTCCATATCAAGGCTGCCGCTCATACATGATTCATTCTTCAGTACACGCATTCGGTTTGATCCCCCTCAATCCCCCTTTTCAAGGGGGAAACCCAAATTCGCATCAGATAGAGCCCCCTTTTGAAGGGGGCAGCGACAGCGGGGGATCTGCCATTTTCGCTGAGTTCTAGAGATGTGTATGAGCGGCAGCCTTATAAAGGTGAGGCTTTATTTTCAGGAAATTTATCAGACGCCCAGCGACAGGTACCCTCCCTCAACGCTCAACCATTGCTAATGGCTGGTAGTTGCCACCTTAATCAAGAGAACCGATACAGCTTCCCTACCAAGTGGGATCAACGTAGAGATTAATGGTGAGTTCGCTTTGGCCCGGTGGCACAGCGCTGATACACGAGCAAATGGGATCTTCTCTACCTTCAATTTCGACTTCGCAGGCGTGGCAAGACCCCATCAAACAGCCAGTGGGAATCGTTACCCCGGCGCGATCGGCCACAGCCAGCAAGGGCTCACCCACTTCGGCATCAACGGTGACATCATTGGGCACAAATCGAATCTTGACTGCCATGCCTCTATGCGGCCTCACTCAACAAATCGGGCAAATTAAATTGGGATAACAACAGGCTAGCGCTTCACAGTGATCTTGCCGCCGACCTGAATTCGGTTACTCGCCCTGGGGCTGTTTCAGCATCTCGACCAGCACATGATGAGCTTCTTTAGCGCCACTGAGGGGATGGTCAAAGGTCACGCGCACAGGTACTTCGGCACCGTCTACGGCAGCCGTCAGGTTCATCCCCTCCGGATCAATAGAATCCATCTTGGCTGCTGTCGCCGACTCTGCCTGACCGTATACTTTGGCATACATCAACACGGCATCAGCATGATCACCGTTCATATGCTTGCAAATGCGATCGCTCACCGCAGCAGTAATGGGCTCTGACATGATAAATCTCTTAAACAGACGTTCACGAATGGACATATTTGCTGTCTCGATGATACCGCCTTTGCCCGATAACGCTGTGCATCCCTGGCCATCGGGTCACGTCTTCCAGAGTCCGGGCGCGCATTTGACCTATCGCGTCGTCGGGCCTTGCTGTCGCCTCTACGATCGCGAACAACTGCCCTGGCCCTGTTGCCGTCTGCAGTGGCGCAGCAAAGAACCCAGCTGGCGGCGCATTGGTCGCCGCTTTGTCGCTGATATGGCGACGCGTCGCTACCCCTCTTACAATGTCGAGATTCTCGGGCAAGGCTATCGCGGAGCGCCGTTTGTTACCACGCTCTATACGGCGCGGCTGACCGTGGCTGAGCAAAACTGGTGGTGCACTAAGCGGCTCAATCAATCGCAGCCGCTGCCCACCACCGCTGACGAACCGCCCAGCGATGGCCAGACGGGATTGGTGGCAACGTCCGGTTCTACGGAATGACGCCGATCCGCATCGGATTATTGGGTGACCGGGTGAGAGCTGCTTTACGATTGCGTTGTAGCGATCGCCCTAAACTGTATGTCCTCCGTTGTTTCCGTCAGCAAAAGCTCAACGCATGCTTTTTCTAAAGAACCCATCGCAGAGATCAGCTTAATTGTCGGGGAAGGGGTTGAGGGCGATGCCCACCGAGGAGTCACCGTCAAACATCGCTCTCGCGTCAAAGTTGATCCGACCCAGCCCAACCTGAGACAAGTCCATTTAATCCACCAGGAACTCTTCGACGAGTTGCGGCCCAAGGGATTCGAGGTGAGTCCCGGCGCGATGGGAGAAAACATCACCACTCAAGGCATCGACCTGCTGTCGTTACCCCGGCATACCCTCCTCAAGATTGGCCCCTCGGCCCAACTCCAAGTAACCGGTTTGAGAAACCCCTGTGCTCAGTTAAACGATTATCAAGCCGGGCTGATGTCGGCCCTCATTGACCAAGACTCTGACGGCAACCTGATCAGAAAAGCGGGCGTGATGGCGATCGTCGTCACCAGCGGCAAAGTAAAGCCCCAGGATGCGATCGCAGTTGTGCTGCCTGCAATGCCCTACCAAAAGCTGGAACGGGTTTGAGGTAAGCCCGTCATTGTCGATGGGCAGTGGCTGAGTTGTGTCCCCTACTGCTCGACCACCAACCGCGAGAGGCTCGTCCCCGGATAGTAAACTCCTAAGATTTGTTCATAGCCATAGCCCTGCACCGCATGGTCTTTGGCCCCGTGCTGACTCATGCCCTGGCCGCCGTGGGCCTCTTGCACAATCTGGTCAGAGGCCGCATACAGCGATTCCACAATGCCGCCGTTGTAACTGATGAACTCGCCCGCCGTCTCAACTACAGCGAGCTGAGTATTGGTGGTCTCTAAGTTGATACCCTTATAGGCTTGAAAGCGCTGCGTATTGTCGAGGTCAAAGTAATCGCTGGCGGGCCGCACGTGGTGAGTCAACGCGTAAGACCGGGCCGCCACCGCTTGTGCCTTAAGCGCTTCTAACGGCCAGTGGTGATACATTTCGCTGCCCACCACGCTGGAGAGATAGTCACCCAAGCGAACGAAATTGACCGCAATCAGCTGACCACCGTCGTTGTAGAGCAGCACCCGGCCCTTAAACCAGCCATTTTTAACAAATACGTAGCCGCCCGGCTCCGCCTCTAACCAGACCGCACCCGACAGTTGGCACCCGTCAAAACTAATGCCCGAGGCCGTGGGAGAGGCCGTCAGACTGGTTTGGGCCGGAATGTCACAGTGGGCCGTGCCGTCGGTATCAATTACCCAACCGAGAGAACTCGATCCCACCGTCAGCGTTGATACATTGCGCGCCACCGCGACCCGCATTTCTAGCACGTTGTCGATGACGTCTTCGCCGAGTGCTACGGCGGGCGCTGCTACCTGGGGCTGTGCCTGGGCCGTACTAGAAGTTGCGGCATCAGTCGGCGTCGCCGGGGCTGCCGCGTCCGTCGTGGTCACATCCGGCGGCGCTGCGTCAGCTTCCGGGGAGGCCGTTGCGGTTTGCTGCGATCGCTCCAGACGATAGAGATCCACCACCGTTTGCCGCACCAGACCGGTGCTGCGCCAGAGGCTTTCTTGCCAGGGCTGTGATGTACCCTCACCAAAGGCTAGCGGCACCATCGATAGCACCAGTGCCCCCGAAAATAACCCGCCGCTGGCCAGCATTAGCTGCCGCCGCCCTAACTTAGGCCGCCAGCTAGATAGATGCTGAATTCGCTGCCACTCTTGTTGAAACTGCAACGCCATTGCTGCCTGCCAACGATTACAACTGCTGTCATTCGACATCCTGTATTCTGGCTCAATTTAATCGCATTGTGGCAGAACTGACCATTTCTCATGATCCCAATCACTATGTTCACCAGGTAGTAATAGAATGTTGCCGGTTATCAGCTCTGTACTGAAGATTGAGATTGTTCACCTAAGCCAGCAGGAGATCTGGGAAGTCGTATGAGTATTGAATTTGAAGCTGCTGAAGCACTACGACATATCGCACTTGATGAAACAGTCAAGTCATATGTTCTTCAGCATCCACCGCTTTATCAAAGCTTACGGCCCGCAGCAATGCGTTTTATTGGCGGTGAAACCTTGAATCAATGCGTCGAGATCACAAAATCTCTAAACCAACAGGGACATGCTGTCACGATTGATTTCATGGGCGAAAGCACTCGCGATGCTTCGTTGGCAGCACAAGCCACCCAAGAATTTCTCAACGTCACTCAGGCAATTGCAGAGCAAGATCTGGATGCTTCCCTCTCTTTGGATTTGTCCCACATTGGCATGGTCGTTGATCCAGAACTCGGTTACAGAAACGCTTGCACCCTAGCCGCCGCCAGCGAACAGGCCGGTCTAGAAATGATGATCAGCATGGAAAGTACGGATCGAACCGACCTGATCTTAGAAACTCATCAGCGTTTGTGTGAGCAATTTAGAAACGTTGGTATTACGCTACAGGCTTACTTATATCGAACCTCTGACGATCTGTTGGCGGCTTTGCAGCGACCAGGCAAAATTCGGCTCGTTAAAGGTGCCTATAAAGCTCCACAAAGTCTTGCCCGATCGCGAGACGCTGAACTCGATGCCGCCTACCGTCAGCTGATGAAGACCCTTTTCAAAAGCGGCCATTCCTGCTCAATTGCCACCCATGATCAATCTCTGCTGAGTGACGCCCAAAAATTCATTCAAGAACAAACCCTTGCTTCTGAAAAAATCGAATTTGAAATGCTACAGGGAGTCACTCCAGAACAATTAACAACCATGAGGGACCATGGATACCGCACCCGCGTTTACCTCCCTTATGGACAAGAATGGCACTTATATCTCTGCAATCGTCTGGCTGAATATCCCCCTAATCTCTATCAAGCGATTGTGGATGTTGTGAACCCTGATGTTTGATGATGAGGGTCTGTACAATCGTTACAACAAACGGGTTACTGAGGCAGGATTAATCCATCTCTGGTCTGAAAGTCAGGGTGAACTCTTTCACCTGAGCTCGGTGGCAATTCTGGCAGAACTATTCAGACTGATTTTGCACAACCAGTCTCAGATCTAAGGTCATTGGGGCCTCAGGATGCACCACTACGGGCGGCATCGAGCGCGGGACAGGGCCGATCGACAGCGGCACAAACCGTTCCTGCAGGCGCGATCGCGCTTCCTCAGGTGATTGTGGTAGCGTGACTTCGGCGGCGACTTCAGGCATCTGGGTGTGATAGATCAGATCACCGAGACCCTGATTTTGGGCGACATTGATTACTTGAAAATGTAGCGGTGTCTGGGGCGCGATCGCCAAGTGGGAGACCGTTGCCGCCGCTGCGAACCCCACGGGCGATCGCGCCCGAAACCGCACCGCGCTCACATAACTCCCCGGATGCCCTGTCGCCCGCAGCGGCAGACGATAACCGTTGCATAGCACCGCATAACGTTCAGTCAGCGCGCCCTCGGGCAGGGATTCAGGCGTGACCCCAGTCAAAAATACCTGCAGCCGCTCCAACGAATTATCGACTGGCCGCGCCGTACCGCTGCCACCGGCATCGCCAATCACCGGCCATGGTTCCAGCGCCGTGCGCAACTCTAAGACTCCCCCTGGTGGCTGGCTGAGAGGCAGTTTGCCATTTTGCGGAAAGCGGCGCACCAAAAACGGCGTAAACCAGGATAGTTTGAACTCATAGCCCCCCACTCTCAGCTCTTGTAAAACGGCCTGCAAATCTTGCAGGAGATAGTGAGGCAGCAGCCAGCGATCGCGCAGTTCGGCCCCCCAGCGCTGCAGCGGTTGGGTGTAGGGATGCTGCCAAAACTGAGCCACCAGCGCGCGAATCAACAGCATTTGCAGCAGGCGCAGACCCGTGTGGGGTGGCATCTCAAAGCCTCGAAACTCTAGCAGCCCCAGCTGCAGGCGATCGTTGTAAATCGGGTACAGTTTATCGATGCACAGAGCCGTGCGGTGAGTGCTGCCCGCCACATCCTGCAACAGCGGGCTGAGTAGCCGGTCCATAACCTCAGGGGGTACGGCCTTACCTGGTGCGAGAGCCAGAAAGGCCATCTCTAACTCATACAGGCTGTCGTGACGCGCTTCGTCAACGCGAGGTGACTGGCTGGTGGGGCCAATGTATTGACCGGCAAAAATGTAAGACAGGCTGGGGTGATGCTGCCAATAGGTCAAAAAACTGCGCAGCAAATCCGGTCGTCGCAGCAGGGGGCTCTGCTGGGGAGTGGCACCCCCGATGGTAATGTGCGCGCCGCCGCCAGTGCCCAGCAGCCGACCGTCGAGGCCATACTTTTCGCAAGAGAGGCCGCAGGCGATCGCCGCTTCGTCCAAACTGTGGTGCAGGTGCACCAGCTCATCCCAACTGGCTGCCGGGTGAATGTTGACCTCTAACACACCCGGATCCGGCGTAATTTTGAAGCCCTGAATGCCTTGATGATCCGGCGGGCCATAGCCCTCTAGAATCACTGGCTGGTCGAGTACTTCAGCCGTCGCTTCGATCGCAGTCAACACATCGGCATAGCTGCGGGCCGCAGCGATCGGCGGCAAAAAGACGTGCACCGTCCCCTGGCGCACCTCGACCACCAACGCCAGGCGAATGCTATCAGCTGCAGCGAGGGGCAGCACCGGCTCGGGGCGAATGGGCGCACTCTCTAGCAGGGGGCAGGCTTCGGTCAGCCAGGTTGCGGTCTCTGCCAGCCTGTCGAGTGGCAGTCGCAGGGCCGCAGCTAAGTCGCCTGGGAGCAAGGTCATGCCCTGGTTAAACCCAGTCCAGCGGCAGCTTTGCCAAACGGGCTGTCCCGCCACCAGGGTCGTCAGCAGCGGTAAGACCCAAGCGGCTGGAGTCGCTGAGTCTGAGTCCTCTGGCTCACGGGCGGCGATCATCGCCTGGCGGGGAATCGCCAAGCAGGTCATGAGCTCGGTCATAAAGGTTTTAGCCATTGACCGATCGCAGGGCGTGGTGGTGCCATCCTTAGCTAGCAGTGCCGCGTTCTGCCATAGCGGCACCTCATCTAATCGCCAAAAACACCCTAAAGCCCAGCGCGGCGCGGCCTCACCCGGATACAGCTTGCCGAGCCCCTGATGGCGCATGCTGCCGGTCGGCCCCAAGTTGGCCTGCAGCCGTTCTAACAGCTGCCCGCCCAGATGTCGCTTATCTTCGCCCAAGGCGTCGTAGCGCCACTGCAGCGAGGTGCGATCGCGGGCTGACACGTAGGTCGGCTCCCCGCCCATGGTCAGCCCCACCCGTGCTTCGTTCAGCACCCGATCGACCTGTTGGCCCAGGGCATTAATGGCGGTCCATTGAGAGTGAGAAAAGGGCTGCATAAATAATGAATGCGGATAGAGAGCCGGGCAGATCGACCGACTTTAGCTAACATTGCAGGGCTATCCTACGGCAGCACCGTCTGCCCCGCACAAAGTTTCTTTGGAATTTTAGGATTTTGCTGTGTCGCTGTCTAAACCGAAAGCCCCCCGTAATCGCACCCTGACGCTGACGGCAGCCGATCGCCACACCTATCAACGCCGGCTACAGCAATTGACTGGCCCCGCCCCACTGGCCACCGTGCTTAATCGCACCCTACATCAAGACTGCCTGACGGCGATCGCCCAGCTCCCCGCCCAAAGCGTTGATTTGCTGATGCTCGATCCGCCCTACAATCTACGCAAAAACTACAACGGTCACACCTTTCAATCGAGATCGCCAGCCGAGTACCAAGCCTGGTTTCAGTCGTGGCTGGTGCCGCTCAAAAGGATACTGAAGCCCACCGCCTCGCTGTATGTCTGTGCCGACTGGCAGTCCTCCGCCGTCATTTATCCTCTGCTGACCGAGCATTTCACTGTGCGCAATCGCATTACTTGGGAACGCGAAAAAGGCCGCGGTGCACAAACTAACTGGAAGAATGCCTCTGAGGATATCTGGTTTTGCACCGTGTCTGACCGCTACACCTTTAACGTCGACGCGGTAAAGCTCAAGCGGCGTGTAATTGCCCCCTACCGAGATCGCCAGGGCAACCCTAAAGACTGGCAAGACACCCAACGGGGCCGCTTTCGGCTGACCCATCCCTCCAATTTGTGGACGGATATCTCAATTCCCTTTTGGTCCATGCCCGAAAATACCGAGCACCCCACCCAAAAGCCCGAAAAGCTGATCGCCAAACTGATTCTCGCCAGCACGGAGCCGGAAGCCGTGGTGCTCGATCCATTTTTGGGTTCGGGCACCACGTCCGTTGTGGCCAAAAAGCTCAATCGCCACTACATCGGCATCGAAGTCAATGAAGACTACTGCTGCCTGGCCGAAAAACGATTAGCCATCGCGGAGCACGATCGCCACATTCAAGGCTATGCCGAAGGCTGCTTTTGGGAACGCAATTCAACCCCACCGAGATCGTGAAATGTCGCCCCTAGTCAATTGTCTTAGCTCAAACAGCGGCAAATTTGCAGTCAAGCATTACGACGCCATTTGGCGACTCGTAACCGTTGAGGATAGGCTGACGAAGGAACTCTTGTATGGGGAAATGGCCGGATGCGGTTACTAAAGAAAATTGCGGCGGGACTTTTACTGCTTTGCGGCCTACCCCTCACCCTCGCACTCACCATCCAGCTACTAGATCCCAACCTATCCTCAGAAGACAAAGAAGGCAGCGTTCCGGCCATCGTCTTATTTGGCCTACCGCCCATCGCGATCGCGGGCTGGTTAATTTACAGCCTGCGGCAGCAGCATGAATCAGCCGAAAACAAGAGCGATCGCGCGATGGAGCAGCTGTTTCTCCAGGAACTGCAAGCCAATGGCGGCGTCATTAATCCCATTATTTTCGCGACGAAAGCGGGGCTATCGCTGGATGAAACCAAAAGCTATCTGGATGAAAAAGCCGTGCAGCTCAACGCCCTGTACGAAGCCACAGAGCAGGGCGGCGTAGAGTATCGGTTTCCGCTGTGAATGCCGCCGCAGTTGAATGCGTCGGTCAACAGCAGTAAATACATGCTTCAGACACGGTCAGTAAGGCCGTAACGTCCTACGCTCACTGAACTTGCAGGTTGCTCTCCCCCCTGAGAAACTTGCCCAGAACCACGTGATCGCATCGCGATCAGGTGAGAACACCTGTCAAGAGACGGGTCAACTGCGATCGCCTCAGCCATAACGATGGCGTCACACTCCCCCTTCACCCCAGACGAACACCACACCATCCCAGGAAAACCGGCGCAACCCCTGTAAAATCATCGCCACCATGGCGGCAGCTAATCGCCTCAAACCTTAACCCCACAGCTCATCCACGAATATCCATAGAATTAAATCTATGATCTTTTTCATCGGTGGCTAACATTTCTTTGCCATTGAGAAAAATAGGCAGAACCCCTTACCGGCAACGGTTACAGCAAAACAGCGCGGCTTAAATTGCCGCCCAGCCTCTGATTTCCCCGCTTTTTATTGAAAACTGGTTGCAATAAAATTCGTGATTGGGTACTTTATTGTTAATGAAAGTCATTAAGTACAAGCTGACTGTCATTGCGATTATTGCCTGCAGCCCTGAAAGTCTGGGAGTACAACCGTTTCAGGCTTGCAGGTGGTTGGTTTAAGCCGTTTTAGCGCGGCAGCTGAGGGTGCAGCTTGATCAGAAGTATTCTCACCTGCGATCGATGATTTCCCCTGGTCTGCCACATTCTTTACTCACTAAAGCTGACATGCACACGCTTGACTCAGACGCCACAATCCTGCACAACCTTGACCCAATCGACCGGTGGAACGTGTTCCATCGCCTACAGGAGCTGTCCGTGCCCTGCCACTGCACCGCCGGTCAGCCCCTCACCGTCACTATTGATAGCCCCGCTACGGCCCTGCAGGTTTGGAGCGTTATTCGGCGTTTGACCCTGTCTCGTAGCGCGGCGATCGCCAGCTTAGAAACCTGTTGGAGGCAAGCCGTTTCATGATTGAATCGACGTCTGGAATTGATTGGGTCACCCAAGCCGAGTTGCAGCGCCCGGAAGGCACTGTGCTCAAAGGGCAGTTTGTCGATGTGCTGCGATCGAAAAAAGGCAAGCTCAAAGGCATTACCCTTCGCACCCCGGTGCAAGAATATGCCATCAAGCTGCCCAAATATTTACGCCCAGTCGTAGTGCGCGAGTTGGCTCCCCACGCCTTTGTGCAAGTGTGGGCCTACCGCGATGACGATCAGTGGCGCGGTATCAACATTTTGCCGCTGGCCGAAGCAGAGGCGATCGCCCTTAGAAATCTTTGGCAAGAGCTGCCGCCGCCGACCCCACCAGAGACCGTAGCTTCACCGCCTCAGCTCTGCGTGAAAGTGTGTAGCAAAGGCAAATGCTTTAAGCGGGGTGGGCGTCAGATTTTGCAAACCCTGCAGGCAGAAGTCGCTGCCAACCCCAACTTGAGTCACGTGTCGGTTAAAGGCGTGGGGTGCATGAGTGCTTGCAAACATGGGCCCAATCTGCAGCTCTCGACCTCTAAAAAAGTCATCAGCGGGGTGACTGCCACTAATGCGTTGCCGCTGATCGCTAAGCACTCAAAACGTTAGCAAGACTCGACCTAGAAGCGCTAATCCATTAGCCATTGGTTAGAACCTCTTCAGAATGATCGAATGGAGAGGATGAGGCCAGTCTATTTGCAGACAAGAAACCCATGAAAAGTTCAATTCAGCTAATTGATTCAAATCAATTCCTGCACCCTCCTTAAAGGAGAAAATGCAGGAATTGTCATTGTCTCAGCTGCAGGTGTTACCAGCCGAGTTTGAGGCTGTCAGGAGTCAAGAAATGGTCAAGGTGATAGGCGCGCTCTTCGGTCTTGAGCAGAATTTGCTCTAGCAGATAACGGGTCGCGCGATCGCCCAAGCTCTCAGCCTGACTGGCTAGGCGCCGCAGCATTTCTATCACCGACTGCTCAGCCTTAAGGTCATGATCAATCATGATCCGGCAGCGGTAAACGTCATCGCCTTCGGGCGTAAAGCAGCACAGCTCTGACAACTTGCCAAAGGAAAGCGCGGGGACGCCGCCCAAACCGTGCAAGCGCTCACCGATCTCATGGGCGTGCTCCTGCACTGCTTCATAGCTCTCAGCAAAATAATCATGGAGCATATGGTACTCAGACCCTTCCACCACAAAATGCTGTTTTTGGTACTGCAAATAAAGTCCCATGAAGCTGGCGTAGGCAATTCCCAAGCCTTCGACAATGGGCTCAGTTACCGACTTCTCTAGCAGAACGGTATTATCAGCGACTTCTCCATAGCTTTGCAGGTGCGTTTCAGTGATCGGCATGTTTCCCCTCTTGAATAACTGGCAGTGAAACCTGAATGTGAGCGAACTCTAGCTGCTTCAGATGCCTATAGAGTCTACCGTTCTTTTTTTGGATTTTCAAAAAGGCAAAAATTGATTGAGCTGAGAAAAATCTAGGTTCTCAAAAATTGAGAACACCATAGCGAAAACCATTGTCAACAAGTTTTTAAAGCGAACTGAAAACGTTTTTCAATAAGTCTTAGGAGTGATTATGAGCCTTGCTACCATGTCGTCCCCTCATTTTGTCTACGGCAGTCACCACCCTGAAGTGCTCAAAACGCTGCTCAATCAAGAAGGTTTTCGAATTACTCAGCAGCGGCATAAAATTCTTGAGGTTCTTAATGCGGCTGCCGAAGGTGACCACCTCAGCGCGGAAGATATTCATCAAAAACTATTAGACCAAGGCGAAAAAATCGGCGTCTCAACGATTTATCGCACGCTACATCTGTTAGTTGATTTGGGCTTGTTGCGAGAGTTGGCGCTGTCAGAAGAGCGGAAATTTTATGAGTTGAGCAACCCCATGACGGTGGCTCATCATCACCTTATTTGTAGCCAATGTGGCTCAGTAAAAGAATTTGAAGACGCGGCGATTGTTTCGCTAGGGCAGGACGAAGCTCTGCGACAGGGATTTTCGCTGTTAGATTGTCAGTTCACCGTTTACGGCATCTGTGAGCAATGTTCATGAATCAGCAGACAATTTCCAGCCGCTAGTTCAAGATTTTTGAGGAGTTTGAGAGGTGGGCGATCGCGGAATCAGCCACTTTTGCTGATCGCGCTTAATTCCCTGAGCTAACGCTCAAAGTTCCCTTCCCCAGCTATCGGTATTATCCTTAAGGGCAGGATGCACTTTGGGAGCAGGAGAGGGGAAATGCCGACAGTCACCGCTCAGGGCAAAACGTTTAGCTGTGAGCCGGGGGCAAATCTGCGCCGGGTGCTGTTGCAGCAAGGGATTGATCTCTACAACGGGTCGGCCAAGGTAATCAACTGCCGCGGAGTCGGCACCTGCGGCACCTGCTCAGTGCACATTAGCGGCTCGGTCTCTACACCCAACTGGCGCGATCGCGCCCGCCGTGCCCTACCGCCCCATCAGGCCAAGCGAGATTTGCGGTTGGCCTGTCAAACCCAAGTGATGGGCGATATTCGCGTGACTAAATATGATGAGTTTTGGGGACAGGGTACGGAACCCGTGTGGTCGCCCGAGCAGCCGTGATCATTTCAGCGATGCGCACTATGATTGGGTGAGCCATTACGCCCTTCCCTTTAAAGGGCGGGATCGTGCGTTTTCTGGAGGAATCTTTTGATGAATCGGTATTTGGTTGCGCTGCTAGCTTTGCTGGGCCTTGTGGGCCTTTATAGCGTTATCAATCCACCGGATACTTCATCATCGACGGCAAATTCTGACGCCGACCCCGTGGTCACTGTTGACACCACTGGGCTCGAAGGCGCTGGCGCCAATGTGCTGCGGCAGACTTCGCCACTCGGGTTGGAACGCCTGGCCGCCATTCAGGTCGATGGTGCCGCGAGCGCGCCCGCAAATATTGCGTCTCCTGAGACCCCGGCTGCTCCCGCTACGACCCCACCCGTAGAACCTGAACCAGCACCGGCGCCCGAGGTGATTCCCGAAACTCCCCCACAAGAGCCGATTCCGGCTTTGTGGTGATGCCCAGAGCTGAACATTAAACTAATATCTCCCGACAATCGCGCGACTGCCAACGATGCCAACTGTTGGGTCTCAGCCGCGTCGCGATACCCCAAATCCAAATAATTTTCAGGGCGGCTTGAGTGTTGACGGCATAGCGGTCTTTTCATATAGCAGTCGTCGGAGAGGGCTAGAGTCGTCTAGGATTTAAACCAGCGCGACGTTTTTTAGTTAGGCAAGGTTAATGGCAGGGACTCCAGACGTCCTGATTGTAGGGGGCGGCATCATCGGGTTAGCGATCGCCCTCAGACTGCGACAAAATTCGCTCGCTGTGACGGTGCTCAGCCGCGACTTTGCCGAGGCCGCTAGCCACGTTGCCGCAGGCATGTTGGCCCCAGGCGCCGAGGCGTTGCCTGCTGGGCCACTACTGGACTTATCGCGCCAAAGTTTGCAGCGGTATCCCGATTGGGCTAAGAAGCTTGAAAGCTTGACCGGGCAAGATGTGGGCTACTGGCCCAGCGGCATTCTCGCGCCGCAGTGGACGCAGCCCCAGCCATTCGCCGCTACGCCCTCCTATACCGGACGCTGGTTAGACGCCGCCACCGCGCAGCATTATCAGCCGGGGCTGACGGACGCGATCGCCGGTGCCTGGTGGTATCCCGAAGAAGGTCAGGTGGATACTCGCGCTCTCGCCCGTGCCCTGCGCTTAGCCGTTCAAGATGCGGGTGTCGAAATTCAAGAAGACGTCACCGTCCAAGGCTTTATGCAACAGCAGGGACGGGTGCAGCAGGTACAAACCACGGCAGGCAACTTTCAAGCCGGGCACTATGTGCTGGCTACCGGGGCTTGGTCGAACGCGCTGCTGCCGATTCCGGTCTTTCCGGTGAAGGGGCAGATGGCCGCCGTGCAGGTGCCGCCCCACTACGGTCAAGCGCAGCCGCTGCAGCGAGTCTTGTTTGGCGCCGACGGCATTTACATCGTGCCCCGGCGTAATGGCCGCATTGTGTTGGGCGCGACCAGTGAATCGGTCGGCTTTACGCCGGGCATTACCGCAGCGGGCCTGGCGCACTTATTCCACAAAGCAGTGACGCTGTTTCCGGCCCTCAAAGATTTCCCCGTGCAGGAAACCTGGTGGGGCTTTCGTCCGACCACGCCTGATGAAGCGCCGATTTTAGGCCCGAGCGCCTGCGAAAATCTCACCTTGGCCACGGGACACCACCGCAATGGCATCTTGCTCATGCCGATTACCGCTGAACTGATCGCTGACGCGATCTTGGGTCGCCCGTCGCCTGTGCTAGACCCGTTTTCTTGGCAGCGGTTTGAACCCGCCGCCGCCGCTGTTTCTGTTCTGCCATCGCCGCTACCTATGCCCACTACCCATTCTCAACTCGTCCCTGCCCAGCCGCTTCCCCCCACGCATCAGCTGGGGGATGATCAAGAGGCCCCGCTCGTCATCGCCGGTCGGGAGTTTCGCTCGCGCTTGATGACCGGCAGCGGCAAATATCGCGACTTCGACACCATGCGCCAGGCGATCGCCGCCAGCGGCAGCGAAATCATTACCGTCGCGGTGCGCCGGGTGCAAACCAATGCGCCAGGGCATGAAGGGCTAGCCGAAGCCTTAGACTGGTCGCGCCTGTGGATGCTGCCCAATACGGCAGGCTGCAAAACGGCGGAAGAAGCCGTCCGGGTGGCCCGTCTGGGCCGCGAAATGGCCAAACTGCTGGGGCAAGAAGACAACAATTTCATCAAGCTGGAAGTGATTCCCGACGCTCAGTACCTGCTGCCAGACCCGATTGGCACACTCGAAGCGGCTGAACAGTTGGTGCAAGAAGGATTCGCCGTGCTGCCCTACATCAACGCCGATCCGCTACTGGCCAAGCGATTGCAGGAAGCGGGCTGCGCCACTGTCATGCCGCTAGGATCACCCATTGGTTCAGGTCAGGGCATTCGCAATGCTGCCAATATTCAGATCATTATTGAAAATGCTACCGTCCCTGTGGTCGTGGATGCGGGCATTGGGGCGCCCAGTGAAGCTGCAGCGGCGATGGAAATGGGTGCGGATGCACTGCTGGTCAACACCGCGATCGCCCAGGCGCAAGATCCAGTTCTTATGGGTCGAGCGATGGGGCTCGCAACCATCTCAGGACGGCTGGCTTATAGCTCGGGACGTATTCCCGTCAAGGCTTATGCCAGTGCCAGTTCGCCGCTCACCGGCAAGATTACCGATTAACGCGATGTGCAACTAAAAGATTGAGAAAAAGTTCCATCTCTGTAAGCTAGAGCTAGCGATAGTTCTAAGCACTT
>JBCBJQ010000014.1:0-87581 GCA_038523235.1 Cyanobacteria bacterium J06626_4
CCAACAAGCTAACTAACAAAATCTTTATCCTGATAAAGCTCAATGGAGGAAATAACATGGTTATTTACAACTTAGATAATGATTCAATAAAGTATGCACCTATTATTGACTAGAAGGCCACGAAAGCTCACAAACTGTGCCGTTGCCGTCTCTTTTTGAAAAGCGAGAAAACTTGCCGCTTAGCATTAATTCTAATCGATAGGAAGATTGGGTCCCATCCCCGATATGTGTAGATTGGATGCCCGGACCGTTGTCTTCTATCTTTAAACTGTAAAAATCGTTGATATTTTTGCCTAAGACCTGAATTCGCGTTGTGCCGAGTGCGTGCTTGCCGATATTTTGTAGAGATTCTTCGAGGAACCAGCACAACTGTCTTTTGACATCTAAGTTGAGTTGTTTACAGTTAAAGGGCTCAATTGAAACTGCCCGCACCTTAATCGTTTCAAATCCCGGTAGTTTGCGCTTCACAGCCAAGCTATAGACCTCGTAGAGCACTTCATGCATGGGATGAGTCAGGTCTAATTTAATATCTCCTTGAGAGTAGAAAAAATATACGTCGCCGATCGCTTCTTGCCGCAACCGCTCACCCACCCCCCTGATCTCTTGATTCAGGGCTCTGAGTTCTTCCAACACAAAAGACTGCTCAGTGTTGCCGTCTTTGGCACTCCGCAAAAGACTCGACAGCCGCTGTAATGGCCCTGCATGAATGGCACTAAAGGCGCGCTCAATTGCTTTGCGTCGTTCGGCCTCGAGCACTTGCACTTCGACCAAGGCGGCCTCTTGGTTGCGTAGCGCGCTGCGCTGGCTGCGATAGTTAAATCCTAAATAGGTGATCCCCGCTAGGGGGAGGCTCATCGCCATCGGGGCCACCGGCAGCCATAGACCAAACCGAGACAGGATCAGATAGCATGCGCCTACTGCTATCAGCGTCACCACCGCGAGGCTGATCATGCTTCTCAGCGTCGAGCGAAAGGAGATGCTCATGGCAATGCCCATCAATCCCGCCGACACAATCAGAATATCTTCACCCCAAAACGAGATGCCCCTAATCAGTGGGCGAGCATCGATGACTGAGCGGATAATTTGGCTGGTGGCATGGGCTTCTAACTCAGGCCCCGTAATGCCAATGCGAGGTGAAATATCGCGGGTCTCATAGTCCTGCATGAGGTTAGAAGAAGCTGAAACGGGCAAAAATCGTGGAAAATACGCGTCAATTTCATCAACGATGACAACTTTATCCGTCAAGGCTTCCAGATCTTGAGATCGGTCAACCAATTGTGAGGCTTCTACGACTTCAAAGGTGGCAGAACCCGATCTGAAATTCAGCAGAGTTTGAAGCTTGCTGATGTCAGCTTCTCGAACATAGCCACCCGAATTTTCTTCCAAAATGGGAATTGGCATAAACTCCAGCGATTCAGGCTCTTTGAAAATCGGAATATCAGGATTAGTCGGATGATTTTCGAGGACATAGCCTCGTTGCGTCGTTAAATACGTTTCGGCAAGTTTGAACGAGAACGAAAACCTAAATGGATTATCAGTTGCATCTTCGTTTTCATCGGGCAAATAAGCGCCCACAAACACCCGCCTGATGCGACCATCGCGATCAAGGGGCACGTCATTCAAGCCAACCTGAGTTTGCGCTACGCGGTCGGACAGAGGAGCAATGGGTGGGATGGGTCGAGGCGGTAAGACTTTTTCAACAGTAATGAGATTTTCGTGGGTTTCAAACAGGTCGAGCAGCTGTTCTCGACCAGGGTCATCACTAAACTCTTCTCGAAAGACGTTCAGACCCACGACTGCCGGCTCCGCCGACAAAATAATTTCTAACAGCTGAGCGAGTTGTGACTCGGAAAGGTTCTCATCCACCCGCACCGGGTCTTGCTCAATCAGGACGATCACGACTTGCTCATCAATGCCTGCCGCCGGGCGGCTCCGCAAAAAAACATCCAATACCGCCAGTTCTAGGGTGGCAAACAGCCCCAGCCAGCGAGCCACGACTACGCCCGCAATCATGACGTACCCCACCGGCCAGCGTGAAGATTGCTGCAAGAAGCTTTGAGCGCCTGTGAGAGAGGCTTTTAAGAACGACAGCATAGTGGCAGAGCTATTCGATTAAGCCTTCATCCCGCGCTTTAAGACAGGTGACGATGCGCAGGTTGCGGCCCTCTTCTTTGGCATCTTCGGGGTAGATGCCCAGCACGTCGTAAATTTTGCTCCAGTAGTTGCGCACCATGCTTTCGGAGACGTGTAGGTGCTTGGCGATCGCCCGATCTTGATACCCATCTTTGCAGGCCAAATCAAGGGTTTCGAGCCACTCGGGCTTGAGTTCGAGCCCGGCTTTGAGGCTGCGAATATCACGGGTGTGGGTATAGCCCTGCAAAGCCGCCTTGAAACGCTCAAAGGCTTTATCAGTGGCGCTATCTTTGCTGGTGACGGTGAAGCCGCCGCGATGGTTATCAATATCAGGAATAATCCTCACCAGGGCGTCGGGGTAAGAGGTGTGGATAGCAATATTGATTTCGGGATAATCTTTCATCAGACTTTTCAAGAACTGAATACCGAACTCAGTTGCCGCGGGCTCGCCTGGCCCTTCGGGCAGCTGCAGATCGAGCACCAGCAGATCAGGCCGCAACCGGCGCACCGCTTCCCGAGCAGCCTGCAGCGTAGTCAACGTCTCTAGCGCGATGTTGCTGCCAAATCGTTCCAGAATGCTGTGAATCCCGGCCAGGGTCGTGGGATGATCTTCGACGACAAAAATTGTTCGCTGCTCACTGCCCGAAGCCACTTTAGAAGTCATCGTCTTGGGAAAGTAGGGAGTCGCAGAAACTGGGGCAGGGGCGATCGCAGTCATAGTAGATGAGGAGAACGTCAGGGAAGTAACCAGACCGGACAACAAACACGAACGGTATCCTCGTAGCTTGACGCAATCCCCCGTTGGCCTCAATAGGGAAAACTACAGCCCTGATAGCAGAAAGATAGACTACTGGATGACCGTCGGCAATGCCCTAGATAAAAACCTTCACCCCAAACGGACTAAACCGCTCTACACAATCCGTAATCATGCCGTTGCCGATGCGGCCATCATTCTGGGCGATCGCGCAGAATGATGATCAATCAAGGGGGCTCCTGACTAGGGTCAGCTTCTCCCGGCTAGAGTACGGACATCTCCTGCTCGTCTATGTCCCGTTTGTGTCTGATTAGATGTGAGCCTGCAATTTTGTCCGCTCCAGCGTGACCATGCCCTAGCAATTCTCAGCTGGCGTTATCCGCCACCCTATGACGTCTACAACCTTGAGCGGAAGGATTTGGCCGATCTGCTCAAGCCTCACAATGCTTTTTTTGCCCTCATACAGCCTGACAACACCCTCGCCGGGTTTTGTTCGTTTGGGCCAGACGGACAGGTGAGTGGCGGCAGCTATGATGCCACCGCCTTAGATATTGGCATGGGCCTGCATCCTAATCTCATCGGTCAGGGACAAGGCCGACACTACGCTACAGCCGTCGCTCGGTATGGCAGCAGCCAGTTTGGTGCGCAACGCTTGCGCGTTACTATCGCCACGTTCAATCTCAGAGCACAGCGGCTTTGGCAGCGACTGGGATTTGAGCCCGTAGAGCAGTTTTGTCGGACTGGCAGCCATCAAACCTTTGTGATTATGGTGGGTGCGATCTCGGGATGAGGCGTAGTGAGAGCGTCACCACTGGCGCATCTGACCAGTTAGCGCGTCCCCTCAGTAATGCCGCGATTTACTCCTGTGCTGGCTGCTCCTCATCTTGTGGAGCAGCCTCATCCTGTGGCGGAGCGTCGGCCTCAGGAGCAGCCTCGACCGGCGAGCGCGTCGTTTCTTGCAGGTAATATTCGCCTAGGTCGATATCGCTGATCACAATTTCTTGATACTGCAAAACACCCGTCACCCGCACCGTGTCATTGATAGCCGGAGCCGCGTCCGCACTACGCACCCACACTGTGCCGGTGGCATCGGTGAGCTGATACAGCGTGTCTTCTAAGAGGGGGGCGGCTTGCGACACAGTGCCTTCGATCTGCAAGGTTTGATTCACGCGATCGCGAGATAGGGTCTCAATCGGTTGGGTCGAACCGATCAGCTGCGAGACGCGATCAGGGAGATGCACGCCCACCGTCTCACTGGGTATCGAGGTCTCAGTCGGCTGACTACAGCCCAGTAGGAGTACTCCTAAGGACAGCCCACTCCATTTTTTAAGCTGCCAGATCTGTTGCAACATGCCGAATAATTTAGGATAAGCGGTCTCTAAATCTGAGACACTAGAACTCGTAAAATTAGGCCGATGTCGATCTAAAGACGGCACCCAACCGGGATGCGGCTGAGGGTGCTGAGTCCCGTTATGAATGACTCAATGCTTTCTGACCAACAGCGTAACTCAGGATTTTAATGACGCAAATTCTGGACGGCAAAACTCTGGCAAAAACTATCCAGACGACCCTGGCGGAGAAAATTACCGCTTGGGCTGCGCTCGCCGGTCGGGCACCCGGACTCGCCGTCGTAATGGTGGGTGATAACCCGGCTAGTGCCGCCTATGTCAGAAACAAAGAGCGAGCTTGTGAGCGCGTCGGCATTGCCTCATTTGGTCAGCACTTGTCTGCCGATACGACGCAAGCGCATGTGGCCGGACTGCTCGCCGATTTCAATGCGGACGATCGCATCGACGGCATCTTGCTGCAGCTGCCGGTGCCGGATCACTTAGATGCGGTCGCGCTGCTGAATGCCATTGACCCAGACAAAGATGCCGACGGCTTACATCCCGCCAACCTGGGTCGGCTGCTGCGGGGTGAATCGGGGTTGCGGAGCTGCACCCCCTTTGGCGTGATGCAGCTGTTACAGGCTCACCAGATTGATCCAGCCGGCAAATCGGCGATTGTTCTGGGTCGCAGCATTCTAGTCGGCAAACCCATGGCCCTGATGCTGCTAGAAGCCAATGCCACCGTCACCATTGCCCATTCCCGCAGCCAAGATCTGAGGGCGCTGACCCAGGCGGCCGATATTGTCGTCAGTGCGATCGGGCGACCGGGCTTGCTCACCACCGACCATATCAAGCCGGGAGCCGTCGTCATTGATGTGGGGATTAACCGGATTGAGACGGCACCAGGGCAGTATCGTCTGGTCGGAGATGTAGACTATGAAGCGGTTAGGCTTGTGGCGGCGGCGATTACGCCAGTGCCCGGGGGAGTAGGTCCCATGACCGTTGCCATGCTTTTGCACAATACGGTGCAGAGCTATTGCCGTCGCGTGCCGAGCTTACCCAGCGACCAGTCTCTTTTGTTTTAGCCGTTGCAGCTTGAGTAGGGTAATGACTTCTTCTACTGACACCACGTTTGACCTCAAGGCCTATTTGCGCGATCGCCAGCAGCAGGTTGAGGTCGCCTTAGACGCCTCACTGCAGGGACAATACCCCGAGACCATTTATCAAGCGATGCGCTATTCGCTCTTAGCCGGGGGCAAGCGGCTGCGCCCCATTTTGTGTTTAGCCACCTGTGACCTCATCGGCGGCACTGCAGGGATGGCGATGCCAACGGCCTGCGCGCTTGAGATGATCCACACGATGTCGCTGATTCACGATGACCTGCCCGCGATGGATAACGACGACTATCGTCGCGGACAGCTCACTAACCACAAAGTCTATGGCGAAGACGTCGCCATTTTGGCGGGCGACGCGCTCTTAACCTATGCGTTTGAGTGGGTCGCCACCCAAACCCAAGACGTGCCCGCCGATCGCATTCTGCAGGTAGTGGCGAATCTCGGCAGAGCCGTAGGCGCTGAGGGGCTTGTGGGTGGCCAGATTGTGGATCTCGCTTCCGAAGGTGCCCCCGACGTCAGTTTAGAAACCCTCAATTACATTCACACCCACAAAACGGGGGCGCTGCTGCAAGTTTCCGTCACTTCAGGGGCGATTTTGGCAGGCGCTGATGAGAGTCAAGTTGAGACGTTATCGCAGTATGCCGATCGCATTGGTCTGGCCTTTCAAATTGTGGATGACATCCTTGACATCACCGCTACGTCAGAAGCATTGGGCAAGTCTGCGGGCAAAGATTTAACTGCCCAAAAGGCCACCTACCCGAGCTTGTGGGGGCTCGAAGCATCGCAACAGCAAGCCCAGCAACTCGTCGAAGCCGCTAAAACGAGCCTGATGGACTGCTTTGGCGTTCCGGCCCAGCCTCTGATCGCCCTGGCCGATTTCATTGTTAACCGGACCCATTGAGGAGCTCTAAATCAGCTATGCAAGACATCGCGGATATTTTGCAAAACCGGGTGTTAATCGTGGCGTTGGTCGCCTGCCTGCTTGCTCAGTTTCTCAAGCTGGTGTTTGAGTTAATTATTCATCGCAAAATCAACGTGCGGGTACTGGTCGAAACGGGCGGCATGCCCAGCTCTCACTCTGCCCTGGTGACGGCTCTAGCCTGCGGCATTGGTCAAACCTGGGGGTGGGCCAGTCCGGGGTTTGCGGTGACGACGGTATTTGCCGGGATTGTGATGTACGACGCAGCCGGGGTGAGACAGGCGGCTGGCAAACAAGCCAAAATCTTAAATCAGATTATCGACGAGCTATTTCGTGAAAAGCCCGAATTCAATGAAGATCGCCTCAAAGAACTCTTGGGCCATACCCCAGTGCAGGTGATCGTGGGGTCAGTGTTGGGGGTATTAGTGTCTTGTCTGGCTGCACCAATGCTGTTTTAAGGAATCAAGCATCGCCGCTTGACCTCAAGGCGTACGTAGCGCTGCGATCGCCAAACAGGCCCAGCCTGCGATCAGGGCCACGCCACCCAACGGCGTCACCGGCCCAACGGCTTTGATGCCTGCCAGACTGATCAGATAAAGGCTGCCCGAAAACATCACTACGCCAGCGACAAGCAACCAGCCTGCCGCTGTTAGCCAAGCGGTCGCAACTTTATCTTGGCCCAACAACAGGGCAATCACCAGCAAGGCCAAGGCATGATACATCTGGTAGCGAATACCGGTGCCCAATACCGCAATCGCCCGTTCGCTCAGCTGACCCTGCAAGGCGTGGCTGGCGAACGCGCCCCCCGCTACCGAGAGGCCGCCTAAAATTGCCGCGATCGCCCCAAAAATTTGCATAGCTGCCCACTCTAAAATGCTTATGGTTATAGCGTAAGCAAGATGCGGAGTGACGATCAAAGCCTCAGTTTTATCGTCACTCCCTTGAGCAGCTTGATCGCTCGTGACCATTTGGCAGTCAGGTGAACCAGTGACCCCAGAAGCAATTATCTCGATCATCTGCGACAAACTTCCAGACATCGTCCCGAAAGCTAGTTGGGGGGAAACGTCGCTGTTTTACAACCCCAATAGGGTTTTGCCTCACGGCGTTTATTTTTGCACCCTCAAGCGTCAAGACGGTGACAATGACCAGGCTTCCGAGCTTGATCGACCCGGCGTCTTTCGGGTAGCGATCGGTCTTGAGCCTAAAACATACATCCGGTTATTTGGCTCCAAGCCAGAGCGCCCCGCTAAGGGCGGCATCGTGACGGCTGATTACGATTTCACCGCGCTAAATGAGCTGATGCCTCATCCGATCTATGCCTGGATGAGCTGGGCGCAAATACTTTGCCCGAGTGATAGCCAATTTGAGACCATTTTTCCGCTGATAGAAGAGGCCTATCAGCGAGCAATTAAGAAGTTTGAGAAAAAGACGGCTAACAGAGACGGCTAAAAATGCAGGTATCGGTGTTTATTGCCACGACCCTAGATGGTTTCATCGCTCGCGCCAATGGCGACCTTGATTGGCTGGCCAAAGCCGAGGCCGAGGAGGCGGCTGAAGACTATGGCTATCAGGCATTTTTTGACGCCATCGACGTGCTCGTGATGGGCCGTCACACCTATGAAACAGTGCGATCGTTCGGCGAGTGGCCCTACGGCGATAAACGCGTGATTGTTCTCAGCAGCCGGGCGATCGCCATTCCACCCGCGCTAACTGATCACGTGGCCACTCACACCGCTACACCTAACGAGATTTATCAACAGCTGAGGGCTGAGGGCTACCAACGGGTGTACATCGATGGCGGCCAGACCATTCAAGGATTTTTGCGCGCTGGTCTTGTGGATGACATTATTGTGTCTCGCCTGCCGGTGCTGATCGGCAGTGGCATTCCTTTGTTTGGCTCCGTGGCCGCCGATATTCACCTGAAGCATGTCACCACGATCACGTTTGCCAACGGCATCGTTCAAACTCACTATGCGGTGGTGAAAGAATCCTCAACCGATGCTGCAGGATGAATAACGACTCTGGGAACTAAGTTTTTTGCCGTATTGCCCCAATAGTAGCTTGATCCCCCGCTGTCGCCGCCCCCTTGAAAAAGGGGCTATTCACATCCAGGATTGGGCTGCCCCCCTTTTTCAACTATCCATTAGGCAGAAGTCGGCCAAAGCCATGCCAGTAATAGATTCTAGACGACGCTTGCGTGGGTAAACCTCACCGCCTGCGGCACCTCTCCTTAGCAAGGAGAGGTTTATCCAAGGTCTGTTAGTCAAAGATTTTCACAACTGGGACAGGTGCTCCGGTTCCTCTCCTTGAGAAGGAGAGGCTAGGTGAGGTTCTATAGCGTGTTTTCGTGGGGAATTATTACTTTTCTCTTAGGCACTTTAGGCGTTGGCGTTTGGGCGTCTAAGCAGATTAAAGGCGACAGCGTTAATTTTTTGGTGGCCGGTCGCGGGCTGTCCTTGCCGTTAGCGGCGGCCACTTTAATGGCTCAATCCGTTGACTCAAATGCCACCTTAGGCAACACCGATTTGTCTGCAGAATTTGGCTTTTGGGCAGGGGCGGCTTTACCCATTGGGTTATCGCTGTGCTTGTTTTTGACCGGTACGTTTTTAGCTAAGCCCATGAACCGGATGGGGCTGATCACGATTCCTGATTTTTATCGGGTGAAGTATGGGCGCCTGGTGGAGTTGATGGCCGCCTTCATTATGTCCATCAGCTTTTCCTTTTTGCTGGCGGGCAACTTGGTCGCGGGGGGCTTCATGTTCCAAACGTTTTTGGGCATGAGCTATGTCGGCGGCATTACCTTGCTGGCGGCTCTCGTCTTTGCCTACACCGTCTCGGGCGGCCTCTTTGCCGTAGCCTATACCGATGCGATTCAGATTTTGATTGCCGTTGTGGGCACGTTTGGCCTGCTTGCTTATGTTGTCACCAACTTCGGCCTAGAGATTGCGCCGGGCATGGGGCCGCTGGCGCTAGAGCAGCTCACCTCGGTGGGGGCCGGTGCCGCAATTAACTGGGCCAGCTTATTGGCGCTGGGATTTGGCAACATGGTGGCGATCGACTTTATGGCTCGAATTTTTGCCGCAGAAAGCCCTGAAACTGCCCAAAAAGCCTGTTATACGGCTTCTGCGGGCACCTTGATTATCGGCATTCCCTTTTCGATTCTGGCCTTATCGGCGGGCGGCATTTTAGAACAGGTGGGTGTGGTGCCGGATGGTCCAGTGCTGTTCGCCCTATTGCAAAATGTGGTGCCGCCAGTGTTGGGGCTCATGGTGCTGGCGGCGATCTTATCCGCTTCGCTTTCTACCGCCGATGGGGCAATCTTGGGGACTTCTTCCGTGTTGGCCCATAACGTGTTTGGCATTCGTCATGGGGTGACCCACGGTGGCGCGGGGGGCGATCGCCTGCTGTTGGTGACGCGGTTGATGGCGATCGTCATCACGCTGCTGGGCGTCTTTTTAGGTTTGCGGGTACCGCAGACGGGGGTGTTGCTACTGCTGGGGTTTGACCTGGGATTTGCGGGGTTGGTGGTGCCGCTGCTGGGCGGCTTGTTTTGGGTGCAAGCGACTCGGCAAGGAGCTTTGGCCTGCATTATTGCGGGTTCGGTGACTCGCCTGGTGTTCTTTGCGCTAATGCCCACCATGTTTGGCATTGAGAACACGCTGTTTTATATTCCCAACGATCTCTTCACGCTGGATTTTGATGGGTTCCCAACCTTGATTAGTCCGCTGGTGGGGCTGATGGCCTTTGTGATTGGGTCAAAGCTTACCTACAATCCGCTCACCGCTGAACAGGATCGCGCTCAGCTACGCGAGGAGGTGAACGCTCTGTAGGCAAGCGATCGCGAGATTGGTCACCATCTTGCCTGGTCAATAATACGAACTGCTGCAGAGATCGCCATCATGATCTCTGCAGCAGTTCGTATATGGTCACTTGTTGTGTTCACCGGCGGCATCTTCTGGTTCTACGCTCATTAAGTTGGCTGGGTCGCCAGCAGCGGGGCTGCCTTGAGCAAAACCTTGGTGTAGCGATGCTGGGGTCGCTCGAAGATGGTTTCGGTATGGCCCATTTCCACAATTTTGCCCGATTCCATGACGGCGATGCGATCGCATAAGTAGCGCGCTACCCAGAGATCGTGGGTGATAAAGAGATAGGTGAGGTCGAACTCCTCCTTAAGTTGCAGCATTAGCGATAGCACCTGCGCTTGAATGCTGGCGTCTAACATGCTGACGGGCTCATCGCAGACCACCAGCTTAGGCCGGGTGATGAGGGCGCGGGCGATCGCGACGCGCTGTTGCTGACCGCCGGAAAGATCACCGGGGAAGCGATCACGGTATTCTGCGATCGGGGTGAGGCCGACCCGCTGCATCATGGCCTGCACCTGCTGTTCAATTTCTGCTGCAGTGCCTAAGTGGTGAATTCGCAGTGGGTCACCGATGCCCTGGCCCACCGTCATCATGGGATTCAAGCAGGCGTGCGGATCTTGAAAGATCATCTGCATATCACGTCGCTGGGCTTGCAGCTCAGCCCGCGACAAATTTGTGATGTCTGCTCCTAAAAAGCGCACCTGCCCTGCTGTAGGCGGAATAATTTGCAGCACCGTCCGCGAGAGGGTACTTTTGCCGCAGCCCGACTCGCCCACCAGTCCCAAAATTTCGCCAGGGTACAGCTGAAAGGACACGTCATCCACCGCTTTGATAGCGCGATTCGCCTGTTGGCCCAATAGGCGAGCCAGGGGATTCGCTTCTAAGGTGTAGTGCTTTTGCAGATTCTCGACTTCCAGCAGGGGTGCAGCAGTTTGCGAGATTTCATCGCGAATGTCGGCCTGCTGCAGCTCGATCGCCGATTTGAGTAGCGACTGCGTGTAGGCATGCTCGGGCTGTTGCAGTACCTGTTGCGAAGTGCCCAGTTCCACCAGTTGCCCTTCGTACATGACGGCGACGCGATCGCAATATTCGGCCACTAGCGCCAAATCATGGGAAATCAAAATCAGTCCCATGTGCCGTTCGCGGCAGAGGCGCGTCAGCTCATCCAGAATCTGCGCTGACACCGTCACATCCAGACTGGTGGTGGGTTCATCCGCCACGATCAGTTTGGGATTCAACACTAGCGCCAGGGCGATCGCGACGCGCTGCCGCATACCGCCGCTAAACTCGTGGGGGTACTGGCTCCAGCGATCGGCAGGAATGCTAACGGCCTCTAGTGCGGCCAGCGATCGCGCCTTGGCCTCTGAACGGGACAGTTGGGGTTCGTGGGCCAGCAGCGTTTCTAAACAGTGATCGCCAATCGTCATCAGCGGATCGAGCCGCGTCATCGGATCTTGAAAGATCAGCGACACTGCCTCACCGCGAAAGTGCCGCAGCGCCTGCGCCGACATGGCCGGAATCGAGCGGTCTTCAAAAATGGCTTCGCCTTTGATCTGGGTGGCGCGGGGGAGCAGCCGCAACGCCGCTCGCCCCAAGGTGCTTTTGCCACAGCCCGATTCGCCCACCAGTCCCAAAATGTCGCCGGGCGCGAGGGTCAGCGATACGTCATCTACTGCCCAAGTGGTTGTCCCCGGATAGGCCACGCAAAAGTGATTCAGAGTCAGCAGGCAATCAGACATCGGTGAGTTAATCAGGAGAGCAGTGGCAATTGATGGATAAGTCGAAAGATTAATTGGGCAATTTCCAGGTACTGAGGAGCAGGGGAGCGCGGGCGCAGGGGAGCTCAGATTTATCTCAAGTCACACTCGCCAGCCTGGAGTGCGGTAAAGCGACCCAGCGTCTTACCTATCATTCCTCAAAGCGGCGCATTAAATAGGCCACGCCAAAATCACCATTGGGATGATCTTCTAATAAGGTCGCGAGTTCAAAGATCTTGTCGGCAATCTCAGGGCCTAGTTTTTCGATCGTGGCGGCCTTTTCGCGAATGGTGAGATCGAGCGCTTTGACCTGGGCCTGCCACTGGTCATTAAAAATATAGTTGAGATGTTGATCAAGTTGGAGCTGTTGCAGCACGTCCCATTCGCCGCGATCGCACCAATAGCCCTGGCAGTTGGGACAGCGCTCGACAAAAAACATCAGCTGCTGTAGCTGAATGCGCCCTCGCACCAAATAGTGCTTGCAATCGGGGCACAGGGCCGCCCGGTTATCGAGTGAGGGGGGCGTAAAGTCGGTCGATAGCTGACTGGGTACCTGGGCGACGTGGGGTTCGGCATCAGGGTCAACGCCTTGCTCTGCCTGCCATGCGGCATAGTGCTCAGGCCGAATCCAGGCCCCGCCACAGTCAGGGCAACATTGGGCAACGAGTCCCCCCGCGAGGGTGCCTTCTGTGAGCGCTGTCTTCAGTTCTTTTGGGCACTGCGCCATAGTGGGTCATTGCAAACGAACGTTCTTATTAAATCATTGCGCCTCCCCTCTGTGAGTCTTAACGTGAGCAGTTGCCTTACTTAAGTTGAACTGTTGGGCGAAAACCTGAGGACGGCAGCGCTGGGTGAGCGCCCTTGCTGGTTCATCTAGCTGTCAGTGCTCATCATCATCAGAGGCCTGATCGCCTAGCGTGATGCCCTCTCACTGACCTGGATAAAGAACCCTGCGGGCAGACCTTGCCCCACCCTACTCAGCCACCACTTGGCATCAGCCCGCTTGATTGTCATGACGACCCTTGGCTACCAATAACTGGCAGTGGGTCAACGCGTTGAGCTCATCACCATCTGATACCTCACCGACAGAATTTTGATTTCTACTAAGTAGGTAAACACAATCATCTTGCAGACGGGTTTCGACTCCGCTCAACCCTCAAAGCTTTACTTGGCAAGCAATATAGCTGATTGAGCGGAGTCGAAATCAGCGACCGGTTTAACACTTAATTCGGCCCAGCTACTTAGCGATCGCAATTCCGAACTCCAAATTCCGGTTCGTACGTCTCACTTCCAACCCGACTCCTGGCTCCTCCCATCAACCAAAAGCGCATAATACGACCCTAACGCCTGCCCCTAAACAGTCATCAACCGATAGCCCAACCCATGCACTGTTTCAATAAAATTTCGAGGAGCTCCGGCTTTGCGCAATTTTTGTCGCACTGCTTTAAGGTGAGCCTTGACGGTATCTTCTCCCGGCGGATCCGTCATTTGCCAAAGCGATTCCAAAATGAAGTAGCGGCTCAACACTCGCCGTCCGTGGCGGATGAGTAGATCAAGCAAGGCAAACTCTTTGGGCGTCAGCCGCAGTGGTATTTCTTGATAGGTCGCCTCGTAAGTGGTGGGGTTGAGGCGTAAGGCTCCCCACGTCAAGAAGGGACTGGTGCTGGTTTGACCCCGTCTCAGCAAGGCTCGAATCTGGGCAATCAGTTCCGCCAGGTCAAAGGGTTTGACCATATAAGCATCGGCGCCAGCCTCTAAACCCGCAACTTTGTCTTGGCTGGTGTCACGTGCCGTCAGCATGAGAACGGGTGAGTTGATGCGGTGCGATCGCAGGCGTTGGCAGAGGGTCAGGCCATCGATGCGCGGCAAAGTGATATCCATCAACATCAGGTCGTAGGACAGCAGATTGATGTTTTGCCAGGCCGTTTCGCCATCGCTCGCCACATCTACGGTGTATTGCAGCGCTTCTAAAGCTTCTGACAGTGAGGCCGATAAATGGCGATCGTCTTCAACGAGTAAGATCCGCACGACTGACAGTCTCCCAGCATCGGTTGGCGACCGTAGAAAGTCCTGAATAATGTCGGTATCATGCGATGTTTGCGTCTGAGACGATGTAACTCAAGCTACAGATTGGGGCGAGCCAGAGAGCGGGCGATCGCGGTCCCGGAGATCGCATTCTAAATCCGCCGCCTCGTCGTGTAAATCTGCCTGATGTCGTTGTGGCGGAGCAGGCGCCCCCCGCCTCCAAAGCTTAAATGGCGGCGATCGCGGCGCTGCCTAAGGTACAGTCCACCCGTTTACTCGGTACTTTACGCCAAGCCGAGGAATATGGTGCCGCTGTAGCAGAGCAGATTCAGCCTTTTCTAGCTGCGGAGACCCCATCTCAAGGAAAATAAGAGAACCATTACGGATGCCAACGATGAAGGTTGACGATTCGTGAGCCTTAGGGGCTGCTGCCTTGGGCTAGTGGACCGAATTCGGATGCGATCGCGCTGCCGACTCGAATCTTCGCACCAATATCCACGCCCTGTATCGCAACCTCACACAATCTTGATGGCAGGGGTTTTCATTCGAGCATCCACATATCGCTTGGCTTGCTTAATCGCCGCTGCTTGGGTGAGAGCGCAGGGCACCGCGATCGCGCAGCCCGCCTCGTGATGCGCCCAAACGGCATAGAGGACTTGACCATCCGCTTCACTCTGGTCTACCTCCAGTCGCCAGCCTCGATAGGTAAACGACCAGACGATGTGAGGGTAATCAGGGTTCAAAATCATAATGGAATTGGATAAAACCGAATAAAGCAGCTCTGCCTCGGCGAGACAGAGCCGTGCCGCCAGACTCCAAACTCAACGACAAACAGGACTTACGCAGTTGCATCCGGTTTTGGCCCCTTAATCCCTAAATCTGGGGAAACCGGATGCAACGTCCCCCAGAGTTGAGGGATGCAAGGGGGCCATGCGAAGTCCTAATTAAGGGGAATTGGCGAAGTCAGTTGAAGCCATGAACAGGCTCAGGATGACTCAAGCGGCTGCCAAGTTTTGGGCGGCAAAATCCCAATTGGCCAGACTACCTAAGAAGGCTCCGATATAGTCAGGGCGCTTGTTTTGGTAATCCAAGTAATAGGCGTGCTCCCAAACATCCATCGTCAGCAGCGGCACCTGCCCACTGGTTAGGGGATTATCGGCGTTCAGCGTTTTTGTGACTTTGAGGGTGCCATTGTCTAGCACGAGCCAGGCCCAACCGCTGCCAAACTGAGTCGCTCCAGCATTCTTGAACGCTTCGGCAAATTTCTCGAAGCTACCAAAATCCGCCTCAATTTTCTTCGCCAGATCGCCCGTAGGCATCCCGCCACCAGCGGGCTTCATGCTGTTCCAGTAGAAGCTGTGGTTCCAGGCTTGAGCCGCGTTGTTGAACATCCCGCTCTTTTCGGAGTCACCCGAGATCGCCTGGATCACAGCTTCAATCGGCTTGCTATCTAAGTCAGTGCCTGCCACCGCCGCATTAAACTTACTCACATAAGCGGCATGATGCTTGTCATGGTGAAACTCTAAAGTGCTCTTAGAAATGTGAGGTTCAAGAGCCGTGTAGTCGTACGGTAAAGTTGGAAGCTCGTAAGCCATTAGAATCTAGTTCTCTCTCAACAAATGTCATAACTTTCTTGGGGAAATGCATTGATGAAAACCAATATCTCTCAAGCATTAAACTGACAGCGAGATGTTAGCCACGCCTAATCAAGACAGACTTGTTCTCATTATTTTCCACCCGTGAGCAATCTATCAAATCGCTCACCGATGTTCTATGCCCCTAAGGGGCATTAACTTTAAGATTCGACTGCTGACTTCACGCAGGAGTGCGATCTCGATGCTTCCTGAAATGCAGTCCACTCGCTTACCCGGCACCTTAGGCCAAGCAGAAGAATCTGGAGACATGGTGGCAAAGACCATCAGGTCATTTTTAGGCTCCGTGATCCTGTAGAAGGTAACTAGAAAGGGCGTCTAACAGTGAAGTTGTGCGGCGGTCAGTATTTCTGAATTTTAGTCAATAGCTTTAGCTCCGTCTGCACCGATGCAGTGTTAGGCAGAGTCTGCATACGCTATACCACCGTAAACTTAGCAGAGCTAGGATGCTTGCGATTACACCATCTTCTCGCCAGGAAAAAGCAGAAACTACGAGGGAACAGATTCAGAAATCTTAGACACAGATCAGTATAGGCAGTCATCCGCCCATCAATGGGAGGTCTTCATGGAGGATATGGTAATTATTGAATAGCTTTACTTCTAGATAAACAAGCGGCGCATAGAACCTCATGAGGCGTCTTTCGTAACGTAAGAGATCAGAAGAGTAGTGAGGGCTTTTCGGATCTTCAGTGAACATGTGAACATTCATACGTACACTACTAAAGGCCCAAACAGAACCCTTAACATCCACAAATGCACCGCTGATTCTATCTCCAGAGGATATAAGTGTGTATGACCCAACATACAACAGGGAAAAGAACAAAGTTCCGGCAAAAGTTCCGGCAAGAGTTGCTTTTATTAGGAGATATCTCATACTAATTATTTTTTCAGTGTAAATTGATTGCCCTACACACTCCCGTAGGAGGAATTAATGTGACAAACTTTACCCCAGAATCTGCCATTTGCGCTGGCTTTGGCATACCAATGGCTGTCAAATCCCCATTAATACAAAGATGACGAGACTATTGACTTACATGATGAATCCTTTACCAGGGTGAAGCCTAACGATATTATGGGAACCTCGAAAAATAGCCAAGGTGGTCTCACTATGAGATCCTGAGACAGTAGCAGTTGACGGCTAAGGCGAATGGGGCAGCAAGGGTTCTGGGATGTGCAATCGCGCCAACAAAAACTCGCGAGCAAGAAAGACCTGTTGAATCGCCTCAATCAAATGGTGCCGTGGGAAAGCTTGCGTCCGACGTTGAAGAAGATTCGAGAAAACCCACGCAAAAGTAAAGCGGGTCGTAAGCCCTTAGATGAGGTGCTACTGTTCAAAATGCTGGTGCTGCAAAAGCTCTACAACATCAGCGATGAAGACTTGGAATATCAGGTGAATGACCGCCTCTCGTTCATGCAGTTTCTGAACTTAGGTCTCGAAGATCGAGTTCCGGATGCCACGACGGTGTGGTTATTCAGAGAGCAGTTGCAAAAGCGGGGGCTGGTGAAAGAGCTCTTCGAGCAGTTTGAAAGCTACCTGCAGCAGGCAGGATATCAGGCCAAAGACGGTCAAATCATGGATGCGACGCTGGTACCAGTGCCGAAGCAGCGCAACGGCAAGGCAGAAAATCAGCAGATCAAAAATGGGCAAATGCCTGAGGACTGGTCTGCTCAGCCTCACAAACGAGCGCAAAAGGATATCGATGCCCGTTGGACGAAGAAGAATAACGTGTCGCACTTCGGCTATAAAGACCACATCAGCATTGATGGTGGCTTCGGTTTTATTCGCTGTTATGTCGTCACTGATGCCTCGGTGCATGATTCACAAGTGCTGGCAGAGTTGCTCGATATTGACAATCCGGATGGGCGCATCTGGGCCGACAGTGCCTATCGCTCGGTCGCTCGTCTAGAAGTGCTGGAGTGCATGGGCTTTGACCCGCTGTTCAATGAGCGGGCCTATCGCAATTCGCCTCTAAGCGACGAGCAGAAAGCGGCAAACCGAGAACGCTCCAAAACCTGAGCCAAAGTCGAGCCTGTCTTCGGCAGTTGGGTCAGTCACAGTGGGGGCAAACTGCTGCGCACCATTGGCATCGCGAGAGCCAAGACCAATCTAGGCTTGCAAAACCTGGTATACAACTTCAAGCGCTTGGTCTTTCTCGAGACTCAGGCAACAAGTGCGGAAATCGCAGGATAACCGTCTCTATTAAGATGAATTAAAGCAGGCAATCGCGTCATCTGCCTCGTAGAAAGGACGCTGGCAGAAGCGTCTTGCGGTCTTAAGCAACATCGAAGATCTCAGGTGAGTCTCACTGATGATGAACAAACAATTAATCGAGGTGCCCACTAGTTTTTTTGCCCTGCTGCCCTGACCCAGGCATTATGCTGGCCTTCGCAGAAGATGAGAGCGCGCATCTAAATTTCAGCTAAAAGAGCTAATTTGCTGATAAATAGAGACACTGACGATGTGCGCAAACTTTTGTTGCATTGATAATTTTTAGTAGAGCTCAACACATCAGGTGTCTTATTCATTTTTATGATTAAGAATAGATGAACGTCTCGTAGCATTTTGATGATGACAAACGATCTAAATGTCAATAGTTCTGTAACCGAAGGAGCAGAGAATCTGCTTCCTAAAACAATTCTTGTTAAAGAAGATAAAAAGAAAGGCAAACATAAAAAAGGCAAGAAGCAGAAGCGCGATCGCGCTGTCGGGTCAGAGCAAAAAGGCATGCGCTCGACCGCTGCAAAAGAAAGCCGTCCAAAATTACCGAAGCAGGTTTACGAAAAAGAGCTGACCCGGCTGCAAGTCGAGCTAGTCAAAATGCAGTACTGGGTCAAGCAAACCGATACTCGCATTGTGATTTTGTTTGAGGGTCGCGATGCGGCGGGCAAAGGCGGCACGATTAAGCGCCTCACTGAACCTCTGAATCCTCGGGGCTGTCGCATTGTCGCTTTGGGGACACCGAGTGATCGCGAAAAGACGCAATGGTACTTCCAGCGCTATGTCGCGAACCTGCCAGCAGCGGGCGAAATTGTCTGCTTTGACCGCAGCTGGTACAACCGGGCCGGGGTTGAGCGGGTGATGGGCTTCTGCACAGATGAACAGTATCAAGAATTTATAGAGACCTGCCCCCAATTTGAGCGCATGTTGGTGCGTTCAGGCATCATTTTGCTGAAATATTGGTTTTCAGTCAGTGATGAAGAGCAGGAACGACGCTTTCAGTCGCGCACGACTGACCCAGCGCGTCGGTGGAAGCTCAGCCCGATGGATCTAGAGTCACGCGATCGCTGGGTCGACTATTCTCGCGCTAAAGATACGATGTTTGCCCACACTAATATCCCTGAAGCGCCCTGGTTTACGGTGGAAGCCGATGACAAAAAGCGGGCTCGCCTGAACTGCATCAGTCATTTCCTCAGCAAGATTCCCTATATTGATATGACACCAGACCCCTTGGAACTACCACCGCGCAAGAGTGCGCCCCTAGACTACGTGCGCCCCCCTCTCAATGAGCAGTTTTTTGTCCCTCAAAGATATTAAACATTCCCGACTGCAGGCACTGGCAAAAGCCAAAATACCGAGGCCTGTCGTCTCCTCGGCAAGAACACCAGGGCTTCAAGTTCATGAGTGGCACGAACGAGCGATAAACCGTTAGCCCCTTTCCAATCGCCGGTTCGATCTGTGGAACGTGGTGACGCCCGTTTTATCATCACTTGGCTCAATGACTACCGCGTTTCTTTTGACCAGCAGAACCACTGACAATAGTCTATGGTGAAGGCGTTTACTGCCAGCAAACTCCAATGGAATATTGCTACCGGCCATCGTTCTTATGGGGGAATTCTCACCCTCTAGCTATATTCAGGACGCTACGAGTAACGCTAAGATTAGCTCTAGTATTTTCTTAGGGGCTGATTCCTGTGCTAAAGGCGTTGCGAGCTGATTTTAAGATCGTTTTTGAACGTGATCCAGCTGCCCGCAATTGGCTAGAGGTATTGACCTGTTATCCGGGTCTACAGGCGCTGGCTTTTCATCGGGTTGCCCATTGGTTGTGGAACGTCGGGTTACCCTTTATTCCCCGGTTTCTCTCCCACATCAGTCGCTTCGTGACCGGGATCGAAATTCATCCTGGTGCCACGATTGGCCAAGGCGTTTTTATTGATCACGGCATGGGTGTCGTAGTGGGTGAGACTGCCATCATTGGCGACTCTTGCCTCATTTATCAAGGCGTGACGTTGGGCGGCACCGGCAAAGAATCAGGTAAGCGTCACCCGACCCTGGGCACCAATGTGGTCGTTGGGGCTGGGGCCAAAGTGCTTGGCAATATTCAAGTGGGCAATGACGTGCGCATTGGTGCCGGCTCAGTGGTGCTGCGAGAGGTCCCTTCTGACTGCACGGTGGTGGGCGTGCCCGGACGGGTGGTTTACCGCGCTGGGGAACGGGTGGGCCCGCTAGACCATGATTGCCTACCTGACTCTGAGGCTCAAGTAATTCGCGCCCTGGTTGATCGCATCGAAGGGCTAGAACAACAGGTCGAAGATTTGAAAACCCTTAAGGTCAGCCAAAGAAAATTAGTGGCGATCGCGCCGACTCAGAGCTGCCGCATTCAAGACCGGGTCATTACTGAATACTTAGACGGCGCGGGCATTTAAGCCTCCAGAGGCGACAGTAGTGCTGCACGGTGGATTTGAAAACCACCTCACAGCAGCCCATAGCGCTGTAGCTCACCGTCAATTTTTGCCTTTAACTGAGCCGCTAAATCTGCAGCGTCATGAAACACGATTTGCTGCTCAGAGGGCACTTCAAAGGGAAAGTGGCCGGGCAGGTCGTCGCGCTCCTGCCGCGCCAAAATGATTTGCTCTGGACGCTTGCACTGCAAGGCATAGCCCAGCTCAATGCACACGTTGGCACTGGGTAGCAGTCGCGGTGGTGTGCCAGGCAGTTGAGCAACGGACGTACCATCGGCAATGAAGATAAGAGATTTGCGCAGCTTCCGCATGAGGGGACTGTTGCGCCGTAGAGCGCCTTCGCCAGCGCGGTTAGATTCTTCGAGTGCGAGGGGTAAGCGCGATTTCTTGTTTGTCTTTTTCAGCAAGCTCTCTAGCTCGTCGCGCAGCAGCGAACTGGATTCTGAATAGGCCGTTTGATAGCAAAAAAAGATCGACGGTTCTAGCTGCACCAAAGACTCTTGCTTGGTGAAATAAATCTCATGGCTGAGCAAATCGATGTTAGAAATCGCATAGGTGCCGCTGCCCTCAATGTAAAATTCCACGGCTTCACCCGACAGGTACCGCTGGAACCAAGCAGCATCCCGCACGTCTTCGCTATCGTCCAAAAAATCAGCCCGCAAGCCGGACTTCAGCAGGCTATTGCGGCTCAGACGAAGATCCTGGGGACGCTTCTCTAACTCCCGTGCGGGTTCATATTGTTCTAAATACCAGGCCTTGAGGGCAATAATCGCCATGAGGTCAACCTTTCTCGACGGGGGCTGAAGACAACAGAATATCCGCTACTTTACGCCGCGGCGTCAATAAATCAAGTGTCATGTGAAATTTTCAACACATCTAAGTTTTTGACCCCTCTGGCGCACTGATTCACAGCGCAAGCTTCCCTAGACGAGTCGCAACCACCTATCTAAAGCAAAATGCTTTTCTAGATCAATTGTACTATTTCTGACTATCGGATGACAGGGGTGTGGGCTGTGCCCCTCTCAAACGTTGTCCGATCATTTGTATACCTAAGGCAAACAAGCCGATCGCGGCCATGCCAAAGACGCCCGTACCCATCGCCACAATACCCACGACCAAAGTCCGCACCGCTGACGAGAGATTGATCACGGTAATGTTGTCAGAAACAACGGGCTTGTTGGCAAAGGTCGTAGCGATCGCGATCGTCATTTTGTAAAACAACAGCGTAAATGTGCCCGCCATCAGCGACCCGGTAAACGCGCGGAGAATGCGTTGCGTAGAGAGCGGATCTTCAACGGGCTTAGTCGTGGTATCTGGATTCGAATCAGTTGTTGGTAAGGGGGTACCCATAGTGCCGTAAATCTCCAGGTTGGTCACTATCCTGCCACACAAACCGAGGCCAGCCGCATCCCGCTTACGAATCGATATTGAACGATCGACCACCGGGCAATACTCTGCAAAGAAGTGCTCAGCGCCCTGGTTTCTATCGAAAAACCGATACAACTGGGTGCCCTATCGAGAAACCGGGGCGCTGATCGCAAGTTAGGGAGCTCTGCTGAATGCAGATAATTCACCGTGCCCAGCGGCGAAGTTTGGTTTGCCGAGGCACATAGAGCGGATGCCGGGGCTGGCCGGTCTGGTTTTGACCCAAACAGTACAGCCGCTCGCGGTGGGGCTTGAGCAATGCTAAAACGGCGCGATCGCGCTGCTGCAGACTCCCCGCGTTACCCCAGGCCACCACAATCGTGTCTGCGGTTTCACAAGCTTGCAGAATATGCTCATCATTGCCGACACCCACCGGCTGACTCACCGTTTTTAAGACCTTGGGCGACGCTGTGCAGTAGGCAAACAGGTTGACGACCATGAGGCGGCCATACTGCCACTGCTGCGCTAACCCCATACATCGCCGCAGGGTGGGGTCATCTTGTTGATGGTCGGCGCGACTGGGGTTGAGCATGATCAGGGCGATCGCGGGCCGGGTCGGATGCCACTGTCGTTTAAGCCAATATCGATATTGCCGAGTAGAGTCAAACTCAGCCGAGCGCTGTATGTTATGGGTCGGCACAGGGGAATAGTTTAACGGCGATTTTGCTGGCTATCAGCCTTCAACATGAAGGATTTTGATCTGCGACTTTAGGAGATTGCCTGTGAAGACGATACCTGTCGGGACGGTTTTTGTGGATGTCTAGGCTCGATGAAATCGAGGTTCTCGCTCCCCCCGCTCTGACCATAGCGGTATATTCTTTCTCGCAAGTCTCCTGAGGGCAGAGCAGGCCAGCTTCAGAAGGTACAGTCACCGGGCAACGGCTCCATCTCCGCCAGTGCCAAGGCAAAGTCTGCTGGCAGCGTTACCGTCTCAAAACCGGCAGTCACGCTACCCTGCATTGCTTGTGTGCCATAGCCGCTCGGGTACATGTGGGCCCGCACGATCACGGTTTGGTCAGGGGCCACGTTGACCGGCCCACCCGTGCGCTCAAAGGGCTGCTCATCCACATGGCTATGGGCTAGAATCCGGCGATACAGCAGGTCACCTTCTGGCGTAATCACCTCCCACCAGTCGGCATACTGGTCACACCCCGTATCAGGGCTGCTGATGGTCACCGCAAAGGTGTGACTATCGGGTGACTGAGTTGTCGTTTCCACGAGGGTAACGGTGGCCACGTTCTCGCCAGAGGCGGCGGTTACTGCGGATGGAGTGTCGGGGAAGACTGGGGTCTCTGCCGCTGATTCCGAGGGGGGTGACTGAGTGGCGCAGGCGGCGAGGCTGAGCCCCAGTAGTAGCGATAGACCAGAGGCGGCGATCGCGCTAACGGTGCGCGGGGTTGAGAGCTTCAATGGTTGGGTAGGCAGCATGGCTCTAAAAAGAGTTCTAATCGGCAAGGGGTGTGAGGTGAGACCGCGTTGTTTCTATTATCGTCGGCAATATCTTGAACGGTTGCCTGAATCAATAAACGCATCGATAAAGTGAACTTTGTTACATTTGGTAACAGCTATACAATTTCTTAACGATGGGAGCGAAGTGCTGTGAAAGTCTTCACCACATTTAGTCCGGCACTCCGCTGGAATCTGACCATCTTATTTGTCGCGGGATTGTGCTTTTGGGCCGGATTGGCCGGATTGTTGCCGACGCTGCCGCTCTTTATCGAAACCCTGGGAGCGACCGGATCGCAAATTGGTGTGGTCATGGCCTCGTTTGCATTTGGCCTGCTGGTGGCCCGCCCTTGGCTAGCGCGCCTGGCCGATGAGCGCGGACGTAAGCTGGTGATGCTAATCGGGATTGTAGCGATCGCGATCGCGCCTTTTCTGTATCTGTTGGCGGTGGTGCTGCCGCCGTTGACGGGGGAAATCCGTTTGGGTGATCAGACGATTACCGTTAACGGCGTCCTGCTGCTGTTGATGGTGTTCCGCGCCTTTCATGGCTTGAGCATTGCCGCTTTTGTGGTCGCCTACAGCGCCCTAGTGATCGATATTTCCCCCCCGGCGAATCGGGGCGAACTGATTGGCTACATGAGTTTGGTCAATCCCATTGGCATGGCGCTGGGTCCGGCGCTGGGCGGCTTTTTGCTGGAATGGCAGAATTTTTCTGTGGCCTTCACCGCCATGGGAGTTTTAGGCATTTTGGGCATTGTGTGCGTCACTCAGGTGCAGGAAACCTACACGCCTCGTCCTGCAGTCCCCACTGTCGGTGCGCCTCGTCCCGTCTTTTGGAGCCTGCTGTGGACGCCGCGCGTGCGCACGCCCGCGATGATTTTGCTGCTGGTGGGCCTCGCGTTTGGCACCCTCAGCACCTTTGTCCCCCTGTTTGTGAGAGAAACCGGGCTAGCGTTAAACGTGGGACTGATCTACACCGCCTCCGCGATCGCCAGTTTTGGCATTCGTCTTCTGGTCGGACGCGCCTCTGATCGCCACGGTCGCGGTCGATTCATTACCATGGGGCTGCTGCTGTATACCTTGTCAATGCTGACGTTTTGGCAGGCCACTACCCCGGCCATGTTTCTGATTGCGGGTCTAATTCAAGGGGGCGCGGCAGGCACACTGATTCCTATGATTGCTGTGCTAATGGGCGATCGCTCAGCGGCTGACGAGCGCGGCAAAGTGTTTGGTCTCGTGATGGTGGGGTTTGACGTCGGCATCGCGATCGCCGGGCCATTGTTTGGCACCTTTGCTGATTGGGCCAGCTATCGCGACTGTTTTGGCCTCGCCGGACTCATGACCTTCCTCGGATTCTTGATCTTCATCACCGCATCTAGCAAAAGTCTCAAGCATTCGCTGCGGTTCTCCCTAGGGCAGGGCCGCGATATCTATGCCATCGAGGGACAGACAGCTGATTAAAGACCAGAGCCATGTTCGAGAAAAAATGTATCCCGACTGTTAGGGATGAGTTGAGTGAAAAACCTTAAGTCCAAACCTACAGGTCATTGCGGCAAAATATCCCCAAACCCCACTCCTGTGGGCCGGTTAAACACTCAATCAAAAAGCGCTGTGGAACCCTTTCAGCTCAACAGCGCTTTTTGATATTGAAAATGCAACGGGCATGGAGGGATTTGAACCCCCGACACCGTGGTTCGTAGCCACGTGCTCTAGTCCACTGAGCTACACGCCCTTCTAGGAGTTAAATAGTAGCACAGTCCTCGGTACAAAATAGAGATTTTCCATGGCCCAAACCGAAAATTCCCCGACAGCATTAAGTCACCTAAACGCGGCGGGTGAAGCCCACATGGTCGATGTTTCCCACAAACCACCCACGGTGCGAGTGGCGATCGCCGAGGGGCAAGTGCTCATGGCTGCGGCAACGCTGGCCCAGATTGAGCAGGGGGATAGTCCCAAGGGCGATGTGTTGGGCACGGCTCGGTTGGCGGGCATCATGGCGGCAAAGCAGACGTCGGCCTTGATTCCCCTCTGTCATCCGCTGCCGCTCAGTAAAGTCGAAGTCATGATTACTCCCGAGTCAGAACTACCCGGCTATCGCATTCAAGCCACCGTGCGCACCAAGGCCGAAACGGGGGTCGAAATGGAGGCGCTGACTGCAGTTTCCATCGCTGCACTGACGCTGTATGACATGGCTAAAGCGATCGAAAAGTCGATCACCATTCAATCCGTGCGCCTGTTACGAAAAACCGGGGGAAAGTCAGGCGAATATCAGGCCGCCCCTTAAGATAAGAGAGTGAACCGTTTGGATCTGTTTCTATGCCGCCGCGTTGGCCCCGTAAGCCCGATCGCCGTGACCCGGCCTTTCGCAAACTTGATGACCGCATGAATTTTGCCATTCATGTGGCCCTCTTTGCCGCCATTAATTCTGGACTGTGGTTTGCCCATCAAATTAATGGTGACTGGGTCGCTTGGGTCAGCAAATTGACGTTGATCTGGCTAGCCGTGTTAGTTAGCCACGCCATTTATATTTTTGCGATCGCCGATTATTCTGGCACCTACGTTCTGGAATCTGAAGATGCCTCCGAAGGGGGAAGCTAAACGGCGATCGCTCCCCTATGCTGTTGGCGATCACATGGGTCACATCGTCGGTGACGGCAGTTAAATGCTCGACCAGCATGCTCAAATTGCCGCTGACTCAATGCGCCAGCGGAATGACTCACGCGATCGATGACTCAACAAGATTGTTAGGAGCATCACGATGTCTTACTCTCCCCCAGCTGAAACCATTGAAGCGCTGGCCGCTAGCATTGGTGACGTCGTTTACATCGACGTGGCCAAATGGCACCTCTACCTAAATGATGCGAAATTGCATACCCTGGTCGCTGAGCGCCTGTATCCTCTAGTGGCTGACAATCGTCTCGCGGAAGCCGATATCGCTCAGGTGCTGCAGGATATTCCTATCGCTCTAGGGGGTGGACGTCAGCAGCTGCCATTGGGCGATCTGGTACCCACTGCCTGCATGAGTGATTTAACTCGGGCGTTGGAAGACTTTAAAGATCGCATCTAAGGAAACCGGTTTTTGGCGATCGCACGGTAACGGTGGGCTCAGCTCTCATGCAACTCACTCAATTGATCGGCCTTTGCGACTGCCGAACTCGGCCTGCCGCATTCTGGAATGGCTACATCGCTAGCGTTGAAACCAGGCCGTCAGAGCCACCGCCAACCCATCCGCCGCGTCATCGGGTTTAGGAATTTTGGGAAGGCCGAGCTCGCGCATGACGGATTCTTGCACCATCGATTTATCTGCATTGCCGTATCCAGTCAAGGCCTGCTTAATTTGGGCGGGCGTAAACTCGACAGGCAAGAGTTGATGCTGGGCCAGCACCAACATAATGACGCCCCGAGCTTGAGCCACCAAAATCGTGTTGCCCATCCGATAAAAAAACAGCTTTTCTAGCGCGACGCGGTCAGGCTTGAACTGGGTGATGAGGCTGTGCAAATCGTCATGCAGCGTGCACAGGCGATCGCCGACGGGGGTTTTGGCGGGCGTTTCAACCACCCCAAAATCGACGACTTCAGCCCCTGCCGCCGTAGTGGCCGCGGTGCCCATGCCGTCAATCACACCAAACCCTAAAATTGCCAGTCCCGGATCTAAACCCAGGATGCGCTGTTTCACTAGCGCGCCCCGACCGGTTGGCGACCGTTAGCAGCCGAGTCTTCGTCGGTGGGGGCGACCCCAAACACTTGGCCAAAAACCTTCTCAACCTTGTAACCCGAATCGATTGACTCTAGAGGATCTTTACGCAGCCGGTGGCGCAGGCACATCACAATAACGCGGCGAATATCATCCAAGGTCACTTCGGTGCGGCCTTCAAAGGCGGTCAGGGCTCTAGCGGCCCGGTTGGTGACAATATCGCCTCGCAGCCCATCGACGTCTAGCTCTGAGCACACTTGAGAAATCTTGACCCGATAGTCGTGATCAATCGCCACCTCTGGTAGGCGCGATTGGGCCTCAATAATTTGCTGTTGTAAGGTCGCTTGGGTCTCAGAAAACTTTTGTAGATAAGCCTGAGGGCTCTGGTCAAAGTCAGAACGCTGCTCAACAATTTGCACGCGCAGTTCCGGGTCGCGCACGGTACGAATTTCGGCGTGCATGCCGAAGCGGTCGAGCAGTTGGGGGCGCAGCTCGCCCTCTTCGGGGTTGCCCGAACCGACCAACACAAATTGGGCGGGATGTCGAATCGAGATACCTTCGCGCTCAACGGTGTTCCACCCCGAGGCAGCCGAATCGAGCAGGACATCGACTAAATGGTCGTCTAGCAGATTGACCTCATCCACATATAAGATGCCTCGATTGGCTTTCGCTAACAGCCCAGGCTCAAAGGCTTTAACCCCTTCAGACAAGGCTTTCTCGATATCGATGGTGCCGCACACCCGATCTTCAGTGGCCCCGAGGGGCAGGTCAATCATGGGCACCTTTTTTTGGGCCACGGGCAGCGCTTGGGTGTTGTACTCTCGCTGCGCGTCCGGGTCTTGAGGAGAGCGACTAAAGGGATCGTTCGCGACAACATCAATTTCGGGCAGCAGGTCAGCGAGGGCGCGAATGGTCGTCGACTTACCCGTGCCGCGATCGCCCATGATCATGACGCCACCAATCCGCGGGTCAATGACGTTCAAAATCAAGGCCAGCTTCATATCTGCCTGGCCAATCACAGCCGTGAACGGAAACACAACGCGGCGGGGGGCGGTCGAACGATCAGCAGTCGCAGTCACAAGCAATCAACTCTCTTACAAACTCTTTAACCAAGCTTTACAGGCTTTAATAGTCAGCCTTTATTGTGCCACAGGGGTTTGCGCCGGAAACCGACATTTCACGATTGAGCACAAATTTTAGTCCTCAACGTCTCCAGAGGAGCGGTTGATTGGTGAGCATGTCATCGACCCAAACCGCTTCAGCCCAGCAGGGCGATCGCCCTCACTCACCCTAGTGAAGATAGCCAGCTGCCGGATCTGATGTTCACGCCTCTTTCAAGGGGCCAACTGCATCAATTGGAGCGAAGTCAGTCACGGCCTTACGAAAATTAACAGTCCGGTTCAACAAGCCGTTACCCCTCTGTCGGAAAGGCTTTATCCGACTCAGGCAGAAGGTGAACCAGCCTTAGATCACGGCATTTTTACCGCGCAGCGACACATGTGAGATGGACTACCAAGCTTTTGCATTGAATCGGCTATGATTGCAGCCAAATACTTAGAAAAGCCGCTGCTTGCTTGAAGCTTCTTTCTTTGCCTGAGGGGCTATTCAGTATTGCTTTCATTCCGGTTCGCTTGGAGAATACTGTGACTATTTACGTTGGCAATTTGTCGTTTCAGGCGACAGAAGATGACCTACGTGACGTGTTTGCCGAATATGGTGAGGTCAAGCGCATTAGCTTGCCCAGCGATCGCGAAACTGGCCGTAAACGCGGCTTTGCTTTTGTCGAAATGGCCGAAGTCGCCCACGAAGATGCGGCCATCTCAGAACTGGACGGGGCTGAGTGGTTAGGCCGTGAGCTGCGCGTCAACAAAGCGCGGCCTCGTAACGAAAGTGGCGGCGGTGGCGGTGGCCGGGGTGGCGATCGCTCCAACGTCACGAGTAATCCGCTTTAGCGCGATCAGCGGCGGTGAGCACACCTAGGCAGTAGTTGGGAAGACCGCTCAGCCATTAGCCTGTCCGGTTTTCTGAAGTTTGCTGATTGCCTTTGGCATCGGCCAACGATGGACTTAGGCGGGTTGTTGAATTGCCGCAGTCTCGTTGCGTGGGTTGTTGACGGCACTGGTGATCGGCAAAGTTTCTATCGCCTCAGCCGCACAGGGGCGCAGCAGCGATTCTAAAATGCCAGGGTTATAGAAACTTGGGTCGAGCCAGGCATCGTAGTCACGGCGGGGCAAAATGACCGGCATCCGATGATGAATGGGCGCTACTGCGGCATTAGCCGTGGTAGTCAAAATCGTGCAAGAGAAGGTCGTTTCCTCCGTTTGCGGATTTTGCCAGCGCTCCCACAGCCCCGCAAAGGCAAACAGCGATCGCGACTGCAGCCGAATCAGATGCGGCTGTTTGGGCTCGGTCGACTGAGATTTTTGCCATTCATAAAAGCCGTCGGCCACAATCAAACAGCGCCGCTGCTGGAAAGCTCCACGAAATGAAGGTTTTGTCGCCACCGTCTCAGCGCGGGCATTGATCAGCTTGTAACCGATTTTGGCGTCTTTGCTCCATTTGGGAATGAGGCCCCAGCGTTTGTCATGATACTGGCGATCTCCGGTGCGTCGAGCCTGCGTAATGACGTTTACCGATTGACTGGGGGCAATGTTGTAGCGAGGCGCCAGCTCCGGCGTGACCGCCAGCTGAAACGCTGTAGCAACGGTTTCTCCGGTTTGAGTCTGGGCAAATCGACCACACATATCAGCTATTCCACGATTCACATCTCATCCCGTCAAGCTACCTGGCAGGCATGGCCTGAGACTGTCTTCATCAGATGGCGGCGCGAACAACAGTGCCCGCCTGTTCCTGCCGGTCTTGCAGGCGCTCTAAAAATCTACGGCCCAGTCTACGAAACGGTCTGTCGCCGCTCCATTTCCGTTCTGAGTTCTGTCATCGTTTCAGTCAAGCCCGCTTCAAAAACTTCGTAGAAGTAGGGTTGCAGTGGCCCCATGCTAGCTTTCGCCACGATGGTTTGCACCAATAGCGTGTGATCTGAGTCAGCGGCCTGGTTGGCGATCGCCGCGACCTGCCAATGCCCCGACATTTCATCTAAGGTGCCTTCAAGCATGCGATAGTCGATGCGATCAAGCGGCGTTTCAATATTTTCGGTGACGATTTTGACTCGGATAGGCAGCCAGCCAATTTTGCGGCGATCTTTGCGCTCAACCACAATACGGTTGTCGCGCTTTTCTAAAATGCGACTGGCGACCACTGATGGCAAAAAATCAGGAAACTGCTCATAGCTGGTCAAAACTTGCCACACGACATTAACTGGTGCCTGCACCTGAGAAAAGACGGCGTAGGCCCCCGCGGTGCCTGTCAGAACGACGTTACCCTGCCGCAAATCTCGGTGTTGGGCCGGGGTCAAATTCTGCGTTAGCTGTTCGGGGGGCGTTGCAAGGGGCATAGAATCGAAAAGAGAACATCTAAACGCTAGTGTAACGAACGATTGCATGGTTAGTTTTACTGAGATCCAGGCTGCCTACATCGACTTTCCCAATCGCCTGCAAAGCCTCATGCTGAGCACCATCAGCACTGAGGGGCAGCCGCAAGCAAGCTATACCCCGTTTGTGATGGCGGGCGATCGCGCCTTCTATATTTTTGTGAGTGGTCTTTCTAACCACACTCAAAATCTCCAAACGACCGCGAAAGCCGGGATTTTGCTGATTGAAGATGAGGTGCAAGCGCAGCAAATTTTTGCGCGTCAACGTCTGATGTATGACTGTGGGGTAGTGCTAATTGACCGCCATGATCCCCAGTGGACTGGGTTGGCAGACAAATTTAAGGGGCGATTTGGCAATTTAATTGACATGCTGCGCCAACTGCCCGATTTCCAGATTTTCAAGCTCACCCCGCAAGCCGGTCGGTTTGTGGTGGGTTTTGGCGCGGCCTATGAGGTCGATCCAGCCAATCTTGAACGGCTGATACCCTTAGAAAATTAACCTGCACGCCCAATTGGCTCAGCCGAGGAGCCGAAGCGCAAGCAGGCCCAATGTGTCGTCTAATTTCAGAGCGCATCTTTATCAGGCTGGTGCCAAACCGCAATATCCGTCTGAGGCTCCCAGGCGATCAGTCGATCGATGAGTAGTCTGTCAGGCTAGGGCGCGTCATCAATTAAACGAGAAAGCCTTGAAGCACAGACACTACCGTGCCCGCTCCGGAAAACTAGCTAGGGGCTGAACCGCTCTCAACACCAGGGTTCAGGCTCTAAATGATGACAGCCCCTAGAGTTCAGAGGTTTAGATGAACCCCAGTTTCTAGAATCGATAGACGACAAGCCCTACCTGGCAAAATTCTCTCTATTCTCGGGCTGTCACCGACTTTGAACCCAAAACGCGAGCCTTAAACCCGAGTCATCCTTCGTCAGTACATCTACGCCGTACTCTATGCGCAAGTCGTTGTAGATTTAGCTCGCATCGATTTACTAGAAACCGACCACCCATCCGGAATTGAATCAGTCGGCCTTACAGTTTCTATCAAAAGAGTTAAAGTTTTTTCGGTGAACCCCGTTAGCTGTGGCGCTAGGGTGTAGCTTTGAGAGGTTGTCTTTTGCCTGGCTAACCAGTGCAAAGGGCCAGTTTGTTGCCAACTCACCGTTGGCATTTGTTTTGCCCTGATGTTGTCGAAAGTCAACCGGGCACACTATCGCGAACCCTTAGCCCTAAAAACTTTATGACTGCCGAAAATTCTTTTACAAGTTCTGCGGTTTCTCCCTTAGCTGCGATCGCGCTGAAACTTGTCGGCGTGGTAACAATTGCATCAGCTCTCTTAGACTTTTTGGTTTTGCTGATACCGCCCGATTTTTTGAATGCTCAGTGGCAGCTCAACGCGACCACCCAAATTGTTGACCGGGGAATTGTGCCGCTGGTCGGCATTGCCCTGCTGCTGGCGGGCTTTTGGGTTGAACGCAGTGCTGGCAAGTCAGCCCAGCCGGGGAATTTGCTCACTGACTTACGCTTTTGGGCCTGTGCGATTTCCAGCGTTTTAGGTCTCATTTTTTTAGTGGTGACATTCTTACACGTCAATAACGTGCGCATCACGACTCAGGAGGCCCTCGCGCAAGTTGAGCGAGAGGCGAATCAAGCGACTTCACAGCTTGAGCAGCGCCTGGAAGGTGAACTGAACCAGCAGCAAAGTCAGCTACAGATTTTGTTTGAGGATGATGAACTGTTGCAACAGGCGATCGAAGCTGGACAGCTACCAGCAGAGATTGAGCAGTTCAGAGGTAACCCTTCGGGCTTAGATGAGTTTTTGACCCAGCGAGCGGGCGAAGCGCAGCAGCAGATTGCTACTGAGATCGGCACTCGTCGCGAAGAAGCACGCGGTCAGGTAAGACGAGAAGCCATCAAGTCAGCAACTCGAGTTTCCATCAGTAGCTTCATTATGGCGATCGCCTATGTCGTGATCGGCTGGACAGGACTCCGTCGCTTGTTAAGTATGGGTGGCGCTTAGGGAAATGACTAAGGGGCGTGTTATTGAATAACCCGTCAGCTTAAAAGGAGAAGCTATTCCAGTCGGGGGCAGAGCGATCGCTCTGCCCCTTTTTCATGCAGATTTTGCGGCTCTATCAGCCTTCAATCCTCAGCGTAGCGCCCCGCCCTGCAACCTCATCTCTGGCGTATCAAAAAACACCTGCAGTGAAGTTTTACACGACTCAACTTGACTGTTCAAATCTTGCTTAAACGACAACCCTAAATGAGTCTGCAGCAAGATATCGAGCACCTCATCACCAAGACTAAGTCATGCGATGCGGAGACAGATCACCGATTCCAACAAATGAATGGGCCAACCAATATCGTCAGAAAGGCCAGAAAGCATGACTTCTGGAGATCCCATTCTCAAATATTTTCATAACTAACGCGAATTTATGTTGACTGTTCGTTTCTTTGTGTTAACTTTTAATTGCTTCATATTAATTTCAGATTGTTCAACTGGCTGGCCCACTTCTAAGAGCACTGGCAACAGTCCTGGGAGTCAAGCAGTTTAATAATCTGGCTGGGTCTCAAGAAATTCCCTTTGGCAGTGCCCCCAAGCGTCTCAGGCCACCCCTGCTGCGCTTTGCTACAGGTGTTTTTTATCAATGACCTTGATCACCCCAAGCCATCCCGATGGCGAGTGCGGTGTTGTGCTGGTCCCCTGCGTTCAGGGTGCTCATCGGTACACAGTTTTTTTGATTTCTGACAACCCCCATATAGCCATAGGCTTTTGCGTGACTCCTGTGGCTTGATTTGAGTTGCTTCGCTGTTGTCAACGGTGGAGACAGTTGAATCAAACTCAAGAGCTGAGTCACTAGCTTGAGGATGGGGTTAGCGGATTGTTTTCTGTTGCTTGGAAAACCGATGAGTTGTCTACCGTCAGACAGTTCTAAATGTTTGCCTATGTGTTGAGTCCGACCTATCGCAAATAGCTGCAGTTAGCCTGCCGTTTATGACTTCTAAGGGAGTGATTTTGAGATGATTACGCTAGACGATTTTCAGGCCTATTTGAATGCTGATGATATTAACGCTGTCATGAAAAGTGCTTGTCAAGCGGCGATCGCATCGCCCGCATTAATGCACTTGTTCATGGAGCGCTTTGTGAAATACAGCGCCTCCTACAGCCACTCAGTACCGACTCTATGTGGCACCATTGGCCGCAGTGAGCAATTTTGCGATCCGCAGGCCGCGATCGCCCGTCACAGCAACCGGGGTATGGACGTTGCCGCCAAAGTTTTTTCCGCTTCCATCGAAGAGTTTCAGGATCCTCGCACGGGCGTTTCCCATCGCACGCTGGCCTATGCGCTGCTTGATGAATTAGTCGCCTACGCCGGGCTCTCTGACGCTGCGGTTGAGCGGGTTATTGAGGCCGAAAGCTGGCTAGATGACATGACTCAATTCGTGCAGGCTGCTTATCGGGCAGAGCCCAATAGCTTAGAGCAAATGGTGCGGGCAATGGGCTTTCACGCCGCCGCTGAAACAATTGGCGGCAATGAGTTTAGCATCATCAACTCGATATTCTTTTCGGGTCAACGCGAGGGCGATTTCGGTCAGTTTATCAAGCAGCATAAAGCCCGGTTCGAAGCTGGCATGGTCAGCCCCTGGTATTGGATCGTGATTCACGGCACATCGACAACCGAAGGCGTCGAACTCGGCCATGCCGATGATGCGATTCAGGCCTTGAATCTCGCTGCTCGCTATTCCTCAGTATCTGAGGGCCAAATTGTGGAATGGGCAGGCCAAGGTGTCCGTCAGTTGGCCAGCATCCAAACCCGCTTTTTTCAGCGCGTACAGCAAGAAATTCGAGAGTCTGCAGGGCTTTCAGTGGCTGCTTAGTGCCTGTTTAGCCTTCGTCGCAGCATCGACCTTACACAACTGCTAACGTGGCGGCCAAGTCGATCGCGCTGCCAAATTTCGTAAATCATTTCACACCCCCTTTCGGAGATTCCTCAACATGCTTATTGTGCAAACAGCGGCAGATGGTAAAGGTAAGCGCCTGACCACAACCCAACCGATTCTGCGCGGCGCGGCTTTTCATACCATCGCGAACTATCGCTTTGCTGACGAACGAACCTACACCAGCGTTCAAATCGACTCAGACGAGAGCATTGAAGAACATTTCCTAGCTCATCTCAATCACAGCTGCGATCCGAATGTCATCATCGATGCGACCAGTCTGGAATTGCGAGCGATCCGTGATATCCAACCCGGTGAAGACCTAACCTTCTTTTATCCCAGCACGGAGTGGGCGATGGCAGAGCCATTTACCTGCCTGTGTGGCACAGCCAATTGTATTGGCACGATCTCAGGGGCACGGGATTTGCCGCTAAATGTGTTAGGTCGCTACTTCATTAATCGCCATATTGGTGGTGCCGCCTTAGAACACTTAGTTGGCAAGGGCATGGAAGCTCAGGTGTCAGCTTGAGGCACGGCCTTGCTCTGCAAACGAGAGGAGCACCAGGTAAAATTACACACCTTTCCTGGTGCTCCTCTCTAGGTATTTTCGGCAGGGTTGGTGATGTCAAGAAAAGTCACCCTTCTACGTGATTTTGTGTCTGCAGTAAGGGCGAAAAAACTTTTGCCCTTTTAGAAACCTTTGAATTTCAGAGAGTTTCTGGCAACAGATGCCTCTTTCTATGCTGTTTGGCAACAGTTAAGTTTTCAAGACCTTTGGGCTAAGGCCAACGACCTTTCATCAGTGCTTTTACTCAAGACAGTTTGCCTAACCAGCTCATAGAGTGCGCTCTTAATTTTCAGGGCCTGTAAAACCATTAATCAAACCGCATTGCCTAAGTTGCTCAAGCCGTCAATCCGTGCAATCTAGGTATGCAACCCAAAAGATCAGGTATGTCAGTAAAACAACCTAAAAATATTGATTGGCAGAAACTATCGCAATTTTAGATTTGTTTTAGATTGACTATGCTTTCATTGATGGGCACTCTTTTAGTGATATCGACGGTTTAATGTGGTTTCCAAAATGCGAATATCTGATCGAGGTAGAGCCTTACAGCTTTTTCTGATTGTGCCCTTTGTACTGCAGATTTTTGGCGCTGTAGGTCTCATCGGCTATATCTCGTTCCGCAAGGGTGAACAAGCCGTTGAGGAATTGGCGGAAGAGCTCATCACCGAGGTGACCAAAACCGTCGATAGTCGCCTGGATTATTACCTATCCATTCCCCATCAGGTCAATCAGATCAATGCCGATGCGATTCAGATGGGATTGATCGACCTCAACGATCGCGAAGCTACGGCTAAGTATTTTTGGCGGCAAATGCAAGCCTATGACCTGACCTATGTTGGCTATGGGTTAACGACGGGAGCTGGGGCCGGGGCGGCTCGCTACGATGGCAAAACGGTTACCATCGACGACTGGTCTGAGAATTCTCCTGGTAATGGTCTCAACTATGCCACTGACGAGCAGGGCAATCGCCTGTCTGTCAATGCTCCATTTGATTTTGATAACTTCAGCGAAGCTTGGTACAACGAACCGCTCGCCGCTGGCGAACCGACCTGGTCGCGCATCTACACCTGGATGCATCCAGATGGTTACCCCTATATTACGGCTTCCGCCGGGCGACCCGTTTACGATGCTAACAACCAACTGCTGGGGATGATCGCCGCAGATATTCATTTACTCAAGCTGAGCGATTTCCTGCGGGAATTAGAAATTAGTCAAGCGGGTCAAGTCTTTATTGTTGAGCGGGATGGCACCCTGATTGCCAGCTCTGGTGATCAGGATCCCTTCAAACTGGTGGATGGTGACATTCAACGAATCAACGCCATCAACAGTCCCGACGAGAGGATTCAAGGCATTGCGCGGTACCTAAAGCAAACCTCAGACTTGGCTACGCTCTCGACCTCGAAAGACTTAAATCTGGAGCTGAATGACGAGACCTACTTTGTCGAGATTCAGCCTTGGCAAGATGACTACGGACTCGACTGGATGTTTGTGGTGGCAGTACCACAGCAGGTATTTATGGGGCAAATCTATGCGAATGCTCGCACTACTGCCCTACTGTGCGTCGGTGCTCTTTTCGTGGCGACCGTCTTTGGCCTCATAACGGCGCGACATATTACTCGACCGGTCAAAGAGTTGAATGCCGCGAGTCAAAAAATTGCCTCCGGCTCACTCGATGAAGCAGTGGGTGATAGTGGCATTCGGGAACTCGATACGCTGGCCCACTCGTTCAATTACATGGCTCAGCAGTTACGCGAATCGTTTGCGGTAATTGAAGCCAGCAAAGGCGAGTTAGAAAATCGGGTAGAGGCTCGCACTGCCGAGTTAAAAGCCGCGCTCACAGAATTACAGCAAACTCAACTGCAGGTGATTCAGGGCGAAAAAATGTCGAGTTTGGGGCAGTTGGTGGCAGGCGTGGCTCACGAAATCAACAATCCCGTCAATTTTATTTACGGCAACTTGACCCATGTGGAAGAGTACTCACAGGCTCTGTTGAATGTAGTGAATGTGTTTCAGCAGCATTATCCAGAGCCGGATTTAGCCGTTCAGCACAGTCTGGAAGATACCGATGTGGACTTTATGCAAGAGGACTTGCCCAAAATCTTGTCCTCGATGCGGTTAGGCACTCAGCGAATTCGTCAGATTGTCCTGTCGCTCCGTAACTTCTCACGCATGGATGAGGCCGAGATGAAATCGGTTGATATTCACGAAGGGCTGGAGAGTACGCTGGTCATCTTGCACCATCGCCTCAAAGCGCAACCCGAGCAACCCGCGGTTGAAATCGTTCGCCAGTATGGTGATCTGCCCTTAGTGGAATGCTATGCCGGACAGCTCAATCAGGTGTTTATGAATATCTTTTCCAACGCACTGGATGCGTTGGAGGAGATGAATGAATCGCGATCGCTAGAGGCGATTAAAGCCCATCCCAACATCATCACAATCACCACAGCGCTGCTGGCAAATCAGCAGGTTCGCATTACCATCGCCGATAATGGCCCAGGCATCACTGAGCCGGTGCGGCGGCGAGTCTTTGACCCCTTCTTCACCACTAAACCGTTGGGCAAAGGTACGGGCATGGGTATGTCTATCAGCTACAGCATTGTGGTCGAAAAGCATGGCGGTAGTCTGACATGTGATTCCACAGTGGGGCAAGGTACCGAGTTTGTGATTCAGATTCCCATTCATCAAATATCAAATGAGGCGGATGACATAACGGCACCCACGACGGCCTCAGTACCGGCAACGGTATAAGTCAGTTCATCGGGCTGAGCGATGGGGAACTGCAGTCACATCGGTTCCGGTCATGCGACAAAAATCACTGGATGCGGCTAGCGATGCTTTTGCGCGATCGCTGGCACTTTTCGGCATTGGGTTGAGCCGCTAGCCGCAACAAGACCGGTTGGCAACAACAGAAACCAACCATCACGTCGGGCTACACTGCAAGCAGTCGCCGAGCTCATCGCCATCGCCAGCCGCTGCTGCCGTCGCCAGGGTCGTCATCGGGCCAGCTCAATGCCAGGGCAAAGAGGCTATGTACAGGCGATACCATCAGGGATGTCTTCAGAATGTTTACTGACCTGCCACGGTTGCTGTCCTCTGGCCTCATGGCCTACGCCGGAGCAACTCGGCTGGGGAACCGGTGCGGTGCCCCCACCAGAACACGATGGCCGGCGCTGGTATGGGAATATCGGTCATGCCCTAAGTAGGAGATCTCAGCCTTGCGGAAACTGCCGCCTTTACCCTTTTCAGTCAAGTTAGCCTACGGCACCGGAGAACTCGCAGCGGCGGTACCGTCTAGTTTGTCAGCGTTCTTTCTGCTCTATTTCTTTACGTCAGTGGCGGGCTTGAGCCCGGCGCTGGCGGGGGGCGTGCTCATGTTTGGCCGCCTGTGGGATGCAATCAACGACCCGCTGGTGGGCTGGTTAAGCGATCGCACCGAATCGCCCCTAGGACGGCGCTATCCCTGGATGCTGATCGGGTCGGTTCCGCTGTCGATTTGCTTTGTGCTGCTGTGGACGGTGCCCCCAGTCGAAACGCAATGGGGCCTCTTTGCCTACTACGCTATCCTCTCGCTGTTTGCCTTTGCCTCGCTGACGGCGGTACAGCTGCCTTATACGACTCTCGCGGCTGAACTGTCGGATGACTATGACGAACGCACGGCGCTGATTGGCATGAAGTCAGCCTTCAGCATTAGCGGCAGCATTTTGGGTCTGGTCATGGCCCAAATCGTGTTTGACCATGTGGTCGATCCGAGCGCGCAATACCATCTCTTGGGTCGCCTCTCGGCCATCCCAGCTGTGTTCATGATTTTGATTTGTGTGGTGGGCACTTATCGCCGGTATTGGCTGGTACACGCCAGCCGGCCCAAACTTCACACGCAGAAGCAGACAACTTCACTATTTTCAGAAATTCGCAGCGTGTTTAAAAATGGGGCTTTTCGGAAGATTTTGGGGCTTTATCTGTGCGGCTGGATTGGCATTCAACTCACGGCGGTGATGCTGCCGTATTTTGTGAGCGCGTGGATGGGCCTATCGGAAAGTCACTTTGCCCGCATGGCTCTGACCGTACAGGGCACGGCGATCGCTATGGTGCTCGTGTGGGAGCGGGTGGCAAGACTGAGCGGCAAGCGGACGGTCTTTATGCTGGGTGCCCCCTTAGCCATTGCGGCCCTATTGCTGCTGCTGACCCTGCAGCCAGGGGATGTCGTCATGATGTATCTGCTGGGCATGGTTGCGGGCACGGGCGTCGCCACGATGTATATGGTGCCGTTCTCCATGCTGCCCGACGTGGTGGATTTGGATGAGCTCCAAACTGGACTGCGCCGCGAAGGGCTGTACTTTAGTGCGGTGGTATTTTTGCAGAAACTCGGCATCGCCGTGGCTCTATTTGCCTCGGGCACGCTGTTAGACCTCACCGGCTTTGTCGCAGAGGCGGCAACTCAACCGACGGTTACTCTATGGACAATTCGGCTGTTGATTGGCCCTCTGCCTGCAGTCTTGCTGCTGTGCAGTGTCTGGTTTGCCTATCGCTATCCGATCAATCGACAGCGCCATCAAGAAATTCTCTTAGCCCTGCACGACAAACGACAGCAAAAGCTGACTATCAATGCGCCCACTGGACAGGAGCTGTGACCGGGTCAGCAGGATGCCGTGGGAGGCAATCGGGGCAGCCAGGAAGTGAAAGGACTAAGAGCGCGAGGCCATGGTTGGTTGCTGATCACTCGCGATCGCTCTAGCATGGGAAACTACGCTACGGGTTCTATTGACCATGTTGGAAACGACAGATTTAAAGCGCGATTTGGCCGTGTTGACGCAGCGCCTGGGCACCGCTCAGGAGTATCTTTGACGTTGATGCGATTACCGCCCGTATTAAGGATCTAGAGCAGCTAGCGGCGCAGCCGGAGCTATGGGATGACCAGGCCAGAGCCCAGCAGATTTTGCAGGAGCTGAACGATAATAAAGCGCAGCTGGAACAGCTCAAAACCTGGCAGGGCAGTTTAGACGACACCGAAGCCATCTTAGAACTGCTGGAAGAAAACTCTGACGAAACGCTACTCGCCGAAGCTCAGAGCACGCTGATTGAGATGACCCAGGCGCTCGACACTTGGGAACTGCAGCAACTGCTCTCTGGCGTGTATGACAAAAGCGGGGCGGTGCTCACCATCAATGCTGGGGCCGGGGGCACCGATGCCCAAGACTGGGCCGAGATGCTGCTGCGTATGTATACCCGCTGGGCCGAACGCCAGGGCTATAAGGTCGCGTTGGTAGAACAGTCAGACGGTGAAGAGGCGGGCCTCAAGTCGGCCACATTAGAAATTCAAGGTCGCTATGCCTTTGGCTATCTTAAGGCCGAAAAAGGCACCCACCGGCTGGTGCGCATTTCCCCCTTTAACGCCAATGGCAAGCGGCAAACTAGCTTTGCCGGAGTAGAGATCATGCCCATTCTGGATCAGTCGATTGAGCTGGATATTCCCGACAAAGATTTGGAAATCAAGACGTCACGCTCCGGCGGCGCGGGCGGCCAAAACGTCAACAAAGTAGAAACCGCCGTGCGGATTACCCATTTGCCGACGGGCATTTCGGTTCGGTGTACTCAGGAGCGATCGCAGCTGCAAAACCGCGAAAAGGCGATGGCCCTATTGACGGCGAAGCTGCTGATCATTGCCCAAGAACAACAGGCTCAGGCCATTGCCGAGATTCGCGGCGATATGGTCGAGGCGGCCTGGGGCAACCAAATTCGCAACTATGTGTTTCACCCTTACCAAATGGTGAAAGATTTGCGAACCGGCGAAGAAACCACGGCGATCGCCGACGTGATGGATGGCGCTTTAGACCCGTTTATTCAGTCCTATCTGAGAAAAGATACGCAAACGGTAGCCGCCGAGGTCGTTTAATGCTGCGGTCGGTCATGCCTCCAGGTGCTTCATTAACCTTTCGAAGGTGGTGCTTTGCCCTCGGCGCTCCAATCAGGACTCGCTCGATCGCGGCTGGGGATATCCGCACTCGTCCTGTAGGGTATGGAAGCAAGGACTCCGTTAAATTGATTAAACGTTAGCGCTCCCCCTTTTAGTCAGTGACATGGTTACGTTACTCCTCTTTTTAGTTGCGATCGCCCTCCTTGTCTGGGGATTTGTGCGAGCACGACCGCTGGGCAAAATTGGTATCTTGGCTTGGCTGCAGTCTGTCGTCTTGATGCTGCCGTGGCTACTATTTTTTGGGTCATTTACCCTCGGCATCTACTTCAATTTGGTCGGGGTGCTGTTTTTGGTCGTGTGCTCAGTCGGGATTTACATCTACCTGGGTCGTCGCCTGCGCGCGCTGGGGCAAGACGAGCTCGCGATGCAAAAGCTGAAGACCGCCATGGCGGCATCCGATCTTACAGCAGATGATCAGACCCCCGACAATGGTGCTCCGGCGACGATGAGCGCCTCACCCGTGACAGGCAAGGCTGACGCCACCGCCGATCCGGCCAAGGATAGTGCGGCTGACGATGAAGCGTTGCGACTACCAGCCGAAGACCAGACTTTGTTAGAAGGGATCTTTGGCATTGACACCTTTTTTCGGACTGAGACAGTGCCCTACGATCAGGGGGCCATTTTCAAGGGCAACCTACGTGGCGAGCCCGATGCCGCTTTGGCCCAGCTCACGGCCTTAGCAGACGACCGGCTAAACCAGCGATATCGGCTCTTTTTAGTGACCGACCCGAAGGGCAAACCCGTCATCGTCGCCCTCCCCAAAAGTAGCGACCCCCAGCCGCTGTCAGCTTTTCAACAAGGGGCGGCGGTACTACTCGCGATCGCGACATTCCTGACTTGCTTAGAAGCGAGCGGCATCTTGCTCGGCTTTGACCTGCTGACTGCCCCCGATAAGTGGCCTGCTGCCCTGCCCTTTGCCTTGGGGACGATGGCCATTTTGGTCGCCCATGAAATTGGCCATGGGCTGATGGCGCAGCGCCGTGACGTGAAGCTAAGCTGGCCGTTTTTGATTCCCACCTGGGAAATCGGTTCATTTGGAGCGCTGACGCGCATTGAGTCGGTTTTGCCCAACCGCTCAGTGCTCTTTGATGTCGCCCTGGCAGGGCCAGCAGCCGGTGGCCTGTTGTCGTTTGGGCTGCTGATTGTGGGGTTTGTCCTCTCCCATCCCGGTAGTGAGTTTCAGCTGCCGGTCGCGTTTTTTCAAGGGTCGGCTTTAGTGGGTACGTTGGCCAAGATCATCTTGGGTGCAGCACTGACAGAGCCTTTGGTTGACGTTCACCCCTTTGTGCTAATTGGCTGGTTGGGGCTGATCATTACCGCGCTCAACTTATTGCCTGCCGGTCAGTTAGATGGCGGTCGCATTGTGCAGGCAATTTATGGCCGCAAAACCGCTGGCCGGGCGACCGTCATCACCGTGGCGCTACTGGCGATCGCCTCTTTAGCCAATCCTCTAGCACTGTATTGGGCGGTACTGATTTTGTTTTTGCAGCGCCAGCAAGAGCGACCGGCTACTAATGAAATCACCGAGCCCGATGATGCCAGAGCGGCCTTAGGGCTGCTGGCCCTCTTTTTGACGCTGGCGACGCTGCTGCCATTGACACCGTCTCTAGCCGGACGATTGGGCATCGGTTAAAACTGGGCGTTTGCTCAACCGATCAGACTGCAGACTGTCAGCCTCCCAATGGAGAAACTCGCAGGGTGAGCGGTGGCTCAAAAGATCATGAGATCGAGTTCAGCATCGCTGAGCGCTTCGCTACCGACAAGCTCGGTGCGAACCAAAAGATAGCGGCTAGTGTAAATTGAGGACTGCTTAAAGCGAGGATTAGGCTGACCGACTTGAGCATCGGCTTCAGCGTAGGCTTCGAGATATTCTGGTGCGATCGCCCCTTGACGAGCAGGCCGCGATCGATCTTTAGAAACGGTCATAACCAACCACGATGATGTGTTCGACGTACACAATACTGAGCTTCTGCAGCATTAGGCCGCGAACTTTTGGAAGCCTTAAGGAATCCCTGTCTCACCGTGACATTGTTTAACGTGGCCCGCCGTGGTCGCGGCCTCAGTCAACAGATCCTTTGGTCGCAGCGCGGACACTACCCCTCCTGTGAGCCGTTATTTGACCAGATTGTTGTTGAGTCCGAGCAAAACATGGTCAGGGATGCATGCTCAATAGGTCTGGCTTGCAGAGCCGTGCCTCGGCCAGTGGTCGCTCATCGTGTGCAGCTCTCCACGGTGAAAACCATTAAGCGGTGCCCGATGGGTGCCGCGATCGCCCCACGGGTGATAAATCTGGATCAACTCTAAAAAATCTGATTGATTGACATCAGTCGTTCTGAACATCAAAATGCTTCGCGGCTTTCTCAAAAGCGCTTGTTAGATCGCTCCAGGCACTGTCAAAACCCTTTTTCAATTCTTGCCAAGCCGCTTCACTCGCAGTGCTCATCTCTTCCCATTTGCTCGACAGGGCATCCCGCTGAGCAGACAGCTCTTCAACGATGCTGTGATAGTTGATTTCGGCATCTGCTTTAGCCGCAGCAGCTTTGGCCTTATATTCGTCGATGCGAGCATTGAGTTTATCAAGCTCAGCTTTGACCTTAGCTTGATAAGCCTCGCGTTCCTTGGCGGTCGGTAGTCTGTCCGGCATGTCGATAGCCATGGGATGTCCTCCAATTTGACGATAAAAACAGAGTTCGCAGCCCAATCGCGATCTGGATATTTTGAGGATTTGACACGTTGTTAACCTGTTCGAATTGAGGCTGTTATGCAGCAAGCAGCTTTGAGCGCATGAACGATTTCGAATCAGGAACTTAACAGGTGCTATTTAATCGTAGCTATTTCCAGAATTTTCCGTCAGAAGACACCGTACGAACCTCGCAAAGCGGTGGCAGTCTACTGAATGGACGCGACTCGCCCATAATGCCTAGCTGTCGGCGACTGCGTCAGAGCCCAGGCAGACAGCATGGGGGCTTCAATAACGGAGACGTTGCTTTTAGACTAGAGGCGGGAAAGAGTCAGCGAGGCGGTTACGGGTTGGCTTTGCCAACTTGAGGAAAGTCCGGGCTCCCGAAAGACCAGACTTGCTGGGTAACGCCCAGTGCGGGTGACCGTGAGGAGAGTGCCACAGAAACATACCGCCGATGGAGCTTGGCTCACAGGTAAGGGTGCAAGGGTGCGGTAAGAGCGCACCAGCAGCATCGAGAGGTGCTGGCTCGGTAAACCCCGGTGGGGAGCAAGGTCGCAGGGGTCATGGTTGGTCTTTTTCCAGCCCCGCTTTTGGTGTACCGCATGAGGCGTCTGGTAACAGCCGTCCCAGATAGATAATCGCCCTCTCGGCTTGGCCTGAGAGAACAGAACCCGGCTTATGTCTGGCTCTTTCCTACTTTTTGAGACTGTCTAAAGCGAGCCGTAGCTGGCCCTGGTGCGACTCTAGACAAGCGTCTGCAGCGGCTAACGTTAGCTCGCCCCAGTGCATTAGCAGCGCCGACTTGACCCGCTGCTGGCTCCGATCAAGCAGGTCAGCCGCTGCTGCCCGATCAAGCCCGGTCAAATCACTGAGCATGCGAATGGCCCGATCGCGCAGCTTAGTGTTGGTCACAGCCACATCAATCATGCGGTTGCCGTAGACCTTACCCAACTGCACCATGACACCGGTGGAAAGGATGTTGAGCGCCATTTTGGTCACCGTCCCGGCCTTGAGGCGAGTAGAGCCGGCCAGCACCTCAGGGCCAACCAGCAGGCGAATATCGACGTCGTAGTGGGCCGGTACCTGGTCAGGCGGCACGCAAGCCATGAAAATAGCGATCGCCCCACGCTGCTGGGCGGCCTTGAGAGCGCCATGGACATAGGGGGTGGTACCTCCGGCGGTAATGCCAACCACGACGTCGTGGGGGCCAATGCGATGGTCGTGAATCACCCTTTCGCCATCTGCGGCGATATCTTCTAACCCCTCTGAACTGCGCACTAGGGCAGCGGCCCCTCCAGCAATCAGTCCCTGCACTAACTCCGGTGGTGTACAAAATGTGGGTGGACATTCGGCAGCATCTAACACACCAAGACGGCCACTGGTACCGGCCCCCACATAAAAGAGACGCCCGCCCGCCCGGAGCGCCGCCGCCGTCTGCGTAATCGCCTCAGCGAGGGCTGATTTGGCCGCGGCGATCGCCTGCAGAGTATTGTGGTCTTCCGCATTCACCAATTCCACAAAAGCTAAGGGTGAGAGCTGGCCTAAAGACTGGCTGGCGGGGTTCGCCTGCTCAGTCAATAAATAGCCGCGATCGGTTAAGTCCTCGGGCTGAGAGGCAGGGGATGTCACAGGGCGTTCTCCAAAGCGGCGGGAATAAGTCTGACCAGACGAGACCGGTCGGGCAGGCGGGGCAGCAGCGTTCTAGCCAGCGGGGAGCGCAGTCAGCTGCCGGTCAGCTTCGCCTCGATACTGCCCGCGACAGCTGGCCGTCATCGTCTGATTAGAGCAGCTTTTCGAGCTGTTGCCGAATGCTGTCGAGTTCTTGATTGGATAAGCGCGATTCGTCAGCGGTGGGGGGCACTTCTTCGACAGCATTGCCGTCTGGATCCCAGTCTGTCTGATCAACGCTGTTCTCTGGCGGCACCATCAGTGCCCCCGAGGCCACGAGTTTGGCTTCAAAGCCCGCTTCGGCACAAAATTCTTCGATATCGCGCTGATCAAATTCTTCGACCGTGGGAGAGGGAAAATCTTGAGCCTCTAGCATGAGAGCAAAGCGGGTGGCATCGTCTGCGTCTTCAAATATTAAAACGGTGTTTTTGCCATTGGCCTGCAACGAATGAATGCCTTCGTTGTCGGTTCCCGCGTTGAACAAGAGCACGTAGACTTGCATGAGTCTCTAATCCGGTTTTCATCTGTAAGCGTCAATTTTAAGTATCTTATGGGCAGCGAGACGATTTAAGTCAGGATGTGGGCTTAAACTTAGTGACCAAATTAGTCAGGGAAGCCGTTAGACCGCTCAAGAGTTGGTAATGTTTTTAATGGCCGACGGGACTTTCCCGACCGTGGAATGCATCAGAACACAGGTATGAGGGGTCATGAGTAACGGGTCATCGCCAGAGCCGGAACCAACTAATGCAAAACAACGGCGTCGAATTTGGAAGACGACCGGCTTAACGCTTGGCGCGATCGCGATTCTCGGTGCGGCTGGGGGCACCTTGGCCGCTTGGATCTTTGTAAATGAGCGGCTCTCGCCCTGGGCCTCGCAGCAGCTGAGCGATACCCTCGATCGCCCGGTCTATCTGGGCGAAGTAGAGCGGGCCTCGTTAACCGGTGTGCGGTTTGGTCAATCGGCGATGCCAGCGACTGAGGATGACCCCGATCAGCTCGTGGTCGAGACGGTGACGATTCGGCTGAATCTGCTGCAATTGCTGACGCGCACCCTGCGACCGCGCATTACCTTTGAAAATCCGATGGTGTATGTCGAGCAAAATGCCCAAGGGGAATGGCTGGACATCGACTTTGACTTCGACGATGACGACGATGATGAGGAAGACGAGGATCGCGATCCCTTCATTCGCGTTAGCCCCATCGTCGAAATTCTGAACGGCGAACTGACGGGCCTGCCCTACAGTGAAGCCCCAGCGACGGCGAGTCCGCTCAACATCAACGCGATCACCGGTTCGGTCGAAGTGGCCCAGGTCGAGACGGCTGATTTTAGCGATCAAGAGACCTTAGTCAAAGCGCAAACGATTACCTTTGATGTCAGCGCCGAGCCAGAGAACGCCGGGACACTGGTCGTTAGCGGGGTGATTCAGCAGCCAGAGAGCAATGAGGACGATGGGACGGCATCGGCGATCGCCGCCAACCTGGCTCTCCAAGCCCAGGGCCTAGATTTAGGCATTCTGTCGCCGGTGCTGCTAGCGAGCCTGCCCCAAGATCTGCCCTTCGACGTGACGTCAGGTCTGCTCAACGGCAATCTGGAGGTCAGCCTTGCCCCCGAGACCGAACCCAGTCTGACGGGTACCGCCAGCCTGCGGGATGGGGCGATCGCCTTTGACGCCTTGACCACGCCTTTCACCGATATCAACACGCAGGCGCAGTTTCGCGATAATGGCGTCCGCTTAGATGAGATCACGGCCGATTTTGGTGAGATGTCGGCGGTGGCCGCTGGCACCATTGACACGCGCAACGGCTATGACCTCACCGGCGAAATTTTTCCCGTAGCACTGACTGACATTGCTGCGGCCTTCGACTTCGAGCCACCAATTCCCGCCGAAGGCACGCTCAGAGCCGAGGCGGTCGAAATTACGGGGCCTTTGACGCAGCCTCTAATCGCGGGCAATATCCTCTCGACGGATGTCGTGACGCTCGATAAAGTTCAGTTCGCGAATATGGCCACCCGGCTCAGCTACAGTGCTGCCGGTTTAGCCTTTGCCAACTTATCTCTAGAGCCCTTAGCGGGCGGTAGTCTCACCGGTGAGGGCGCCCTGTCTTTTGGTCGGCCAGCGACCTTGGCCTTGCAGCTAACCGGCCAAGACCTACCCGCCGATGCCATTGGGCAGGCCTATGGGTTGCCGGAAACAGTGGTCATCGGTCCAGTCGCCCTAGAGGCTGACATCACCGGCCCAGTGAATGACCTCAGTGGTTTGGTGACCTGGAACGCCCCAGGCGGCACCTATCCCACCAACGGCACGGCAGAAATTGCAGCCAATACTGTGGTGGTGCAAAATGCCGCGATTGCCGGCGGCACTGCTTCGGGCACGGCAACCCTCAACGCGGGCCAATGGACAGCGGACGTCGCGGCCCAGGGCTTGCAATTGGGCGTGTTTAATCGCTCGCTAGAAGGTGTGGTTGGCGGTGGTGATGTTCGACTGGCGGGCAGCACAGCTGATTTCTCCCTGCGGGGGATTCGCGGTGATGGTGACATCACCGCCGCGCTGCTCGGGGGAACGTTCAACAGTCAGGTGGCCTTAGCCAACGGCGCGTGGACGGCGGATGTGACCACCCGCGACTTTCCCGTTAATCAATTTGCCGCGAATATCCCCGTCGATCGCATCAATGCCGATGCGCGACTTTCGGGGACAGTGGATGACTTTAGCCTGACAGCACTGCAGGGTGAGGGGACGGTAGCAGCAGCGATCGCAGGCGGTACGGTCACCAGCGATTTTCGCTTAGCCAACGGGGCGTGGCAGGCCGACGGCCAAGGCAGCAGTTTGCAGTTGGGGCAGCTTTCACCAGAGCTGCAGGGGACGGGCGACGCCACCTTCCAGCTGGCGGGCAATTTGGATGAGCTGACGCCTGCTGGGGTACGGGGCCGGGCTAATATTCGGCTATCAGATGGCTTGGCGACCCTGGCGGGCACCAACGCCGCCCTGGCGCAATCGAGATCGCCCCTCGATGCCAGTCTCGCTTGGGATGGCCGCCAGCTGCAAATTGAGCGGTTAGAAACGGCGGGTCTGTTTGCGAGCGGCACTGTGACGCCGCAGTTTACCGGCCCCAATGCCCCCAGCATCGCCGCGATCGACCTGGGGCTGATCGCCGAAAACTACGACTTAGCGACCCTGCCCATCGATTTGCCGCCCGTGTTGGGACTCGAGGGCCAGGCCGATTTTCAAGGTCGCCTCACGGGCACGCCTAGCGCCCTGAATTTTGCGGGCGATCTAGCCCTGGCTGATTTGGCCCTCAACGACTTGGTGTTTGAGCCCTTGCTGACCGGCGACGTGGATTTCTCCTCCCAAAATGGGCTCGTGGTTTCACTACTGGGCGTAGAGGATGAAATTTCCGTCACCTTTGATCCGCAGCCCCGACAGCTCGATGTGACGGTGCGCGCGGGCGAGTCGCTGGCGATCGCCACCACTGAGGGCAATCTGCTGCAGGCGCAGCTTTACAGCTTCCCCATTTCGGCCTTAAATCTGCCACCGGCCGACTCGGAATACGGCACGCTGCGCGGCCAGGTCGAGTTTGCCAATGCCACCGTCAATCTGAACGATTTCAGCACGACCGGACAGTTTGATGTGCAAAATTTGGGCATCGGTTTCTACAGCGTCGATCGCCTCTTTGGCGGCTTTTCCTACGCTGACGGGGTGGCTCGGTTGGCTAACGGTCAAATCCTTATGGCCGATCGCGATGCTCGCGGGGTGGCGATCGCCACCCGCACCTACGATGTGTCGGGCCGCTACGGCTTTAACCAATCGCCGCAGCTACAGGCCACCCTATCAACTGATGCCGGGGAACTGCGCGACGTTTTAGAAGTGCTCAAAATTCAGGAGCTGGCCGACCTTAGGCGCGGCTTTAAGCCCAACGAGGGCTTCATTCCCAACTCTCCGGAAGAAGCGGAAGCTATTTTGGCCACGACGGCTGCGGGCAATCCCAACGGCACTCTGCTCGATCAGCTGCGGCGGCTCTCAGAAATTATGGAGCTGGAAGTCCAGGAAGAGATTCAGGCCAGTCAATCGACCATTCCGCCTCTCAGTGAGTTGCAGGGTGCCTTTGATGGCGTGGTGAATGTCTCGGCTGATCTGCCCGAGGATCTGCGAGTCACCTTTGATCTCAACGGGCAAGCTTGGCGCTGGGGGCCGGACATTAGTGCGGATGTGGTGTTGGCCCAGGGCGGCTATCGCAACGGCCTGATCACCCTGGCCCCCCTGCAATTTAGCTCTCAGGGCGAAACTGAAACCTCCTCTGTCATCCTGGCCGGTGAGTTTTCTATTGACCCGGCGGATAATGAAAACCGCCTCATGACCCTCGAAGTAGTCAACCTCCCCAGCCGCCAGCTAGAAGATTTGGCAAATCTGCCCTTTGCGTTGACCGGCGATGTCAACGGCACTGCCGAGCTGCGGGGCCGCTTGAGTGCGCCCAATCTCTCTGGTCAGCTGCAGATTGCCAATGGCACCCTCAACAATGCCCCGATCGAACAAGTAGAAGCAACCTTTTCCTATGTCAATGCGCGGGCGGGGCTCGATGCTGAGCTGCTGCTCGTCGGGTCGGATGACCCGCTGACGCTATCGGCACGGGGGCCTTACCAGCTGGGCTTTGTGGCGCAACCGCCCACTGACACCAGCTACCGCCTCGTCGCCAATGTCAAAGATGAAGGGTTTGCCCTGTTAAACCTGTTTACCCGTCAGATCGCCTGGGAGTCGGGCGCCGGCACGATGATTTTGGATCTACAAGGTGATACCGCTCAGAATAACGGCATTCCCAGCGAATTTCAGGGGCTCGTGACGCTGACTGGTGCCACGATCTCGGCCGCCGCTTTGCCGGTGCCGATGACTGACATCACCGGACGCATCCGGCTATCGCCCGCTAATTTTGGCAGCATCGTCGTTGAAGATCTCACCGGCCAGTTTAGTGAAGGCCAACTTATGGCAGAAGGGGTGTTTCCTCTGTTAGTGCCCTTACCCAGCCAAGAGGCGGCTGAGGCCGATCCTAACGCCGATAGTCCAGAAGCAACGGTGGATGCCCCACCATCAGAAGACGGTTCAGAGATGGAAGACACCTCAGAGACCGCAACTGCTCCACAGGCTGAAGACGATTCAGAGACCGCAGCTGCTTCAGAAACTGAAGATGACAATAGTTTCTCCGCTCAGATTCAAGACAGCTTTGATGCCCAGCCTCTAACTGTAGACCTAGAAAACATTGCCCTCAACCTGCGGGGGCTGTACAACGGGCAAGTCAATGGCGAGACACAACTGCTGGGCAGTTTATTGTCAGGACCGGTGCTCTCCGGTGAAATTGATCTCACGCGCGGCACGATTACGATTCCTGAGGGCAACGATGCGGCTCCCGTCACCACATCAACGAACGATCGCTCAACGCGCGAAAACCCACTCCCCCCCCTGCGGTTTGACAACTTACGTTTGGTGCTAGCCCGTAATATCAACATCGTGCAGGGTAATTTGCTGGATGTCAGAGCACGCGGCGGGATGCGGCTGGACGGCACCATTGATAATCTGCGGCCAACGGGGACGATTCAACTGCCCTCAGGCCGGGTGGGGCTCTTTACGGTGGCGCTGAGACTAGCTGGCGATAACGATCGCGCCGAGTTTCGCGGCAGTTTTGACCCCATCCTTGATGTCACCCTTCAGACCTCTCTGCCCGATGCCTCTTCCTTTAGTCAGGGCATTGGGGTGACGACGAGCCCCTTCCCCCAAAATGAAGTGTCAGATAACACCCTCAATGAGATTGGCCTCACCCAACAGGGCAACACTCTGGTGCGCATCAATGCCCGCTATACGGGCAAAGCCAGCGAACTCGCTGATCTGACGACCGATTCGAGAAATTTGGAATTAACGAGTTCGCCCTCACGGTCTGAACAAGAAATCATCTCGCTGCTCAGCGGCAATGTGATTGGCGCATTGGACGCATTAGGCAACAGCGATGATGCCCTGGCCGGGCTGGGCACATTTTTGGGCTCGGCGCTGTTAAGCAACGTTCGAGACTTTTTGGGTGACACGATTCCGCTGAGTGAGTTCCGCATCTTTCAGGTGAATGAGAGCAGTGGTGGGGTCAACGACTCAGAGGATATCGGCGGTGAAATCGGGTTCGACGTCACCTCTAACATCTCTGTGTCGGTACTCAAGGTCTTGACCGATGACACGCCCTTTCAATTCAACACCCGCTATCGATTAAGTGATCAGTTCACTCTGCGCGGCACCACCAGCTATCAGGATTTCAGCGAGCGCACCGGAGTCTTGCTAGAGTATGAAACGCGGTTTTAAGCAATAGGTGGCGATGAAATCCTCCCCAGATGACTCTCCGCTAGCGGATGCGGCGGCGCCTGCTAGTGATCCCGCGACGCCAGCAGCACTGCCTCGCTGGCGTCGCCTTTGGGCCAGTCAGCAAGAGAACGTTCGCATTCTGGCGATCGCCCTGCTGGTGGCAATTGTGCTGCGGGTCTTTGTGGCGGAACCCCGCTTCATCCCCTCCAACTCGATGGAACCAACGCTTCATGTGGGCGATCGCCTGCTGGTCGAAAAAGTTTCTACCCATTTACATCCCCCCCAGGTGGGCAACATCGTGGTCTTTGAACCACCGCCGCAGCTCCGCCAGTATGGCTACAGCGGCAAGCAAGCCTTTATCAAGCGCGTGATTGCAACCCCCGGCGAAACGGTCACGGTGTCTGATCATCAGGTCTTTGTCAACGGCCTACCCCTGCAAGAAAGCTACATTTTGGAACCGCCCGATTATCTGATGGGCTCTGTGACCGTGCCGCCCGGCAATGTTTTTGTCATGGGTGACAACCGCAACGACAGCAACGACTCGCACGTCTGGGGCGTACTGCCTCAAGAGAATGTTATCGGGGTGGCACGCTTGCGGTTTTGGCCCTTGTCACGAGTCGGTGCGGTCTCGTAAGTCACCTGATTTCAGGATTAGGGCTGAGGCACCGGTTCTCATCAAGATCAGCACTCTCCTCAAAGAGGGTAGGGCATAGGGACCAAAGAGGGTGAGGCGTAGAGGGCAAACGGGTGTCGCCCAGGACGCTGAGCGTCAGACATTGAGATAATGCATCCACTGGCTAGTTTGGGCAGCGGATAGGCGGAGTCGATGATGGGCGTCACCCCAGTTGAGAAACGGCGATCGCCGCCTTTCGTTAATGATCTGCTCAGCGACTCGGGCTGACATGCCCGGTAACGCCATCAATTGCCCCACAGTGGCCTGGTTAAGCGACGTGGACTGAGCGGCGATCAAACTCTCGGGGTCGTAATAGCAAAAAGCCAGAACGGGGCTCAGCGGCTCTAGAGCGCGACTAGATATCCCCAACGCCGCGGCGATATCGTCCAAGCCACAAAACACGACGCCATTTTGGCTCAGCGTAGCCAAGGTGCGCGCTTGATGAATCGACAGGCCCGGTAACCGTAACCAATCATCAATGGTGGCCTGGTTGACATCAATGGTGATGCCCAAATCAGCCGCGATCGCCACCTCTTCGAGGCTGTCAAGCCGCGCCAAGGGGTCGCGCTGCAGCCGCGATCGCGCCGGATGAAACTGTCGCAGCCAGGCCTGTAGGGGGCGACGAGCTGGCTCTGGGGGAGGTCTAAAGTGGTTCGCCATGCTCTGCTCAACGCATCGCTAAATCAGTCTTAGTTTAGCTTCGCTAGCAAATTGCGCCGCTTTTGTTCAAACTCTTGCTCTGAGAGCAGCCCCTCTTGGCGCAGCTGCTCCAACTCTCTGAGTGCCGCGGCGATCGCCTGAGTTTGTTGCGAGGCCGTGACGCCGACATCACTCACCGCCGCCCCCGTCGCCTCAGGCAATTCGCCCCGGCGCGACTTTGACAGCAACCAAACCGCCTCAACCGCACAGGCAATCCGCGGAATTTGCGTCCATCCCAGCAGCAAATAAACCCCGCCCCAAATAGGCTGCCCCAGATAAAACTTATGGAGCCCAGTAATCGGGATCGGCAAAGGACTGAGCGCCCCGGCAAACGCTAGGACGGCAGCAATGCGCCATTGTTGCGATTGCTCTCGGGGCGTTTTTTGACCAGTGCTCGATGCAGTTTGACGACTCGTCATTGGCACCTCAAACCATCCTGTTGCCTGACTCTGGCTCTGTAAAGGTTAAGGCAGAGCAGGCCCGCTATCGGCGTCCCTATAGCCTAACGTCTAGACGGCTCAACGATCAGACCCTCATTGTGAGCCAGCCCCCTCTCGTCATCATAAACGGAGGTCATCAATCTCATCGCCATGTCGCGACCGTGCAAAGACTCTTGAAACACAAGGGCAGCCTAGCGGTTTATTCATTAATATGGCTGTTAGGCTCGTGTTAGCTCACAGCCCTGGATCAAGTGATGATGCTCTAGTCGCCACTCATATCCTTCCATAACCGGTCTACAACGTTAGTCTAGGGGCACTCCGGCTTAGTCAGCTTACGGCTCTGTAGCCCCCCGCTCAGAACGGCCAGAAAAATATGTCCCTTGTTGATTTCCCCGTTTGCCCCCATCTTGTTCGATTTGCATGACACCACCGGTTTTTTCACCCGACTGGCTTAAACAGTTTTCTGATCCCTATGCGGTATTGGGGGTGGCCGTTACGGCTGACGAAAAACGCATCGCCAAGCGTTATCGACAGATTGCTAAATGTTTGCACCCGGACCAGCAAATGGGGGCTGAAGCAGCTACGCGCGAATTTGCCAATCAGATTCTCACCCGCTTGATTAACCCGGCCTATCAACGCCTCAAGCAAGATAAAGGGCGCGCCGAAACCTTAGCGACCTTGCGCTTCAAAGTGCGCCGCCTGAACCGAGAAAAAAAATTGACCAGCCAGGCCAGTCTTTCTAAGCAGCTGTTGGCGATCGATGAGCCTGAAGTCGAAGTTTTTTACGAAAAGGCGCTAACAGAGCTTTCCGAACCTCAACACACCTCAGTTGAATCATTTGTTACTCAAACGACCGCAATTTCTGAGCTCAATTTAATCTACCTCCGTCGCAAAATGGGCGACCCCGTCATTCGTGAAAAACGCACGGGGTTGGTCGCATCCGCCACGGTTAACAACGGGGCAACCGTCACCGCTTCACCAGTCCCTTCTAAGGGCACGAATAAAGAAGCGCCTGCGGTTGACTATGCTCAGCGACATGTGATGCGCGCCAAAACCTACATTGCCAGCAAGTCTTTTTCGCAAGCGGTGCAAGAGCTGCGAGATGCCGTTCGCATTGAGCCCGAAAACAGCAATTACCACACGATGCTGGGACAAGCCTACCTCATGCAAAAAATGGTAGGTATGGCCAAAGTGCATGTTCGTCAGGCGCTTAAACTTGACCCCAACAATCACATTGCTCACAAATACGCCAAGCAGCTCCAAATTGAGATCGTCCCCCCTAAGGCGCAAAGCAACGGCCAACAGAATGGCCGCAGCCAACCTCAAAAAGGCGGCTTCTTCAGTTTTTTTACACGTAATCGAGCCGCTAAGTAGGGTTATCTCGCCTTGGCGACGCGATCGGGCCACTTTTAGAGTGAAGTTGTAATTACGGAGGTTAACCAGGGGTTTAATCAAGGCTTGAGGGATTCTCTCGATGATGTGCCTTGTCAACTGGCTGTTCTCTAAAAATTACGGCGGTAACCAGTTTCTTTTTCAACAGAACATATTATTAATCACTCGGTGAAATGGGAATTTTTGATTCTGAAATTGTTCAACAAGAAGCCATGTCACTGTTTCAGGACTATCAGAACCTGATGCAGATGGGCAGTGGCTATGGCAAGTTCGATCGCGAAGGCAAAAAACTCTACATCCAACAAATGGAAGATGTGCTGGAGCGCTACCGCATCTTTATGAAGCGGTTTGAGCTATCGGATGATTTCATGGCCAAGATGACCGTTGAGCAGCTCAAAACTCAGCTCAGCCAAGCCGGTATGACGCCGCAGCAAATGTTTGACCAAATGCACGTGACGCTAGAGCGGATGAAGGCTGAAATCAAAGATTAAACCGGAGGCATCCAGAATCCACGGCCATAGACCCGCAGGGATAGAGTTTGTGGATGCTCGGTATCAATGAAATTAAGGTGTTCGCTCAACTCGCCCATATAGTCAGTCGAGAGCCGTCATTAGACCCAGCCGGCGGTGGTGCGTCACGCTTCAACTTGCCGTCGAGAGCCGTGATAAACGATGTGTAGGGTGCGTTGGGCTACCGCCGCAACGCACCGTCAGCTGGTCTTTGGTGCGTCACTTGGCGTGACGCACCCTACGATAGTGATGCTTACTGGTATCTTCTGACCGGGAAATCGCCTAAGTGTTTGGTTGCCGTTGCCCAGAATGTTGGGGCAATGGCGTTTCACGAGATGTCTGTCAGCAACAGCTAGCTTGGCGAAGCGCTCGTCTGACGGCTACTCCGGCAGTTTGTACTGACTCACAATTCGCTTAGCAAACTCGGGCACATGAGCCGCCAGCTTCTCAGGATAGTGGCGCTTCGTATAGAGATAGTTGCGGGTGAAGTGAGAATCGATCGAGAAACGCGCATATTCCAGCCCTTTGGGCCCGATGCGCTCAATCACTACGCCCATCAGTTTGGCCGCCCACATCGGCAGCGTCACGCCTTTGTCATAGGCCGGAATGCTTTGCTGCACCGCTGCCTGGCGATCGCCCGTCGACATGACTGGCTGGGTATCGAGCTGATCCATCACCAGATCGAGCATCTCTTGGCCGCGATCGTTGCGCACGGTAATCCACTGCCAGCCAAAAGGTGCCCCCATGTAGCCCACCACGATATCCGCCAGGCCATTCACATAATCGAAACAGGTCATGCAGGAGGGGGCAAAGACATCCTTGAGCTGATCTGTCTTTAAGCCAAAGAAGGGCACCGTCTCAGTCGAGCCGTCTTCATGCTTGAAATGCACTCGAAAATCCTGCATGAATTCGTAGTGAACGACGGTCTCGGGGGAACGACTGGTGGTGTCTAAAAACTTTTGCAGGCCCGCCCGAGTGACATTATCCACGCAGGGAGTACCCAGCACGTACAGCTTTTCTAGCCCCATCGATTTTTCTACCGCCCGCAGCGCCTGAATCTGGCAGCCGACTCCGATGACGAGCAGCCGTTTCATGCCCGACTTTTCTACCTGCTCCAACACCGACAGGTTGGGCGATAGGGTGGGTTTGTTGACTTTGGCCGCCAGTATTTCTGCCGGCGTGGTAGCAATAATCGGCTGGGGTTGGAACCGGTCTTCTGCCGTATTCTGCACGCAGACAACGCCTTCGACCTTGCCCTGGGTCAGCATTTCAATGGCAATCGTGCTCACAATCCCCGTCCACTGAGCCCCTTCAATCGGCTGCTGCTTACGCGCCGCCATCATGTCTTGATGAACCCCGAAATATTGCTCGTTTTCATTCTCCAGATCGCGATCGCGCCCGTGGGTTTGCGCTTCTAGCTCTGGAAACTGTTGGTTTAAAAACGCGCAGGCTTCTTTGACATAGTGAATGTAATAGGTGTCGCAGAGGCCACATTCGCTACAGAGTTCTTTGGCCGGACGGCGCGCCCCTGGACGAAGGGCTTTGGCTTTTTGGTGAGAGGGCTGAGCCAGCGTCATAGGATGTGTAAAAACGTATTTCGCAAGTGTCTGCTAATCACCATACCGCAAGGGTTTGACCCTCTCCTTTTTCGGTTTCTAAATGTAACGAAGGATGGCAAAAGTCTATTTACAGTTGCGGAATACTCAATGGCAAACCCATCACTCAAACTGGCTGATGTGGGGTAAGCCGTGAGGCGACGCGAGTTCAGGAGGCCAGCCCCTCTGTGCCATTTGCCTCTAATTAACCGATCCAGTGGACTCAGCGCTGCAAAGACTCCTCAGGATAGGAGTTTTGCCGACCGGGTTTGACAGCATCAAACTCGGGCAATTGGAGACGTGGAGGCAACTGCCTGGCCAGCTAGCCACCCCTGGGTGAGGAGATCGGGCGAGAAAATTTTGAGAATTTCACCGAATGCGCAAGGCTTCAGAAATTCTAGACTATGCTTAACGTTAAGTTGAATTGAGCGACTGCCCAATACCGCTGGCGATGCCAACCCCAGTTTTCAGCGGTAGAAGAAAATTCTAAACTGTTGAGAGCTGTGGCCCAAGTCTCAGCCTCACTGCTGGAGTCATTGCTGACGCGTAGTGCTGGCTAAGCCCTCAAGCCCCTGCGTTCTTTTCTAAAAGAGGCGGCTCCGACTACGAGCAACGCGTGCGATTTTGCCGGAGACTTACCGGACTGAGCTGCTGAATGATTTCTTGTCTAAACCCCCATTGCTCCCATCCTGATAATCGCGACACCGCGACGGAGTGTCGCAACTGCGGTAAGCCGTTAGTAAAAATGCTGCGGGGCCGCTACTATCCCGAAAGGCTGATTGGCCGAGGTGGCTTTGGGCGCACCTATTTAGCTCAAGACAGCGATCGCCTCAATGCGCCCTGCGTCATCAAGCAATTTGCGCCCCAAACCCAGGGCACCAAATCTTTTCATAAAGCGGTCGACCTGTTCAATCAAGAAGCCATACGCCTGCATGATCTGGGGGAGCATGTGCAAATCCCCGCTTTGCTGGCCTATTTCGAACATGATCAGTATCTGTATTTGGTGCAGCAGTTTATCGACGGCAAAACGCTCATCCAAGAGATTGTGGAAAATGGGCCATTGGACGAGATCGGCATTCGGGATTTGCTCAACGATGTGTTGCCCGTTCTGGATTTTATTCATCAGCACAATGTCATTCACCGCGATATCACCCCCACCAACCTGATTCGCCGCGACACCGATCGCCGATTGTTTGTGATTGACTTTGGCATTGCCAAGCGCTTTGGCGAAGCCCTCGCGGACGGCCCCGGCACTCGCATTGGCACCGAAGGCTATGCCCCAATTGAGCAGCTGCGGGGGGGGCAAGCCTATCAGTCAAGCGATCTCTACAGTTTAGGAGCCACCTGTTTGCACCTGTTTACCGGGCGCAAACCTGATAATTTATACGACCACATGGCGGGGCGTTGGCGCTGGCGCGACGTGTTGGCGAAACAGCAGCGCTCGATCAGTGCAGAACTGGCCGCTGTGCTTGACCGTTTGGTGCTCGATGCCGTGGGCGATCGCTTTCAGACCGCGCGCGAAGTCATGGCGGCGCTGCAGTCACTGCCGACTTTTCAGGGCGCGGTGCCGGGTTGGGTGCGACAGCACCCGTCAGGCAGTCTGCCCTCTTCGGCGGAGATGCTGCCCCAGCCAGCGGGGGTGCCCGCCGTGGCAATCGACCCGGTGCCCGAGACCGTGCCGCCGCCGCCGACCCCAACACTCTCAGTCCCGGCACCACTGACGCCTGCTCCCGTAGCGGCTCCGCCCACAGAGACGTCAGCCGTCACCCTCTCTTCCGCCCCGACCGTCGCTGATTTTGCGCCTTCTGGCATCCCAGAATGGCAGTGTGTACGCACCTTGACTGGGCACCAGTCTTGGGTGACTGCCGTGGCCTTTAATCCGCGATCGGCGACGCTGGTCAGCGGTAGCCTGGATGACAGCATTAAAATCTGGAACCTGCAGACTGGCAAGGTCTCAGCCACGTTACAGGGCCATCCTCGAGGTGTTAATGATTTGTGCATTAGCACCAAAGGTCAGGTGTTAGTAAGCTGCGGCGATGACGACACCGTGAAAGTGTGGAACTTGGTGGCCGGGCGGTTGATTCACACTCTGGAAGGGCACGTGCGCGATGTCACCAGCGTGGCGATCGGCCATCAGGGCTGGACCTTAGCGAGCAGCAGTAAAGATAAAACCATCAAGCTCTGGAAGCTAGATAAGGGCACCCCCATTGGCACCCTGTTAGGGTCGCCCGCTGCGGTGAGAGCCGTGGCAATGACCCCCGATGAGGCATTTCTCTTTAGCGGGGGCCTCGATCATAAAGTTCGCCTGTGGGATCTCAAAACTGGGGAGATGGTGCGCTTCTTTTCGGGGCATGTGAGCCCCGTCAATGATGTCGCGGTGAGCCGGGATGGGCTGGTCGTGGTCAGCGCCAGCAAAGACAAAACCCTCGTGGTGTGGAGTGTGGGCACCGGCTCGATTATCCACGTTCTCAAGGGCCACAGCAAAGAGGTTAACTCCGTCGCCATTGCCCCGGACAATCGCACCATCATCAGTGGCAGTAGCGATCGCACCGTCAAAATCTGGGATGCCCGCACCGGTAAACTGCTGCATACGCTGATTGGTCACGGTCATACGGTGAATGCAATCGCCATTCATCGCACTGGTCGACTCATCGCCAGCGCCAGCGCCGACAAAACTATTCGCGTCTGGCGCTTTGGCTAACGGTGGCAGGTAGACCCGAGATTTTCCGCCGTCATCAGATAAACCTCGTACAATCACCAGTAGAGTCAGGGCGCCCGACGCATCGCCGACAAGCCTCTGGTCGGTTAGGGAAAATGCTCTACCCGATTTGGTGCCTCACCTCAGTCTTGACCTCATAGCTGTCTCGTTTTTACCCCTATGGACTTTGCGCCCGCCTTGCCCACGTTTTTTGTCACTCTACGCGAAGGCGTGGAAGCGGCCCTAGTGGTGGGAATTGTGCTGGCCTGTTTGGGCAAAGCACAACAAAGTCGCCTCAACCGCTGGGTGTATTTAGGGATTGGGGCGGGGCTGCTGGGCAGCTTGCTAACGGGCATCATTATTTTCAACAGTGTGGCTCAGGTGGAGCGGGCGTTACCGACGCTAGAGCCTATCGTTGAACCGCTGTTCGACAGCTTGTTTTGCGCGATCGCCATCATCATGCTGAGCTGGATGCTGCTGTGGATGACGCGCCAGGCGCGATCGCTCAAGTCGGAGCTAGAGGGTTCCGTCACGGCGGCCCTGAGTGAAAATGACGCTGCCGGTGTCACCATCTTTAGCCTGGTGTGCATCGCCGTGCTGCGTGAAGGCATTGAGACGGTGCTGTTTATCTTTACCAGCGTGCAGCAGAGTGGCGCGGCAGCGATTGGGGCAGTGGGTGGATTAATCGGGGCCGCTTTGATCGGTTTGGCGCTGTTCAAATGGGGCCTGCGCATCAATCTGCGGGTCTTTTTTCAAGTCATGGGCGTGCTGCTGCTGCTGATTATTGGCGGTTTGGTGATCTCGTTCTTTCGCAATTTGGATGCAGCCTTTTTTGCCATCAGCAGCTTTGACCCAGTCAACGCCGATTTGTGCATCGCCCAAGACTCCTGCATTCTTGGGCCACTACTGTGGGATATTCACGACCAGTTGCCCGACAAGCAGTTTCCGGGCATTTTGCTCAAAACGCTGCTGGGCTATCGCGATCGCCTCTTTGCCGGTCAGGCCTTGGCCTATGTGGCCTTCCTAGTGACCGTGGGCAGCACCTACTTCCGCAGCCTCAATGCGCCGCTGCCGACCCAGCCCAAATCGGCCTCTAGCTAACCTGAAGATTTTTCCCACCAGGGTCGCCCATGACTGTCTTATTACCCGCGATCGCGCCGGTGGCCCTGATTGTCTTCATCGGCTTCCTAGCGGGTCGTACGCTGTCCCTAGAGCGTACGACCCTATCGCGGTTGAGCCTCTACGTCTTGCTGCCCGCGCTGATCGCCAGCAGCCTCTACGGCATGACGCTCTCGGTGCGCCAAGCTAGTGCGATCGTGGCGGGCTTTTTCCTCAGCTCAGCGATTTTGGCCGGTCTGGTCTACAGCCTCTGTCGGTTGCTCAAGGTCGAGCCGCTGACGCAAAAAACGCTGCTGGCCACTAGCCTGTTCGCTAACACCGGTAACTTAGGGCTCCCCTTCATCAGTTTTGCCCTGGGGGCCACAGGGCTAGAGCGGGCGATTGTTTACTTGATCAGCAGCAGCATTCTGTTGACTACAGTGGGGCCGACCTTGCTCAAAGGGGCAGGATTGTGGGTGGGCCTGCGTACAACGCTGCGCCTGCCAGTGTTTGGGGCGATGCTTGCCGGACTCACGCTACAGGCGCTCAATGTCACCCTGCCGCTGCGATTAGATGCCGGTCTCGAACTGCTGGGAGGAGCGGCGATTCCGGTCGCGCTGGTGACACTCGGCTTGCAGTTAGCCAAAACTAATCTGTATGTGGATCGCGCGGTGCTGGCGGCGGCGGTGCTGCGGTTAGGCGTCGCGCCCACGATCGCCCTCACCGTCGGCGCGATGTTGGGGCTACAGGGGCAGGATTTGCAAGTCTTGGTTTTGCAGGCGGCTATGCCCACCGCCGTGAATACCTTTATCTGGGTAACGGAGTTTGGCGGTGATGCCGATCTGGTGGCGCGGGCGATCGTCCTCTCTACCCTGCTCAGCTTCATGACCTTACCGAGCCTGTTGTGGGCGCTGGTGACCTGGAGCTAAGGGCAACTTGCTCCTAGGATGAAAATTATCGCGATCGTCCCACCCTCTCAACTCAGAGGATATGATCAAGCTACCGTCTTAGCCGAGTTCGGTAGTTACGACCGAGCAACTTCGGCTTCATCCGACATCTTTCGCTCGTAACACTTTACAATTAGCAATGCTGCCAATTTTAGACTTTAGCGTCAGTGTGTTCTGAATCGTCAGAGTGCCAACGCTCCTAAATTGACGCAGCAAGCGCTTCCTTTGAGCCATCTCAAGGAAAGTCAGCTACGGTTTGTCGCACAGAAACTAGAGAGCAGTTATGAAAAAGGACCTTACACGCTATCGCAACATTGGCATTTTTGCCCACGTAGATGCTGGAAAAACCACCACTACCGAGCGGATTTTGAAGCTCACGGGTAAAATCCACAAAATTGGTGAGGTCCATGAAGGTGCGGCAACTACTGACTTCATGGAACAAGAGCAAGAGCGCGGGATTACGATTCAATCTGCTGCGACCTCCTGCTTTTGGAATGAGCACCAGCTCAATATTATTGACACGCCCGGACACGTTGACTTCACCATCGAAGTCTATCGTTCGCTCAAGGTGCTGGACGGCGGCATCGGCGTATTTTGCGGCTCTGGTGGCGTTGAACCCCAGTCTGAAACCAACTGGCGCTACGCCAATGACTCAAAGGTGGCGCGGATTATCTACGTCAACAAGCTCGATCGCATCGGGGCTGATTTTTTCCGCGTGGTCAAGCAGGTAGACGAAATTTTGGCGGCCAAGCCGTTAGTCATGGTGCTGCCCATTGGTGTAGAAAGTGACTTCGTTGGGGTTGTCGATCTCCTGACTGAAAAGGCTTGGGTCTGGGATGATTCGGGTGAACCGATGAACTACGAGATTCAGGACGTACCTGAAGACATGAAAGAGCAGGTAAAGGAATATCGTGAAGCGCTGGTCGAGCTTGCCGTTGAGCAAGACGAAGAGTTACTCATGAAGTACCTTGAAGGCGAAGAGGTGACAATCGACGAGCTCAAGCACTGTATTCGTAAGGGCACCCGCGAATTAACCTTCTTCCCCACTTACTGTGGCTCCTCCTTTAAGAACAAAGGGGTGCAGCTAGTGCTGGATGCGGTGGTTGATTATCTGCCCGCACCGAACGAGGTACCGCCGCAGCCGGAAGTTGACCTCGAAGGCAACGAGACGGGGAATTTGGCCTACGTTGACCCGGAGAAGCCTTTGCGAGCCTTGGCTTTCAAAATCATGGACGATCGCTTCGGCGCGTTGACCTTTACCCGCATCTATTCTGGCGTCATCAATAAGGGTGACAACGTGATGGATACCGCCACCGGCAAGAGCGAGCGCATCAGCCGCATTGTTGAAATGCACGCGAACGATCGCCAAGAGGTGGCCAGTGCTCAAGCCGGTGACATTGTGGCGCTGGTCGGGCTCAAAAATGTGCAAACGGGCCACACGTTGTGTGATCCCAAAAATCCCGCGACGCTGGAGCCGATGGTCTTCCCCGAGCCGGTGATTTCCGTTTCGGTGGGGCCTAAGACCAAGGGCGACAACGAGAAAATGGGCGCAGCGCTGAGCAAGATGGTGCAGGAAGATCCTTCTTTCTACGTAGAGACGGATCAAGAAAGCGGCGAAGTCATCATGAAGGGGATGGGCGAACTGCACCTCGACATCAAAGTCGACATTTTGAAGCGTACTCACGGGGTCGAAGTGGAAGTGGGCAAGCCGCAGGTGGCTTATCGTGAGTCCATCACCAAGGTGCTCAACGACAGCTACACCCACAAAAAGCAGTCCGGTGGTTCCGGTCAGTACGGCAAAATCGACTACACGATCGAACCCGGTGAAACGGGTACAGGCTTCCAGTTTGAGTCCAAGGTGACTGGCGGTAACGTACCTCGGGAATTTTGGCCGGCGGTGCAAAAAGGCTTTGAGACCAGTGTCGACAAGGGGCCGCTGGCCGGCTACCCGGTGGTTGACCTCAAAGTCACGCTCACTGATGGGGGCTACCACGCAGTTGACTCGTCAGCGATCGCCTTCGAGATTGCGGCCAAGGCAGCCTATCGTCAGTCACTTCCCAAAGCGGGCCTGCAACTGCTAGAGCCTATCATGAAGGTCGACGTGTTCACTCCTGATGACTACATGGGGGATGTCATTGGTGACCTTAACCGTCGTCGTGGCATGATTCTCGGTCAAGATACTGGCCCCACTGGCGTTCGCATCAAGGCGGAAGCGCCCTTGAGCGAGATGTTTGGCTACATTGGCGATCTGCGCACCATGACCTCGGGTCGCGGCCAGTTCTCAATGACCTTCTCTCACTATTCACCCTGTCCGAACAATGTGGCAGAAGTGGTGATCAAAGAAGCCAAAGAGCGCGCAGCTTAATCATTGACCATTCACAGCTCTGACAACTGTGGAATAACGCTTTCAAAGGGGCAAGAACGATCGCCGTTCTTGCCCCTTTGAGTTTTGTTTTTGGGTGAAGAGACTGGGATGTTGCAAAACGATTGCCCATACTTGGAAACCCCCAACTCGAATCACTAACTGCTACCGGGCAATGTTTTCGATGAAATTGAACTCAGCTTCGCTCTTGACCGTTGATCAGCGCTGCCTGCCATGACCGTTACTCACATCCCCAATCCGGTTTTATCAACACCGCCCCTCGACAACGGTGACAAATTAACTCGGGCGGAATTTGAACAGCGCTACGAGGCGATGCCTCAGGTCAAAAAAGCTGAGTTGATTGAAGGAACGGTTTACATGGCTTCCCCACTGCATGCCAAAGCCCATGGCAAGCCCTATGCTCACATGATGGGATGGCTATCGCCGATGAAGCTGCCACGCCTAATGTCGAAACTTTGGATAATCCAACCGTTCGCTTAGATAGTGATAACGAACCCCAACCCGATGCTCTGCTTCGACTTGAAGTTGGCGGCAACTCTACAATTAGCGACGATGATTATGTCGAAGGTGCTCCAGAACTGATTGTTGAAATTGCCGCTAGCAGCGCTTCGTTTGACCTGCACGAAAAACTCAATGTCTATCGGCGCAATCAGGTGCAGGAGTATCTGGTTTGGCGGGTGTATGACGGAGAGTTGGATTGGTTTTGCCTGCAGGCAGGCAAGTATGTGCCGCTAGCAGCCAATGAGGCTAGCATTCTCTGTTCGATCGCGTTTCCTGGACTTTGGCTTGATCGCTCTGCTTTGCTAGCTGGGGATTTAACAACCGTGCTGAACGTCTTGCAACAAGGGCTCGCAACACCGGCGCATCAAACCTTTGTAGAGCGCCTATCTCCCGCTTCAGCATAAATCAATGAAGCATTACAGGCGACATCGCTGCCTGGCTGAGCCACTACATCTGGCAGTTTCAGTTAAAGGTAGTGAGGCGAAGCGATTGGCTGGAGACCCTAATTTCACAGCAGATTGAAGACAGAGCCAACAAACCAGGCATAAAAAATGATGAACAGCCAACCTTCCCAAATGGTGACCTTATTGTCTTGAGCAATAAAGAACGTCATCAGCGAGGCTGAGATCAGCGTCGGCAACCCCGGAATGATCACCGCATCGGGGACTGGCAGCGGCTGAATCAAACCGGGAATGCCGATGACCACGAAAATATTGAAGATGTTGGAGCCCAACACATTACCGATCGCAATTTCTGCCTTGCCCTTAGAAGCCGCATTGATGGTGACAATGAGTTCTGGCAACGAGGTGCCCAAAGCAACGGCACTCACCGCAATCACCTCTCGCCCAATATTCAACACTGCAGAAATTCGAATCAGGGAATCAATCGTGTATTGAGCCCCTAAAAAGATAAAAATACCGCTGAGCACCAACACCAGACCTTCTCTCATCTGGTCGGCGGCGCTGCTGGGGATCGCAATGCCATCCGTTGGTGCTGCCTCCGCTTCACTAGAGTTCTGGGGTGTAAGCACCTCGCTCGCGGCTTCATTACTGCTCTTGAGAATGTAAAACAGATACATGATGTAGCCGATGACGAGCAGCAGCGCTTCGCCTCGGCTAAAGGTTTGATTCCACGCCATCAGGGTAAATAAAAACGCCGAGCCCATAAACAGAGGCAAATCGACGCTCACCAGGTCATATAAGACCCGTATTGTGCGCTTGCTAATGATGGCGGCGGTGCCAATGACCAAACAAATATTGGCAATGTTTGAACCCACCACATTGCTCACAGCAACTTCTGGTGCGCCCTGAAAAATGCCAAACAGGGACGAGAGCAGTTCTGGCAAAGACGTACCAACGGAAACGATGGTAACTCCAACAATGAAGGGAGGCAGTCCCATGGCAAGGCCCAGTTTTTCTGCTGAGTTAGTGAAGAAGTCTGAGGCTTTGACCAGCGTCAGTAGGCTAATCGCGAAAATCAACAGCAGCAGAAACGGACTAGTCATAAAGATTGGCAGACGGGTGAAGATAACCGAAGACGTTGATATTGAAGAATTTGACGCCGCCGCCCGTGGCTACTCTGCGCCGAGGCTGGGAGCCGCTCAATTCTGGAGGGCTTAACCCTCAGACTTAGCAGAACCGGCCTGGCCCCACAGACCAGGCTCCTGAGTGCTGGTTCAAGCATCGGCGGGGAAGCCTACCCGAAACGCTGTGACGGAGTCGCTTTGAACGCATCTAATACCCATTCTCTGAGTTTGGACTACTCCTAAAATTGCCGTGGCGATCCTCCACCCCTCGGAAACAGGGGACAGCGCAATTCCATCCAGATGTGGAATGCTCCCTTTTTAGTGGCGCAGTCTGCCCACAGGGCGTAGAGGCAGCGACAACGGAGGGGCTTTGATCGGTAGTGCGATTTTGCAGAATTGGGATAAGGCACAAACAGCATAGACGTCATCAAAGCTTACGCCATTGATGGCGCGATCGCGGCACTGAGCACCCGGTAACATCGTCAGCCGTCATGGCAGTTTGAGTAGGCATCTATGGTTCACTACGAGCTTTGCCAGCTGGATCAGCAGCGAGTAGTACAAGTTTTCCTAATACGTCACCGCGCTCAATCATTTCATGGGCCTGTCTAGCCTGGGTTAGGGGCAGTTTCGCCGCGATCGCCGGTTTGATTTTGCCTTTAACCAGCAGTTCGAAGAGTCGAGCTAAATCTGCTGTAAACCACTCTGGATGCCGTTGACGCAGTGCCGTAATCGAATAGAACTGCGTCACCCGACCATTCGGCAACCAGTTCCACAATTTCAGACGTAGAAAATCGAGGGGAATGCTACCACCCTGACCCAGAACCGCCGTATGAAAACCATAGGCGGCCAGGATACCGCCAGCACGCAGCCAGCTCAGCGATCGCGGTAAGCTCGCTCCGCCAATCGGATCAAACACAGCATCCACCCCGTTACCGACAATATCCCGCAGTTTGTTTTCCCAACTTTCGTGCTGATAGTCCACTGGCGTTGCGCCCAAATCAGCAATTAGTCCCTGCTTGCTGGCCGCATCGATGCCAATCATCGACAAATTTTGCAGCTGGCCTAACTGCAGCATGGCTGACCCCACAGCGCCGCCCGCCCCTTTCACCACAATTCGCTGGCCCAGCTGCACATTGGCGACTCGATGCAGCAGTTGATAGGCGGTCAGATAAGACAAAATCAAGCTCACCGCCGCCGCTGGCTCAAGCTCTTCAGGCACCGGGGTCAAACCATTTTCGGGGCGGCAAAGATATTCCGTATAGCCACCCGTGACCGTGAGATCACCCACGCGTTGACCCAAGGTAAATCGGGTTGCGTTCGGCCCTTGCTTATCAACTACACCCACCAGATCGTAACCGGGCGAAAACGGCGGCTTGACCTGGAGTCCTGGATATTTGCCCTTGCGAATCATCACATCCGTGAAGCTGGCACTAGTCGCTAAAACTCGAATGCGCACCTCGCCCGCTTGCGGTTCCGGCAGGGTCGGTCGCTCCACCACTTGCAGCACCTCGGGTAACCCAAATTGTGTGATGACGATGCGTTGGTAGCTCATGCAACCTCTCACCTAGGAAACAACTTTCTAGCGTCGGGGTTGACCGAGTAATTGAGATCGCGTCGGAGCCACTCAAGCAGAACCAATAATCGCTGCCAAGCCTTGGCCGATCCCAACCGACGACGGGAAAAACTCTATGCTCTCCCTCCTGTGGCCTCTTGGGATGGCAGCTTCAAGCGCCGGGGAGAACACCTGATGGGTTCGGCGTCGGCAAACCCAATGAGTGCTAAAGGGCCGTGTGATGCCCTCAAGCTCGCGGGTGGTGCGTGAGCCTCAGGCGCTTTGGACATAACCACAACAGACTCAAAAACCTCGTTTAATCGACCTCTCAAGCAACGGCTCAAGCCTGTCATAAAATCCAGCTTAAACGATTAACAGATATCGCTAAAACTCCTATTTCAAAGAAGCGCCTTAATTATCTTTATATTTAACATAACCATTTCTAAACCCGCAAAAGATCGCGATAAAAATATGAGGCTTTGGGGAATGCTCAACCAACCGCACCTAGCCTCGCTGATGACTAGCTAGTTCAAAAATAATTCACCTGAAATTTTTATTGGCAGGATGGAATCGCCAGAAATCGTGCCAAGCATTTTTGCCAAATCATCCTGAAGCGTTTACCCCATGAGCTTTAGAAGAAAGCCCACCCCCGGCATGCCAATTAGGCATCCGGGCTACATAAGAGCTTTTAGACAGAAAAAATTCCTTAAGAGTAAAAAACAGCCTGAAGTGGCGGCTCTTGAGCATAATCGACCAAGATTAGTTGATGTTTTAATTATGTTAATAAACTCCCCTGACTCATTGCCGCCTGTGTGAGGATAAAGATGCTTCCTCCTGTAGAAGGGAAGAGATTTTCTATCTTTCCGATCAAATATCGGATTGTAGTTTCTTTAGCTAGAGCTGATTTGAAGACTCAAGAATTTAAGCTCATGGCGCTTTAATTTAAAACCAAATTTCAACATAACAACGGAGAAAATCAGATGGATGTCAAATTTTTTCTGCGCACATACAGCCAGGGCGATCGCAACTTTCAGGCCGCGATTTTGCACGGAGTTGACCTGAGCAACTGTAACCTGAGTGGCATTGATCTCAGTCGCGCTGACCTCAGCGGCGCTAACCTGAGTGGTGCTAACCTGAGCCGTGCCAATGTGAAGTACGCCAACTTGGCTGGTGCAGACATTAGCCACGCTGACCTCAGTGGCGCTCACCTCGAATCAGTGAATCTCATTGGCGCTGCCTTAGACGGCACAAAATTAGTGGGCAGCAATCTGACTCGCGCTGATTTGCGCACCGCTGACGTCGAAGGGGCTGACCTCCGCGGCGCTAATCTCACTGAAGCCGACATCAGCGGGGCAAATTTCCGTCAGGTGGATCTGGCGAGTGCTTGTTTAGAAGGGGTAGATCTGCAGGGAGTGGATCTAGAGGGAACAGACATCTCCCAAATTCTCTCTCGAGCTGAACAGGAATCAGCGGGGATTTCTCGTGATTGGGTCAGTTGGGGGGCTCATTAGAGCAGCCGCACAGCTCCAACAGCGCTTAGAGTTTAATAGCGCCGCTCGCCGTTGAAGCTCAAAACTGCCGTGCCCTCAGGGGATTGGCCAGTCCCCTGAGGGCATCATTGCCTTGCTCAGTCATCTGGGGTGACCGAATCAAACGGCGGCTGGCCAGCCCGCTCGTCATCAGCTGGCTGAGTCGGGGCGTGCTCTCTCAGCTTTACTGACCCAGGGGTCTACCTGAAGATCGCTGGGGCTCTAAGTTTTGTCGAAGCTCCAACGACGAGCCCCTAGCCGCCAAAAAGTAAGACTCGGTCGGTGAGCCAATCGCTTAGCGATCGCGCCATCACGGTGATGAGGAAAGACTACTCACACTGTCAATGGTGTAGTGGGGCCAGTGAGCCGTTAAGAATGCTGTCATGGCCTGACTATCTAAGGGGGGACTGAACTGATAGCCCTGCATCTGCTGGCAGCCCAACGCTTGTAGACAGTTCATTTGTTCAGTGGTTTCGACGCCTTCGGCCACGAGGCTCAGGTTCAGCGCTTGGCCGAGCGCGATGACGGCCTTCAGCATGGCCACGTCTTGCGCATCATCGGGGATGCCATCGACGAATGAGCGATCGATCTTCACCCCTTGAAAAGGCAACTGCTTGAGATAGCTGAGGGAAGAATACCCGGTGCCGAAGTCATCCATTACAATGCGCGCGCCCAATTTTTGCAGCTGATTAAGCGTCACCACAGAGGCCTCTAAGTTAGCGAGGGTAGCGGTTTCGGTAATTTCTAATTCCAGACATTGAGGGACGAGGTCAAGGGCACTGAGCACCTGCTCAATTTTGTCTACCAGCGCCGAGTGATGCAGCTGTCGAGCGGATAAGTTGACCGCGATTTGCAGCTGCTCGAATCCTTGCTGATGCCAGAGCTGCAGCTGACAGCAAGCTTGCTCTAGGACCCACTCGCCCAAAGGGACGATCAGGCCAATTTCTTCAGCAATGGGGATAAAGTCTTGGGGCGGCACTTCGCCTAGTTCTGGGCTAAACCAGCGAGCGAGGGCCTCAATGCGACAGATTTTGCCCACTGCCAGGTCAATTTGCGGTTGAAAGTGCAGTCGAAATTCTCGCCGCTGCAGCGCTTGGTGAAGATGCTTTTCTAGCACCAGCTGCCGTGAAGCCGCCGAGTTCAACAGGGCATTGTAAAAGCGATAGGTATTGCGGCCATCCCCTTTGGCGGCGTACATCGCGGCATCGGCATATTGCAGCAGCGTGGTCACCGTGTCACCATCGTTGGGATAAACAGCAATGCCAATGCTGCCGGTGATGTAGAGTTCGTGATGCTCAATCAGAAAGGGGGGTCTGAGTTTTTCAGCGAGTCTTTCAGCGACGTTTGCAGCCTCATCGGTGGAGCTGAGATCACGCAGGATTAAGGTAAACTCATCACCGCCCCACCTGGCCAGCATGTCGTTGCGGCGGAGCCCTTCGATCAGGCGCTGGGTCGCTTGCACTAAGAGCGCATCGCCGATCGCGTGACCGAGCGTATCGTTGATGTTTTTGAAGCGGTCTAAATCTAAGAACATCACGGCAATGAGGGTTTCATGACGCCGGGCAGTCGCCATCGCCAGGGGCAGTTGTTGATTGAAGGCCGTGCGGTTAGGCAACCCCGTGAGCGGATCATGAAACGCCTGATAGCGCATCTGTTCTTCAGTGTGGCGTCGTTTAAAGGCGCCACCAATACTGGCTGCAATGGTGACTAAGATGGATTCTTCGCTAGAGGTCCAATCGCGCATCTGGCGACAGGCATCGAACCCGATGTAGCCCCACAAATCATGGTCAATAAAAATAGGCACCATGACCAGTGAAACGATGCCATCCCGCGACAGTAGCTGCTGCTCCCCCATGGGAAAAGTGGAGACTCGTCCCCGAATTGACTGACCCGCTTGAAAAGCGCGATACCAACGCATGAGGCCATGTTCGGCATAGCTCTGATTTTGCCAATGAGGCTGATCGAGGCGGGGAGGAATACCAGTCTGTATCCATTCATGCCGCATACTCATGCAGGGGGCGTCAGTTTTGGCATAACAGTGATTTTCGTACAGGTAAGCCCGATCAGCCGCCGCTGCCTCACCCAAAATGGCCAGAACCTGGGCAATAGATTGTTCGATATCGAGATTGGTCAACAGGTACTGGCTGCCTTGAGCCACCCCTTGTAGCAAGCGATCGCGCCGATATAGCTGGAGTTCGCTGCCCTTGCGCTCAGTAATATCTTCAACGGTGCCCTCAAATCCCACCACGGCCCCGTTGGCGTCGTAGGTGGTCCGCGCCGATTCAGAGATCCAGATCACGGTGCCGTCTTTTTTGTAAACAGCGGACTCGTAACCAATAACGGCTCCTTGAGTTAGCATCTGCTCGACAAAGATTTCGCGCCGCCCGGGCTCGACATACAGCTGCTGCTCGATATTGGTGAGGCTGGTGATGAGTTCTTGGGGCGAGGCATAGCCATAAATCTTGGCCAACATCGGGTTAACGGTGAGGTAGCGACCACTGGGCGTGGTTTGAAAGATGCCCTCAACGGCGTTTTCAAAAATGCTGCGATATTTAGTTTCGGCTTGGCGCAGGGAGATGTCGGCTTGAAATCGTTCCGTCGCGATCGCCACTGCGTGAGCCGCCACGCGCAGCAGATTGACCTCTGACGGCGACCAAATTCTGGCCGCCTCACAGTTGTCAAAGCCGATTAGGCCGCTGAATTGGCCCCGCACCTGCAGCGGTAGCAGCAAAATGGATTTCACGGCAGAGGGCGCCTGACCCAGAATTTGCTGCAAGGGTTCAGGAAACTGATCTAGGGTCTGGTTAATACAGTTTTTCTGACTGAGTTCAGCCACCCAATCCGCGATCGCTCCCTGCAGCTCAAACGTGGCCACACTGGGGTGCCGATAGGTCGAGACCGTATCCGCCGAGGTCCACTGGGCGCGTTGCACCAGTTGATCCGGCAGCCGCTCATATAGGTAAACCCGATTGGCTTCAGTAGCCAGCGCCAGCGGTTGCAACGCGGCACAAAAGCGCTCATTGTCCCAACTGCTATCGAGGTCTAACAGCTGGCGTTGGAGTTCAACTAACGCCGTTAAATACTGCTCGCGCCGGTTGAGATTTTTTTGAAAGGCAATGCGATCGCTGACATCCTCTAAACTCCCCAGCACCCCAATCACCTGCTGACTGGCATCGTGAATCGGAAATTTGCTGCAGTTGAACCACTGGTTAAGGGGCGCTTCCCTGAATTCCAAGGTATTGATCTGAGGCCAGTTGGCCTGCATCACGTGGCGGTCTTGCTGACGATAATAACCGGCCTCCTCAGCCAAATAGGCTGGTAGGTCATAGTCTGTTTTACCCACGACCTCAGCCGAATTTTGCAGGCCGACGCTCTGGGCAAACGCCTGGTTGCAGCCAAGGTAGGTGCCTTTATGATCCTTCCAAAACAAATGTTGGGGAATGCTGTCGAGCACGAGGCTGAGAAATTTTTCTCGTTCAATCAGCGCCTGCTCCGCTTCTACCTGGTCAGTCACGTCGCGAGACACGGCCAGCACCTGGCGATCGCTCAACTCACTAGGCTGGTTAATCATGCAGCCAATGGTTTCAAACCAGCGATAGTCACCGCTGCGATGTCGAATGCGAAACCGTAGCGTGGGCACAGCCTTAAGGCGCAAAAACTGCCGATAGTGCTGCAGGACGCGTGGCTTGTCTTGGGGATGAAAAAACTGCTCAGGGGAACGGCCAATCAATTCTTCCGGGGTATAGCCCAACAAGTTGTAACAGGCGGGCGACACATAGTGAAAGACGCCGGTCAAATCATGTTGCGAAATCAGATCTAAAGAGCCTTCTGCCAACATGCGATAGCGGGTTTCGCTTTCGCGTAAGGCAGCCTCAGTCTGCTTCAGCGGCGTAATGTCGGTAATAAAGCCTTCTAGAGCGACGATCACGCCAGCGTCGTTCAAGATCACCTGCCCCTTTTCCCAAACCCACTTTTCTTCACCACTACGGGTGATGATGCGATATTCCACCTGATAGGACCGGCCTTGGTCCAATGCTTGCTCAATCGTTCTGACCACTCGGCACAAGTCATCGGCATGGGTGATGTCGTTGTAGGAAGCAGGACGATTGTCGCCGACCAATTCCGTCTGGGCATAGCCGGTGAGATAACTGCAGCCGTCGCTCAGCCAGCGCATCCGCCAGTCGGGTGGCCCCGCCGCCTTAAACACAATGCCCGGTAGCGTATTAATGACCCGTTGCAGTTGCTGCTGATAGGCCGTCAGCGCCGCTTCTGTTTGCTTGAGGCGGAGAATTGAGCCCACCTGTACTGCGATCGCCTCAACAAGTCGTAAGTGGTCGTGATCGCAGGCTTGCACCTCACTTGCGAAGAAAACGAGCACCATCAAGACCTCACCATCCAAGGTCACCGGAACACCCAAACCAGCGCCTAAACCGTATTGCTGCGCTAAGTCTCGCCGATGAAAGGTCGTCAATGAGCAGTGAGCCGTATCGGCCAACCATTCTGCTTGGCCCGTGGCATAGACGCGCCCTGGCAAGCCCTGCCCTTGAGCAAACTGATCACGATAACTCTCCTGATCAAACCCCGCCAAGTGAGCTGCAGTTGTGTAGGAAAGGCCGCTGTGACAGAGCTGTTGATCCGTTTGCGGGAACCAAACCTCGCCAAACACCCACCGGGTGGAAGTACAAACCAACTCTAAAAGCAGCAGCAGCGCGGCATCAAAATCAGGCGCTTGACTGATTGCTGTAGCGATCGTTTGCAGCAGATTCAAGGCCGCAGCATCGATGCCAGAAGCATTGCTCCTGGATGAGTGCAGGGAATCAACATGCGTAAAATAAGTCATCGATCGCTCGTAGAAGTCTCCTCAAACACCAGACAAATTGAGCGCCTAGGGAACTTCAGCGCCTAAGAAACCGAGAAACTTGAAACGTGTCAATCCAACCGTTACGAGTTCTAATCTTGCATGAGCGCTCGCAGTCTGTCCTTTGACGCTAAGGGGCCGTTCAACATTAGGTTTCCCAACAAAATCCACTGGCTTGTTGAAGTTGCAAATTTATCGCAATTTAGAGTTGATGACTGCTGGCTAGATAACCAAACCTCTAGACTGTCAGCCGTGAGGGCTGGGGCCAAGCGTTTCAGTCACCTGCCAGCCCCCTTCCAAATAATGCTTAGAGCCATGGCCCGTGAGGCGACCGCACCACTACCCACAATGGCAACAGGGAGATCAGGGCTGAGGGGGCGGCAGGCTCTCAGTGGAAAGTTTGGCGCGATCTGTGGGGAATCGCCCAACTCCAAGCGGAGATGATTTTCGGAACGATGCCCGATAATGCTCGCGTGCCCCTCCTAAAAATGAAACCCGGAGGAGATCATCCGCACAGCGAGGCAACGAATCTGGTTCTTTTCAGCGTATGCACCATCAGCAAGACTGGAGAAATGACCGGCAAGACAGCGAGTTCACCTTCTCAATCAATGCGGGAAGTGAGCACGATCATATCTGGCCTTAAATTTTTCAGGTTGTTGATTGACGACACATTCTAGGGCATGAATTAATGACAATCACCAGGCTTTACCGCATCCCGCTGCTTGCTCTAGAAAGCCTATTGACTGAGTGCAGTTGCCTATTTAGCATCGCTCACCGAGTGAAAAGCCAAGGGAATTTAAACCACGAACTCGCTTAGAGCTGTGTAAAGCCATCAAAAGTTTTGAGTGCTTGGATGCAAAAATCTGCGCGATCATCGGTCTGAAATCGGGGATCAAAGTTTGACTTAGCCATTGCCAAACGGGCTTCATCTCGTCAGAAAATCGGCCTGAAGCTGTCATCACCACAGCCTATTCAGCGGGATACGACGGATTTATCCTCCTAGGCAATCGAAGTTTTTGGCTGAACTGGATCACCCTGCAAGCGATTCTAGTCATCCCAATCAAGGCTGCCAAGACTGCATTATTTCCTCATCTCAGGGGTCTCTGATCTACTCAACTGAGATGAGTTAACAGGACGCCAGTAGACAGCCATCTGCCTGTCAATTCGCCCGGCAATTTCTGAGCAAATTGCTGATAAGAACCGTCATTTGTTTCAGAAGACTCACTATTTTCAAGAGCATCTGTACTTCAGGTCAGATGTACTGCTATTTTAGAAGAATAGTTCAACTGTTTTGTGCATGATCCCCAAGCAGTTAGTGCTCCGCAACTTTTTAAGTTATCGCGAGGCCACCCTCAATTTTGGTGGCCTGCAAGTCGCTTGCGTCTCGGGGCCAAACGGAGCGGGCAAGTCGTCGTTGTTAGAGGCGATCGCCTGGGCAATTTGGGGGCAAAGCCGTACTGTGGCTGAAGATGACGTGGTGCATCTAGGCGCGTTAGAGGCGCAGGTTGACTTTACCTTTGAGCACCAACAGCAGCTCTATCGGGTGATGCGATCGCGGCGGCGCAAGCAGGGTGGCACGCTGGAGTTTCAGGTGCATACTGACCAGGGGTTTCGCCCCTTGACCCAGCGCGGCATGCGGGCCACGCAACAGTTAATTTGCCAAACTCTGCGGCTGGACTACGAAACCTTTGTTAATTCCGCCTATTTACGCCAGGGGCGAGCCGACGAATTTATGCTGAAGCGCCCCAGCGAGCGCAAGCAGATTCTCTCAGATCTCTTGAAGCTGGGGCAATATGACGAGCTGGCCGACAAAGCCAAGGAGCGGGCCCGCGACGCTAAAGCTCAGGTCGCCGTGCTGGAAACCACACTGGCAACGCTAGAAGCCCAGTGCAATCAGCGCGGCGCGATCGCCCAAGAAGCCCAACGACTAGAAGCCCAACTGCAGACCTTGCAGGCTGATCAGGTCGCTGATCAGCAAACTTTAGCCCAGCATCAGGAGCAACATCAACAGCGGCAGGCGCTCCGGCAGGCCCAAGTATTGCTCCAGCAGCAACTGACTCACGTCACTGTCGAGGGCGATCGCCTGCACCGCGAGCACCAAGCCCTGGCCGAAGAACACGCCAGCCTCGAAGAAATTCTCGCTCGATCCCCAGCGATTGAGGCGGGCCTCGCCACCCTGCAGGCATTAGAAACCCAAGACGACACTCTACAGGCCCAGTTTCAGCAACAACAGGCCCTGCAAACCCGCCGCGATCGCCTCTATCAAACCCACCAGGCCCAGGCGCAGGCTCTGCAGGCTGAGCAACAACAGCACCGTCACCAATTGGATACGCTGATTCAGCAGCTGGCCGGCCTCACCCCCATTTTGCAAAAGCAAGATGCAGTGGCGACCGCGATGGCCAGCTTAACCAAGGCGCGTAAACGGTTGCAGGCGCTGGATCAGCTGCAGCTCCAGGTCAGTCCGCTGCGGCAGCGCCAGCAAACCCTGCAGCGCGAGCTGGATCAGTCCCAGGCAGAACTCTCAGCGCGGCTGGCCGTACTCACCGATTCTGAGACTCAGCTACAGCGACAGCAGTCTCAGCAGCCCCAACTGCAGCAGGCAGTGGTGGCGGTCGGCCATACCCTAGAAGCGCTAACAGCCAAACGCGCCTATCAAGAACAGGTGCGCGAGAAGGGCATTGAACGGCGACATTTTATGGAACGTTTGCAGGCGGAGCAGCGGGGTTATGAAGTGCAGCTGGCGCAAATTGATCAAAAGCTGCAGCTTTTGCAGCAGCCTGATGCCCCTTGTCCCGTCTGCGATCGCCCCCTTAAGCAGCACAATTGGCAGAGTGTGGTGAGCCAGCATCGCCAAGATCAGACCGAGCTGCAGCGGCAGATCTGGGTGATTCGCGAGCAGCTCGCCGTCTCCGAGCGCGAAATTCAGGTATTGCGGCAAGAATATCGAGAATTGGAAGAAGAACTGGCTGATTATGGCCAGATTTTAGAACAGCGCGGCAGCCTGATGGCGAAACTCAACTCCACCACCTCGGCGGCGCAGCAGTTGCAGGCACTAACCGAGGAGCGATCACATCTTGAACGCTGCCTGGCTGAGCGCCACTACGCCCCCGACGTGCAGCAAGAGCTGCGCCAAATCACTGAGCAGCTGACGGCGCTGGCCTACGACGAGCGCGATCATGCCCTGGTGCGCGGCCAGGTCGATCGCCTGCGCTGGGCTGAGGTGCGCCAGGCCGAGATTCGCCAGGCCGACCACCAACAGACGCAGCTGCGCCAGCAGCAGCCCCAGCTCGAACAGGCGATCGCGCGCCTAGAAGCGCAAATGGCGGCGCTGGCCCAGTCCGAAACGGTGCAAATGATTGTCGAACTCGATGCCCAACTGGCGGCATTGGGCTATCGAGTCGAGACCCACCAGCAGGTGAGATCGCGGCTCAAGGCTGCGCAACCATGGACACTCCAGTTTCAGCAGGTCACACAGGCTCGCCAGCGCCAGCCTCAACTGGCGCAGCAGCTTCAGGAAATTGCGCAGCAGTGCCAGCAGGTCGAGCAGCAGCAGCAAACCCTTACCGCTGAGAACCAAGCGCTGACGGCGCAAATTCGTGACTGTCCTGATGTGCAGGCGGTGATCGCTGCCCTGCAGACTCAGCTAAGCGATCGTCAGCAGCAGCGTGAGCAGATTCTCTCGGCGCAGGGGGCGCTAAAACAGCGCTTGGTTCAATGTGATCAGCGACAAACCGAATGGCAGCAACAGCAGCAAACCTTGCTGCAGGCCCAACGTCGCCTATTGGTGCATCAAGAGCTGGCGACCGCATTTGGCCGCAATGGCTTGCAGGCGCTACTCATCGAGCATCTATTGCCCCAACTAGAGGCGGAGACGAACCACCTTTTAGGCCGCCTCAGCGCCCACCAGCTACATGTGCAGTTTGTGACCCAGCGGGCGGGCCGCAGCCGCCAGGGCAAACTGATCGACACCCTGGATATTGTCATCGCCGATGCCCAGGGCACTCGCCCCTACGAAACCTATTCGGGGGGAGAAGCTTTTCGCGTGAATTTTGCCATTCGGCTGGCGCTGGCGCGACTGCTGGCCCAGCGCTCGGGCACGCCGCTGCAAATGTTGATTATCGATGAGGGCTTTGGTACCCAAGACCGCGAGGGGTGCGATCGCCTCATTGGGGCCATCACCGCGATCGCGGCGGATTTTGCCTGCATTCTCGCAGTCACCCACATCCCCCATTTCCGCGAAGCCTTTGAAACCCGCATTGATGTGAGCAAGACTCCCGATGGTTCGCAGCTCACTGTCTCGATGTAGGGACGCCCATGCCACCACAGCTACGGAGGCCACACGCGCGGCACGGTCTGCAGGGGCCGTGCATAGTGGGGTCGTAAAATTTTCCATACCTGAATAAACCAGCGGCGCATCTCGCCCGTCGAATGGCCGCGATAGCGACAAAGCAGCCCCAACTGCAGCCGAGTTACGCCGATTTCACCCGGCAGCGGCGATTTCGGTTGCCAAGCCGCTCGCACCGCCTCAACGACTTCTGGCTGGGGCAACGCGCCGACCCATACCAACGTCGCCACAATGGGGCACTGATTTAGCCCATGGGGACTCTGCCACAGCGCTTCGCTGCCCGTCAATCGCTGCGGATCGACCCAGATCAGCCGATCGCCGTGCCAAACTTCAAACCGCGATCGCACCTCGCCCCGACAAAATCGCTCACCACGCGCCGTGCGCCCCAGCCGTAGCATGTCCCACCCCAGCCAGTGGGCCTCATCAGCCAGCTCCACCCGCCAGTTTTGCTGCAGCTGCGCCCCTTCAAACACGATGGCCTCTTGAGGCAGCCATTCTAAACAGGCTCCAGTCTCGACCCGTAGCCTGCCGGTAATCTGGGCCGGTTGAGGATGGTTAGAGTAGATTTTTGCGGCGGCGGCAGTCGTGACCATCGCGTGGGTGTCCGCCAGGGCATGCAGATCGTAGTTGAGGCGATCACCCCCGACCATGCCTCCGGCAGTATGCAGCAGCACCGACTGACAAATATCCGGTCCTTCGGGATAAAAGGGTTGTTGAACTTTGAGCGGTGCTTGGGTTTGCACCTCAGGCACGGTGCGATCGCCCTGTCGCCGAAAAGTCAGTTTGGCCTGACCCTGCCACGGTTGTCCAGCGGTCGCAACGGGCTCGCGGGCCGGGTCAACAATACTTGCATCCAACGGTTCATTCCAATTCTGATCTGCCTGTCAGAATACCTGACTGACTGAAACGTGTGTGCTTACGTTCATGGCGTTATCGTCATCACCGACGCTGATCGTAGGGGCATGGCACTGCTCTGTCCCTACCCCGTGACGCCCCGCACCCAAAAACGGCAATTTGGTCAACCTGTTGCTGGTTCGTTGGGCACCGTCGTCGGTTCATACAAATCGGCGGTGACCAAGCATATTAACCTGCAGCGTCAGGCCCCAAAATGCCCGTATGGCAAAGCAACTATTCCGAACGCATCATCCGCAACCCAAGGGCAATGACCGACATCCGCCAGTACATCCACCACAACCCAGCATCTTGGCCAGCCGATCAACTACACCCAGACTGGCCATTAAAATGGTGATTGGGGGACGTCAGGTTAGCTCTTAAAAGCTTTTCACATACTGGCTCAATGATTAACCGTTCACCTGTTTTTGCCGCTGCAGCGCTTCAAAGGCCGCCTGAAAGTGTTCGGGTTGAATGTGAATTTGGGACGGATCATCAGCACCGGAAGCGCGGTATTCGCGGATCGCTTCCAGGGCCGCTTGATTACTGAGCAGCGCCAGGTCAGCCCCATTCCAGCCTGCGGTTTGGGCCGCGATCGCCCCCAAATCAATCCCGGCTAACGGTCGATCGCTGTTATGCACTTGCAAGATCGACAGCCGACTAGCTTCCGTCGGCAGATCTACCTCGATTTGTAGATCGAGGCGTCCAGCCCGCAGCAAGGCGGGGTCGAGGGCGTTGCGGCGGTTGGTGGCCCCGACCAGCAGCACATCGGCACAGTCTTGTAGGCCATCAAGTTCGGTGAGCAGTTGACCGACAACGCGATCGCTCACCCCCGAATCGCCCTGAAACTGACCCCGCTCGGGCGCTAGCGTATCGATTTCGTCAATAAACACGACACAGGGCGATGCCTGCCGCGCTTTGGCAAACAGCTCACGCACGGCCTGCTCGGCCGCACCGACCCAGCGAGTCAGCAGTTCTGGCCCATTCACCGCGATAAAATTAGCGCGAGCCTGGGCGGCCACGGCTTTCGCCAATAGGGTTTTGCCGGTGCCGGGTGGTCCCCAGAGCAAAATACCGCGCGGCGCTTGGGCACCGGTTTGCTGATACAGCTCGGGATACAGCAGCACCCCTTCCACCGATTCTTGCAGGGTGCGTTTGGCGGTTTCCAAGCCGCCGATGTCTTCCCAGGCGATCTGCGGTGACTCCACTTCCACCGATCGCAGCACCGACGGCTTGATTTCTTTCAACGCCGCCGCAAAATCCGTTTGGGAGACGTGCAGATCGGCGGGCACCGGATCGCTAAGGCTCGGTACCTGTCGCCGCAGGGCAAAATAGGCAGCCTTTTGACACAGGGCCTTCAGGTCAGCGCCCACCATGCCGACGGCGACATCGGCGATCGCCGCCAAATTCACCGTGTTATCTAGCGGCATCTGGCGCGTCTGGATCTGCAAGATTTCCAGGCGGCCCGGGCGGTCCGGCACGCGGAACTGCACCTCGCGATCAAGCCGTCCCGGACGGCGCAGGGCCGGGTCAATGTGATTGGGCTGATTCGTGGCGGCGAGCACCACCACGCCTGGTGTTTTGGCAAAGCCATCCATCAGGCTCAGCAGTTGGGCTACCAGTCGTTTTTCGACCTCGCCCTCCACCTTGCTGCGATCGGGGGCGAGACTGTCGATTTCATCAATAAAGATCAGACATGGGGCTGACTTTGCGGCTTTTTCAAACACTTTCCGAAGCCGCCCTTCGGCCTCCCCGTAGTATTTGCCCATGATTTCGGGGCCGACGATCGCGATGTAGCTGACGCCCAATTCTTCCGCCAGCGATCGCGCTGTCAAGGTTTTGCCCGTTCCGGGTGGGCCGACCAGCATCACGCCTCGGGGCGGCTCTAAACCTAGTTGGGCCAATACTTCCGGTCGCTTCAGGGGAATTTCCACCAATTCCCGTAATTCTTGAATGACGGCGGTCAAGCCACCCACATCTTTGAGCGAAGGATTAGCAGCTGCGGAGGGAGTAGACGATTTTTTGGTAGCGCCGGTAGCAGTCGGCGTGGTCGCAGTTGCAACATCATCTGCAGTGGCATCTGCCGGTGGTGGCGTCACGATCACGTCGTCGTCACCCGCATCATCTCCTCCTGCTGGTGTCCGGATGCGGGACACGCCAATGTCGTTGGGCATGTTGCCCTGGCGCGGAATACTGCTCAGGCCACGACTGTTGATGCGAATGTTGGTTTTTAGCTCACCGTTTTCGGCTTTTTCTTCCAGCGTTTTGGCCAGCTCTAGAAGTTGCTCAAAGCCGTTAAAGAAGTCATTCATGGAAATACTCAGATGCTCAACAGCGACACCGCTTTCTAATTTTGACGCCCGGCCAACCGCCACGAGACCAGCAAGCGTGTGCAGTCTACAATGCCCACTTCTAGCTGACTGTTGGCACGCTCACCCCAGGTTGTCATAAATGGTTGAACGGGGCGATCGCTCTCAGTCATACTGAGCCTCTGGGCAATATTGAATTGGTATAGCAAACCGCACTCAGGTTCAGATACTGACAACGGCTATAACCCTTGCATAGCAGTGCTTTCAATTCTGCCTTTTGCCCTCATCCTTCATCCTTTTGCTATGGCAGTTAGGGCTGACCTATTCAAAGTCAGCATACTGCGGCGGACTCGGTCCCACCCGCTCCGTGATTTTGGGATACTTGCCTTTGCCTGCTTTGGCTTGAATAGCTTTGACTTCAATCATGTGCCACCAGTCATCGCCAAAGTCAAACCAGTAGCCAAAAATTTCTGCTTCGACCAAGTTCACATCGTTGAGGGTTGTTTTAGCCACTTCCCCAACTAGCTCAGCATCCATTGTGGCGTCGAGGCCATAGCGTCGAGCGTTGGGGTCATTAGGGCCACGGCCCCCGACCTGAAACTCATACAAATGCTCGTCTTCGCGATCGAACGCCTGAAAAAGAATTTGATGCAGGGCGACCAGCGTCTGATTGCCCTTGATTTCAATCGTCCGAATCACTTGAGGATGTGCTTCGGCAAAGGCTTCAGTTACCGGTCCCTCAATCAGCATGACCGATAAGACGTAGAGTGTCTCGGGGAGGCGCTCAATCGGCGTCACCACAGGCGGTGGAACTGGCCGCCGTTACCCCGGTCTCACCGGGAATATGTGGAATGAGGCCAGCGGTGACCAACTGCTCCTGCACGTGCCGGGGCGCTGAGCGCGCATCTAAGATCATGCCGTTGACTGAAATCAACCAGGCCATCGGGTTGTCGCCTAGCTTGCTGGGCAGACACCAATCCGGATCAAGCTGGCCGATATCGAGCAAATCGCGCACTTTTTTCGATTTGCCCTGCCCCGTGCTGTTGGCAACCCCAAACCAGGCATACAGATCCGTCGCACTGATATGAGGGTCTTGCGAGGCGTCGAACAAAAAGTTAGCCATGCCGATCGCGTGGCTGATGCCGCAGGCCCAAGAGTGATCTTTGCCGCTTGTGAGGGGCGAGGGCCGCTTACGGCAGAGGGCGGCAGTGGCCTGACGGATGAGTGTCGCATATTCATCGTTGAGATGCTGTTGAGCAAACTCATCAGTAATTGCGGTAATGCGTTCAAACTTTTCGCGCATTGCCTTGGGCACTGTGGTTGATTTTGTGGATTTTGCCATAGGGCTGACCCGAAGATGCCGTGAATCAGTTAAGGAGCAATCCCCCAAAACTTGGGAGAAATTCTAACGGAATTTTGGCTTTAGAGGAGGCTGGACTTCACCGGCATTGCCAGCAGATCTGACGCTACGGGAACTACGAGCAAAGCTCTACGCCCTACTGCACGCCGGTACCATAGGCGATGATTTCAACCGCCACCACGCCATTGGGATTTTGCCCTCCCATTTCTGCCGTTTCAAGGCGCACATTGACGACCTGGCGAGCGCCCCACTTAAGGGCGTCCTCTTTCATGCGCAGCATGGCTTCGCGGCGACCTCGCTCGACTAATGTTTCATACACCGTGATGCGACCGCCAAAAAAGTTCATCCAGCTAGCAACAAAGGTTTTGAAATAGTCTGAGGACACCACGACGCTACCAACAAAGAGTTTGGCGCGATCGGCATCGGGGATGGGCGTTTTGGCCCCAATGTTAATCACCGTGAGCTGGCGCGTGCGATATTCGCGATCGTGCAGATCGGCCAAGTGCTTTTTCTCAATGTGGCTACCGGCAAAAAAGCCCACCAAAATCAGAATAAAAAAGATGCCTAAGGTTTCCATAGATTAATCAATCTGTACGGCGGTGCCGTAGACGAAAAGTTCGGCCGCCCCTTGGGTCAGCGAAGAGGTGGCAAAACGAATATTGACGATCGCGTTGGCTCCTTGTTTGCTGGCCTCTTGCATCATGCGCTGAGTCGCTTCCGCGCGGGCCTCTTGCAGCAGTTCGGTATACCCTTTAAGCTCACCCCCGACCAGGTTTTTTAACCCGGCCATAAAATCGCGACCAACGTTTTTAGCGCGCACGGTGCTGCCTTGCACGAGCCCTAAATGCTGCACAATATTATGTCCTGGTACGCCTTCTAATGTGGTGAGTAGCATCCGGTTAGAGCGAGACAGCGTAGGTCGATCATTCATAGGAGAGGGTCCTTTAATGAGGGGGAATAAATTTCATCTGGATTGAGAACGAGAGGTTCGACATTCGGTCAAACTTCACCGCTAGCGTTACCTCTTCCTGAATTGAAGGAGAGGGTTAAGACTGTTCCAGGGCCTCTCCTTAGACCTCCGGGCAGTTTTTGCCAAAAGTTAAGAAGAGGAGAGGTTGGTTCGGTCGCGGAAAACTAAGGTTCTCAAAGTCACGTGGTTTAGATCGTATAAAGGCGATCGCTGGTTGCATCCTAATCACTTAGTACAACACCGCTACGGTTCTGTAAGATTTTTTTGCTAAGCCCCGAAAAAATTTGTGAATACCGCTGTCATGGCATCTCTCTCTATTGGGTTGCGATTAGGATGCAAATTCGGCTATTCATCAGCTTGAGTAGAGGCGATGGCTGAGGTAACTGTCCCCACCCATCAGCATCCTTCCTCTAAGGTTATTCATTGCTTGTCCTCCCTGTCGCCGATTAGCCCCTATGCCTACCTGCATTGCCCTTATCGCCCACGATCGCAAAAAAGACAGCATGGTGGCGTTTGCCCACCGACATGATGTGTTGTTGAGCAAATATCATTTAATCGCCACCGGTGCGACTGGCCAGAGTGTGCTTCAAGCCACTGGTTTAGAAGTTGAGTGCTTGGCCTCTGGGCCTTTAGGCGGCGACACGCAAATCGCCGCCCGAGTGGTCACCGGTGACGTCGCTGCCGTCATCTTTTTAGTTGATCCGCTCCATGCCCAACCCCATGAACCAGACATTCGAGCGCTGTTGCGGGTTTGTGAAGTGTACGATGTGCCCCTCGCCACCAACATCGCCACGGCCGCAGCGATCATGGTGCAGCTGCGAAAATCGCGGGTGGGGCACTTGATTTTTAACCCCGTCGCCGGACAGGGCAACCCGGACCAAGATTTGGCTCTGATTCGCCGCGTGCTAGAACCGCAGGTGCAACTCAACGTGATTTTCACCAATGCCGAAGAGGATCCGGCAGACCAGGCAAAGGTCGCGATCGCCGACGGGGCCGACCTGATTCTTGCCTCTGGCGGCGATGGTACCATTTCAGCCGTGGCTGGCAGCGTTATCCACACCGGCATTCCCCTGGGGGTGATTCCGCGCGGCACCGCCAATGCCTTTGCCGTCGCCATGGGCATCCCCACTGATATTCAGGCCGCCTGCGAGACGATTTTGGCCAATACGCCCTGCGTAGTAGATGCGGCTCGCTGCAACGACACACCCTACATTTTACTGGCGGGCATCGGCTTCGAAGCCGAAATGGTCGATCGCGCTGACCGCGAACTCAAGAACCGGCTAGGCGTTTTGGCCTACTTGTTTGCCGGGGTTCAGCAGTTTCAAGAGCAAACTGCCTTTGATGCGGTGATCGACATTGAGGGCGAACTAACTGAAGTCCAAACCAGCACGATTACCGTGGCCAATGCGGCCCCGACGACCTCCGTGTTGGCCCAAGGGTTTGGACAGGTGATTGTGGATGATGGCTTGCTCGATGTCACCATCGCCACGCCTAAAAATCGTCTTCAAGGATTCAATGCCCTCACCAGTCTGTTTGCCTCAGCCCTCGTTAACACCCCCACCCAGCGCGAAGATATCATTCGCCTGCGCACCCATAAATTGAAAATTACGACGACCCCCACTCAAAAGGTGGTGATCGATGGCGAAATTGTTAGCCCTGAAGTGCTGGAGTTTGAGTGTTTGTGTCAATCACTGATCGTGCTGACCCCACTCGCCACCCGCCGCTTCTCGACAACGGCATCTCAGGGCGATGGACTAGACGAGGAAACGGTAGAGGAACTGCCCGCACCTTAGATGACTGGAAGATCATGGCCGATAATAGCGGCGATCGCGATGACCAATTGTGATTGGGCTGACTGCACTCAATCTCGGCATGCCGATTGACGCGGCTGAATTCCGTTGGTACTTTTAAGGAAAGAACGGGAACCTTTCGAGATAGTTATGGTTTTCAGCGCGCAACGATTTTATTTTTGGCACTTTCAGGGGGTTCACCAGTGGTGAGTTTAGCTTTTGCTGAAATCCTCTGGTGAACCGCAGACTAAGCTCTGCGGTTTTTGCGTTTTAAAGGCAGTTTTGAGTCATCCACTATGCAGTATTCCGCTCCGGCCAACTGGTTTTACCACTTTTTCTTTTTCACTGGAACACGCTCCGGGTGACTAGGCTGCCATGCTTAGCAAAACCCCCGGAGCGCTCAGCGCCTCGGGGGTTTTTAATTACCCATTCAACGCCCTCTGGCTTTATTTCACTTGATTCGTCCCATCCCACCGTTCAACTTTTATCAGGAATTCAACCCATGCAAGACGCTAAGCTCATCGCCAAATCTCACGACGCTCATCGTTCTGTTATTGCGCTCAATGATCAGGTCACAGTGGGGGGCGATGAGCTCCTCATCATTGGTGGCCCCTGCTCAGTCGAGAGTCTAGAGCAAATGGAAACCATCGCTGATCGCCTCGGGCATCAGAGTGTTCAGGCTTTGCGAGGAGGCGTTTACAAGCCCCGCACGTCGCCCTACGCCTTCCAAGGAGTGGGTGAATCCGGTTTAACCATTTTGGATCGCGTGCGGCGGCGCTACCAGTTGCCCGTGATCACCGAGGTTATGGCCATTCATCAAATTGAGGCGATCGTCGCCCACGCCGATGTGTTGCAGGTGGGCAGCCGCAACATGCAAAACTTTGATTTGCTCAAGGCCCTCGGCGAAATTGATTGCCCCGTAGTGCTCAAGCGCGGCCTCGCAGCCACTGTGCAAGAGTTTGTCATGGCGGCAGAATACATTGCTAGCCACGGCAATACCAACGTCATTTTGTGTGAGCGCGGCATTCGCAGCTTCGACAATTACACGCGCAACGTGCTCGATTTAGGGGCAGTCGTGGCACTCAAACAGCTCACTCACCTCCCGGTCATTACCGATCCGAGTCACGCAGCGGGCAAGCGAGAACTGGTGGCTAGCTTGGCCCGAGCGGCGATTGCGGCGGGGGCCGATGGCATCATGATCGAATGCCACCCAGTGCCAGACGAATCGATTTCCGATGCTCGCCAAACCCTGTCGCTCGACGCCATGGCCGACTTGGTTGACAGCCTACGACCTATTGCCGCCGCAATAGGTCGCATCATGCCCATGCCTCAGGGTGCCGCCCAAACGACGTTCGTCTAAGCGGGAGCTGACATGGACAGTAACTGCGACCATTACGGGTAGATCACTGTTTCGGGCGTTTTCAAAAAGACTGGGACAAGACTTTGCGAATCTGGGCTTATACAGTTAACGGTGGCTCCGTAGCATGGAAATGTGCCGTTTCATCATTGGGATGTACCCGTTCGGCTTCGCAGGAACTATAAGCTGTCTGAGTCACAATTAGAGAGTTGCTGTAATCGATCAGTTGGTATTTCGGAGGATTCATAGTCCTCTTCTACACCATTCCTCTTTGAACTGCGTAACTCCTGACAGTAGCCCTTATTCTCAACTTGATCTCGAACCACAATAAATTCAGGAGCCATAGCAACAGAACCGCACCAATGCAGTTTAGGGCATTGGTGCGGTTCTAATAGCGACCTGGCACCGAGCTAATTTCCCGTGGGGCAACCCCCAAAGTATCTTCGCCGCAGATATGTTTCACAACCGAGTTCGGGATGGAATCGGAGTGGGGCCATACCGCCATAGGCACCAGGAAAGGTGTGGCTGCTGAGTTAATAGAGCCTTGAGAGCTGCATAGAGACGAGGGTCGATAGTTGAAGCGCTTGAGAAGGACAAGCCCTCGGTCTGTTAGTATTCCTCAGCTTCATCTGTTGCCAGACTTCCACTTAGAACCTATTAACGGGTGGTCTTCCCGTGACCTTACTGGCTTGTGCCATGGGAGTACTCATCTTGGGGTGGGCTTCCCACTTAGATGCT
>JBCBJQ010000015.1:0-86855 GCA_038523235.1 Cyanobacteria bacterium J06626_4
TTTATCAACACTCGCTCAACATAATCGTGATAACTATGCTAAACTAATGCCAATTTAATTCTTTGACAGGAACCTATTTGATATAAATCTGGCTTTCAATATTTAACTGTCGAGGTTCTTCACTAGAAAGAAACAGAATCTCGCTACTTTCGCAGCGCCTATTTCCCTCCAGCGCTTTACTACTATAGACGCACCACACAACACTGTCAATATTAAAAGCAGGATTTATCTGGATGAGCCTGAAAGCCCCAACAGGTAAGGGGGCAGGGGAAGGGGAAGATTAATTTGGATATGGATAGAGGTTTTGGGTAAATGCTTCTAGTCTGTCCATACCTATATGAATGGCTTCTAAGCTGTTGGCGTAAGAGATGCGGATCGTTCCATCCTTACCGAAAGCTTTGCCTGGGATAGTAGCAACGTATTTTTGCTGAAGCAACGCACCACAAAATTCGACGGAAGGCCAGCCTAAGTCTTGGATGCTGGCATATAGGTAGAAAGCGCCATCGGGTTTGAGAGCACTCAGACCATCAATAGCGTTGACCCGGTCAAAGATGTAGTCTCTTCTTTTTTGAAATGCCGTTCGCATGTCTTCAACACAGACTTGGGAAGCTTGGAGAGCAGAGATCGCGCCATATTGAGCAAAAGTACATACGTTGGAGGTGCTTTGGCTCTGAAGAGTATTCATCGCAGCGATCACAGGTTGGGGCGCAGCCAGATACCCAATCCGCCATCCTGTCATGGCATAGGCTTTCGCAAACCCATTGCTAATGATGGTGCGCTCAAAGATCTCTGGCCCAACAGCTCCGATGCTGAGATGTTGAGCATCACCGTAGAGAATTTTTTCGTAGATTTCGTCAGAGACCACATAGATATCAGCAGCTACGACCACCTCAGCTAGGCGGCGAATTTCCGTTGGTGCGTACACACTGCCCGTAGGATTGGAAGGTGAATTCAACACAAACAGCTTTGTCTTGGGAGTAATTGCTTGCTGTAGTTGCTCAGGCGTGAGCTTATATCCATTTTCTGCGGTCGTTTGCAAAATGACAGGCACCCCGCCCGCCAGCTTCACCATTTCGGGGTAGCTGACCCAATAGGGTGCTGGGATAATCACTTCATCACCAGGATTGAGACTCACCATCATGAGTTCATAAAGAGAGTGTTTCCCGCCATTCGTCACGATGATGTTTTCTGCTTGGTAATCTAAGCCGTTCTCTTGTTGAAGTTTCTGAGCGATCGCCTCCCTCAGTGGCCATTCTCCAGCAGCTGGACCATAGCGAGTCTTACCGTCATTGAGGGCTCGTTTTGCGGCTTCTTTAATGTGATCAGGGGTTTCAAAATCAGGTTCCCCAGCGCTGAAACTGCAGACATCAATGCCCTCTGCCTTCATTGCTTTTGCTTTTGCTGAAATTGCGAGAGTCATTGAAGGACTGACTTGGGTAATTCTGTTGGCCAATTCCATATCTAAAATTTGTAAAAGCGCCGAACGCGAAATCTTATTAGTCCTTAAGCTTATCTTGAATTTTGAGGTGCTGCTGCGGTTGTTGCTTGAGAGTTCATAACAAACTCAAGTTTGTTATGGCAGAGTAGAGACCGCATGACTCAAGAGACTTTGCAAACTACGTAGACGATTGCTGAGTTGTACTTGCACAAAGGTGACTCAGGCGTCAATGCAGATTAATATTTCCCGATAGATCTCTCACGAATGCGTCATCATCTGCCGGGTGCCCCTCTGCGAAAAGCAGCCGGCTGGCATCATTGAGGCACCCAAGGGGACAGCAATCTGATTGCTTGGTAGACATCAGGGTAGTCAAGAGGAGGTTTTTCGTGAACGACTGCGGGGCAGTAATATAGATAAGCAATTACGAAATAGGCGCGACGTATCCCCGCATGGCACCTCGTAAACTTTCAGATTCGGACAAGCAACAAATCGCCGCAATTTACTGCCAGCCGGGAGAAACAACTTCAACTTTGGCAAATAAGTTTGGCGTTAGCAGCAGTACGGTCAGTCGCGTATTGAAGCAGCTGCTATCGGAGAAGGACTATAGCCAATTAATGAAGTGGAAGCGAGGGGGCGAGCGGGGAAAGTTTACGCTTGCTGACCAGTTAGCCATCGCTACTAGCGCAAACACAGATACCGCTGGTGGTGACAGTGCAGCAAAACTAGAGCCGGATGCTGAATCGAACGAACCTCAAACCGTAGCTCCCAAGCAAGCAGCTGACGAGCCTCAAGTTGAGCCAGCCTCAGAGGATGAGTCCAGCCCAGATCCTGAGGAATCCATTGCGGAAGGCGATATCACGACTGGAACCGAAGCTCTGGAAGATGCCGCTAGCAGCGCTGCTAGCACTACTAGCGATTCCAAGAAGCTGATTAAAAGAGCAGATCGCGTCCCAGAAATGGCTAGCAGTGATGCGGCTGCTTGGGTATCAGAGGATATCGATGAAACCTATGACGAAGACGCAGAAGACGAAGACGATTGGGACGACGAACCTGAGGATGACTGGGATGACGAGGCTGAGGAGCCTGCAGAACCTTTACCTCAGCCCGTTAGTCAAAAAGAACTTGACCTGTTGTCTTTTGCAGACCTAACGATTCAGAAGCCTTGTTACCTAGTAGTTGATCGTTTAGCAGAACTGATTACCTGTCCACTGAAAGATTTTTCAGAATTGGGGCTAATTCCGTCAGAAGAACAGCAGGCCAAAACGTTACCGGTCTTTGACAACCATCGGGTAGCTCGGCGATTTGCTCGTCGCAACCAACGCATCATTAAAGTTCCCGATGGGGTCATGCTCAACAAGACTCAGGGGTACTTGCAAGCTAAGGGCATTACGCGCATTTTATTTGATGGCCAAGTGTATGCCCTCAGCTGAGCTTGCGTGACGAATGCTCATCAGCACTTCAGAATCATGGGTCGAAATCAGCCGCCGGCTCAGCACTGACATGAGCCGGTAGAGCCGGACTTGTCATGCGCCTGCAGTCCTTCAAGTTTTCATCCTTGATTGTGGTGGCCATTTCTCACAACGGGTTCACACAAGAGTAAGGGTGCTCTCACCAAGGAACATCGCTTCGCCGACAGCACGCAATTGGTAGGATGAAATCACTGTAAAGCCCCCATGAGGAACGCACTATGGTTATGGTTAGCTCGACTATGCTGGAGCTAGGCACATCCGCCCCTAACTTTGCGCTGCCGGATGTGATTTCAGGGGACACGGTGTCCCTAGAAACCTTTGCGGACAATCCAGTGCTTGTGATCATGTTCATCTGCGAGCATTGTCCTTTTGTGAAACATGTGCAGAATGAACTCGCGCAACTGGGTTATGACTATCGTGCCAAGAACGTAGGGATTTTGGCCGTGAGTGCCAACAGCATTCAGACTCATCCCCAAGATGCCCCGGAACACTTGAAAGCAATGGCGATCGCGTTGGATTTCACTTTTCTTTATTGCTATGACGAAACGCAGGCAATGGCCAAGGCTTACACCGCCGCCTGCACACCAGACTTTTTTGTGTTTGATGGCGATCGCAAACTGGCTTATCGGGGTCAACTTGACGACAGTCGACCCGGTAACGGCATCCCTGTCACTGGTAAAGACCTTAGAGCGGCAATTGACACTCTGTTGTTAGGTCAACCTCTGAGTCCTGAGCAAACTCCTAGCATTGGCTGCAACATCAAGTGGACACCAGGCAACGAGCCGGCTTATTTTGGTGCCTAGCCGTTGATGGCATCAGTTCTGCGAGTGAGGTTGGTTGCCAATCGCTATTGTGCAGCCTTAGCGGTGCAGCCCTGACTCAACAAGATCTCGAATTTGAACCTGCAGCATGATGTCGCGATCGCCGCAGCCAATTCCCCGCCATCCTTTAACCCTTTGTGCGAGTTTGGTGCAGAATCCGGTCAATCTCGGGGCGCTGTGCCGCACCGCCGAAGCTTTTAGGCTACAAGAGCTGGTGCTGCCATCTTGGCAATTACTAGAAGATCGAGAATTTCGCAAAGTCTCTGTCTCAGCTCATCGCTGGCAGCCGTTTGCCGTTTGCCACAGTCTGCAGCTTCCCGACTGGATTGCCGAGCAACAACAGCATGGCACGACCGTCCTGGCTCTAACGCGTCACCCCCAGGGCATCCCCATACCGACCTTCACTTTTCCGCGACAGACGGCGCTCTTGATCGGGCGCGAACTCACGGGCATTCCCCCATCACTGATCGAGCGTTGTGACGACGTTGTGACGATTCCCCAATGGGGACAGGTGGAATCTTTGAACGTGGGGGTGGCTGCCGCGATCGCGGCTTACGCTTATGTCGCTCAGCATCCGCTTACATCTGCTGCGAGCTGATGCTGCTTAGGTCTCGTCTCTGTGCCGTTGTCGAAACCGGATATCTTGCCAAGTACTGCCGACACCCTTGACAATACCCCGGCCAATCAAACCAATGCCCCGCCCGATGACCTCGGTCAATACAAAAACCACGCTACTGCCTGCCAGAGACAAGGTCGATCGCAGTCGGGGGGCGATCGCATCCCGCGCTTCTAGGGCTAAGGTCATGGCATACTGCAAACCTGACAGTGAGTCTAGCTCATCGCGACGAGGCGCATACACCGTATGGGTTTGAATGCCCGCCGGCGTTAAGGCAAACAACCGATATTCACTCTCAAAAATGGCTTTTGGATTATTGACCAACGTATCCCACCGATAACGCCATGACAAATCATTGCGAAATCGGGTGATGTCACGGGTCGACATCATGCGTCGCTGATACAAGTTGCGCTTCAGAGACTCCACATCAGGGTAACGGTTCAACACGGGTTGCATCACTGCACAGGCCAGTTCGATCAACAAATTCTCGAGCAGAAATTGACTGCGACGGAGCGCTTCCGGCGTCGTCGCCATGTACGATGCTCCCTCAATATCCATCGGTGATTGAAAGAGCACATGGGCAAGTAACATCGTCACATCGGGAATACGACTCAAGATTTCGGTCTGTACAATCGCGCTATCTTGCTGCAGCACAGTGACCAACGGCTGCTCAAAATCTTCGACCGCCGGGGTATAGTAGCGGCCAAAGAAATCGACCGTCACCGTTTGCCAGAGATCTTGGAGAAAGACAGCCTGTTTATCTTCTAGCTGGCCAGGTAGAATCTGCGCTTGCTGCAAGTCATCGAGCAGAGACTCAAACGCGCGCAAAGTCGTGTACAGAAGTTCTCGAGATTTATCGGCGCGTAAAATATCGATCTCTAGAGGAATGCTGCTTTGATTCTCTAGGGAAAACTGCAGTTTGCAAAAAACGGCTTCGCAGACCCGCGTACGAATATCGCCCACAGCCACCGGTAGGGGAGAGCCGCTGGGCACCAGTTCGCCGCCGTCCAGTCTCAGTGCAGCCACCGTAGATCGAGGCTCGGGCGTAAGCCCTGCCTGCACATCTGTATTCTCAGTCGATATATCTCGGGTCAGCGGCGAACTCGTGGCAGAGGCTGACGACTCCGCTACCGGCAAAATGCGCTGCACCAACCATTTAGCAGCTCGTAATTCGCGATATTTACCAGCCAGCACTAAGCGATACCAATAGGGCAACCGGCGAGTCGCTAACTGCTCAATTTCGGCCATAGCCGCCTCAATCTGTTCAACAGACGTGCGGTTGAGAAAGGCGATCGGCCCTTCTATCGGCTGAGGCAGAACCACATCTGCAGCAATATCAGCCAGATTCTCACGCTGCTGCGCCGCATGTTGAATCAAGCGAGCCAGACCACGGACGGGTAGACCACGTTGGCCAAAGCCATCAGCGCCCATTTGTTGCGCAGCAGCACGCAAAACAGGAGCTGTTTGAGCACTCAAAATTAAGACGGCTAGGTGCGGAAAGCGTTGTTTGATGACACGGCAGAGCTGTAATCCTGGCAGTTCTGCAGGATTCTTTTGACCCAGCCCTAAATCAATGATGACCAAACTGACAGCGGGGACCACATCAAGCGTCGCAGCATCAGTGGCGCTGGCAGTCGCCGACGCCTGCACATCATCCAAGGCCGTCAACGCCATTTCACTATTCGCAGCTTCACCCACTACCCGAAATTCTGGGCGCTGTTCCAACCAGATGCGGAGTCCCAGCCGAAACACTGGATCTTCATCCACTAAAAATAGGGTGAGGGGAGAAGCCGTCATAGCCATGCTTTAGAAGGGATTATCAGAATTGGGCGGCGGGGGTTGACTCGCGGGCTCAGACCCAGGGGAATCATTCTCGGGGTCTGAGCCATTGCTATCTTCACTTTCCGCTGCGGCTTCTTCGGCTTCTAACTTCCAGATGTAGGCTCTCTCAGCTTCCCACAGATCGATAGCATTCCGCGCCTCACCATATAGCGCCCGGCCCGGCCCGATTTGAGCAGCTAGATTGATGGCCTGAGTCAAAGACCCTTCATAAGCCAGCGATTTTGCTTGCTCTAAGAGCGGGCTGTCTTCTTCAATTTGGAGCGTGCGTGTCCAGTCTTGAACCATGGCTTGAGCTTGCTCATAGAGCGCCCGATCGTCTTGGATTTCTTCGGCTTTAGCGATCGCCTCACGTAGCTGATCATCCGTGGCCAGCTGATTAGCTTCATTGAGGATCGGCTGATCTTGAATGACCTCAATCCGATCTAACCAGGCCGCAATATCGGTCTGGGCGTTAAGGCGTAGAGCCCGCCCCAGAGCCACATTTCTAGCTTCGGTGATTGCCGCTTGCAGGGCGGGAATCGTGCCCTTACGCGCCAAGGCGTTGGCCCGTATCAAGAAAGGGCGATCTTCAATACGTTCAACTTCATCTTCCCAATGGGCAATGAGGGTCTGCGCCTGCAAACGACGCGGACGTTCGAGGTCAACCGTCCAAGCTAGCTGAGTCGCATAATCATAGGTCCAGCCCTGGCGCAGACTCGCCACATTGCTGGCAAACTTCAGCGTGCGCAGGTCTTCTAACTCCGCCCGCCAAGTCTGTATCGATTGTCGAGCTGTTTGGTAGAAGGTGCTATCTGCCGGAATTTTTTCGGCAGCGCGAATCGCTTCCATTAGCTGAAACAGCTGCAAATAACCGGGCGTCTCTTGCTGAGCCTGATCAGCCAGCCGGTTGGCGTGGCTATATTGAATTAGATCTTGAGCCTCAGGCGCTAACTTCGGGTCAGGCGGCACCTTTTGCACTGCCGCGATCGCGCCTTTCACGTCCCCGAGCTCCCAACGCTGAAAGCTGTACAACAGAAGATTTTGGCTCCAGCGGTCAATATCTTCTTGCGCTTCGTTCCAGGCTTGGCTGGTCAAATTAATGCGTTGGGCAATGACCAAAGCCTGACCAATATTTTCAGGCTCCCCCGTATTCGCTAGCCCGCGGGCCTGTTCAATTTGTGTCCAGGCCGTTGCCTCCCGCTGCTTGGCCTGCAGCAATTCACCATGGCGTTGCCCTAACCAATAATCACTCGACAATAGCTTTAGCTGCTGCAGACCGTTATCAGCAGCGGCCCAATCGCGAGCCGCGATCGCCTGTTCGATGGAGTTCTCAATTTCTTGCCCTTGTTTCCACTCCTGTCGCCAGTTCCAAATCTCCGCTTGGGCCTGCTCCCGTAGCGGCGTATTCAGCGGAATCTGACCAGCCCAGTCGGCCGCAGTAGTCAGGTCGCCCTCGTGCATCTTTTCAGTCGCCTTCTTAAACAACCGTTCCGAAGATTCCACTAATACCGGATGGGTTTCGACATAGAACGGATGGGTTTCCGAGAAATTAGCGGTTAGCTGTACCGCCTGAATGAGATTTTTAGCACTTCCAGCCCGCAGAGCTGTTTGGGCACACAGCAAGCGATCGCCATCGGCACTGGTCGCCGTCACATCATCGCAATTGGGCAGGGGTGGAATGCGCGTCAGCCAGGCCATCGCCCACAATCCCATCACCCCCGACCCCACCATCAGAGCGCTCCAAAATAGCGGCCAAAACCACCCCAGCGGCAGTCGTAGCTTGACATGAGGTTGCCCAGTCAGAGGAGTTGATTTGAGCGGGGCAGAAGATCGGGCCATAGAGTCGCGAAGTAACCAGCAAATGCTAAGTAGGACAAACGCACTGACTGTAGTTTAAGCATCTATCTAGAGGTTGGTCGGTTGAATTTCTCACAAACCAACGAACCCTAGCTCAAAAACTGATCAGGAGCCAGACACAGCGCTGCCATCGAAGCGGAAATGTGCTGATATTGTAGGAGGAAATCCAGGAGTTGAGCGGATTGTTACGGTAAAGTCTCTGACGGGCCTGACCGGTTGCCAGCATCACCAGTTTGCCTGAGGTTCTAGCTCATCGTTCGGGGGACAGACGGGGTCATGCATCGTTACACCCCATCCCTATGCGCTGCACACAGGGACCTACCCGCCGCTCAATTTAATGCGAAAATCCATGAACAGCGAGTTCATTCATCGATTGAGTGCGATCGCTATTGGCTAAGGAATCAAGAGCTATGACTAGGCAAAGATTAGGAGCCGCGATCGCGGCGATCGCGATCGGTCAAGGAATTTGGGGATGGAGTGGCAGCCTCCCAGGCTGGGCCGAGAGTTTGAGTGACTTTCAATATTTTTTGATCTCGCAGGAATGCAACGGTTGTGATCTGCAGGGCTCAGTGTTGACCGGCATGTCTTTAGCCGGTGTTGCTTTAGAACGCGCTAACCTGCAGGACGCCGATCTAAGCGATACCGTCTTGAGCAATGGGGTGCTGCGAGCCGCTGACTTGACCGGCGCCAATTTGCAACGAGCCTCACTCACCCGTACCGACTTGACCCAAGCCACACTCCAAAACAGCCAGCTCAGCGAGTCGAGTCTGGCCCATGCTGACCTGAGTGAAGCCAATTTACAGGGGGCTGATCTCACTGGGGCGATCGCCCACGAAGCGCTCTTTGTCGAAGCGACTCTTGCGGGTGCAAACCTCACTGATATCTCTTTAGTAGAAGCTAACTTAGGCCGAGCTAACCTGACTAACGCCACCTTGCAACGGGCCAACTTGAGCTACGCCTATATGACTCAAAGTAACCTGAGCAACACTGACCTGACCGCCGCCAACTTTACAGGAGCACGCCTGATTAGAGCTCAGCTTGACGGCGCCGATCTGACCGATGCCATCTTACGCGACGCGAGAATCGGCCGGGCAACCTTTACCAACACCATTTTTTGCCGTACCACCATGCCGGATGGCAGTCAAAACGACCAAGGTTGTTCCGAGTCATCTCTGTAATCGAGGCGTTTTACCCCACGGTGCCCCATATTGGGTCGTGCTGAGACGAGCCATCGGCCGCAGTTCAAGCTTTTATAGTTCCCTTGAACTGTTTTACGGCTTTCTCACCAAGATTAACTATGAAGAAAAGCCCAGAGCCAATTTCTGTGAGCCGCATGCTTGCGTGCTCAATCTCGGATGTGTCAGTTGGCAGTACGAACTATCAGTTATGGCCATTTCCTGTATCGGAAAAAGGTCCCTGTGCCCAACCTGACATGTCATTTTTCAATGAGAGAGAACAAATATATAGACGTTTCCCAGTCCTCTTCAAAATTCATGATTGCGCTCTGCCATCGGCCAGCCTCGGTCGTTCAATAGCCTCAAAAACATCCTATATTTAAGTATCTTCGATTGTATTTACCGTGCTTTCTTGAGTTCTGGAGTCCTGCAGGCTGTCACATATGGATATGTATGCCTCTCTCTTTGGGGATTGTGGCGATGCGATTGTGATTGCTGATCAGCAATCCAACATATTATTTGCAAATGAGAAAGCTCAGTCACTGTTCGCCGCTCGTCCCTCGGTGCTGTTGCGGCCGCTCTCCGACACCAACCAGACGGTATCAGTTGTCAACGAGCCAGAAGGAGCAGCCTGTTACCCACTGCAAGAGGTACTCGCTGGGGCTAACTTTTGCGATCGCGAATGTCTGTTGCAATCATCAACCGCCGCGCCCCCAACTTGGCTTTCGATCACCGGTTATGCCATTCATCTGCCTGAGCCACCCCATCACGGTGCCCTGCTCTTAGTTCGCGACATCACCGCTCATAAAGCTAGTGCCGTTGACCCAGCCCCCAGCAACATCCGAGGATGGCAGGGGTTGGTTGACCGCACCACCTTTATGGCCCGCATCGCGACAGCGCTTGAAAACGCTCAGCAGCAGACCTCCGTCGCCGTTCTCTGCCTAGATGTCAAACGACTGAAAGCCGTCAACGATACCTTTGGTTATTTGGCGGGCGATCGCCTGCTCATCGAGATTGCCGATCGCCTGATCCGCCTGCTCAGACCAAGTGACACCCTGTCGCGACTCGGAGGCGATGAGTTTACCCTGCTCATCGAAAAGGTCGACAAGACCAACGATGTGGTCGCTTTTGTCGCCGCCATCCACACCGCCTTAGCGCCCCCCTTTCAGGTGCAGGGCCACGATATCAACATCGATGTCAATGTGGGCATCGGCTTTAGCCGGGGCACCACACCCGATGCTGATACGCTGCTCAGGCAAGCCGATATTGCGATGAATCGCGCCAAACACAGCTTTGGGGCCGGTTATTGTATTTTCGAAACGTTCATGCAGGCGGATGCTGACGATTCGTTGTATCTAGAAATGGCCCTGAAGCGGGCGATCGCTCACCAAGAGTTTTTCTTGGAATATCAGCCCATTTTTTGGGTGCGAACTCAAGCCATCATCGGGGTAGAATCGCTAGTTCGCTGGCATCATCCCGAGCAAGGCGTACTTCCCCCAGCAAAATTCATTCCCGTGGCCGAAAAAACCGGCCTGATTATTCCTTTAGGCTGGTGGATTCTCGAAGAATCTTGCCGCCAGCTGAAAGCTTGGCAAGATACTCTGACCAATGCCGAGAAGTTGTTTGTCAGCGTCAACATGTCGAGCAAACAATTTGCGCAAACAGACGTTTTAGATCGCATCAAAGGCATTCTCAAGACCACTGGGCTAGCGGCTACGGCACTCAAAATTGAAATTACCGAAAGCGTTTTAATTGAAAACTCATCTTCAATTATCGAAATCTTGCAAGCGATTAGAGATTTAGGCATCAAGCTGTCTGTTGATGATTTTGGCACGGGTTACTCTTCTCTCAGCTACTTGCACAAGTTCCCTGTAGATACGTTAAAAATTGATCGATCGTTTTTAGAAAACGCTGATTCTGATTTCGAGAAGTTAGAAATTTTGCAGTCAATGGTTCATCTTGCCTGGAATTTGGGGCTTGAGGTCGTCGCTGAGGGCATTGAGACGCCCCGACACTTTGCTCAAATCAAGGCGTTGAGATGCGAATCAGGCCAGGGCTTTTTATTCTCAGAACCCTTGGGTAAAGAGGCTTTTGAAGAGATTTTGCGCAGCCAAGCAGACCTGTAGACGGGGAGCAGGGTTTGAATCAGGTCAGCAAATGAAGAGGGCACAAGGCCGAGATGCAGCAGATCGGCAACGTTGTTTGGGAGCATCAAGCGCCCGACTGCTCGCGCTGTCGTAGCGTAGCACTCATCATCGGCAAAATACCTCCAAGTAGCCGATATACTAGCGATCAGATTTCCCCCATCGCCCCACTCGAAAAAGTCATCGTCTCTGATCAGACACCAATACAGAAAACCTGCACCCAAATTCTGGCCTGACTCGCTCTGCCCCCTCACGCCCATCATCGAGGTCCTGATCTAGGCGCGCGCTCCCAGTTGCAGAACTTGTTCAGTCGTGGACTGGCAAGGCCAACTTTCTAACATCTTCTTGAGAATCTGTGTTCATCTCTTCAGAGTCGTTCATGCTTAACCTAGGGCAGCATCTTCCATCAGCGAGCTACCAATGAGCCTTTGCATTAATCCTAGTTGTCCGCAACCTGCTCACCCTAACAATAGCCATACCCTCACCTGTCAAGCCTGCGGCTCAGAACTGTTGTTGCAAGGACAATATCGGGTCATGCGATTGCTGAGCAAAAACAGTGGCTTTGGCTTAGTCTATGAAGCTTATCAACGGGATATTCCCAAAATTCTGAAGGTTTTGAAACCCGAGCGCAGCGAAAACGCCAAAGTCCTGCGGCTCTTTCGCAAAGAAGCCGAAGTCTTGAGTCAGCTCAACCACGCCGGCGTACCTCTGGTCGAACCAGACGGTGGCTACTTTATTTATCATCCGCAAGACAGTCCGGCGCCTCTCCACTGCATCATCATGGAGAAAATCGACGGGCCGAACCTATTGCAATGGATGCAGCAACAGGGCAACCACCCCATCGGTGAGCATCAAGCCTTTCAATGGCTATTTCAACTCGCTGAAATTTTGCGGCGAGTACATCAGCACAACTATTTCCACCGCGACATCAAGCCTGACAACATCATGCTGCGCTCCAGCGGTCAGCTGGTACTAGTAGATTTTGGTGCCGCCCGTGAAATGAGTCAAACCTATCTGGCCCAAGTGGGGAGTCTCGGCGTTACAACGATCAGTTCGGCAGGCTATACGCCCCCTGAGCAAGAGCAAGGGCAAGCAGTGCCTCAATCGGATTTTTATGCCCTCGGGCGCACGATTGTTTATCTCTTGACCGGGCGATCGCCCAACGATACGACGCTATATGATCCCATGCTCAATGCGTTTAACTGGCGGCCTCATGCACCAGACCTCTCGGACGAATTTGCCGCTCTGCTCGACAGCTTGATTTCGCCGCGCGTGATTGACCGCCCGCGAACGGCACAAGAACTGCTGGATCGCCTGCATCAGATGTCGCTCAATCAGTTTGTTCAGCAGAGTGATGTCGGCGTTCTCCAAGCCGAAACGTCGCTCCCCCGCTTCAGCAGCACCGAAGCCAATGGGTTCCGCCTGCCCGGAGCAACCAAACCACAGGCGTCTTCTACACCCTCCCACTCAGCTAACACCGCTGCATCACGGGTGACCTATTGGACTTGGCTGATTGCCGGGGGCACCGTGTTGTTGGCGATCGCCCTAATTGGGTTGGGCGTTTGGAGCCGACAGCGATCGCACTCGGCCCGCACTCCCTCGGCCCCAACCACCACGCCATCGCCCGATACCCCCCAGCCACCAATCCCTGAAACCCGCGTTGAACTGTTGCGCACCTTTACCGGTCATCAGAACTCGATCAATGCGCTCAAGCTGTTATCCGATGGCCGTCGGTTCATCAGTGCGAGTGCCGACAATACCATTCGCCTGTGGGATTTGAGCACCGGCAAAGACCTGCAGACTTTTACAGGGCATCAGGCTTTTGTCAATGCGATCGCTCTCAGCCCCGATGAACGCACGTTCTACAGCGGCAGTGCCGACGGGGCTCTCTTGGTGTGGGATACCGTAACTGGCAGCCAGCGAGCAGAATTTGCCGGCCACGCCGGGCCAGTCAATGCGTTAGACCGCACCCCTGATGGTCGCTATCTGGTCAGCGCCGCTTCGGACGGCACCATCAAAGTTTGGGACACCAACAGCCAAGCCTTGATCACCACGCTCGAAGGTCATAGCGGCGCGGTCAATGCAGTGGTCGTGAGCGACGACGGACAGCGCATTATTAGCGGCGGTACTGATCAAACCATTCGGATATGGGACTGGCAAACCAGTGAAACAATCGGCGTGCTAGAAGGGCATGACAGCTATATCAATGCGATTGCTATTAGCCTAGATGGCCGCTTTTTGTTTAGTGCCAGTGCTGACCAAACGATCAAACGCTGGGATCTCAATAGCGGTGAAGTCTTAGACACGTTGGTGGGCCACACCAGCTTTATCAACGTCCTCAGTCTCAGCCGCGATGGCCAGACCGTCGCCAGCGGCAGCGCCGATAGCACCATTCGCCAGTGGGACGTCGCCTCTGGTAAACTCTTGGCGGTTTATACGGGATTTGGTATGACCGTTGACCACATGTTGCTGTCGACCGATCAACGCATCATCACTGCAAGCCGCAAAAATCCCGCGATCAAGGCTTGGCTCACCGACCCTTAACTCACTGACAGAGACCAGCACCGACGCAGCTGCCGACTCACCGCCAGCACCTCTGACCGATGCCACTGCCCCAGACGCTATCTGTAACCACAGGCTTGACAGCTATAGACGCCGGTTGGGGCGATCGCTACGATAAAGCTGGGTACACCGTTGGGCACTGACTGTTATGAGCCTCAAAGATCGCATTTCAGAAGACATCAAAACCGCGATGAAAGCCAAAGACAAACTCAGGCTAGAAACGGTTCGCAGCATCAAAAAAGTCATCTTAGAAGAAGAGAGCACAGCTCGCGGCAAAGGCCAGGAAGGACTTACAGAGACGCAAGAACTGGAAGTCTTGACGCGCTTAGCCAAACAGCGCAAGGATGCGATCGCCCAATACACCGACGCCAGCCGCCCAGACTTAGCCGACAAAGAAGCCGCCGAACTCGCCATTCTTGAAGAGTACCTGCCAGCCCAACTGTCAGATGCCGACATCGAAGCCGTCATCGATGGCCTGCTTGCTAAAACCGGCGCCACGTCTGCCAAAGATATGGGCAAAGTCATGGGCCCAGCGATGAAAGAGCTTAAAGGTCGCGCTGATGGCGCGAAGGTACAGGCGATGGTTAAAGCGAAGCTCGCTGGTTAGCCCAACCATCGCCGGCAACTCCTGAACTCACTAGCGATTGATTACAACGGTGCATACCCAAAGGTGACGTTGAACTCACGACACCAGATTGCCACCGTTTGATAATCATTCACATCAAGGTTGGCCGGAACCAGATAGCGCTGCCCGCCTTCAAAGCTTTGGAGCGTTGCCAGCGTAACGTAGTCGGCTTCGTCAATGCTGACGGGCACAGTGGCACCGGTGTGAAGGACAACCTGCACATCGGGACCGCGCGCCGTATCGAATGCATCATCAAACACGATGTAGGTTTGACCGTTTTCCGTCACCACGCTGGCAGTACCGGTGGTGTCCTTTTCTTGCTCAACGGTGACAAACGGTTGGGGCGTCGCTGTGGCCTGGGCAACGTTCACGGTCGCACCTTGGTTGGTCAGCGTTGAAAATTCCACCGGTTTGAAGGCATTCGCCCCAGATGCCAACGTGATACCTAAGGTCGTCGCAGAAATGGCGGCAAGAATAAAGCGTTTCATCAGTCATATCTCCTTAAAGTGCAAGAACGAGCAAACTCAACTGTTCATCGCTATCTTCCCGAATGTTCTTGAAAATGCCTTGACAGAGTCCTGAGAACCCCCTGAGCAATCACCCGCTTGCCTAAGGACTGGCTGAGAAGCGATCGCGCGGCGTCTTCTCAAAGCTGTCAGACTGCCAGGGGCGATCGCCATCAATCAGCCTGATCGGCAAACCAGGCAGCCCATTGAGCGGCCAACCCTCCCCAAGAATATCGAGAGTCTGCTCACTTATAGTCAAGATAAATTTGCTAGAATTCCGAACCCTAGCTCTCTAGCATTTGTAGCTTGTACAAGCTGGCATACAGGCCATCCTGCGCCAAGAGCGCTTCGTGGTTCCCCTGCTCAATCAGCTCGCCATGCTTCAGCACCAAAATGCGATCGACATTGCGAATAGTTGAGAGACGGTGAGCAATGATAATCGCGGTGCGATCCTGCAGCAGGTTTTCTAAAGCCTCTTGGATCAGCGCTTCCGTACCCACATCCAAATTGGCAGTCGCTTCATCCAAAATCAGAATGCCGGGGTTGCGAATCGCCGCGCGGGCAAAGGCTAGCAGTTGTTTTTGCCCGCCCGAAAGGTTGGTGCCGCGCTCCCGCAGCGGCGTGTCATAGCCCTGAGGTAGCTGCTCAATAAACGACGTACATTCGTTTTTTCCGCGGCGGCTTTCACTGCTGCCAACGAATACTCTTCGCCCAACGTAATGTTGCTCTTGATGTCACCCGCAAAGAGAAAACCATCTTGCAAGATCACGGCCATGCGGCGACGCAGCTCAGCTTGGGGCAAATCGCGAATATTCACCCCCTCTAGTCGAATCGCGCCTTCAGTGACGTCATACAACCGGCAGAGCAGGCGAATAATTGAGCTTTTGCCCGCCCCAGTCGGGCCAACTAAGGCAACTTTTTCACCAGGACGAATGGTGAAATCGAGGTTTTTGAGCACGGGCTCATCAGGCTTATAGCCAAACCAAACCTGGTCGAAGCGAATCTCAGATGCAGCAACTGACGTCGCTGTCTCAGAGGATTGGTCAGTCATCGGTACATCGGCTACCGCCGCTACTGCCAAGGGCGCATGACTCGAACCATTGATTTGAGGTACTTGAGGCTGAGTCGTTACCGACTGAGGGCTCGACTGCACTGCCATCGGATCTTGAATCTCTAGCGGCACCGTAAACAGATCAGTGATGCGCTCAACGGCAGTGAACCCAGCTTGAATCGACGTGAATTTATCGGCAAACTGCCGCAGCGGATCAAATAGACGTTGGGCAAACAAAATGAAGGACGCCAGAGCTCCGAAGGTGAGCGAGTCCTGCAAGACAAGATAGCCGCCGAGCCAGAGCACGCCCGCGATCGCCACCAGAGCAATCCACTCCAGCGTGGCCGATACCGCCGAATCGTGAAAGATCGTCTTATCAATCGCCCGCACATATTGCTGGTTGGTTTTGCGAAAGCCCTCGGCGTTGTAGCGCTCGCGGCGAAACATTTGCACGACGTCAATGCCGAGGATATTTTCTTGCAGTGCGGCGTTGAGTTCTGAGAGTTTTTCGCGCGCTCGATAATTCGCCTTGCGATACTGCTGCTGAAAATAAATAATCAGCCAGGTCACCGGCAACAGCATCGCCATCAGCATCAGCGCTAGCTGCCACTGCAGCCAAAACATCGTCACGGCAATCACCGCGATGGAAAAAATATCGCTAAAAATACCAACTGCCCCGGTCGAAAAGACGTCTCCCAACGCATCGACATCACTGGTGAGGCGGGTGATCAGTTTGCCCACCGGCGTGCGGTCAAAAAATCGCACTGCCAACGAGGTGACATGGGCGAACAGGTCATTGCGAATATTCGCCGTGATGCGCTGACCCACCTTTTGCACCAAATAGCTTTGCCAGCCGTCTAGGGTCAGACGTACTGCGACTGTGACCACCAAGAGCCCGACCAAAATGTTGAGACCGCCCTGCAGCGATCGCGCCGCTAAAAACCAGGCCACGGGCTCTTGACGAATCAACGAGATCGCCTGACCAATCAAGATGGGCTGCACAGCGTTAGCCAGCGACAGCGGCACCAGCAGCACAAACGGCAGCCACAAAAAGCGGCGTTGGGCTCGAATGTAGGGCCACAGCCGTAAAAAGAGCCGCCAGTCGGTCTGGCGTTCTGTCGCCGCTTGGGCCGAGGCATTAGATGAATAAGGAGCTGAGGTCATTGAGTAAGCCCGGCGATCGCAAAACTAACAGACTGGCAGAGCAAACTAACAGCGCTCAGCCATCAGCCTTTCAGAGAGAACAATTGCTCTCTTACTGTATCGTAGGCAACCTATCGTTGCCTTTAACGATGCTCAATAGTCAAACAGCGGCAACCAACGGCGCTCGCAGGTGGCGAATCACGTCACCGAGGCCATCTGAATCCACTCGATAGCTGATGGGGTGGGCGATCAAACGAGCCGTGCTTTGATAAAGCACCTCCAGTTCTACCAAATTGTTTTCCTGCAAAGTGCGCCCCGTTGAGACCAAGTCAACAATCGCCTCCGACATGCCGGTAATCGGGCCGAGCTCGACCGAGCCATAAAGCGGCACAATCTCGACCGGCAGATCAATACTTTGAAAATAGTCGCGCGCACAACCGACAAACTTAGAGGCCACCCGACAGTGGGGCGGTAAATCGAGGGCTGAACGATAGGGACTAGAGGCTTTAACCGCCACCGACATGCGACAGTGACCAAACGCTAAATCAGCCAGCTGGGCAACCGCTGCCTGCTTTTCTCGCAGCACGTCGTAGCCGACGATTCCGAGCTGCGCCTGGCCATATTCCACATAGACTGGCACATCCTGCGCCCGTACCAGCAGCCCCTGCGCTTTGGCATTGGGTGCGGTAATTTGCAACTGTCGATTCGACTTATCTAAAAACGCGCTGAAGTCGAGCCCGATCGCCTGAAATCGTTCAATACTTTCTTTCAGCAACGCCCCTTTGGGTAATGCAATGGTCAGCATAGATGTCTCTGTGGGAACCGTGTTTGATCCTAGCAGTGAATGATGGCGACAAAGCCGAAAAATCAGTCAGTTTCCATCCGTCAGCACCCCGGTAGACGACAACACTCGTTGCCCTGCTCTGGTTTTGCTGCAGGGAGCCAGACAAGAGGCCCTGGATGAAGTCGTCGCGTTACTGCCACCCTGCTCCCAACCCTCTGGCGGCGATGCTCTGCCGCCCCCACTGCGCCCGCTTTGCGCAGCTTCCCTAGTGTCACGTCAACTCGGCCTCAGCCCTCACCGACAGCCCCAGCGATCGCCCTAAAAACCATTCATACCCGGCTTCCAGCTGAGCCTTACCGCCAGTTTCCACAATGACTCCATGGCCCGGAATCACCCGATCAAAGTTCCAGGCCAACACCTGACGGATCGAAGCCTCCACAGTGGCCTTATCCCAGGTGCCCCATTTTTCTAGCCGGCTAGGCCGCAGCGTCTGGTAAGAGCCTAAAATCTGCGCAGCTACTCGGGTACTCAAAGGGAACGTTTCATCGAAGTTAAAAGCAATACCCGTAAGGATGAGAGTGCCGCTGGACTGATGACAAAACACTGTTTCATGCGCTGCTTGAATACCGGTGGGTGAGATAGCGCTGACGCCTTCAAACGGCAAATAATCGAGGACGTTTTCAAAGCTGCCAGCTTCATTGAGCGTGGCGTCCACCCTGAGATCGGGACGCTTTTGACTGAGTCCAGCCACCCCCAAGATTTGCGCCTCCGGATACATCGCCTGGACTTCACCGATATATAAGTGGTGAAACAAATTGGGAGCAATCAAATACTTCACTGTACCCAAAGCATCCAACAGGGGGCGATCGCCGCGCTTGACCGGAATAGGAGAAATCAACACCAGATCTTGACTCGGCAACCGGACAATCGTCATCCGACTGCCGACTTCCACACCCAAAAAGCGCAAAGACTGAGCCGCTGTCCAAATATTCGGCGCAACCTCATTCAAAAAAAGCATCGGGCCATCCTCATATAGAGCAAATCATCAATCAGGACAAAACCGGATATTGTGCCAACCGCCAAGGAGCAGGTTTGGCAGCAGCGCATTGAAAGCCATCGTGTCGAGAACTGATATTGACATCTTTATATTTAACCTCTTAATTAAAACAAACGTTTGCCATGTATGCAGCAACGGGATCTGATTGGGCTAGTCTGATCGGCAGGCTTGTTCCAACACCTGCATAAAGACCTCAAGTTGTTGCGCGATGTCGACTTCAACGCGGCCATATAAGCACTGCAGCAATAGCCCATCTAAAAAAATCAGCAAACTGTCGACCTGCTCAGGCGCAATCTGCAAATAGTCCACCAGCTGACTTTGGGTACGCTGCCAAGACTGCTGCAGCACCGTCCAGTCTGAGCCTTGAGAACGTTGACTATGTTGATAAAAATCAATCCAGATCAGAAATTGGCGCTGATAGGTCGAATAGCGTTGCAAAAAGAAGGTTGTGATACGGCGCAACTTGTTCTCAAGCGATTCGCTCAGCGGCGCTTGCGCAAAAAACTCAGCGACATCTTTCTCGCAATAGGTTTCAACCAGCTGTACAAAAATACGCTCTTTGTTGGGAAAGTAGTGATACAGCGTCCCGGTTGAAACCCCCAGACTCGCGGCAATCTCTCGCATTGTCACCGCCCCAAACCCCCGCTCAGCAAACAGGGTCAGACACTGGCTCAGCAGCTCTTGGCGGTAGCGATCATGATCGACAATTTTAGGCATGGTTAATTTATATCATGTGTTCGATATAAATTAACCATGTCAGCGTTGAGCGTCACCTCTCAGGCATCAGGCTGCTATGTCATACCGGCACGTAGAGGAATAGGGGCGCAAGATCAATGCTCTCGTTTCGCCGCATCGAGATAACACCGCCCTCGGTCACCCTCCGGTACAATCGGCCAGAGTCGCCTTACTTGCTAGTGGATGGTCAATAGTAAGTAGGGCGGCCGCATGAGCGGGATCTTCGCGATCGCCCTTTTGAGGGAACAGTTGGTGAGAGGAGCAAACACGTGGCCACCCTGTTAGTCAAAAACATTCATACCCTGGCAACCTTTGATGCCGAACAGCGAGAAATCCGCCGGGGGGCACTATTCGTGCGCGACCACGTGATTGAGCAGGTCGGTACCACCGACGCCTTGCCCGATACAGCAGATGAAGTACTGGATTTAGGTGATCGCCATGTCGTGTTGCCTGGCCTAGTCAACACCCATCACCATTTTTTTCAATCGCTGACCCGAGCGGTGCCCGCCGCACAAAACCAAGAGCTGTTTGGCTGGCTCAATAGCCTGTATCCTCTCTGGTCAAATATCACCGCATCCATGCTGCAAACCGCCGCCCAAATGGCTGCAGCAGAACTCATCTTGTCAGGCTGCACCACCGCGAGCGACCACAACTACCTCTTTCCTAACGACTGCACCCTCGATGATGAGATTCGGGCCATTCAAGCCATTGGCCTGCGCTTTCAAGCCAATCGCGGCAGCATGAGCATCGGTGAAAGTAAAGGCGGCTTACCCCCCGATCATTTAGTGGAATCAGAAGCCTTTATTTTGCGCGATTCTCAACGCCTGATCGAGCAGTATCACGATCACGATCGCTATGCGATGCTACGCATCACCCTCGCCCCCTGTTCACCCTTTAGCGTGTCGCCAGCGCTGATGCGCGAGTCCGCTGCGATGGCTCGCACTTATCCAGGTGTACGGCTGCATACCCACCTGGCCGAAAACGTCAGCGACGTGAACTATAGTCTTGAAAAATTTGGCCAGACTCCGGGAGAATATGCTGAATCGGTCGGCTGGCTCGGTGACGATGTGTGGCACGCCCACTGCGTTAAGCTCAGCGATCGCTCCCTGACCAAATTCAGCGAGACTGGCACTGGGGTCGCTCACTGCCCCTGCAGCAACATGCGCCTCGCCAGCGGCATCGCCCCCATCCGCACCATGCTCGACCGGCACATTCCCGTCGGCTTGGGGGTTGATGGCTCCGCTTCCAACGATACCGGGCATTTAATGCAAGAGGCCAGGATGGCGATGCTGGCGGCCCGTGTGCGCGACGAAGCCCCTGGTGCCCTGACCGCGCGGGAAGCTTTGGCGATCGCCACCACCGGCGGAGCAAAAGTATTGGGCCGCGACGACATTGGGGCGATCGCCCCGAATATGGCCGCTGACTTTATCGCCATCAATCTTGACCGGCCCGCTCTCGCTGGCGCCAATTATGACCCGGTAGCCGCCCTATTATTTTGTCATGTCGACAAAGTTGATTACAGCTTTATCAACGGTCAGCGCGTCGTTGACCAAGGCCAACTCACGACTCTCGATCTACCAAAACTTATCCAGACGCACCGTCAGGCAGTCGCGACCCTGATGAACAGCACTCACTAAGAAAAAGCCCTTCTCAGACTCTGCGACAGGAGCGCGATTGCAGCTTGACTTTAGCGTCGTGACCTCGCAAAAGTTTGGCATGCGGAGGTCGGTATACCCTGCAGTGAGGGCCAACCCGATAGCATTGAAACACTTATCAAAGTCAGACTGCCGCATTCTGCAGTGTCTTGCCCTAACTAGAACTGACAATCAGCAGTCTTTTGAGCGATCGCAATTAACCGCGAAAAACGCCCGGATTCTGAAGATGCAGGCTCGGGGTGAAGGTCTGACTTTAACGAGAGTCGCCAACCTAGAGTTTCGACTATCCTCAGCGAATCAGTGAACTCGCGTAATCCTCTATGAAAATTATGTGAGACTTATTCTCTGTTCTATGAAGATTACATGAACTGGCGCAATTCAATCCCAGAGCACTCTCCCCAATTGCACTAGGCTACAAGAGCAGCGAGCTGTGATGAATTGAGCGTCGGTCAAGCGTTGGAGGCTCTGATTATTTCCTGAAGTTAGGCAGTTTGAATCGAAAATCTTGAAATACTGACCAAAGTTTTTTAGTCATCAGGCTTGTGCTGTACTGAGATGCGCTAAAACGGATGGATAAGTAAACACCGCAATTCGGGATTTTTAGCTAGCCTCAAGGCTGGATGAGCTGTGGAGCACTGGGGAAGTGATTTTAGGGAATTAGGGTTTCGCCATGCAGTGGAAAACAATCCTAAATGAGGCCATTGACCGAGCGCGGCAGGGGGATCTCAGCGCCGCAGTTGTGTTGTTTGACCAAGCCCTGAAGTTAGAGCCGGGCTACAGCAAGGCCTATTACAATCGAGCTTGCGCCCTCAGTGACTTGGGCCGGGTGCAAGAGGCGCTAGCCGATTTTACAGAAGCGCTACGCCTCAGTCCTGACTACGTCAATGCCCATCTTAACCGTGGTAACCTCCATCGCCAGCTAGGCGATTACGAATCAGCCATGGCCGATTTTGAGGCAGCGCTCCAATTTGATCCGGCTTCTGCCAAGGGCTATGGCAGTCGTGGTCTTACCTACTTTGCTCAGGCAGCTTATCCTCAAGCCATTCAAGATTTTGATCAGGCGATCGCCTACCATCCCAAATTTGCCAAGGTATATTTGTGGCGCGGCTGCACGTATTTACAGCTCAAAGACTACGACCGAGCAATCGCTGACTTTAATACCGCCCTGACACACAAACCCAATTTGGCTGACGCTTATCATAGCCGCGGGTTAGCCTACATGAATTTAGGCAACCTCTATCAGGCGATCGCCGATATGAATCAAGCGATTGAGCTCAAGCCCAATTTCACCGAAGCCTATGGCAATCGGGGGTTGCTCCGCCATAAGCTCGGCGATACCGACGGCGCGGTCACTGACTATCAGCAGGTGATGACACTCACGGCAGAGCTGTCAACCTCAGCACCTGCGCACCCGCCCGTCAGTGCGGAAGCCGGTCATGGCACCGTCTCGGGGATGACCCAAACCTACGAAAAAACGATCACTTCCGCCCCCCAACTGGTAGACATTTACAGCAGCCGCGGTAATCTGCGGGCAGAACTCGGTGACGCCAACGGCGCAATCGCCGACTTTACCAAAGCTCTGGCGATCGAACCTAAAAAATCTCTGATCTATAACAGTCGCGGGTTTCTACGACTCCAAGCCGGGCAGTTTGAACTGGCCATCCAAGACTTCGATGCCGCGCTACAGCATGACCCCACCTATGCCGAAGCCTATAACAATCGGGGCAATGCTCACTATCAACTCGGTGATGCAGCCCTGGCACTGCGAGACTTTACCCAAGCCCTAGAACTCAATCCCAATCTCACCGAAGCCTACATTAGCCGTGCCCAAGCTCGCACCACCATGAATGATGCCGAAGGAGCGTTAAACGATTATCAACGAGCGATGCGCTTGCGCGAGCAGCACTGCGGCAGTTCTTTAACGCCCTGATGCGGTCTCGCCATTGTGGGCAAGTCTAATTCAGATACGTGCTAACTGGGTTCCTCTTCGTCGGGCCAGATTTCTTCTGAGTCCACATCAATGGTGTTTCCGGGCACCTGTTTCCGGCGCTCGGCTGGGGACTGCAAATTGGAGGCAGCATCGGCAAAGCGATCATTTACCTGCGATCGCAACTTGCGGCTACGCTGCTTAACCTGACCAAACACCTGACCAAACTGCGATCGCGCCTGCTCCGTCATCTTTTTCGCTTGCGCCTGCACCTGGTCAGCCACTTCACGGGTGCTATCCACCACTTCCCGCACGTCTTGACGAGTCTGCGCCGCATCTTGCTGCAGGGCATCCACCAAGCGATCTTGTACACCAGGTACAAACTGCGGAGCCTCAGACAGCGCCGTTTGATGCACCATCATCCGCTTTTTGCCCATGCTCACCACGGCCTCAGGCTGAAACGTATAGAGGCCGTCGGTCAAGCCTTGCCAGCCCGGCGCAGTAAAGAGGTATTGCTGGATAGCACCAGTCGGCAAATCGAGGCAATAATCGGTGAGTTGACCGACGCGATCGCCAGAATCAGCCCAAACCTCTTGCTTTTCTAGCGTCACAGCTTCATCAAGCCGTTCTGAAATGACCTGGGTACTGCGACGGACCAAGATGCTGTCTTGACCGATGGATTCAACCTGCACCCACATCACTGGCGTGGTCTCTAACCCCAGCAGACCTTTTTTGCACAAGAAGCCTTCGAGCTGATGATTTTTGACGTCTACTAAAAATTGAGCCAGATACCCCAGTTCTTCAGTCGTTTCGATGTCAATTACTAACCGATTATGCAGTTGGCTTTGCCGAATCGGCGTCTGGTCAGCCTCAGCCATAGCAGACTCCAAAGTACGTATTCCTTATCCTAGTTTAGAGGTACGCTGCAGGCGGCAATGGGGAGTAGAGAGTTGGGGGTGAAGAGTCTATAGGAGAGACCGGGCGTCATTCCCATTCTCAAGGCTCGGACTCCCGATGCCATCTTGGCAAAGCCGGGGAGCCGAAGGACAGGGGAGCCTGATTTGTCGTCTGGTTTCGGAGCATCGGTATACCCCTGAGCAGCTTCGGGTGCCCTGCCCGGCTTACCAAGTTATGGTCACGGTAGTCCTGCATTTGCTGTGACGACGCCCCCCTTGCAACATCTACGCGATGCCGTCAGTGCCGGCCCCGCAAATCAGCGCACAGACTTGGGCATCGGGTGGTGGCTGATAAGCACCTGACTGCAGCGCCGCGATCGTTGCCGCCCCGCTCAGCTCAGCGGCGATCCCCATCTCAAACCAGAGCCAGCGAGCTGCAGCCAGCATTTGCTCGTCAGTCACCAGCACGATGTCATCAACGCAGCGGCGAATGATGTCGAAGTTGACCGATGCCGTTTGACGCGGTGCCAGCGTGTTAGCTTTTGTGTTGACGGTAGGCAGTTCCACAACTTTGCCTGCCGCCAAACTCGCCTGCAACGTTGGGGCACCGGTCGCCTCTACCCCAATGATTTTGAGATCGGGTCGAAGCGCTTTAGCCGCGAAGCTGATGTCACTAATCAAACCACCGCCCCCGATCGCCACCAGCAGCGTATCCACGACGGGCAAATCTTCTAAAACTTCTAGCAAGATCGTCCCTTGGCCTGCCATCACCCACGGATCGGCAAACGGATGCAAATAGGGCATTTGGGCTTGATCAGCATGAATCAGGGCCGCCCAATTAGCCTCGTCCCACGCAGCGCCTTCGCGAATGACGGTGGCCCCCCACTGATGCAATTTTTCCGCTTTGACAGGTGGGGTGTTGTGGGGCAGATAAATGGTGGCCGGGACTTTAGCCATCCACGCGGCATAGGCAACGGCGAGGCCATGATTGCCCCCAGAGGCTGTAATCACCCCTGACCGTAACGAATCTGGCGGTATCGATAGAAGTTTGTTGACGGCACCCCGCACCTTAAAGGAGCCGGTCACCTGCAGGCAATCGAGCTTTAGCCACAGGTCATCACAGCCGACAATAGGCTGCTGCAGAGCGATCGCGGGAACCACAGGGGTACGGCGCACGTAGGGGGTAATCTGCGATCGCGCCGCCTCCATCATGTCCAGTGAGAGAGCAGGACGCATATTTCAACCGTTAGCAACTTGGGATCTAAACAGAGCAACAGAACATCCTGTGCAAAGCGCATTGAACACCGGGGCTGGCCAGGCTTCAACTTTAAGCAAGCGATTTCATTCCAGCCTGTGATTTGAACATAGCGTTCTAATTGACGCTATCCATCGCCATGACGGGTAAGGCCTCAGCAGATGCAGGCGCGGACTCGCCACAGGCAGCTGCCATCAGCCCCAAAAATAATGGGTGGGGAGTATTGGGGCGAGACCGAAACTCAGGGTGAAACTGACAGGCAATAAAGAACGGATGGTGCGGGTACTCAATCATTTCAACCAAGCGACCATCTGGCGACGTACCGCTAATCACGTATTCCGAGTCAATAAACAGATTGCGAAAGGCATTATTGAACTCGTAGCGATGGCGGTGACGCTCGTAAATGACTTCATCCTGATAGAGCTGGCTGGCGAGGGTCTCGGGCTTAATGCGACAGGGGTATAGGCCTAACCGCATGGTGCCGCCCAGATCGACAACATCCTGCTGTTCGGGCAGCAGGCTAATCACAGGATTGGGCGTCTCGGGATCAATTTCAGAGCTGTTGGGCCCTTCCAGGTGCACAATGTTGCGCGCCCACTCCACCACGGCGCACTGCATACCGAGGCACAGCCCCAAAAAGGGAATGTTGTTTTGTCGCACATATTGAATCGCTCGAACCTTGCCATCGACCCCGCGGGTGCCAAAGCCGCCAGGTACGACGATGCCGTCAATACCCTGCAGATAGGTTTCTACCGGAGCATCTTCGAGGTCTTCAGAGTTGACCCAGCGAATTTTGAGCGTCGCCTGGGTCGCGATCGCCGCGTGCTGCAGCGCCTCCACCACTGATTTATAGGCATCGTTGAGGCTGACATACTTACCGACAATGGCAATTTCGACATTGCGATGGGTGTTTTGCATCCCCTCTACAATTTCCGTCCAGTGGGTGAGATCGGGCTGACGCTGTTCCAGATCAAAAATATCCAGTACCTGATTGGCCAAGCCCTCACGCTCAACGATTAGCGGCACTTCATAGATGCTGCTGACATCATGGGTGGTGATCACACAGTTGGCCGGAACGTCACAAAATTCCGAAATCTTTTCTTTGATATAGAGAGGCAGGGGCTTTTCAGAGCGGCACACCAAAATATCCGGCTGAATGCCAATGGAGCGCAATTCTTTGACCGAGTGTTGCGTGGGTTTCGTTTTGACTTCCCCCGCCGAGGCAATGTAAGGCACCAGCGTCACGTGCATATAAATGACGTCGCGCCGACCCACGTCTTTGCGGAACTGACGAATAGCCTCTAAAAAGGGCAAAGACTCGATATCGCCCACGGTGCCCCCAATTTCCGTAATCACCACATCGGGGTTGGTATCACGGGCCACACGGTGAATGCGCTCTTTAATTTCATTCGTCACGTGAGGAATCACCTGCACGGTGCCGCCCTCATAATCGCCTCGGCGCTCTTTATTAATCACGGCCTGGTAAATGGAACCGGTAGTGACACTGTTGAGCCGTGACATGGCCGTGTCCGTAAACCGCTCGTAGTGGCCCAAATCTAAATCCGTTTCAGCCCCGTCTTCGGTGACAAACACTTCGCCGTGTTGAAACGGACTCATGGTACCCGGATCAACGTTGATGTAGGGGTCCAACTTAAGAATCGAGACCGAGTAATTGCGCGACTTGAGCAACCGCCCCAAACTGGCGGCGGCAATCCCCTTCCCAATACTCGAAACGACGCCACCGGTGACAAAGACGAATTTAGCCATATTCCCTCAGTTCCAAAGCCTGACTGCGATCGCCGCCTAACTCTCATCAGGCGGCACGGGGCGATCGCCACTACCCGCTGCAATTTAACCCATTAATTCTGCCATAGGCGCTGAGCTTCCGCCGTCTCTTTTGAGGCGGCTCATGCCCCCAATGCGGCAATCAAGCCCGGCGTGAGGTCAAGTTACGTTGGGTCAGACATCGCCCACCCAGCCACCAGTTCACCGCCTCACACCTCAAAGGGGCGGTTAGCGCGCAGCAGTTGCTCTGCTTGGGCAGCGGGAACTGCCGGGGCAAAGAGAAATCCCTGACCATATTCACACTGCAGCGATCGCAGCCAAGTCAGCTGTTGCGGCGTTTCGATGCCCTCGGCGATCGCGTTGAAACCCAGCAAGTTGCTGAGGCCGACAATCGACTCCGCGATCGTTTGGTTTCTCAAATTGGGCTGTGACGGACTAACAAAGGAGCGATCGATCTTAAGCGCGTTGACCGGCAGCTGATGCAGATAGCTCAGCGAAGAATAGCCGGTGCCAAAGTCATCAATACTAATGGTCACCCCTATCGCCTGCAGCTGATGCAGCATGTCGCTCGTCGTTTCAATGTTTTCCACCAGCAGACTTTCGGTGAGCTCTAGCGCCAAAGTTTGGGGCTTGATCTGAGTCACCGCTAACACCTGCTTCAGCTGAGGCAACAACATCGAGGGGTGCAGTTGCTTCACTGAGAGATTAACCGATAGGCACAGACCCGCAGCCGGAGCAATCTGAGCCTGCCACTCACTCACCTGTTGGCAGGCAGTCAATAACATCCATTCGCCTAAAGGTGGCATGAGATTAGACTCTTCGGCCACATGAATGAAGCGGTCAGGCATCAGCAACCCGCGAGTCGGATGCCGCCATCGGAGCAGAGCTTCAAAGCCCACAATTTTCAGAGTTTCTAACGCCACCACCGGTTGATAAAACAAGACAAACTCTTGTTTCTTCAAAGCTCGGCGCAGATCATTTTCGAGCTGGAGACGATCGCGCACCTGAGCATGCATCGCCGGGTCAAAAATGGCATAGCCGTCACGACCAGTCGCTTTGGCCCGATACATCGCAATGTCAGCATTGCGAATCACCGTCTCAGGCTGCTGATAGTCATCCCCCCCCAGCACAATGCCAATACTGGCGCTCATAAAGATCTGCTGTCCTTGAATCTCTAAGGGCGATTGCAGGTGGGTTAAAACCCTTTCTGCTAGGGCAATGGCTTCGTCGATGCCCGTGACGTGGTCTAACAAGATGACAAATTCATCACCGCCCAAACGGGCCACCAAGTCACTGGCACGCACCAAGGTGGGTAGCGCCTGGGCGATCGCCACCAACAGCTCATCGCCCACGGCGTGACCCAGGCTGTCGTTAATCACCTTAAACCGATCAAAATCGATAAACAGCAGCGCAAACTGAAACGCCGCACTGCCTTGAGCGCGCGCGATGGCTAGCTCTAAGCGATCGATCAGCAACAGCCGATTAGGCAGCTGGGTTAACGTGTCGTGCAGGGCAATATGGCGCAAGCGTTTCTCAATCGCTACGCGATCGGTCACCTCCCGTGAGGTCGTTTGAATATGTATTAAGCACCCCACGTCATCTAACACCGGCGTACTCAAAGTCTCTAGCCAAATGTAGTGACCTAATTTGTGGTGCATGCGATACACCACTGAAACGGCTTCATCTAACAGCACCGCTTCATGCGCCTGGTTAACGATTTTCAGATCATCGACATGGAAGAAGTCGTAGGGTGAGCGATCGAGCAGCTCTTGCGGCGTATAGCCCAGCAACGTTTCACAGGAAGGGGTGAGATATAAATACCGGCCATCAGGATGATGCAAACAGACCAAATCAGTCATGTTTTCCGTCACCAGACGATAGCGGCGTTCGCTCTCAGTCAGGGCAATTTCCGCCCGTTTGCGATCGCTAATATTGCGCATCATGGTCAAGACCTCATCTTCACCAATTTGCACCACCCGCACCTCTTCAAACTCTAAACCGCCGTCAATATCAATTTGCTGTTCATAGACCTGCGGTTCGCCCGTGTTGATCGCTCTCGCCACCGCCTGCCGCCGCAACTGACTCAGGGGGGCCGGCAGCATGTCATATTGGTCGCGGCCAACAGAGCAACCATTAAATAAATCCTGGGTATCTCGACCCTGCACCGCACCAAGGCAGGTACCATCGGCTTTCATCCAAACTAAAAGGTCAGGAATCGCCTTCAGCAATCGCTCTTTCACCGCTTCACTCTGGCGCAGCGAGACTTCCATCTGTTTGCGCTCAGTAATGTCGAGCATAATGCCCAGCATCCGCACGGGGGTACCCTGTTCATCCTGTTGACAATGCCCGCGATCGAGCACCCAGCGCAGGCTGCCATCCAGGCGTATCAGACGATATTCTGCTTCATATTCCGACCGATTGCACAGCGCTCTCATCATCGCCTGATCGACCCGGACGACGTCATCGGGGTGCACGGCCTGATGCCACAGCTCCGGAGTGGGGTCAATTTCGCCCGGCTCATAGCCTAACAGTCGAAAGTGGTGCTCATTCCACCGCACGCGATCGCTATCAATGTGCCAATCCCAAGTGGCAAATTGGGCGAGATCGAGCGAGAGGCGTAACTGCGTTTCACTGATAACCAACGACTGCTCCGCGCGTTTGCGGGCAGTGATATTAGTGGATGAGCCCACCAGATAGCGACGCTCGCCCGCCGCATCCACCATCACCTGGCCCACGGTCAACATCCACAAGTTAGTTTGATCCGGCAACCGGATACGATGCTCAAGCCTCATTTCCCTCAGCGTTTCGAGGGCAGTTTGCCGCATCGCCCGCGCCCGCGCAATATCATCAGCGGCGACATGTCGCTCAAAAACGTGGGCCATTGAGGTTTGCCAAGACCCTGGCTGCCAGCCCGTCGCCGTATATTTGCCAAAGCACCGCATCTTGCCCGTCATCAGATCTTCTTGCCAGTAGATGGTTTCGGCTACCGACATCGCTCGCTGCAGCCAGGCATCGTTGGCCCTCTCAGCAGTTGCAGCCAGCTCAGCAGGCTCAGCAGGACGCCTGGTCAGTATAGGCAGACCGTAACTCAGCAAGGCGATCGCCATTCCCCCTAAATCGAGCAACACCAGTGGCAGCCAGCCTCGACTCAACAACAAACAGCTGCCAGTCGGCCCCATGGCTAGCCCGAGCATTACCAGCGAGCGCTCATCCCCCTCAACCATGGCTAGCCACTGACTGATAGCGTCAGGCAGCGCTAACCCTTCTCCTCCCCCACCCGCTAGCAGCAGCCATAACGGGTAAATCACACATACATAATTCATACGCTGATCAAGAGATGCCTTAGAGACATTCGCGGCAAAGATCGACCCAACGATTAAGCCTTAAAACCAGATGCACATTAAAGGCCAAAATTCACACTTTAGAATTTCCAATCGCAAGTTACAGACAAAAATCAATCTCCAAATAGCTAAATCTTTATTAACGACCTAAGTTCGCACCTTAGAATTCTCAGTCGCAAGTTACAGGCAAAACATGGACTGAGTTCATGCTTGTCTGTGGATCCCAACGCCTGGGTCAGGGCATTGTGATCTGAGAGCACTGCTTGAGCCATCTGACTCAAATACAGAGAAACGCAGACAGTTTCATAAGTAAACGCGATGTTTTCTCTAAGGTTCACCAACCATCATTTATCCCAACCCGTTCCAAAATTTCACCAGAAAATCTCAAATATTGGGAAAAATGTACAAAATCAAGTATTTTTATTGTTGCGTAATTACCCAAAAAAGAGGTGTGATTTCTAAGAAATAGCAACACTTTTCATAGAAATATCCCAAAACTCAATAGTGGCCATTGACGAAAAACAATGTCGGACACGTTTCCCTGTTAACAGCAGCTTCCACCTCTATTGATGCCCAATCGCAAAGGTTAAGCATCAATCAAAAGACCAGACATTGAAAAAATTCAATAGCGGATTTTTCTTTTCAGAGTATGAAAATACTGGTACTTGCGTTTTTGTACAATTCCCAGTACTAAACATCAATTACAAAAATCAGCTATTGACACAAGCCAATATTAGGATTTGTCCTTTGATATAAAAAATACCCATACTTTTACTGATTCGTGATCGCCAGAAGAGCCACTCTCATCGTCAGAAAATTAATCCGCTTCATTTCAATGTGACGACGCCAGGGTCGCCCTAGCCGTCGTGGGAAACCGTAGACTAACTAACAGCCGCTGCATCGAGCCCGCAATGAACAAACCCCAACTTTTTGGCCTAGGTATCGGTACCCTCAGTAGCCTCATGATCACGCCCGCCGCGATCGCGGACAGCCCGCTGTTTCTGGCCTATCCCCCAATTGAGCATCAGACCAGCAGCGATCGCATCTTTTTAATCGGCACCGGTGACCCCAATCAGCCCGTCTTGGTCAATGGTGCACCGATTGCCTACCGCAGCCCAGCCGGGCACTTTGCGCCGACACTGCCTCTGGCCCTGGGTGAAAACACCTTGACGCTGACTCAAGGAGACGACAGCATCACCGTCAACGTAACCCGCGTGCCGGGTGTACCGGTCATATCGCCAGAACTGGGCTACGTGGTGGAATCTTTGACCCCCCAGGTGGCCATGACGCGACCGGCCGGGGAACTGGTGTGCTTTAGCGCGATCGCTCTACCAGACGCTGACATTGCCGTCACCTGGGGCGGCGACACGATTGATCTCGCCCCTGTTGGTGAGGCGGTAACCCTGCCCCCCAACTCAGCCGTGCTCACCGCTGACAATCAGCCCATTGCCCTCACGACAACCGCCTACGAAGGCTGCACGGTGATGCCCGCCACTGGCCCTGGCGGCCCTCCGACCTACACATTGGCTATTAATGGCGACGTGATCACCCAAACCCTGCCCGTCACCCTCTCTCGTCAGCCCCTGATGCCCTTTAGCGTCGCCACTGTGACTGCCGAGTCGGGGGTCGCCCGCACTGGCCCCAGCACCAGCTACTCTCGCATTACGCCGTTGCCTCAAGGCACCCGCGCCACCGTCACCGGCACCGAGGGCGACTGGCTCCGCCTCGACTACGGCGGCTGGATTCGCACCACCGAAACCCGCGTTGACACCACTGCCGCACCCGCCAAATCCATCATCCGCAGCGTCACCTCCGAGCAAATTCCAGGCTGGACGGAGGTGCGCTTTCCGCTGCAGGCGCCCGTCCCTATAAGCATTGACCAAACCGCCGACACGCTGACGCTGACGCTGCACAACACTACCCCGCAAACCGACACGATCTACTTCGATGCCGACCCGGTGGTAGAACGCCTGGACTGGCAGCCGGTCTTGCCCGATCGCGCCCAATATCGCTTTCAGTTTCGGGGGCAGCAGTGGGGATACAAAACCCGCTACGAAGGCACCACGCTGGTGCTCTCGCTCAAACATGCGCCGGCACTAGCGGATAATTCTCTAGCAGGCAGCGTCATTTTGCTCGATCCTGGTCACGGCAGCGAGAACGACCTTGGCGCCCGCGGCCCCACCGGCTATCCCGAAAAGGATGTGAATCTGGTGGTCTCAAAGCTGCTGCGCGACGAGCTAGAAGCGCGCGGGGCCACCGTTGTCATGACGCGCGAGGGTGATGATGATCTATTCCCCCGTGATCGCGTTGACATCATCAACCAGGTGGAGCCGACTCTGGCCCTTAGCGTTCACTACAATGCGCTACCCGATGCCGGTGATGCCCTCAACACCGCTGGCGTCGGCATGTTTTGGTACAACGCCCAGGCCCACGACCTCTCGGAGTTTCTGCACGACTATCTCGTCCGCGAGCTTGATCGCCCATCCTACGGCGTGTATTGGAACAATCTCGCCCTCACCCGCCCCACCGTCGCCCCTTCAGTGCTGCTAGAGCTGGGCTTCATGATCAACCCCGATGAATTTGAGTGGATCGTCGATCCCGACGCTCAGGCAGAGCTGGCTGCCGGGCTCGCTGATGCGATCGCCCTCTGGCTGCAACAAGCGGCTAACGAGTAATGAGGCATTAGCAAAAGTTGGGATTGGTTGAAAAATTAGCCCTGCCTCATGATCGGAGTTTAGCCGTGCCAAACTCCGATCATGAGGCAGGGCCCTAACGCTCTGACTCACGGGTGAGATTTTCTGGATGACTGCCTAAACAATTACGTCTTTTGATCTGCCAGCAGCGCTCAATCAACCAGCGCGGATCTTCTTCTAACGGCGATCGCACGCACAGGTTGGGATGGTTATTGACAAACTCTTGGTAGCAAGTTTGCCAACACTGCTCTAAAAAGGCATTATTCAAACAGCGCTGGGCATGACGATGACAACAATGCTGCCAATACTGCCAGGGGTTTAAGACCGCTGGGCGATCGCGATCCCAAAGGGGCTGATTGAGATATGACCAGAGGGGAAAACGCATGATGACACCATCGGTATAGCGCTAATGCACGGGTTGGCAGAATGCGGATGCACTTGTCAGTCAAGCCGATTTCAGTGTGGCAGACAACTATCCATTTAAAGGAAAACTTCAGCTATTCTGCATCTTTGCAAAACTCTAGCAAGAGCTGACAGCTGTTGACGTAACTCACGATGCCTATCACCAAATCGTCGCTGAGCCAGACACTTTTTGGCAAGGCCGTTTTGGTCACAAAGCTTTTCAGTTTTAGGTAATCGGCATATTCATGCTCGGCATGCTCTTTATAGCCCTGAGGCATCGATTTCAGCTTTTCATCCTCACTGAGCAATAATCCAGCTGCATCAAGAGCCGCAAGAACCTGAGCAAATTGCTGGGGTGCCTCAAGGATGCGATCGCGGATAGGGCCAAGTTCAGCCGCCTTGAGTTTGTAAAATCCACAGGCCATCATGCCACCCGTAGTGTCGAGATGAAGATAAAAGACCCCCTCTTTTTCGGACTTTGTGCCCGAGGGCGTGAGCAAACCGCTCACGTGAGTGCTGTAGGGGGATTTATCTTGGGAAAATCGGATATCGCGATGCTGGCGAAACATCGTTTTCGCGCCCCCAGCCAGCGGCATTGCAGTGTCTGCCAGCTGCTCTGAAGCCAATTCCAGGACGCGAGCAAACGGGTGGCGCAGAGAGTTCTCAAAGTCTTGCTTGTGCTCGGTATACCAGGCTTTGTCGTTGTTGTCCGCCAAGCCTTGCAGCAGCTCAAAAGATTTTTGGGTGAAGGGGTAATCGCTCATGGTGTCTTCTCAAATTCCATCTCTAAAGGGTTCAATCACATTTCTCTACCGTGGGCTCCAGCCTGCGGAGAGATCGCAAAGTGCGTCAACATTCAGCCGGTCACGCTCACACACTCCCCACGCTTGGGGCAGATGGCAACGTTTCCGGCTCGACCGACACCGGAGCGCTATCCGAGTCATTGCCCCTAGGGGCGCGGCGACGCAGCATTAGATAGGCCGCCGGGGTGAAATAGAGTGCCAAGAAAGGAGAACCGCCAATGCCGCCTGCGATCGCGATCGCCAACGGCTGCCAAAACGGATCGCCCCCCATAAGCAGGGGCACAAAGCCCACGATGGTAGTGACGGTAGTGGTCAACACGTGACGCGTGGCTCTAATCACCACATCTTGAACCGCCTTGCGATTGCCCTGTCGCGCCAACGGATTTTCATTAATGGCGGACAGCACGATAATGCTGCCGTTGATGGCAATACCGATGAGGCCCATGGTGCCAACAATGGCCATAAAGCCCAGTACTGAACCAAAGAACCAGAGCGAAAATAGCGCCATCCCCACGGAGCCAATACCCACCGCCGCGACAATGCCCGCTGAGCGAAAGCTGCGCAGCGACAGCACCAGCGCCGTTCCCATGACGAGAAACAGCAGCCCCACGTAGGCCAGCAAATCCCCAGTGGCATCACCACTTTCGGCCTGCTCGCCGCCGATTTCCGTGGAATAACCCGGTGGCAGCTCAAATCCCTGCTCTGCCATCGCGGCTTGAAAGTCCCCCAGCACTTGAGAAGGCAGCACTCCAGCCGTGATAAAAGCCTGCACCGTATTCACCCGTTGCTCATTGCGGCGAGTAATCTGCGACAGCTGAGGCACTAGCTCAAATTCCCCGATTGCGGAGAGCGATCGAAACTCATCGGCCTGAGGCTGACCGGCTTGGCCCGGCTGCAGGTTGAGGGACGCCACCTGCGATAAATCACCGCGATTGTCGTTAGAAATTTGGACCCGCACCGGCAGATTTTCCGTGGATTCTAAAATTGAACCGCCGATCGCCCCTTCTAGACTGGCCTCTAGCTGTTGCGCCACCTCAGTATTCGAAAGCCCGGCCAGTTGCGCCTGCTCTTCATCCACTTGCAGCGCCAGCTTCGGCACCGTCGCCGTCAGGTCATCGCGGACGTGGGTGACATCGGGAATGGTGGTTAAAATTTCGCGAATTTCGGCCCCTAACTCGCGCAGCACCTCAATGTTCGGTCCATAGATCCTCAGCTCCACAGGGGCCTCAAACGGCGGCCCCTGCTCTAACTGACGCACCAGCACTCGCGCCTCGGGCAATGTAGAGTCCATTTCCGTTTGTAGGGTTTGAATCAGCGTATTGATGTCGTCTCCTGAGGTGAGCTGCACCATCGCCTGGGCGTAGTAGGGCGAATTTTCGCGACTGCTGGGAATGTTGTAGTAAAACTTAGGAGCGCTTTCCCCCACAAACCAGTGCACCTGCGCCACCTGCTCGTGCGCTAGCAGCCGATCTCGCGCCTGCATTACCGCTGTTTCTGAATGGGCGATCGCTGTTTGATTCGTAAACTCCACCTCAATCTGAAACTGATCGCGCTTCAGAGAAGGGAAAAACTGGTTTTCTAAACTGCTCACCTGGATGAAACCCACCACCGGCAGCACCATCGTCAGCACTACGCCAAAAACTGGCTTAGCCGTAATCCGCTGTAGCGTCCAGCGATAGACGCCGCCCAATCGCCGGGAAGACACGCCGTCATTCCACCAGGCGCCGTCCTTCATCAGCACGCGAAAGCCATACTCAAAAACGTTTTGCGGCCGCCGCTGCCTAACCGTCTGGATATCGGCCTCACTGCGACCGAGAAAGCGCCCCGTTAGCGCCGCAATCACGGTCAACGACAGCAGCAGCGAAGAAGCCAACGACAAAATCACCGTCAGCGCAATGGATCCAACAAATTCCCCCGCGCCCCCCGGCAACAGAGCAATCGGCAGAAACGTCAGCACCGTCGTCAGCGTTGAGGCAAACAGCGGCGCTTGCAAATACTTCACCGTATCGACCACCGCCTGCTCGGGCGGCACGCCATGCTTCAGCTCCGCCTGAATTTCATCAACCGCGACGACCGCGTTATCAATCAGTAGACCCAGGGCAATAATCAGCCCCGTCACCGACATCTGGTGAATGGGGATGCCGATCAGGGTCATCAGCCCCATCACGGCGCACACCGTCAGCGGCAAGGCCGTGCCCACCACCAGCGACGAGCGCCAACCCATGCCAAAAAACGTCACGATCACCACCAGCAGCGCCGCAAACAGCAAATTCGAAATCAACTTGCTAAGGCGGGCGCTGACATATTCACTCTGGTCAAAGATCACGTCCAGCGCAATACCGCCGGGCAGCTGGCGGCGAAAGTCCTCAACCTGCCGCCAGGCACCTTTGGCCCAGCGGTCCACGCGCTCTCCTGAAGACATCAGAATCCCCAGGGCGATCGCCGGTTTGCCATTCACAATTGCCAGATCGGTCACTGGCTCTCGAATGCCGCGAGTCACCTCAGCCACGTCTCCCAGTCGGGCAAACTGACCGGCCCCAGAGCGAATGGGAATTTGCCGAATTTGGTCTAAAGAATTCAGCTCGCTGTCCACCTCGATCGCCAGAGTCTCATTGGCATTCCGCAGTTGCCCAGCAGTGACCTTGGCATCACTACCACTCACCTGCTGCGCCAGCTGTTGCGCATCGAGCCCTACCGCCGCGAGGTCTGGCGCCCTGATCGCCACCTTGATTTCTTCGTCAGGGAGGCCAAACTCATCCACCGCTTCCGTCCCAGGAACGCTGCGCATCTGAATCTGCAGCTCTTCGCCAAAGCGCCGCAGGATCGCGTAGTTGGGCTCGCTGGCTTGCTCCCACACGAGGGCGGCAATCATGGAATAGGCCCGCGTCTCGGTTTCTTCCAGCTCGGATGCCAAGGCCCCTGGCGGAAACAGCAGATTGGCGTCTTCCATCTGGTTGCGCACCCGAGACCACACCGGTTCCGCATCCACAACCGCATCCTGCAGCTCCACCGCCACGCTAGAAAAACCGACACGAGAGGTTGAGGTCAGCGTTTTAACTTCCTCAATCTCAGAAATCTCTGATTCCAACACTTCGGTCACCAACGCCTCGACTCGCTCGGCGCTAGCCCCCGGAAAGCGGGTAGTCACCACCGCCACTCGCGCTACTTGGGTCGGATCTTCCTGACGAGGCAGAGCCTGAAAGGCCGAGACACCCCAAAGCAATAAAATAATGATGCTGAGAATCAAGAGTCGGACGTTGCGAAAAAAGGGACGTGCCATCGCGGAAAGCCTGCGCTATGCGGGTTTACTTCAAGACAAGGGACAGCGAACGGGTGAGGCCCGCTCAATCACTGGAAATGCTCAGAGAATCGGTGACAATGTTCTCCGATTGGGAAAATCTTGGGGGCGATCGCTGCAGCCCGGTTTAGGCAGCCATCACTCAGCCGCGATCACGCTCACTCGCTGCCCCGGCACTAATCGATGCACGCCGCTGGTGACGACCTGATCGCCGGGTTCTAGGGTGCCGCGCACAAACACCCGCGTACTTGACTCGCCGTCTGCGGTGGTACTTTCTTCGTGAATAATCTCGACCGAGCGGGGCTCCAGCACCCAAGCATCCTGGTCCGCTGCCGCATCAGCATCGGCTTCCTCAGCGGCGGCTGTAAACGAATCATCGTCTGCTGTCGTCCCCGCGCTGCCCGGCGGCACCAGCACGTAGGCTGTCCACAGCCCCCGCAGCCCTTGCGTCAACGCGGCAGTTGGCAACCAGTAGCCTGCTGATTGAATCGTCTCGTCAATCGTGAGTCGGGCCGTTTGTCCCGGCTCAATTGCGCTAATGGCCGTCGGCTCCAATCGCAAAACTACAGTTTGGGTCCGGGTCGTCGCATCCACCTCGGGCAACACCGCCACCACCTCAGCCGGATAGGCCCGGTTGTTCACGCTGACGCTTTGCCCGGTGCCCACCCGCAAATCATTGACCACCGCTGCAGGCACCCCCACGCGCACCTCGGGCGACGCGGCTTCCACTAGCTCAATCACGGCCTGTCCCGAGCCGATAACGGTGCCTTCATCCACACGCCGCACCGCCACAATGCCGTCAAAAGGAGCCGTAATCGTGCTTTTCGCCAGATTCACATCGATATCTTGAATCTGAGCATCCAGCTGCGCCACGACCGCTTGTTGAGCATCTAGCTGCTCAAATCGAGTGCCGTTTTGCAGCTCTTGCAAACGACTGCGGGCTTGATCGAGTCGCGCCTGTAGGGAATCTGCGCCAAAGGCAAATTCGTCGAGCTGCTCCCGCGCGATCGCCCCGCGCTCATAGAGATATTCCCGCCGCTCCTCTTGAATCTCTTGCAAGCCCAGCTGCTGCTCCAAGTCGCGAACTTCGGCGGCCGCCACAGCAAGATCTTCTGCCCGAGCACCGTTCTGCAGTTCAGCCAGTTGCGCGACGGCCTGCGCTTTTTGCGCTTGCACCTGCAGCCGTTGGGTCGCCAAATTGCGACTGTCTAACCGGGCGATGGGCGTCCCCGCGCTGACGCGATCGCCCTCCTCAGCTAACACCTGCACCAGCTCGCCGCCCCGCTCAAAGCCCAATTCACTACGGCGCAGGGCGGCAATTTCCCCCGTGTAGACGCGCGGCACCTGGTAAGCAGAGACGGGCTCTAGCGTTAACGTTTCGACCGGCAAGACCCGACTTTCCTCAGTTAAGGTTGCGGGAGATGACCGGGTGAGAACGGTAAAGCTAGTCGCCGCCCCGACGAATACCAAAAGTCCAGTGGCTCCTAGCAAGCCGTATCGCACCCAGGCAGGCTGTCGCTCTAAAGGCCGCGGCCAGCCACTCGATGATTGACTAGACTGCGACTCGGTCAAATCAGCCGACAAAGCAGCTGAAGAAGAAATCGGTTCAGAATTCATGGCGATCGCAGAGATGACAAGGACGACAAGCGCGAAAAAATCAATCAAACGAATGATTAAATTAATTAAAACGTATGATTGAATGTAACGCAAGGTTAACTCATAGTCCACTGAGTCTCGTATAGTAAGTAACCAATCATGGTCCGCCCCATTCAGATTAGAGATCCTTTGCCGATGGTTTCTGACTCTTTCGGTGACACCCAAACTCAAATCCTTGACGCGGCTGAGCAACTGTTTGCTGAGCAAGGGTTTGGGGCAACCTCACTGCGCAGCATTATCCGCGCCGCCGACGTCAATTTGGCGGCGATTCACTATCACTTTGGCTCCAAAGAAAAACTGATCGTAGCCACCATCGAACGTATGGCTCAGCCAATTGTGCAAGCCGAACTACAGCAATTAGCAACCGTGCAGGCCAAGCATCCTCAACCGACTGTTGAAGCCATTTTGCACGCCATGTTGGCCCCAGCACTCGAAATCGTCTATTACGGCCAGGGCGATCGCGGGCTGACTCAAGCCCGACTCATGGGCCGCTGCCGCACCGAGCCGACGATTGAGCCGATCGGCGCTCGGGCCTTTGCCAAAAGTTCTCAGACCTTCCTAACCGCTCTGCAGCAAGCATTGCCTGATCAATCGACATCAGAGCTCACCTGGAAATTTGATCTGGTGATTGCCATGTTGATTCGAGTCCTGTGTGCTGCCGACCAGCCCAATGCCATCCTGCAGGACAACTCACCGGAAGAAACTGCCGCCGCGATCGAGCGCTTGGTCCATTTTGCGGCCGCTGGCATGAAGTCTTAATCGCTCAGCGGTAACCGACTCTCAACTAACAAATAAAATGCGGCGGCGATTGGGCAGTGCCTGACCATTCGAGCACCACTACCTCTTCCCGCAATTGCGCCCCCGTCGCCGTTGATAACCGTGTGCGAAAGAGGTCACGGTCTTTGACCCGATAGCCCACCTCGGCCGCGATCTCTTCTAACAGCTCGCCCGTACGAATCATGATTTGAAAGAATGAAGCCTGATCGCCTACCACGTAAGCGAGCTGAGCACCTGGTTTTAAAGCTGGCTGCAGCTCCTGCAGATGGCGCTTCATGCCGCCAAAGTAAAGCGTGGTCACCCGATGATAAAGTCGCTCAAAGCCAGAGGTTTTATTGAGAGCCAAGCGCCGATCTTCAATTTCTTGAGCCAGTGCCGTGATTTGGCTTTGTGAGGTCAGCACGCGATCATCGTCGTCAACTTTGTAGACGTTGCGCGTATTTGAGCGAATCAGAGACTGCTTGAACCGGCGCAAGTCCTCTTTATCTTTCAAAAAGCCCAGCAGCACTGATTCCAGCCGCGTGGTGCGGGTGTAGTCCTTCTCGTTGGGATAGGGCGGCGAGGTAATAATCGCGTCGATGGAATTGGGCACGAGCAGCAATCGCAGCGATCGCGCATCTCCGTGATGACAGCGAGCGGGCACACTGGCCAGGTCTTGATAAGCCGCCAAATCCGCCGCCATTTGCTCCACCTTGGCTTGCCACTGCTCGATTACGGGCGCGTCGTCACGCTTGCGCCGCCGAATGCCCACCTCTGGCCCAAATTTCAGATTGCTCGCCCCATGCACCGCCACATAGGCCAGGGCCAGCTGCAGCACCGATCGCACCGATCTCATCGTTACCGCCGCTATCGCTTCGTGCAGCCCCAAACATTTATGCAGCGGCACCGCACTGATGGAATTTTTCAGCACAATCGCCGTTTGCTCCGGCGTGAAAGTCAAAACTGCCGCCGTCTCGCGTTGACTCACCTGAGCCAACACCTGATCTTTGGCTCGATGCAGTTCATCAAGATCAACCTGCCACTGCACTTTAGTGCTACAGGCAAAATGCGACATCGGAATGGCTTCAACCCCGACCGAAGCCAGTCCATTTTTCTTTGCTTCGACAATGGTGGTGCCCGTGCCGCAGAACGGATCCAGCAGCGTCGCCCCGGCCCCGAGACCAAACTGATCAAGGTAGTGACGCACCAAATGGGGCGGATACGAAAGCACAAACCGATACCAGTCATGAAAGGCGCGATCGCCCGGCTGTAGCTTGTTATGACTCAAATCAGCAGGATGGGACGGCGTCACAGAAGAAGTCATGCAGGGGCGTGGGCGATCATCAAGACAGAGAATCAGACACTAGTTCGAATGATCTAGGATCAAAGTCCTCCTACTATATCGGCTCGCTTGTCATCTAGCACGCCCGTTTACTCATAACGATTCAAGCCTCTCCGCTGCGCCAGCAGCACCTGATAAGGAAAGCATTCATCCCACGAAAATTCCTTTAAAACCCAGACGTCAACAACTATGCCAACGTCACTCATTTACCCGTGAACAGCTTGGCGCGCCCCTTCAAAAGGGTTGACCGGCAATCTTCTCGTCACTTCAACCCAATTTCCACAAAGCATCCTCACCCACTGGCTCTTCGAGCTCTGTAGGGCTCTACCCTGGCCACAAGGTACTCGGAATCCACTATCCTCCACTCCTCAACCCGCTACTCACCCACTCCCTCTTCTCCCTGCAAAAATGCCTGATACTGAGCTGCCAAATTGGCATAGGTGGCTTGGGTTTGATGAATACGAGGATTCAGCAACGCGGTCACCGGCTCACCCTCAGCGATGAGATGCTGCTCAACAATCGTCGGCACATCCGTCGGTTTAACCTGGCAATACCAGACATTGGTTGGCATCACCCGTACTGTTGGCCCCGAACCGCACTGACCTTGACATTCACTAGCGCTGACCATCATCGTGGCGGACTGATGCTGTTGAAACGCGGCCAAAACGGCTGCCGAACCGTTACGCACACAGGAGCGGTGCTGACAGACAGTCACCAAATATCGTTGGGGATGATCAGACATTCAAGTCTCTTGACAACAACGCTTCTCGAACGACTGGAAACCAAGCGCCACATTCATCACAACGCTCTATGCAGTTCCAGCTTCCTGTTTAAGCTAGCAATTTTTGCTGACAAAGACGAGAGTGGCCTCGCTCACGCTCAGGCTGAGACAGAGTACACCGACTGAACCTAACCGTCCTCACCCTGACACTCAACGTCAGCAATATCAGAATTTCCTTCTACAGAAGCGGTGACCTCACCCCTCTAGCAGCAAGCATTTCACCCATGATTCAGCAATTCTTTAGCGCTGAAAAAAGGACAGGAAAGCTAATTCACTCACAACCCGTTGTTCTCCTACTTTTAAAGTTCGACGACTCTTGAACATCCCCGGGGTAATCATCGCGATCACCCGCCGGACAATCAACATCATTGACGAAAGGTGAGTCATTGACTATGGTATTGGAGCATTAGTCTTTAATCAGCCGCAGTGATTGAAACAGCGGTTTTTTGGATGCATGAAGTGCGATCGCTGCGAAAATCACACTTTTTATTGAATTTTTCTACAAAACTTTTCTTCTTTCAGGTGTCTTCAGAACGATAATTCCTGAGTCTGAACAGAGTTTTCCTGAAGTTTTCCCCATCGACTCATCAAAAATTTTAAGAGAGGATGTAGCCACAGTCAGAGATTTCTGATTCGTTGTCGTCATCTCTTGTAACTACCATGTCTACCCCCCTCATCAATCTATCCTCAACGCTCGAATGCCCCAAATGTGGCAAAAACGCCATCGTTAGCCACCAGACAGGCACTTACCAGTGCCTCAACTGCAACTTCGAACGTGACCTCAGCCAAGAAGGGCCAGAACTGAGTCAAACCAGCTTTGGCGAAATCGTGTTTGCCATCGGCGGTTTCTTGCTGACTGTGGCGCTGTTTGTGTGATGTTCCGTCATGTTCGTAACAAATTGAGTCATTAACACGGTTCATTCAGCACATTGGCTATCAGTGATACTGGCGATCGCTACCCGACCAGATAACGGGCACATTTCGACCTAGTGTTACCTGATACTCAAGACTCGAACGAATTTGTTGGTAGCGAATTCAATTTTCATCTCGATCATCACGTTGAGGAGGCTGATGGTTTTCTTGCTCTACAGTCATTACTCCGGTAATTCCTCCAAAATAGCTGGGCTTAGCGTCAACAATGGCCGCCGCTGTTGCGATTGATCAGGTCATTAAGTCAGCCGGTTTAGTCACGGCAAAACCGGCTGTTAACACCATCCTCAGCAGTCAACGCTAGAACTATTTTGGCAACTCGGCTGTCACAAATAAACCGGGTAATGACACTAACTATTAGCAGGAGCGGGAAACGCCTTGAGTGTCACTCGCCTGCCTGCTTAATGGCGGCTGTCCCCATTGACCGTTTAGGAGAAAAATCATGATCATTTTGTCAGTCTGAAACAACTTTGTGACCCCAGCAGCGATCAGGGCAACCATTGCACACCACTCGGTCTGGCACAGAGGCCAAGTCTTGAGAGCGCAACGGGGCAGTACTCCTGGGAGTACTGCCCGCTTTGTTCATCGCGATTGGGGTGGCCCAGCCTGCTGGTGGCCCGCCTCCTGAGCTCACCCGCTCTTCGACCTTCACACCGAATCAATTGACGTGTAGGAGATCTCAACGATGCGAAAACCCCATCGACATAACCTGCTATTTCGCGCCGCTTGTGAAGGCTTCAAACTGCTAGCCATCATGGTGGCCGGATTCATCTCTGCTTGCCTATTTCTTGCTCCCTTTGGTGCTGCCGAGCAGGCAGAAACGCTGATTCGAGTCGCCATCCCGTTTTTCTCACGGCTGGCCGTCTCGCTCACCAGCCTGATTGCGATCGCCGGGCTCTTTGAGTCACTAAAATAGCTGCGCAGCGCGATTCAGCAGACGGAAAGCTCGCCGTCTGCTGAATCGTTAGCATTCACCATCAACATCGGCAAAAACTTTTGAATGAGTGCGATCGTCACACTGGGCTGTTCTAGTTGCGGGGTCAGCCCCACGTTGTCCACAACTTCAAACCGCTGCACCGCATCAGGATTCAAAGCCGCCAGACGTTTGCCTAATTCGACATCGGTAAATTGGGCCGCTGCGCCCCACAGCATAACGGTTGGCACCGTTAACTGCGGCATCCACTCAGCCAGGTCAAAGCACAAATCACCGCGCACAAATGATAGAGCAGCGAATTCAGCATTGGGCTGGGTCGCTGACTCTAAATAGGCCGACACCATTTCAGAACTCACCAGATCAGCATTCGCAAACTGCCGCTCGGTCAAAAAGGCCCGGATGCCCGCTGATGTCGCGATCGCCGTTTGATACAGCACCTGATCTAAAAAGGGTACGCGCAAAATTTGCGGCAAAAATCCCTGCTGAAAATCTTTGCCAAAATCAGACAGCCCCGCTGGTGTCACTAAAATGAGTCCTTTCACCAAGTCAGGATGTTGGATCGACACCCGCACCATCATGGCAGCGGTCAACGCCGAAGCAATCACAACCCCACCCTGAGGAACCAAAGCTTGCAAGAACTGAGCGATCGCGCTCTCATAATCTTCCCCCTGATAGTCTCGTTCAGGATGATCAGAGTTACCCCAACCAGGCAAATCAGGCGCTAGCACTCGATAATCGGTCGCAAAGGCAGGATACACCTTTGACCATTCATAGGACGACGACCCGCCACCAAAGCCATGCAAAAACACCAGAGTTTGTTCTGGATGAACGGCCACCGGCCAAAACTCCGGTTGAGGCGCAGCATAGGCGATCGTGCCCAGATCGATGACGGTCGATCGCTGCTCAAAGCCGGACGCAATAAACATTCTGGTTCACCTTAAGGGTTAATAGCAGTGCTTATGACCGTTGCCGTGCAACAATCGCCACTGCCTTTACTTCCGTATACCACTTTCTCCAGATGAGGGGCCTCTACCTCACAGAAATCGTCTCATCCCACCTGGGTTCATCAGTCACTTTGGCTCTTTTGGCTCACGCCTGCGAGCGTCGGTTACTCCACAGACAACCAGTGAGGGAGCTGCGCGGGAGAAATCTCCCCAAGCTTGCCGATTTCTGCCAGGGTTTGACAGTGGCAGGCCTCTATGATCGGAATACAATCGGTGATTCATCCCATGATGTGCCGCCAATCTTTTCTCAAATTAAGACGGTCTCTCGACTCAAAAAAATGAATTATCCTGACTGGAGCATATCAAAGTTGTAAAAGGCAAAGCCAGCGAATCACTCTGATTATCTGCCTCGCATTGCCAGCTTTAAGGCGATACACCGACACTCAGGGTAGGCTATGGTGAGTTGGGCTTGACTCTGTAGCATTTGACACTCAGTTATCAAGAAACCTTTATCGTCACTTCCCGTCAATTTTATTGAGTTGTATGTAATGAACCTGATGCTTCCACGCTTTCTTGCAACCAGTTTTTTAGGTCTCAGCTTGGCTACCCTCAGCTTGCCCGCCGAAGCTCGTCCCGAAATTGCCAGCGGTGATCAATGGCTCGATGACATCAGCCAAGCGGAATGTCTCAGCCGGGCTGACGATTTTATTACCGAGCTCGATGTGCCCAATCAAGCTGGAGAGATTGATCGCACCGGCTACTTCGATGATGGCGTCTTCCGTATTCTGTGCTACGGCGGCGGTGAAACGTCGAGCATGGTGCTGGTGTTCTCAGTCCACAATGAAAGTGCCGAAGTCGCTGCTCAGTTCTTACAGTTCGCCTTAGAAGAAATCTCAGGCCAAGCGATCGAAGCTGGACAAACCCTCTAGATCCACCGCTAGCGCTAACGCCGACACCTTAGTTTTGAACCGCTCCTAGAGATGCGATCCACAGCATTTTTAGGAGTGATTCTTATATGAGTGAACCGGTTTTGAGTCGCTTGCAAACCTGCCACAGCGATCGCCCATAGCATTCACACCACCTAACCAAGGGCCGCTAACCCACGGCGATAGAGAGTCTGGGCATATTCCGTCCAAGCGCCTTGCCCCCAATAGCGAAAGCAACTGGTCTCTAGCAAGAGCGTGTGTAGCAAGGCACGATGATAGTCCGCCGATCGCCGATCACTCCACCGTTCCTCAGCCACCGCCTGATGAAAGCGGGCGCTGAGCTGCTGCATGGGCTGCATCACGTTGCCATAGCCCTCGACCCAACTGCGATCGCTGGTCCATGACGACCCTTCCATGTGAAAGTTGCCATCCCTCTGCTGAATCTCGGCGATCGCCGTTTGCACCGAGTCTGGCGTGATGCGATCGCCCACCTGCTGCCACAGGCGCTGCTGGCCAATCGCCTGACAAGTCGGCAACTGCTCTGACGTGACGCCCGCCGCCGCCAGCAGTTCCAAATATTCCGTGCCCAAAAAGCCGACAGTCCCTACCCGACCGCTGCCGTGCTGTCGCATTTCATGCCAGCAGCGCTTAAACATACTGGGAAACTCATTCATCATGACGCCGCCATTTTCGCCATCACTAATCTGCGTAACCAACGGCGGCACCTGTCCGTTCCCGAGAGCTGTGGGCTGTAGGGTTTTCGCTTCGGCAAAAGGCTGCATCTGACCCACTAGCTTGGTATCTGACCCCTGAGTTTTGATCAGCACGGTCATCTCTACCGTTTCGCCATGGGAATTCTGGGCCACCAGTCGATGGGGTAAGTGAGGCTGCTGAATCCCTTGACCGGCCAGCGTCTCAATCGTATGTTCTTGTACTAGTAGCCACTGATAACCACAATCTTTCAGCGCTTTGACAAAGGTATAGAGCGTATCAGGATGATTGGGCAGATGCATTTCTGGCGGTGAAAAGCCACGCACTCGCGACAGCGCTTCCCAGCCAAACAGCGCCGCAAAATTATGCTGCCAGGCGCGAATATGAAGCTCAATATCAGGAATCGGAGTCGAAGGCACCACCGCGTGCCCCCAAAACGTGCCCAGCCATTCCACATAGGGCTGATATTGGGCTTCACAGGTGATGCGCCGCAGCTTATCTAAAACGTCGTGACGCTGCATCTGCTGCAAGCCCCAAAGTAACGTGCCCGAGTAATCGAGCATGACCCGAGGATTGCACCCCTGCTCGACCAGTTCGGGAATGAAATCACCCATGCGGGCATAGCAGTAGGCAAACGGCCCAGCATTGTGATTATCCCCGTCGTAGGGATGGTCAAACATGTGCTGCAGATTATTGATCAGCTGCCCCTCGTGACCCGCCGGAATCGTCGGCTGGTGCATGTGTAGGGCGATCGCAAACCCCGCTGAAATATCGGTCAGTCGTAAATTGGTGCGCTCTAAAAAGATGGGGCGATCGCCCTGCACAGCAGCTTGAACCCGATTTTCCCACCCAGCCAGCGGCGGCATACCGTCAATCAAACTGGGCATGGCAGGAGGGGCAGTGGCGACCATAAAACCTCAGACACAGAGACTTGTGCTCAGTGTCGCACTGTTAGATGGAGACTGGAGATTACTGAATAAGTTTGGTAAACGATTTTTAACAGTTTTGAAGCTGGCCGTTTGACTAGGCGCAGAGAAACGGCAAAGCGCTCCCTAGAAACCATGCAGAGAGGGAGTCTCTATCACAGTTCCCAAGGAGCGCTCAGGCACGTCGAATCAAGTCACAGCAACGACTACACAGTTGACCGATGCATCATTTCACCCCTGACTCAGCGTTAACTAAACCACTGACTCGACCACCTCTTCATCTCTAAAGGCCCAACGCAGCAGCAGCGGAGCCACCAACGTCGTCAAAATCACCATTGCAATAATGGCCGCTTGCAGCGGTCGATCCAGCGTGCCACTGGCCGCGCCGATGCCAGCAAACACGAGGCCAACTTCACCCCGCGGAATCATGCCCACACCCACCGCTAGGCGATTGACCGGTTCCTTGCCAAACACGGCCCAGCCAGTAATCGTTTTGCCAATAATCGCCACCACAATTAAGAAGGCGGCAATCACCAAGCCAGGGCGATTTTCGGGATATAGCGGGTTCAGCACGCTCAAGTCAACCCGGGCCCCGACGGTGACAAAAAAGATCGGCACCAGCACATCGGCGATCGGGATGATTTGCTGATCCAATTCTTTGCGCTGATCGGTTTCATCCAACACCAGACCCGCCGCAAACGCGCCCAAAATGGCCTCTAGATGAACGACTTGGGCAATAAATGCAAACGCCAACGCAAAGGTCAAGGCTGGAATCACCAGATTGCCGCGCGTTTGCAACCGGTCAGCAATGGTGCCAAAAACGCTGTTAAACCCACGCCCCACCAAAATTGCCCCGAGCAAAAAGCCACTGGCACTAGCGATCAGGGTAACGACATTGATAATCGAGACGTCCCCAGTTTTTGCCAGACTCGCCACCACTGCCAGCACGATGATGCCTAACACGTCATCCATCACCGCTGCGCCAACAATGATTTGACCTTCCCGCGATCGCAGCTGACCCAGCTCTGACAACACCTTGGAGGTAATCCCAATGCTGGTCGCCGTGAGGGCCGCCCCAGCAAAAATCGCCGGGAGGGCATCGACCTGAAAAAGTGCCATCAAGCCGAACGTCCCCAAAGCAAAGGGGGCAACTACACCGACGACAGCGACGATCGCCGCCTGGTATCCCACCTTTTGTAATTCCTTGAGGTCAGACTCCAAGCCAATCTCAAATAGCAGAATAATTACGCCCAGTTCTGCCAATACTGAAATAATTTCTCCCTGGGTCTGAAACACTTGATTCAGCGTTTCTGCCGGGGTGCCCATCAGGGTTTGTAGCGTCCCCATCAGCACCGAACTCGAGGCCTCTACCCCCACTTCAGGGAACACCAGCAAGTGCAACGCCGAAACGCCCACTAACACACCGCTGATCAGCTCACCCAACACCGGCGGCAGACCCATGAGCTTAGATAGCTCGCCGCCCAGCTTGCTAGCCAGATAAACCACCATCAGACTTAATAAAACGCCCGCCAACACTAGGGGGGCAACTTCTTCAGCCGGTACCTCAGCCATCACCGAGGTCAAGACCGTCGGCAAATCGAGAAAATTGAAAGAGAGCATTGCAATTTAATTTCCTAAAAGCGTTCTGAGTAGATCGCCGGTGGGCGATCGCTCAGACCATCAAAATTGATTCAAAATTTTTATGCTTTATCGAGCAGCTAGCCCGACTTAGAGCAGGCTCTGGTTGACCGTCTGAACTGGCTCACCAGAGTGAGTGGGCCAGTTTGCCGATCACCAGAGCACAGCCAATATCAGGAATCGCGACAGGAACAGACTTTTACCACTGGAGCAGACGATGAGTCGCCAGCAACTACACCGCCGGAGACGTCACTACTGGAGCAGAAGAGTCGGAAGGACTATCCAATAGCTCTAGCGCCCCTTGCAGCGCCGCCACTCGGGTATCCAGCAACCGTTCTGGCGGCACAAACCGATGGATGCCCAGCTTTTCTAGACGCTTCAGTGCTTGAGCACTCGCACCGACCACAAAAACCGGTCGGTTGTTATCACTCGCATCTTGAATGGAGTTTTCTAGCGCAAGGGCGGCAGTCACCCCCAGAATCGGTACGTCGTGCAGATCAAGCACTAACACGTCGTGGTCTTTCATCGCATTGTTTTCACGCGCGATCGCCTTTGCCACCCCAAAGATCATCGGCCCACTCAGGTGGAACAGCAACACTCGACCGTCGGCGCGATCGAGCAGCATTTGCTCCTCGGGCGTCATCTGCAGGTCTTCATCTTCGTCAGCATCAGTAATCGTCTTAATGCCTTCAGACTGCAGTTTGGTTAAGCGATCGATCGTCAAAATGTTGGCAATGAAAACGCCGACACCGACAGCAACAATCAAATCCACAAACACAGTTAAAAAGAGGACGCCATACATAATCAGCGTGCCTTTCCAAGAAACACTGTGGGCGCGCTTCAAGAAACTCCAGTCCAGGATATCGACCCCAACCTTCATCGCAATACCGGCTAGCACGGCCAGGGGAATCGGCGCGATCAAGCCCGAAGCCCCCAACACCACCACCATCAGCAAGACTGCTCGCACTAAACCCGAGAGCGCTGTCCGCCCACCGGTTTGAATGTTCACCACAGTGCCCATCGTGGCACCGGCCCCAGCCAGGCCACCAAATAAACCCGATACTAAGTTGCCTAATCCTTGACCAATCAGCTCCTTGTCAGACTGATGTTGAGTGCGCGTCAAGCTATCAGCCACCATCGCTGTCAACAGCGCATCAATGCAGCCCAAAGCACCTAGCACTAAGGCATCAATCAGCATGATTTGAAACTGAGCCGCGCTGAAAGTCGGCATCTGCATCGCCGGCAGACCCGCTTCGATTGGGCCAATGCGACGAATATCAGCATCACCAAACACAAACAGCGACAAGACCGTCCCTGCTACCAAGACCAACAGTTGAGGCGGCAAAAAGCGCTTCAGCTTCTTGGGGACTAAGAAGAGAACCGCAATCGTAAAGACTGCCAAAATCAACTCCGGCGTCACCGTATTGCCGATGAGATCCGGCAGGCTGGTAATCGTGCCAATCACCCCGCCCTGAGGACTTGACTGCCCCAAAAAGGGACCAATCTGCAAAATAATCAAGATCACCCCGATGCCCGACATAAAGCCGGAGATCACGGTGTAAGGCATGAGCGTGACGTAGCGCCCAAGTCTTAAAAGACCAAAAAGGATTTGAAAAACCCCCGCCATCATCACCACAGTAAAGGCCATAGCCTTACCGTTGACCGGATCAGCAGCGATGAGTTTAGCTAGGACCGCCGTCATGACCACGGTCATCGGGCCAGTCGGCTCAGAAATAAGGGTCGGCGTACCGCCAAACAAAGCAGCAAAAAAGCCGACTAGAACAGCGCCATAGAGACCAGCTTCGGGGCCTGCGCCAGATGCTACACCAAAGGCCAGAGCCATTGGCAGGGCAATCACTGCAGCAGTTACACCACCAAAGACATCCCCGCGCACATTTCGGAAATTTATGCGGTTAGTCAGTGCCATCGCGAACACCTGTTTTTTATATTGAAGAAAGCAAATGAATAATCAAAAGACGATTGCATTAGCTCTATGACGAGATTACCATTCTCTCTCCTCAATGAAAACCATCGGATTTGTTTTGACGCTAGATTTCCCACCTACAAGGATTTTATAGAGTCCTTGGAATCATTGACTGGCAGGCAATAGTACGAGTCAGTTTCTATAGCGAGCCGCAGTCAGGTTTGGACACTTTTAATCGCCGGATCGCTTGCCCCTGCACCTGGAACCCTTCACCTTTCTATAGCAAGCCGCAGTTTGATCAGGTCACATCCAATGCCTGAAATCCTTACTTGATAGGCTTTTCAATTCTGACTTCCGACTTCTTCATTCCGCATTCTGCTATACCTTCTCATAGCCCACCCGTTCATTGAACACACCGCATAGCGGGCAAGAGATTTGTAGAATTTGTCGTGGACGTTAGCGATCGCCCGTCGTCAGGCCCAGCTGCTGATCTAACCAAGACGACACCTCTGGCACATACAGCAGCCAGGTGCGGCGATAGGTCTCAGTGAGTGACGCGACGATCGGCGAGAGCTGTTTAATGTCGATCGCGCGATGGCCGACCCAAACTTTGATGCCGCGCTGATAGAGCGTATAGCCACAGCTTTGACTGTGACTCAGCCCGCAATAAAGTTGGGGATCATAACCTACCTCAACCACCTGGGCTTGAGTTTTAGCCAATAGCTCAGCGCGATCGCGATCAGACAAGTTGGACACATCCCGCGCCTTGAGCAGCCGCCGCTGGATAAAGCGCTGACAGAGATCGGCTAACACCGTATCAGCGTGATGCTGCCAGCGCTGCAGGTGATAGGTGAAAACAATATCGTCTGCCGCTAGATAGTGCTCCAGCGTCAGCGGCGTTTGAGGATGGTTGAGCCAAGCAGTCACGGTCTCATCGACATCGAGATCATTAGCCGCAAAACATTTTTGAGCCCGCTCAAAAGCCCGCTGCAATGTCCAAGTCGCTGCCAGGTTTTTGGGATGGTTGTAAACCTGGGCGTACATAAAGTAGCGCACCAACAGATAGTGCTCAACGGCAGTCTGACCTTTATGAGACACCATCAAATTGCCGTCATCATCCATATCCATCGATCGCACAATCCGATCTAAATCCAAGCTGCCGTACGACGCCCCTGTAAAGTAGCTATCTCGCATGAGATAGTCGAGGCGATCGCAGTCAAGCTGGCTCGAAACCAACTGCCATACCAACGGCAGCGGATGCTGATGGGTATAGACCGAGGCGATCGCCGCCGTCAGGGCCGGGTCAAACTCTGCCAGCAGCGCTTGCACCGGTGCTGATTCGCCAATGATGCGCCGCGTCCAATGCTCATGGTGAGTCTTGAAAATCGCTTCCGCTGTGTGACTGTAGGGGCCGTGACCAATGTCATGCAGCAGCGCCGCACACAACACCGTCGCCCGATGACTCGCCAGCGAGGGATATCGTTTTACCAATAAATCAAAGGCTTTTCGGGTCAGCTCCATCACGCCCAGAGCATGGGTAAAGCGAGAACTTTCAGCGCCGTGAAAGGTCAAGCTAGCCGCCCCTAACTGCCGAACTCGGCGCAGGCGCTGAAACGCTGGCGTATCAATCAAGCGGATCAGCAGCTGTTCGACCGGATCTTGTCGATCAAGAGCGATCGCGCCGTGGAGCGGATCATGATACGTTCGACTGCGTTTAGGATGCACTCGCCATAACCATTGATTGACTTAAGAGTTCGATTGCCGCCTGATACTGCACATCTTCATCCGTGCCAATTTGGTCTCGAGCGATCGCTGCCAACGGCACAGTCTTATCGGGACGAATCCCTAAACGATTGATGTCGTGATTCGCCGGCGTTTTGTACTTGGCCACCGTCACCACCAGCCCCGACCCGTCAGATAAATCAAACAACGACTGAATCAGGCCCTTCCCAAAGGTCGTATTGCCGACCAGCTGCGCGCGACGATTATCCTGCAGCGCCCCGGCCAAAATTTCGCTCGCGCTGGCGGTACCTTCATTCACCAACACGACCAGCGGAGCCTCAGTCAAGGCTGAGCCGCTGGCCTCAAAGCTGTCGAGCATGCCCCGACGATCAAAGGTATACACAATCGTCCCAGTCGCTAGCCACTGACGAGCAATCTCGATGCCCGCATTGAGCAATCCGCCGGGATTGTTGCGCAAATCCAGCACATAAGCGTTCACCCCCTGACGCTCAAACGCTTGCACCGTTGCGGCGACCTCACTCGCCGCATTCGCGTTAAACTGCGTGAGGCGAATGTACCCAACCGTTAAATTCTCTGAGACGGAGTCAACACGGGTCACCACCGGATTCAGGCTCACCGTTCCCCGCGTTAACGTAATCGCTTCCGGCGCCTGCTGATTATGAGAAATCGTCAACACGACTGCAGTACCCACTGGCCCCCGCATTGAGTTAGCGGCCTCATCAAGCGTCAATGTCTGGGTCGAACGGCCATCAATTGCCAGAATGCGATCGCGCGGCTGCACGTTCGCTGCAGCCGCGGGTGAGCCTGCGATCGGCGCAATCACTTGCAAATACTGATCCGCCTCATCTTTAGCAATCTGCAGACCCACCCCCGTGAGTTCACCCGAGGTGCTCGTCTGCAAGCTTCGGTATTGCTCAGGCGGCAACAGACGAGTGTAAGGGTCGTTCAAAGAGCTCAGCATTTCACGAATCGCGTCGTAGGTGTCGGCGCGACTGGTGAACTTCTGATCCAGTACATGCTCCCGCACAAACCACCAATTCTGATGATTAAACGTCTGGTCTAAGTAAGCGCGGTTAACAATCCGCCAAACTTCCGCCACCAAGCTTTCTTCGTCAGTCAGGGCTAACGCAGCTGGTTGCCACAATCCCCAACCGATCACCACTGCCAGCAATACTGACACCGTGCTTTTGAAAATCTTGCGTCCCATAGGTCCCTGACTCTGTTGTCTCTGATTGTAGAAGGGACACTCCCCAGTCAGCATCACGCATGACGCATTAATCCAAGGAAGGTCGCTGCAGTTAGCGAATAGTTTGTAAAGATACGTGAATTGCAGTGTCTTCTCGTTGAGGCGGCTCAATCAGACCAGAATCCGCGCAAGTCAGTTGTTTTGGGCTTTTGAGCAGGAGATTTTAATGACGTTTTGCCCTGAATGTCTCTGATCGAAGTTTTAGCTATGTTAAATTTCTAAGGAATACACTGCTTAGATTAATATCCTCCCGCTTCATGTTTACCAAGCAAGTTACCGATTCAAAAGCGTTTCAGTGGTTTAACGAGCGGCTGGAAGTTCAGGCACTCGCCGACGATATTTCCAGCAAATACGTTCCACCCCACGTCAATATCTTTTACTGCCTCGGTGGTATTACGCTGACCTGTTTCGTGATTCAGTTCGCGACGGGTTTTGCCATGACTTTCTACTACAAGCCGACGGTCACCGAAGCTTTCGCATCGGTTCAGTACCTTATGACCGATGTCAACTTTGGCTGGCTGATTCGTTCCATCCATCGCTGGTCGGCCAGCATGATGGTGCTGATGATGATTTTGCACGTCTTCCGCGTCTATCTCACCGGTGGGTTCAAAAAGCCCCGTGAGTTGACCTGGATTACCGGTGTTGTTCTGGCGGTCATCACCGTTACGTTTGGGGTGACTGGCTACTCTCTACCTTGGGATCAGGTTGGCTATTGGGCCGTTAAGATTGTTTCCGGTGTGCCTGGAGCCATCCCAGTGGTCGGGTCTACCATCGTTGAACTGATGCGCGGTGGTGAAGCGGTTGGTCAATCTACTCTGACCCGCTTTTATAGCTTGCATACCTTTGTCTTACCTTGGGCGATCGCGGTGTTCATGCTGCTGCACTTCCTCATGATTCGCAAGCAAGGCATTTCTGGCCCTCTCTAAGCCAAGAATTGTTTGGCACTGTTGAGAGAGAACGCTTTCATCGGCAATTACCCGTTAAACTTTAAACCTCGCAATCGACTAACGCACTATGGCAACTATCAAAAAACCAGATCTCAGCGACCCGAAGCTGAGAGAAATGCTGAAACAGGGCATGGGGCACAACTATTATGGTGAACCGGCTTGGCCAAACGACCTGCTCTACATCTTTCCTGTCGTAATTTTGGGCAGCATTGCCTGCTGTGTGGCGCTCGCTGTGCTTGACCCAGCGATGGTTGGCGAACCGGCCAATCCTTTTGCCACTCCTTTAGAAATTCTGCCTGAGTGGTATTTGTACCCGACTTTCCAAATCTTGCGCATTGTGCCTAACAAGCTGTTGGGCATCGCAGGCATGACCGCCATTCCTTTAGGGCTGATGCTGGTTCCTTTCTTAGAGAACGTGAACAAGTTTCAGAATCCTTTCCGTCGCCCCGTGGCAACAACCGTTTTTATGTTCGGTACCTTGGTCACTCTGTGGCTGGGCATCGGCGCAACGCTACCCATTGATACCTCTTTGACCCTCGGCCTCTTTTAAGACGGTCTCGGTTAGTATTAAAAGTCGCCTGAGGTTCATTGCCTCGGCGACTTTTTTCATGCAAGTATCTACCTAGATGATGAAACACAGGGTGATCTACTAGCTGGCCTCACAGAAAGCTAGGTAGAATCATGTCAAGACGTGAATGCTTGATTGTCGATAGTAGATTAGACAATCTCTTCGCGGTGCAGAACTGGTTTAAAGACTTCTACAATTCCGTAGAGCCCGACTTGAAGTGGGTCCAGCAGGAGCGCGATCGCCTCAACATTGCCGTTGCTGAAGGGTTTACGAATGTCGTGCGTCACGCCCATGCTTTGTTGCCACCCGAGACCCCAATTACGATCGAGGTTCATCTTGAGGGCGATCGCATCCATATCAATATTTGGGATCACGGTGCTCCCTTTGATCCGAACCAACTAACAGAGCCAAAGCCAGGGAGTTTGCTAGTCGACGGCGGCTATGGTTGGTTCCTCTTACGCCGCGTCACCCATCAAGTCGACTATCTACGGAAAAACGGCAAGAACTGTCTCGCCATCATCCACAATCGCCCTTGAGCCAGGGTAAAATCTCGGTCTGTCAGCAGATAAATCCCGCTTAAAAGTGGGCATGCTGGGAACAGCAAGAGAACCATACAGCCAACGCAAGTCTTGCCAACGACTGAATGCAGATGCCTCAGGGGCTCATGGTTTTTGATGCTGTTTTATCGTTCAATCAACTGATAGAAGCCTTGATGAGTGGACTGTATCATCCTTAAGATTATCGAGAATTCACGTTTGCTTGGTTAACTGGCAAGCTATTTTCATCAACCGAGAGGCTAGTGTCGTTCAGAATAACTGCACAGAGGAAAACTGGTCTCATCACCACGACAGCCTTTTCAGCTTGCACATAATTTCGTTGGTATCGATGATTTCATAGCTTCCCTATCAAGATTTTTTTAGCTCTCACACTTGGTTGTATTGTCACTCGCACTCATGAACAAAACTGCGCTAATCACCGGGATTACCGGTCAAGACGGCTACTATCTGAGTCAGCTACTGCTAGAGCGCGGTTACCGAGTGGTTGGGCTACTCCCTCCTGAACGGCAAGGTAGCGTCGTCAAACTTGACGATCTAGCTGATCAAGTTGAAATTTACTCAGTCGACCTGAGAGACGCACAAGCGCTACAAGCGGCAGTCACCCAGCTACAGCCCACTGAAATCTATAACTTAGCCGCCCCGAGCTTTGTCCCTGCTTCTTGGGACGATCCGCTAGGCACTCTGGACTTGATCACAGGCACCGCCACGAGACTGTTGACCGCAATTCGCCACTCGCAGTTGGCGACCCGATTTTATCAAGCGAGCAGCTCAGAAATTTTTGGTGCAGTTCAAGAATCGCCGCAGTCAGAGACCACTCCCTTTCGCCCCAAAAATCCTTATGGAGCCGCTAAGCTCCATGCCCACTGGACGATGACCCATCATCGAGAGCAGTACAATCTTTTTGCCTGCAGTGGTATTCTCTACAATCACGAATCTCCTAGACGCCCCCCTCAATTTGTCACCCGCAAAGTCACACTAGCCGCTGCAGGCATTAAGCTAGGCCTGATGGATAAGCTCTCAATGGGCAATTTAGATGCCAAAAGAGATTGGGGATTTGCCGGGGACTACGTCGAAGTGATGTGGCGCATGCTACAAACAGACACTCCGCAGGATTATGTCATTGGCACTGGGGTACTGCACAGCGTCAAAGACTTAGTCGAAATGGCCTTTAATAGCGTCAATCTCGATTGGCAAAAGTATGTCGAAGTGAATACGACACTACTACGGCGAGACGAGCATTTTCAGCTCGTGGCCGACCCGAGCAATGCGAAAAACAATTTGCACTGGTCTCCCCAAGTTACCTTCGAACAGCTCATCGAAAACATGGTGCAGACTGACCTTCAACGTCTGCAATCGGGGCAGGTCGCGCTCATCGAGTAAGTCAGATTGTTGAGTTGTTGCCGTAAAGGGGTCAATGGTGTCAGATCACTCTCACCGCATTGGGTTTGTCTTCCTCAGCATCTTTTCTATTGAGGGCGGCATTCAGTCCTATGTCAAAGATGTACTCATAGCCTATGCCGCTCAGCCAACATCTCCGCCCGCCGACATTTATATCCTGAGAGACCAGCCTACCGATCGCAATCCATTGGCCTCAGAGGATAAGTTTACTTTTTATTATTTCGGCAGTTATTCAGCCAATATTGGGCGACTGAAATTAGCCTGGTTAATTTTACAAAATATGCGACGTCGGCAATACTCACGCGTTGTTTGCGGCCATATGTTGCTGACTCCGCTGCTTAACCCACTTTGCCAATGGTTTGGCAGTGCCCTCACAGTGATGACTTATGGCAAAGAAGTCTGGCAGGCTGTGCCGTCTCGCCAGCAAAAAGCATTACAACAGGCAGACACGATCTGGACGATTAGCCGCTACAGTCGCGACCTAGCCTGTCAAGCCAATGGCTTAGACCCTGATAAGTTTCATATGCTGCCCTGTGTAGTTGACGGTGATGCCTTTACCCCTGGCCCTGCCAAACCCAAACTGGTAGAACAATACGGCTTACACCATCATCGAGTACTGATGACGGTTGCCCGGTTATGGTCGGGCGACATTTACAAAGGGGTAGATGTCACCATTAGAGCCTTACCGCAAATCCTGAAGAGCTTTCCCCAGGTGAAATATTTAGTGGTTGGTCGGGGTGACGATCAGCCGCGTCTAGCACAAATGGCTCAAGATTTAGGGGTGGGTGATAGCGTCGTTTTTGCCGGTTTTGTCTCTGACGAGGCTTTAGTTGAGCACTATCGCCTTGCCGATGTCTACGTCATGCCCTCTAAAGAAGGCTTTGGCATTGTTTATCTCGAAGCGATGGCCTGTGGTGTACCGACGCTGTCAGGCGATGACGACGGTTCGGCCGATCCGTTGCAAGATGGCAAAGTGGGCTGGCGCGTCCCCCACCGCGATCCGGAGGCAGTCGCTCACGCCTGCATTGAGATTCTACAGGGCCAAGATCAGCGTTGTGATGGCGCTTGGTTAAGACAGCAAACACTCGAAAACTTCAGCCCTTTGAGTCTTCAACAGGCCTTCAAAGATCTGGTTGTGTCTTAAAATCAATTCTCAACGGTCTCGCCTCTCGAGCCAGGCTGCACGACCATTAGAGCGTCACCACCAGCAGACAGAATAGTTGAGAGCCACAGCACCGAATGGCATCGGCACTGTGACATCAGGAAAACGTCTTCAACAGCGATGGGCTCACAGTCCTCCCATTTCCCTTTAACTGGCAACGCCTAGATTTAGTTGCTCCGCAATTCAATGTTCGAGAATCGGAAGATTTGCTCCGTGGTGCCAGTTTCCGTTTCCGTTTGAATCTTGCGCTCCGTGAGAATGACGTAATCGCCAACTTTCTCATAGCTGTCTTCAAACACACTCCGTCCCCCTTTTTGCTGCCCTGATTCAGGGTCGTGGTAGACCGAGTCATAGCGTTGCGACAGATAGCCTTCGCCAGTGTCATGACTGGTGAAAGTGTGAATCGTCACCACCGTGCCATGAATATGACGGTGCACCATGCTGACTTCGTTATCACGCAGTTCGTAGCGATCGCCTTCAGCTTTGCCCCCCATCAGAATTTCGACAGAGCCATCTTCCAGCGTTTTGCCATAGGAAAAGCTATTCGACCCGTGCGTGTCTTCAAAGGAACGACGAATCCGATGAATGGCCACTTCCCATAACTGATATTGAATTGCTTTTTGAGTGGCTTCATCCTCAACGTCAAAGACCTCAGCCTTGAGATCAGGATTCACTCGGGCTTTGGCAGTCGCTGTAGTGTCGCCCGAAATAAAGGTGACGTCAGTCGTATAGCCTGGGAAACCTGGTGCCCAGGTGTAGCGATTTTCATAGGCTGAACGAAAAAATTCGCGAGCTGAGACTTGAGTCCCGACCATGCTTTACTCCTTTGAATCGCAGTGGTGTCTTTTAGCATGGTAACGCTCTAACCTCACGGCAAGCAGGCTGGCTTAAGCGGAATTCACGGATCGACAATCTGCCAAAATTAGCCCCCTCTCAACTGCCGCGATCTGTCTCAAGCCCCTTGCCTCTGTCAGGTCTTCCTGATTGAATAAAATCAAACCAAAATGAACTTTTATTAAACGAGGGTTTCCTATGTACATCGTGCAGATTGCCTCGGAATGTGCACCTGTCATTAAAGCTGGAGGTCTCGGCGACGTTGTTTATGGTCTCAGTCGCGAACTCGAAGCGCGTGGGCACACCATCGAGATTATTCTGCCCAAGTACAACAACATGCGCTACGACCATATTTGGGGCTTGCATGATGCCTACCAAGACCTCTGGGTGCCCTGGTATGGCGATCGCATCCACTGCTCCGTATTTTGTGGGTGGGTCCATGGTCGCCTGTGCTTTTTTATCGAACCCCACTCAGAAGACTTTTATTTTGACCGCGGCACTTATTATGGCTGCGATGATGATCCGCTACGCTTTGCCTTTTTCAGCAAAGCCGCCCTTGAATTTTTGCTGCAAAGCAATAAGCGTCCTGACGTAATTCACTGTCATGACTGGCAAACCGGACTTGTGCCCGTCATGCTCTACGAGATGTATCAGCATCACGGCATGGAACATCAGCGAGTGCTTTACACCATTCACAACTTCAAACATCAGGGGTTTGCCGGGCCTGAAATCCTCTGGGCCACAGGACTCAACCGCGAAGCGTACTATTTTCACTACGATCGCCTACGCGATAACTTCAATCCGTTTTCCCTCAACTTTATGAAAGGGGGCATTGTTTACGCCAACCACGTCAACACGGTTTCACCCCACCATGCCTGGGAAGCCATGCATGAAGACTGTAGCTTTGGGCTCGGCCACACCTTGCACCTGAAGAGCTTCAAATTTTCCGGCATTCTCAACGGCATCGATCCTCAGGTCTGGAATCCTGAAACTGATGACCAGATTCCTTCCCCTTACAGTTCCACCACCTTCGAGGACAAAACTCTAAATCAAAAGGCTCTCCGAGAAAAACTGCTCCTGAGAGTCTGCGACAAACCTATCGTCGCCTTTATTGGTCGTTTAGATGACCAAAAGGGGATGCATTTGGTGCATCATGCCATGTATCACGCTCTCAATCGTGGCGCTCAGTTCGTGCTACTCGGTTCCGCAACTGACCGCCAAACTCACGACTGGTTCTGGCATGAGAAGCATTTCCTTAACGACAATCCTGACATTCATCTCGAGCTGAGCTTCAACGAAGAACTCGCCCACCTCATCTATGCCGGAGCCGACATGATGGTGGTACCGAGCAAGTTTGAACCCTGCGGTCTCACCCAACTCATTTCCCTACGCTATGGCACAGTACCCGTCGTCCGGGGAGTCGGTGGGTTAGTCAGCACAGTCTTTGATTGGGACTACGACAGCGAACATCCCCGTGAAGAACGCACCGGCTTTGTGTTTTATGACACTGACCAGTATGCGATGGAGTCAGCGCTCAACCGCGCGATCGATCTGTACTACAACGAACCGCAGCTTTTCCAGCAGTTAGCCTTACAAGGTATGCAATATGACTACTCCTGGAAAAGTTCAGGGTCAGAGTACATCGCTATCTACGATCTAATTCGCCATAAGTAACATCAGTTGAGATTCAGCCCAATCCATTAATGATCTGGATCAGACACCGGCACTGTTCAAGATCAGCATCCGTCGTTCGCCTCTGAATTACCTGGAGTGATCATGTAAAAAATCCACGATCGCTCCCGCAATTGTTTGATTCCCAGTTTTACTCAATCGCTGACTGGTTCGAGGCAGATTAGGAGCAGTCTCGAGAAACTCCCAGGCACCCTCGGCAAAAGCTTGGGGCGTTAGCACCTGGTGATCGCTGCAGTCTTGCAGCTGACTAACCAGTAGCGGCCCCTCGGCAAAATCGTCGCGAGTGATAGTGACGACCGGCACCTCTAAACGGCAAGCTTCTGAGAAAGTGCTGTAGCCCGGTTTAGAAACGACGCGCCCGCACAAGGGCATAAAGTCCACAGGTCGCAGAGTGCGATCGCTAACCTTGCACAAATTGGGCAGCTCAGGCGCTTGGCGATCAAACGTGATGAATTGCCAGTCGGCAAACCTTTGCAGGTTACCGTAGGGAATTTGCGCCAACCCTAATCCCCCAAACGTCAGCAAAACCGTTTTTGCCTGATCCGCAGTAATGTCAAAGCGCTGTCGCAGGGTCGCTGCTGAATAGTGCGGGGTTCCCCCCGTCAGCCCCACATCTGTGATGTCAGAAAAAGCCGCCATCGGTTCATGAAAGGGCAAGCGGAACAATCGGTCAGCCTGAGCAAAACAATTCTGAATCCAATCAGCGATCGCCCCAAACTCACCGCCCCAAGCCCGATAAATAAAGTCCCAACCAAAGTTGCTCATCATCCAGCAGGGAACGTTGGCCGCTTTAGCCGCGATCGCAACGAGCGGCGGAATATCGCCCAACACCAGATCGACCTGAGCAGCTTCTAAAAAAGCAGCTTCTTGTGCCACCAATTCACCTTGGCATTGTTGCAGCTGCCGGAGCGCTGCGAGGGTCGCGGGGCGATCGACAGTTAAACTATCAGGCTGCAGCACACCCACATCGAGAGCCTGTTCCCGCAGCACGAACGGGGCTTTTAGATAGCTTTCCAATAACCACCGGGGAGCCGTTGTCGCCAGAATAATGTCAATATCAGCCGCTAATTGTTTAACCGTTGCCGCCACCGAGGCAGCGCGGGTCGCATGGCCAAACCCGTGATTCGTGATCGCCACATAGAGGGTACGTCGCGTCATTCCACTCTTCTCACTCATGCATCACCCTGCCCCCTTGATGACTTTAGACCCCCTTGAGCCAATGAGCTCATTGCCAAATAAAAGACCCGTCCTCGTTTGAGAACAGGTCTTTTAATCACCCTAGAGACCGGGAAGCGCGATCATTAAATCTGAGGCACCAACTGCTCTTTTTCAGGGACAGTCGTGTATTCAGACACAATGCGTCGGAACTCATCACCGTCGATGCTTTCCTTCTCAATCAGCAAATCAACCAGACGGTCAATCACTGAACGATTCTCCTGGATCATCTGCTTAGTTTCGTCATAGCAGTTATCCACAATATTACGAACCTGAAGGTCAATCCGAGACGCAATGTTCTCAGAGTATTCGGAGCGATTCATCCAGTCACGCCCCAAAAAGACCTCTCCTTGAGACCCTTCCAGAGACAACGGCCCTAAGTCTGACATGCCAAACCGAGTCACCATTTGACGCGCCATGCCTGTGACCTGCTGCAAGTCATTGCCTGCACCAGTCGTCACTTCAGAATCCCCAAAGATAATGTCTTCAGCGGCTCGTCCCCCTAAAGCACCTTTGATACGTGCCAAGATTTGAGCCCGGGAAATCAACATCTGATCTTCACTCGGAGTGAACCAGGTCAATCCCTGAGCTTGACCGCGTGGAATCAAGGTTACCTTTTGCACCGGATCATGAGCTTTGACCAAGGTGCCCACAATCGCGTGACCAACTTCGTGATAGGCAATCAGGCGCTTACTCTTGCTATCAACCAGTGGCGTACCTTCCATACCAGCAACGACGCGATCAACCGCATCGTCAATCTCGGTCATGGTAATACCTTCCTTCCGGCGACGAGCTGTGAGAATCGCCGCCTCATTCAGCAAGTTAGCCAAATCAGCCCCAGTGAACCCAGGTGTCCGACGGGCGATCGCGTCTAAGGAAATGTCTTCAGCCAACTTTTTGTTGCGGGCGTGAACATCAAGAATTTCTAAACGGCCTTTCACATCCGGCGGATCAACCGAGATTTGCCGGTCAAAGCGACCCGGACGGAGCAGAGCAGAATCGAGGACATCGGCGCGGTTAGTAGCCGCAATCACGATGATACCGGTGTTACCTTCAAAACCATCCATCTCGGTCAGCAGCTGGTTGAGAGTCTGCTCACGCTCATCGTTGCCACCGCCAATGCCAGCACCACGTTGACGACCGACCGCATCGATCTCGTCAATGAAGATGATGCAAGGAGCACTCTCTTTGGCTTTTTTAAAGAGGTCACGCACGCGCGAAGCGCCGACGCCGACGAACATTTCCACAAATTCAGAGCCGGAGATGCTAAAGAAAGGAACTCCAGCTTCACCCGCGATCGCTTTGGCGAGCAGCGTTTTACCCGTTCCTGGCGGACCGACTAGCAAAACACCTTTGGGAATGCGAGCCCCGACAGCCGTAAACCGCTCAGGCTTTTTCAAGAAGGTGACCACCTCTTGCAGCTCTTCCTTCGCTTCTTCGATACCGGCAACGTCATCAAAAACTACTCCCGTCTTTGCTTCCATCATGAAGCGCGCCTTCGACTTGCCGAAGTTCATCGCCTGACCCGGCCCACCCGGTGCATTGTTAGAACGACGGAAAAGGAAGAACAGACCACCAATCAGCAGAAAGGGGAAAAGCAAGTTGCCCAAAATCCCCCACAACGCTCCGGTGGTTCGGGGCGGGTGAGAATCAAGACTGACATTGGCATCTTTGATTCGGGTGATCAGCTCAGGCGTATTACCCGGTAGATCAACGCGCCAGCGCTGGACACGGTTGTCGAGCTGCGTATCCATCGCTTCGACAATTGCGGTCTGACCATTGTCATATAGGTCAACAGCCATTACCCGACCCGCATCCAAATAGTCGAGGAATCGACCGTAGGTCATTCTGGTGCTGGCGGTGTTCTGACCGGTGTTCATCGCGTTGGTCGAAACCGTACCCTGCCAGAAGAAGAACCCTACAACCAGAATGGGTAGTGCCCATAACAGGACAACTCTCCAAGAAAGTTTCATAACCAGGTGGCCTCTAGAGCATCGTTAACGTCAAAAATCTCAAATCTCTAAAACGCGCAGCGTTCAACAAGATAAAGTTTTTTCTTAAGCATTACTCAAACTAAGGGCAGCCAAGGCAACTACCTGCAAGTAGCTATCTTAGTGCTGAAATATGAGTAGTCGTTAATTAAATTTAACGTAATTTAAGAGGACTGAGCAAATTTGTCACCGAAAGATCAGTTAGCGAGATCCCTACCTCAGACCTGAAAGCCAGGCTGGTCGCTAAGAAGGCAACAGCGGAGCCACCGACAACGCGGTCTTGACTCAGGCCAGAAACAGCAATCGGGACGGCCAGTCGGCGCACTAGATGCGAATTCATCACTAGATTGAGTAAACAACCGCTTCTGGACGACTGGCAAGGCTAGCAATCATGACAATGTAGCCGTCCAAATCACGGAGTCAACATTCCTGATGGTGGGCCAAGGATTAACGTGGGGCGGCGTGACAATTTTCACCTGCATGTGCTGAGCACAAGTCGCTGTCGCTGCGGCATTATTCACCAACCATCACCACAAAACACCGTAGCCGTGCACTGCCATCACCGAATCGCCAAGATTCAGATGGTCACAGGCCTTCCAAAGGTGCAACTGCAGAAAGAAATCAGGTTCTCCCCATATCACCAGTCGGCTGTATGCCGCTCCACCATGGACGAGATCGCACGCTAGTAGGGTCCTCGCTTTGTCCATGTCGGCAACTATATTGGGGCTTGTGAGCGCATCAGCCACCTCCCCAGCTTAAAGCAATTGGCTTTTGAACCGATAGTTTAAGGATTATCCGTGATCGATAACTCGTAGCGAGGCACCTCTCCGGCTTGGTAGTTGCCCACCCAGATGCGATAACTGCCCGCCAACCACTCGCCCGCAATGGCTGGATTGTGGCTGCCACGATCATCGTTGCACCAGACACCATCCGGCCCCGCCACGATCAAGGTCGTATCCAGATCGGCCTCCACCCGTATTTCCAGATTCGAAAACCGGCTATCAAGAGTGACTTCTTCGTGGGGCTGAGTCGAGATAAACCCCAAACAAGGGCCTGTAGGACTATTGCGCGTGTTGACCACTTCAGCCGCTGGGCGATCGCCGCCGCCCGTACCCACTAAAACTGTCGGGTTAGGCGTGAAACCAGACGCCAGGGTCAAGACGTCAGTCTGAGCTGAAACAGGTAATTCTCGCAGAATATCGATCCCCAGCGGACTCAAACTGCCCAGTACAAGTCCCATAACTAGGCGACCAGCAATCCGTACTCGATACATAGAAATACTTGCCCCCTTACCGCTTCCAACCGGATTGGAGGTCAGCTGCCTCCACTTTGAGCCAACTCTACAGCTTTTTTGAGTCGCGGTATATCAAATTGCCGCTGATGCAAAATCAGCCAAGACTCCGTCAAATCCGGGCCTTTCATGTCGCCCATTAGAGCCGCCCGCATCGACTTCATCATCAATCCCTTCTTGATGCCCTGGGCCTTCACGACATCGGTCACTAACGCCTTCACCGTCTCTAGAGACTCTAAGGAGGCACCGGCCTGCAATTGCCCCAGCGTGGCCGTGAGTAATTCAGCGACCCCATCTTGATGCAGCTGCTTGGTTGCAGCTTCAGAGTAGTCCATAACTTCCGCAAAGAAAAAGCGACCCTGCTCAACCGCATCCGACAAGCGCGTCAGACTCGGCCCCAGCAATCCCGCCAGCGTCGTTAACCAGTCGCGATCGGCCTCTAGATCAAAGGCATAGTCAGCTGCTTGCCAATAAGGGATGAGCATTGTCACCAACTCGGCCGCCGGACGATTGTGCAGATATTGACTGTTCAGCCAGTCGAGCTTGTCCCAGTCAAATTTGGCTCCCGCCTTATTGACGCGATCGAAGCTAAACTGTTGCGCGGCCGCTGCCAAAGAGAAAAGTTCTTCACTATCAGGCGGTGACCAGCCCAAGAGCGTCATGTAATTGGCTAAGGCCGGGGCTGTAAAACCCATCTTTTGAAAATCAGAAATTGAGGTCACACCATCGCGTTTGGAGAGCTTTTGACCCGACGGATTCAAAATGAGCGGTGTGTGGGCAAATTCGGGCACAGTGCCGCCAAGCGCTTCGTACAGCAAGATTTGCTTAGCCGTATTGGCGATGTGGTCTTCACCCCGAATCACGTGGGTAATGTCCATATCCTGATCATCCACCACTACCGCCAAGTTATAGAGAGGCTGGCCAATGCTGCCCACTGAAGAGGCCCGCGCAATGACCATGTCACCCCCGAGATCGCTGCCTTGCCAGGTCATGGCACCCCGCACTAAGTCATGCCACTGCACGGTGCGATCGTCAGCGATTTTGAAGCGGATAACGGCCTGACGTCCTTCGGCTTCGAAGGCGCACTGCTGGTCATCGGTGAGGTGACGATGGCGGTTGTCATAACGGGGAGCTTGCTTTTTGGCCTTTTGAGCCGTGCGCATGGCCTCCAATTCTTCTGAGGTGTCGTAGGCACGATAGGCCAAGCCTTGATCTAGAAGGGTCTGAATCGCCTGACGATACAGATCGAGTCGCTGCGACTGGAAGAAAGGCCCCTCATCCCACGTCAGACCCAACCACTCTAGCCCTGCCGTAATATTGTCGGTAAATTCAGGGCGCGATCGCTCGGTATCAGTATCTTCTACCCGTAGGATGAACTGGCCCCCGTGATGGCGCGCGAATAGCCAGTTAAACACTGCCGTCCGGGCGGTGCCAATATGTAGGTTGCCGGTGGGACTCGGCGCGATGCGAACGCGAACAGTCATAGAGTGGGTTTCTTACAAGCGACAGTTAACCATTCTATGAGGTTAGTCTCACCCTCATGGGGATGACTTCACGAAAAAGTGAAAAACCTCACTGGCGATCGCACTAGATGGGCCTACCGACAACCGACATCAGAACCATTAAGCAAAAAAATGAGGCTCCCTGAGGAGCCTCATTCATCACGTAGTTTTCAACTTTAAGTTGTAAAGATGTACAGCTACTCCTAGAGTAGAGGCAGCATTTTCACTGAGTTGGTCACTAGAAGATCCTGGAGTTCTTGAGAATCGACGGTTTCCTTATCGATCAGCATGGCAGCTAACTTATCAAGGACAGAGCGGTTTTCCACCAAGACCTGCTTAGCGCGCTCGTAGGCTTGGTCGACCAGCTGGCGGACTTCAGAATCGATAATCGCGGCGGTCTCTTCAGAGAAATCTCGCTCCGCCGTGATGTCTCGACCGAGGAACATGTTGCCTTGCTGACGACCTAACGCCACGGGGCCGAGCTTTTCGCTCATGCCAAAGCGCGTCACCATTTGACGAGCCACCTGTGCCACCCGCTGCAGGTCACTGGAGGCACCGGTTGTTACCTCTTCGTTACCGTAAACTAGCTCTTCAGCAATGCGTCCACCGAGAGCGACTGCCATCTCATTCTGCATGTAAGAACGAGACTGCAAGCCCGATTCCAGACGCTCTTCACTGGGCGTAAACCAGGTCAAACCACCGGCCCGACCACGGGGAATGATGCTAATCTTTTGCACCGGGTCATATTCAGGAATCAAGGCACCGACCAAAGCGTGGCCCGCTTCGTGGTAAGCCACCAGTTCCTTACGCTTATCCGTCATCACCCGATCTTTCTTCTCAGGACCGGCAAGAACGCGATCAATGGCGTCATTCACCTCATCCATCGAAATTTCAGTGAGGTTGCGACGAGCGGCCAAAATGGCTGCTTCGTTCAGCAAGTTGGACAGATCTGCGCCAGTGAAGCCAGGCGTCCGTCGGGCAATTTTGTCGAGGTCAACATCTTTGGCAAAGGTTTTGCCGCGAGCATGCACCTGCAAAATCTCCGACCGACCGGCAAAGTCAGGGCGATCAACGACTACTTGACGGTCAAAACGACCCGGGCGCAGCAGAGCCGAATCGAGCACATCAGGGCGGTTAGTCGCCGCAATGATGATGATGCCAGTGTTGCCTTCAAAACCATCCATTTCGGTCAGCAACTGGTTAAGCGTTTGCTCACGCTCATCGTTACCGCCACCGAGGCCAGCGCCCCGCTGACGACCCACTGCGTCAATCTCATCGATAAAGACGATGCAGGGTGCATTCGTTTTAGCTTGCTCGAACAGGTCGCGAACACGGGAAGCGCCGACACCCACAAACATTTCGACAAACTCCGAACCAGAGATACTGAAGAAGGGCACACCCGCTTCACCCGCAACTGCGCGCGCTAAGAGCGTTTTACCCGTTCCGGGAGGACCTACCAGCAAAACACCCTTGGGAATCTTGGCACCCACAGCCGTAAAGCGATCAGCATTTTTCAAGAAGTCAACAACTTCAGTCAGCTCTAGCTTGGCTTGCTCGATTCCGGCAACGTCACCAAAGGTTACCTGGGTTTGGGGCTCCATCTGGACTCGAGCCTTGGACTTCCCAAAATTCATCGCTTGGTTACCAGGGCCACTCTGAGCCCGTCGCAAGACAAAGAACAAAACGACTAGCAGCAATACTGGAATCAGTAAGGTGCTAAATAACCGCACCAAAGCGCTGTCATCAGTTTGAGGGAAGACAACAATATCAACGTTGTTGGTTTCCAGAGTATTGATCAAGTCAGGATCGTTGGGCAGATTGACCGTTACCTGACCACTGCTTTCAGGATCGGTAAATCGAGCCTGAGAGCGATCAGCGCTAATACTAACGCGCTCAATGCGGTTACTCTCGACGGCATCGAGAAAACGGCTGTAGCGCCAGGACTGGGATTCTTGACCTGAGTTATCGAAAATTGCTGTTGCCAGGGCGATGACAACTACGACGAGTAGTGCGTATAGCCCTGCGTTTCTCCACCGCTTATTCACGGAGCCATGCCTCCAAACACTTCAGAAAGATTGCTGTTTCTATCAAGCGACTTTTGGTTATCAAAGTCTGAATCGTCAGTTCTCTATAGAACGGATAAAGCTTATGGAAAGAACAAGTATTAATTAATGTTAACCCATCTTCAGAAACTCAGCTGACAATAGACTGCCAGGCTCGAGTCAACTGCTTTACTTTTCCATAATCTGGATTGTAGTTCACAGACGAAGCCTCCTGCAGGACCGCCCGAATCGGCACGACCTCGACCACACTATTGGTGTAGGCCAAAAATGAGAACTGGTTTACCTGTTGAGGCGTCCAAGCTGCGGTCAACACGGTTTGCTGTTGCTGCTGTAGGCCCTGCAGAAGGCGCGATCGCATCACGCCCGGCAAGATCCCCGCCGTCAGTGGCGGCGTCCACCATTGATCAGCGGCCCAGCCCCAGAGGTTGCCCGTACTGGTTTCTAGCCAATGGCCCTGGTCATTCACTAAGACCGCCTCTTGAGCTGCCATGCGTTGAGCCGTCTGCAACGCTAACCAGCTGCCCAAATAGTTGCCCGTCTTATGAGCGACCAGGGAGCGACCGTACTCCTCGGCATCGGCAACCCACACCGTCACACCCTGAGTTTGTTTCAGCGCCAAATCTGGCGGCAGCGATCGCCCCAAAATCAGCTCTCGCCCGTCCGGAAATATCGTCACCCGCAGCACGGGAAAATAGGACGCCAAGGTTTCAGCCCCCTGACGCACCTGCTCCCAATCTGGCTCGACCCAGTGAAAGGCCTGGAGCGATCGCGTCAGTCGCGCTTGATGCGCCGCCCAAACAGTCCAAGGATGGTCGAGGTGGTAGTCGTAAACCCGCAAGGTGGTAAAGACCGTTGCCCCATACAACAGGCCCGGATCTTGTCGTGACAGGGTCAGTGTGTCTCCAGACACGAACTGACCGGCATACCAATACGCATTGGCTGATGGAGGGGTCACCGACATGCCGCCCGTTGTCATAACGCCAAAACCGACCCTGCCTCATACCGTCAACCCGATTCTGACTGGGATGGATAAGATGGCAGAACGGTAAATGCTGAGCCACTTTCTGACGAGCAATCTCGCTACGCTTCAGACAACGCGGCAGCAAGAATATCATGAGAGGCCGAAGTCCCATGCTACCGGAAACTTTTCACGAGACAAAAGGATTCTTACTCGATCTCAATGGCGTGTTCTACGTCGCCAATCGCACTTTGCCGGGTGCCCAGGCCGCAATTACCGCCCTCCGCAACAGTGGACTGCCCTATCGCTACGTAACAAACAACACGACTCAATCGACTCAATCCATGAGTGCCAGCCTACAGGCTATGGGACTCGCAATCGACCCCTCAGAAATTGTGACTGCCGCCTATGCCGCAGTGTTACATCTCCGCCAATTGGGCAACCCCAAAATCTATCCGCTGGTCACTGAAGACGCCAAGCAAGACTTTAGCGAATTCACCTGGTCAGATACCGATGCTGATGTGATTGTGGTGGGTGATATTGGTGACGACTGGAGTTACCGCCTGATGAATCGCGCCTTTCGCTTGATGATGAAGGGGGCTCAGGTGATGGCGCTGCACCGAGGCAAATATTGGCAGTGGGAAGCGGGGCTGCAGTTAGATATCGGCGCATTCGTCGCTGGTCTCGAATATGCCACCGATCAGTCTGCTGTCGTTGTGGGAAAACCCAATCCCGCTTTTTATCATCGGGTCCTAGATGAACTCGGATTGCCTGCAACCGCAGTGGTGATGATCGGCGACGACATTGAAGCAGATATTAAAGGAGCACAGGGCGTGGGCATGAAAGCCATTCTGGTCAAGACGGGCAAATATCGCCCTCACTTGGTCGCTCAAGCCAACATCACACCCGATGGCGAAATCCACCATATTGGGGCGATCGCAGATTGGCTCACCCCCGCTCAGACAACGTGAAAGGTAGACCAAACCGATAAGGCGGCTGTAACTCAGACCCATTCCATTGCTGACCTATCGAGCACTCTCGGAAGGGTGAGTAACTGCGGTACTTGCCCCAAAAACAATGGATTTGTAATAAACCCAAGCACCTGATTGACGCATCGTTGATTCGACCAGGCCGTTGAGTTCTCGACGTTCTTTAGCATCTTGAATTTTGGAAGCGACTAAGCCCAGTAGATTCCGCGCTGTTTCTTGCTTGCCGTTGTCGTAAGTCCGCACGGCCAGACGAACGGTGTCCGCAAGTTTAGTACTCTTTTGGGAAGCCATGTCTAATCGACCACGTCAGGCAAACAAAGCTGGCACTGATGTTTGGGAAGGCACGCTTGACCGTCGGGGCCGGAAACTCGAAGGAGGCAATAGCAGGGAACCGGTTCCCGATCCAGAAGCTGCATTAGCGGCAATGTTCAACCCGGCATCTGTGCAGAATCCAGCTTGAATCTACCCTAAAGCGAACCCAAGCCGTCAGACTTCCGTCAGGCTACGGCGTGCGTTCAACCAAACCTGTCCGCAGTCATCATAGAGATCGCTGAGTTGTCTTCGTGCCAAGATTGCAGCGGTATTCGACACTCCATCATGTTTCAGCCATCACTGTTGAATTCACGGCAAAATTTCTAGTCATAACGGATCAAGCCAATAACTTTTACATTGGCGACTGTTTCGCATTAAATCAGCAGAGGTAAGCGCTAACCTGATAGGCAGGGTTAAAGCTCGTTTTGCCATCGATACGGCACCTCACTCTTTAGAAATGCTGAATTGCTCTCAGGACTTACACCATGCTCAATATTGCTGGCTTTGACACTGAATCGCCGAAACACCAATCCTTTGAGCTACCAGGAGCGCGTCCTCACTACACGCCTGATCGCCCCGGACAGGTGGAGCACATTGCTCTGGATTTGAACCTGGAGATTGATCAGCAGCGCTATACCGGCACCTGCACGATTCGCCTCAATCCTATTCGCAACGGCATTGAGCGACTAGTACTAGATGCGGTGAACTTACATATTGAGGCCGTCATGGTCGGCAACTTAGCCCAAACGTTTGATCACGATGGCGAACAGTTGCAGGTGTCCCTCAGCCAGCCCACCCGCATGGGTCAGTCTATTGAAATCGCGATCGCCTATCGGAGCGACAATCCCCAGCGGGGCCTATACTTTGTAGCGCCAACCGACCACGAGCCGGATAAACCCACCCAGGTCTGGACTCAGGGCGAAGACGAAGATTCACGCTACTGGTTCCCGTGCTTTGACTATCCAGGGCAGCTGGCCACTAGCGAAATTCGCGTCCGCGTCCCGCACCCCTATCAGGCCATCTCTAACGGTGAGTTGATTGAGACGACAGAAGAGAACGATTCCAAAATCTTCCATTGGGTGCAAAAGGAAGTTCACCCCTCTTATCTGATGACATTGGCAGTGGGAGATTTTGACGAGATTCGAGATGAATGGGAAGGCATTCCGGTCACCTACTACGCCCAGAAAGGTCGCCGGGACGATGCCCAACGCACCATGGGCAAAACCCCAGCGATGCTGCAGTTTTTTAGCGATCGCTTTGGCTATCGCTACGCCTTTCCGAAATATGCGCAGGTCTGCATTAAAGACTTCACCTTTGGCGGCATGGAAAATACTTCCTGCACCCTGTTGACCGATCGCTGCCTGATTGATGAGCGAGCGGCCCTAGATAACACCAATTCAGAAATGCTGGTTGCCCATGAGTTGGCTCACCAGTGGTTCGGCGATCTCTTAGTCATTAACCACTGGTCTCATGCTTGGGTAAAAGAGGGCATGGCCACCTATTCAGAAGTGTTGTGGACCCATGACCAATATGGCGCGGCAGAAGCCGCCTACTACCGTCTAGGTGAGATGCGCAGCTATCTCTCAGAAGATAAAAGCCGCTATCGCCGCCCCATGATCACGCACGTCTATCGAGAACCGATCGAACTCTACGATCGCCATATTTACGAAAAAGGAGCCTGCGTTTACCACATGCTTCGCACCGAATTGGGCGATGACCTCTTCTGGCAAGCCATTCACGGTTTTGTCAACAAGTTTGCTCACAAAACTGTCGAAACCCTCGACCTGATTCGCACCATCGAGGAAACCACGGGTCGCAATCTGCGGTTTTTATTCGACCAATACGTCTACCGGGGTGGCCATCCCGACTTTCAAATTGCCTACCGGTGGGATGCTGACAGCAGCCTCGCCAAAATTACGGTGACTCAAACCCAAGCGAAAGCCGGCGATAAGAGCAGCCAGAGCGGCCTCTTTGATCTGCGCATTCCTATCGGCTTTGGCCGCGTCGACGGCGATCGCACCAGCCTGCAATCCCTCACCGTCCGGATTCATGAGCAGGAGCAAGTGCTCTATTTTCCGCTGGCTCAGAAGCCTGATTTTGTCAGCTTTGATGTCGGCAACCACTACACCAAAACCGTCAAACTCGACTATCCCCTACCAGAACTCAAAGCCCAGCTCAAATTGGACCCTGACCCGATTGCCCGCGTGTTCGCCGCTGAGGCGATCGCTCAAAAAGGTGGATTAGAAGCCGTCAAGGCCCTAGCCACCGCCCTCACGCATGACTCCTTTTGGGGGGTACGGGCCGAAGCAGCCAAGCATCTCGCCGAACTCAAGTTGGATCAAGCGGTGCAGGCATTGCTGACCGGGCTGAGCGATCAGCATCCCAAAGTTCGGCGGGCAGTCGTCACGGCTCTGGCTAAGGTCAAAACACCTGCCAGCTATCAGGCGCTCGCTCAAGTCGTCGTGACCGGTGATCCCAGTTACTACGTCGAGGCAGCAGCCATGCGAGCGTTAGGCGAGGTCGGGGCATCGCGTCTAGCGGGCATCCCGGCCGCCACAGAAACGCTGGCGACCCTCCAAACCGTTCTCACCGAGCGGGGCGGCTGGAACGAGGTGGTACGCTCTGGCGCACTCGGCGGCGTCAGTCAGTTCAAAACGTTGGAAGCCGCCCTAGAACTGATTTTGCAATACACCGAACCGGCAGTGCCTTCGATGCTGCGGCTAGGCGCTGTACGTGCCCTAGGCCAGGTTTCAATTGGACAAACCAAGACTAACGTTGAGCGGATTCTTGAACGCTTAGAAGCCATCTCAAGGGAACCGCAATTCACCACTCAAATGACGGTGATTGCCGCGCTGGGCATGATGGAAGATATCGGCGCGATCACTGTACTGCAGGGCATTGCTGACCACATTGACGATGGCCGCGTGCGACGGCGGGCAGAAGAAACCCTCAAAAAAGTGCAGAAAGCAATTCAAAAAGATCAGGCGATCAATAAACTGCAGCAAGATTTGGAAGAACTCAAAAAGTCGAACCAGGAGCTCAAGAGCCGTCTAGAGGAATTGGAAGCTAAAGGTCAGCCCTAGCCAGCCCTGTCTACAGCAGCTATTCATCCTGCCAGCCAAAGCACTCAAAAGGCTGGCAGACCTGCAATCTGACTGCATTGACCCATCACTAGCATCCACTGCGAGCTACAGTTTGTTGGCGACCTGCTTGACAAAAGACCCTAGAGACAAACTGCCCATCACTATGCCAGCTGACAAACCACCCGACAGCAACAGAAAACCTGTGTCTAAATTAGACACAGCAAAACATTGATCGCTCAAAAAGTTAGGATGCAGAAACTCATACAATGATGAAGCAACTGCAACTCGAAGAAGCTGGACAACTAACCATCAAGCAAACAATTCTTTGAAATGGCTCAGGCGTGATTTGAACACGCGACCAAGGGCTTATGAGTCCCCTGCTCTACCACTGAGCTACTGAGCCAAAAGCGCCGAGCGCAACTTGAGTAATTTAACACAAAGTAGTCCCATTACTCCGAGAAGAACTCCGGGCTAAACCCACATCCTCAAAATAGGAGCATGATCTGCCAGAGTTAATCAGTACAAATTTTTACTGCCAGGACACTATTCAGCAGTTTCAGTCAAAAAGAGAAGAGAGCCTGGAGCTCTCTTCTCTTTTTTCAGCCTCTATTTCTTCTTACCTAACGACTAGGCAAAAGGGCAATGGGATTCACCGCACCTTGACTCGGGATATGAATCTCAAAGTGCAGGTGAGGTCCTGTGCTAAAGCCCGTGCTACCCATTTCAGCAATTTGTTGACCCTGCCGCACCTGCTGACCAGGACTCACCATCAGGCGACTGTTGTGGGCATAACGAGTAAGGCTGCCATCAGGGTGACGAACATCCACCATATTGCCGTAACCGCCAGAATTCCAACCAGAGGTTACGACCACGCCGGCACCCGCCGCATAAATTGGTGTCCCAACAGGACCAGCAATATCAACACCTCGGTGCATGCGTCCCCAGCGCCAGCCATAGCCAGAAGTCAGCACGCCCTGAGCTGGCCACATATAGCCATCAAACCGGTTAGGAGCTTCCGGCAAATACTCATCTTCGCTAGGCAAGATAGGCATTTCTGGAGTAACGACTTGACCTACCGGGTTCTCGATGATAGGAGAATAGACTTCAGACCCCAGAGGAGCTGCCGCCAAGAGCTCTTCTTCAGCTAGAACCGAACCTTCTTCTAGCTCAGCAAGCGTGGCATCTCTTTCATCAGAAAATTGAGGATTAACTGCAACCTCTGACGTGGAGTCAGCAATACTGATCGGCTGCTCTACATTGTCGGCATCAGCATCAAACACTTCAGCAATTTCAGTGGAATATTGAGCCGTTGATGTGAACGTTGTACTCAGGCTAGAACGACTTGCCTCGGCTACTTCAGATAACAAGTCTTCCACAAAGGGATCAGAGATCGCATTAATCGTCCCTGGCTCCTCAGCTGGATCTACCAATGCACTAGATGGCTCTAAGACAACAGACTCGCTGCTTTTATCAGCTGTCTGAGCTTCTTCAGGTTGAATCGAGGGAGTCGCCATTGCCAGCGATGACTCATCTTCAATTGAGCGCTCATTCAACCACTCAGTACCTGATTGGATCACGAGCGACCGTTCGTCAGGAATCGTCAGCGCTTCGCCAGCCACGATCACATCAGGGTCAGATAACTGATTAGCCCGCTGAAGAACTTTTGGATCAATGCCATAATTGCGGGCGATCGACCAGATCGTCTCACCAGCATCAACCTGATGCACCAGCGTCTCATCGCTGAGGGTATACAGCTCCACTGGTGAAGCGGCAACTGCAGGAATCTTAGCTAAAATCTCAGCCTTATCAGCCGTTTGCTCGGACGCTGGCAATGACTCTAGCGCCGTATCTGGCCATGTCGGCTCTGGCTCGGCCGCAACCGCAGCCATCGATTCAGAGTCAACCGCTGAGGGCATTGCATCTTGAGCTTCCAAGGAGACAGCAATTTCCTCTTGAGTCGGTGCCTCGGGCTGCTGAGGGGTCAAGAAGGCTGTGAGGTCGTAAGAAGCAGTCGCCGAAGCATCTGAGGCTTTTAGGGTGTCAAGCTCAAGGTCGGATGCACTCGCCTCAGTTTCTTGGAGTTCTGAGACAGCATCAACTGCAACTGAGCCTTCCAATGCTTGAGGAGTCTCCAGAACAACCGCTGTTTGCATATGTGAAGCAACAACAGCTGGAACCTTCAGAACCTGACCAGCTTGAATTACCTGATCTTCCGCGATACCGTTAACCGCTTTGATGTCATCAATCTCGACGCCGTGCTGCTGGGCAATATCCCAAATGGTTTCACCATCGAGCACAGTGTGGTAACTGGCAGCAGCCCCCTCTGGCCGAGAAGAACCAAACGAAGGTAGAGGTTCGACATCACCAGATACCGCAGGCAACGCTGCTAGCTGCCAAGAATCAGCGGCCTCTGAGCTGGGAGCTAAAGCTCCTGCAGCACCGAGGGAAACCGCTAAACCTAGAGCTGTAAAGGAAGCTCGAACCTTTCGACCAGTCTCAACGGATCCTGTGGCGCTTTGCACGGGCACAAATGCGCTTGACCAACTCTGCGTGTCAGGGACAAAGTCCTGGGTAAAAACGGGGCTCAAAGGATAATCCTCCTCATAACCAGAGCTCAACAGTTTCAACAGCACTCCTAGCGGAGAATCCCAGCCATATAGCCAAGAAATAAAAACTTTGAAACTAAGGCAATATCCACAATCCTTGGGTAAGCAAAGTAGCTTCGAGAGCTAACGATACACTGCCCATTCACTTTAAGCAAGTTTACATGAGTGGATAAAAAGATCAAGAAACCTCTTATTCATTTGACCATGCTCCAGATGTAAATGAATCATCCTGATACCTTGAAGTCATTGCCTAGAGAGAGGTTTGTCGATGTACTTCAGACTCTAGGTAGTTGATGATCCGCTGGAGTAGAAATCTCGTATCGGCTTAGCTCAAAAACTCGGAGAGGCGTTCTATACATCCCTCAAAACGATTACATAGCAAACGCTACAGCCATAACTTGGGATGATTAAAACTGATTTTTGAACGCTTTCTGTAGATTTTTGCCTTGACCTGGAAAGCCCCTGAGCCTGCACTGTGAGTGATAGAAAATTCTTATTTCTCAGTTTGGTGATTTGTAGCTTAGAGAACGAAGTTTCTAAGCTGCTTGTTGTTAAAACCTCAATCAACCTTGAAAAGGTGAAATCAAGCTGATTACCGACCTAGAGAGCCGAGTGAAGATAACTCTTTAGTGATGAAGGCAATACTTTCTCAATGGCGAGCGCGCGGCTTGCCCCTTGAGTCATCGGTGTTGAAATTACCTGCCGGTTAAGGGCTGATTTGCCGCAACGCTTCAAACAATCCGATCGCCACGCTGGCCGATAGGTTCAAGCTCCGCACACCCGACTCGGCCATGGGAATGCGCACTGTGGCACCGCAAGCCTGCAGCATCTCTGAGGTCAACCCCGCTGTCTCCTTGCCAAACAATAGCCAATCGTCAGCTTGATAGGTCATTGCTGTATAGCTAGTCACGCCTGCAGTACTAAAGCCGATGAGCGTGCCTGACTGCTGACGAGCTGTCGTCTCAAATGCTTGCCAGGAATCATGAACATGCAGATCAACATAGGGCCAATAATCGAGCCCAGCGCGCTTGAGGTAGCGATCGCTCAACTCAAACCCCAGAGGCTTAACCAAGTGCAGCGGGGTTTGAGTCGCAGCGCAAGTCCGGGCGATATTACCGGTGTTAGGCGGGATTTCGGGATGAACCAGAACAACTTGAGGCATAAACGGGCAGTTTAGAGCGCAGTAGGAACGAATCAACTCATGAGGTCAGTGGAATCAACTATACGATTTATTAATGATTCACTTTTTTAGGTAATTTTCCCTGTTGATCGCGGTTGACACTATTAGATAGGTATGAGGCTAAGCCATACAGGGCAAACAGAGCTCTTCTGCCAACACTTGATCTAACGTGGCCGCTTCTTGAATAGCGATCGCTAAAATTTCTGCCACGCTGTGACCTTGGTCATGCAACGCCAACCACCTTTGGGCCTCGTTACCGCCCTCCAAGATTTTGCTGACAGGCGTCAAAAAGCAGCTAAATCCGTGCTGATGGGCAATCGGCCACAGGGTTTCATATAAATCCTGAATCCACTGTTTGGCTGTTAAGGAACGACCATCAACCCAGTGATTCACCACGGCATCGAGACTGGCCCTAGCCACGGCGCGCTCATTGGCCTCTGTCATTTTGACTAACGCTTCAGCACGAGTGCTGCTGGGCAATTGACTAGCCGTTAGCGGATCTAAAGACGGATCGGCCATCATTTGCAGCAGCCGGGCTTCTAACAAGGCCGTCACTGCCAGCAAATGCAGCGGATTGATCACCAAATCACAAATTCTCAGCTCTAGTCGATTGAGACAGTAGGGGCGGCGATCGCCATTGGGACGAACCGAACTCCACAGATGGCGGACATTATGCATCGTGCCAGCCGCTAGCTGTGCTTCCATCCAATCAATGTGGTGCTGATGGCTCGTAAACAACGGGACGTGCGACGGCGTTTGCGGAAACAATTGCCAACGGGTGGAATGGTACCCCGTCACCGCATGGTCTAAAAAGGGAGAAGACGCCGTCAGGGCCAAATAGAGGGGCGCTTCTAACCGCACCAATCGGCAGGCCCGCATCAGCATTTCAGGATCAGCAATGCCAATATTGATATGGATGCTCGCCGTGACCACATCCGTATGGTAAGTCTGCTCGATATAAGCATGGTAAGGATTGTGCGGATCGGAGCGCTGAAATTGAGCCGTATCGCCAGACGAGAGGGTGCTGCCAGGAATCAGCGTATAGTCACCCAGTGTCTTTAAATAGCGCCGCAGTGACTGCCGGGGTCTGACCAACTCGCACAGCAATTGCTCGTAGCGGTTGAGCGGGGCGGTGGTGTACTCAACATTGCGAGCGTCGGGTTCTCTGACAAAGCCATCTAGGTTGGCCACAATGCGATCGGAGAAACCAATGATCTCGCCCGCTGGCGTCCCCGTGTAGATTTCGACTTCAAACCCTTTAGATAGCGACACTAGATATTTCTCGCGCAAACGTTCTATTTCATAGTACCGGGCAAGCCTGGATTCTCCCTGAAAAGCGCAATCAACCGCAGCGGGGTCGTCACATCAAAGTGCCACAGGAGTGTCCTCACCTCTAAATGCTGTGGCCAGAATGCAACGCCCTCTATATATAGATATAAAACGCGCAATATATGCGGAATATATATAGAGGCAATAGTGCTCAAACGTGATCGTCTCTATATATATTCCACATTCCGAACGAGTAACCGATGTGCCAATCCTCCCTAGCAGTCACACTCATGGGCAACTACCGGAGCCGGCGCTGTTGAGAGAAGTTTCCCAGGTCAAACGTCATAGCCTTGAAGTCGCCCATCGCACTGAATATTGCCATCACTCATATGTTCCGCCACTCAGGCACAGCAATCGGACGATCGCACTCTTTTGCGCCGCCCAGCGAAACGAGTCACCATCACTCACCCACATCCCTTGCCCGTCGTGCGACCCTCTCGACTCTCAGACTTCTGATTCAGGAGACGGGCATTTTCAGGATCAGTACGCGGCTGATTATGACTCGTTTCGCTGGGCAAACCGGGTCAATCGAATCATTTAACAAAAGTCTATGGGTCAATCGCGAAGCTAGCTTATCTGAGAATAACTTGAAGATGTGTGACGATTCACCTTTTTCTTTAAGTTATGTTGTCGCTTCTTGATCCCGATGCTAACGTCGGAACCAATTGGATGAATTCCTGATCCAAGCCACGATCCCGCTTTGGCAAGCCCACAGGAATTTTCACCGAGGAGGACTCATGCCGCAACGCATTATCCTAATGAACCGTCTAGTCAGAGTGACTTAAAGAAAGTACATACTGCTCTAAGCCCAGCTGTATCGCACTAATCTACAGGCTTGACGTTAGCTCCGAGACGCCCGACCCCGACGAGACATCATTCACAGTCCGGTTCCGCATCAAAATTTTGCTCACTTAATCTGTTCGCTGAGGCCATGTGTACGTTTTCACCCCAACGTACAGACGGCTGCGGCATTCTTGCGGGGCCACTTTCACAGTGCCAATAGAGCCATCATCCGCAGGCTCCCGCAGTCATTCAATGCCGACCAACTCAACCCAGTGGAGGTTTCTATGCATCTGCAAGGAAAAACAGCACTCATCACTGGCGCATCGCGCGGTATTGGCCGCGCGATCGCCCTCGAATTTGCCCATCAACAGTGCGATCGCATTATCTTGGTAGCCCGTAACGCAGCCCTGCTACACGAAGTCGCTGCCACAGTTGAAGCCTTAGGATCAAGGGCAATTGTGCTCCCTCTCGATCTCACCCAGCCCATTGCAGTCAATGTGGCCGTAGCCCATGCTTGGCGCAATCACGGCCCCATTGATCTGTTGATCAACTGCGCGGGCATCTCCCATCAGGTCCCATTCTTACAATCACGCCTGCCTCATGTGCAGTCAGAACTCTCGACCAACCTAGTGGGTCTCTACACAATGACTCGCCTGGTGGCGCGCCGGATGGCCGCCTACCATCGCGGCCATATTGTTAATGTTTCCAGCTTAATGGGCAAAGTAGCCGCCCCCACAATGGCCACTTATTCAGCGACCAAGTTCGCCATTTTAGGCTTTAGCCAAGCCCTACGCGGTGAATTAGCCCCCCACAATATTAAGGTGACGACCCTGCTTCCCTCTCTGACCGACACCGACATGGTGCGTGATTTTCATTGGTTTCGGTTTGTCCAGCCCATTACGCCCGAACAAGTCGCCAAGGCTCTCGTTAAGGGCTTACAGTCTGATACGGCCGAAATTTTAGTCGGTTGGCAGACTCATCTGGCTGTTTTAGGCAATCGCTTGGCACCTAATCTGCTGGCCAGAGTGGTGCAGTGGACCTCACCGAGCTTTCGCAGCAACCCGGCTCGCTTGACGAAGACCTTCTAGCCCCAACAGGAAAACAGACAGACCATACTGCAATAGCTAGCGATTCACAGCTTGTCCCGACCCAAACCCAGCAAAACCATATCTCCTAGACCAGCTTCTCGAAGAAAGCACCGCTAGTGCCCAGGTGAGGTACGTGCCTTCACGTTCTCACCAACAGCTGTCTTGCGCCACTCAATGCCCACTTCAGCGCTCAACGAATCCTGTCGCTCAGGATGAGTGGAGAGTCGTCAGCTCGACTGCCTTGATGAGGCTCATATATGTCAAGGCAGTTAATTTTTCAGCAATTCTTCCCTAAGCGGTTGGGACTCCACGAGCACCGCCGCATTGCGGAGTCTCCTGAAATACATCCTGTACCCCCAAGACTGGCTTCAAAACACTCTCCGCTGCAGTTTGGGCAACGTAGCTATCCACACCTAATTAAAGTGATCGGCTACTGTTGACGTCATCTACATGTAGCGTGTGCGAGATTAAAGCGGATAATTTATACGCTCTCTTTAGAGTCGAATATTTTTGCCATTTAGCCTAATTGGCAGAAACTAAGGTCAAAAGATCGGGTACGCTAGTAAGTCCAAGTTGGTCGCTCTGAGGCTCGACTGCTTTACCGGAGTTGTCAACCCAGCGATCGCTGTATGGAAATCTATATTCATCATAACGCACGTAGGGATGGCGCTGGCATCTTTAGGTGCGGAGTAACTTTTTGACGAACTGTCAAGATAACTCTTGCAGTGCCAAGTTTGACCATCGAGAAATTCTCGAAGCGTGGCTTGGCACTAGGCTCAGTATTCAGTCGGTGGCAAACGGTGGAGGTGTGGCGTGGAACAAGCCCTAGACGGCATGTGGCAAAAGGTTCTGGAAGAACTCCAAGAACAACTCAGTAGGCCCACCTTCGAAACCTGGATCAAACCAGCTCGTGCCCAAGCACTGTCAGATCAGACACTCATCATCTCGACGCCGAATCCTTTTGCTCGCAACTGGCTACAGAAACACTACCTTGGCACCATTGTCACGGTCGTCACTGGAATCTTAGGGCGAACGGTCGATGTCAAGTTTGTGGTGGACACTCAAGACCTTCACCCCAACGCGGCTGAGAACGGCACCGCTGCAGCTGACATCAACTGGCCCGCCCCCCTGCCTGTAGCAGAAGCAAAAACCGATGCCCCGAACACTGGGCGGACAGCCGGCTTGAATCCCAAAGCTATCTTCTCGCGCTTTGTGGTGGGGGCTAACAACCGGATGGCTCACGCGGCGGCATTGGCTGTCGCCGAATCACCCGGACGAGAGTTTAACCCGCTCTTTTTATGCGGTGGTGTGGGGTTGGGTAAAACCCATCTGATGCAATCGATCGGGCATTATCGGCTAGAGATTACATCAGCCGCGCGCGTCTCCTATGTCTCGACTGAGCAATTCACCAACGACCTGATCACGGCCATTCGTAAAGACAACATGCAAACCTTTCGCGATCACTATCGCCAGGTTGATGTGCTGTTAGTCGACGATATTCAGTTTATTGAGGGCAAGGAATACACGCAGGAAGAATTTTTCCACACGTTTAACACTCTGCACGAAGCAGGCAAACAGATTGTCTTAGCCTCCGATCGCCCACCCAATCAGATCCCACGTCTGCAAGAGCGCTTAGTATCGCGGTTTTCAATGGGCCTAATTGCCGATATTCAAGCTCCCGACTTTGAAACTCGGATGGCCATTCTGCAAAAGAAGGCGGAATATGAAAATGTCCAGCTGCCGCGTCCAGTCATTGAATACATTGCCTCGACCTACATCTCAAATATTCGAGAGTTAGAGGGGGCGCTCATTCGCGCGATCGCCTACACCTCAATTTCGGGACTGCCCATGACAGTAGATAATCTCATGCCCGTCCTCAGCGCCACTTCCAGCGAAAAAGTCGAGGTTTCTCCTCACACCGTGCTGCAGGTCATTTCCGAAGTGTTTGGCGTACCCGAGACAGATCTCAAAAGCAACTCCCGTAAACGAGAAATCAGCTTAGCCCGGCAAATCGGCATGTATCTGATGCGTCAGCACACCGACCTGAGCTTGCCCAAAATTGGTGCCGTGTTTGGCGGTAAAGATCACACTACGGTGATGTACAGCTGCGACAAGATTGCCAAACAGATCAAAAAAGACCCCAGCGTCAATCAGGTTGTGAGAGACGTGAGCGATCGCATCAACCTGGCCGAATAGCAGGCACCCTCCTTGCTCCTGAGCGCCCTCCTGATGCCGGGTGGACAGCTACTGCATCACCGACTATTGGCTGTTCAACTTCCCGGCCAGAATTCCGCAGCAATATGCCATCGACAGCTGACCGGTCTTTAAGCTTGGGGGGTTATTCGGGTACCGCAGATATCTTCTTGATCAGCCCCTCGCTGCACACTCTGCGCCCCCCTGCAGGCTAGTTTTGCTTGGGAGCCCGCGAGTTACTCAAGATATTAAGACCGTTTCACGCTTAGCAGTGCCCAGCGCATCGTAGGGCGATCGCCCTACGATGCGCTGGCATCATCCTCAACCTTGAAAAGGGATTCAAGATTTTTTTGGTCAGACGCCAAACAAGGTCCCATCTAGCCCTTCAGGACAACATGAAGAATTGTAAAATTTAACCTAGGCTATCTGTGGAAAAGCAGCGTTCCTGTGTGGAAAACTTCTCGGAGAACGTTGCGGAATCTGCCTCAGTTTGTGGAAAAGATCTATCCACCGCAAGGGGTGTGGAGAAGTCAGAACTTTTTCAACTCTTTTTCCACAAGACTGAAGATAGACAAAGCCTGATTGTTAAAGCGATCCCCAGCTTCTCCACAGTTTCCGCAGACACTACTAATACGACTATAAGAAAAATTTGATCTGAAATCTTAGAAAGACTTTTGCTTGCACCTGGGAAAAAGTCAGGGTGATACGATGAGCACTCATCCATGCTGAGGACGTAACATCAGATTCGTCCAGACCTCACTGGCCACCACTTTGATCCTTTTTTCCAGCTTCCTATGAAATTCGTCTGTCCCCAAAGTGAGCTAAATACGCACCTTGCCCTCGTGGGTCGGGTAGTGCCTGCTCGACCCACGAAGCCGATCCTGAGCAATGTGCTAGTCAAAATTGATGAAGAACATCAGCAGGTGATGCTAACAGGCTTCGATGAAACCATGAGCATTCAAACGGCTTTTAAGGCCACCGTCGAAGAGCCTGGCGAACTCACGTTGCCCGCCAAATTGTTAGAAAGTATTGTGGCGCGCCTCCCTCAAGAAGACATTACGATTCAAGAGGTGGGTGAAGATGCGACGATTACGATCACCAGTTCGTCGGGAGAGTATCAAGTACGGGGACTCAGCGCCGCTGATTATCCTCAACTTCCGGTGGTGGAAGATGGCCAAGCGGCTGAACTATCGGTGGAAACTTTGTTAGAAGGCCTGAGAGGAGCTTTGTTTGCTAGCAGTGGTGATGAAACGAAGCAGGTGCTGACAGGGGTGCATTTGACGGCTGAGCCAGAAATTTTGGAGTTTGCTGCAACGGATGGTCATCGACTGGCAGTTGTGAAAACGAGTGACGAAGCCGCTGCTGGGACTGCCGCTAACGACATGCAGATGGATGTGACAGTGCCTGCCAAAGCCCTCCGTGATCTAGAACGGATGCTGCAAACCTACAGTTCATCCGAGCCGATCACGCTGAAGTTTGACCGCACGCAAGCCATTTTTGAATTAGGGAACCAGCGGCTGACCACCATTCTGTTAGAAGGGCAGTATCCCAACTATCGCCAGCTCGTGCCTCAGCAGTTTGAGCGACAGGTAACCCTTGATCGCAAACTGCTTATGGATGCTTTAGAGCGGATCGCGGTACTTGCTGATCAGAAAAATAACATTGTCAAACTTTCGCTTGATCCAGCCAGCCAGGCGGTATCGGTATCGGTCGATGCACAAGAAGTGGGCAGCGGTCGCGAAGTAGTCGCGGCTCAAATTACGGGCGAGGCTTTGGATATTGCCTTTAATGTTCGCTATCTACTGGATGGCCTCAAGGCGCTCGGTACGAATGAAGTGCAGCTCCAGTGCAATACGGCAACGAGTCCTTCGATCATCATTCCGCTCGGTGGACTACAGATGACGTATCTAGTGATGCCAGTACAGATGCGAGCCTAAAGGCGAATGGCCTGCTCGTGGCCTGAGAAAGTAGTTTACATCAGCGATCGTCAGACCTATCCAGTACCAATGCTTAAAGGACAAGTGGCCGGGTCAGTTTTTGGCGCACTACTTTTTTGGTGCTCGATAAAGGGCCACTGTGGCCCTTTATCGAGCGCTGCTTGTTGAGTATGTCTCTTCAATTGATGGAGTCAGCACTGGTTGTGTCGTCATCACTTAGCGGTCTTCAGGTTCTGCAACCACGCTTGTCTGCAGAACCTTGGTGAGGCCTGCACATGTTTACCCTGTAATAGGACTAAAGCACCAAAAAATAGAAGGATGAAGCTGTGGCATATCAGTGTTATCCGTAACTTTTGGAACCCTCAGTATGAAGTGGAGGTAAAGGGAAGGGCGAGGAAGTGATTGGTGGATAAAGATTGAGTAATTATGCGGAGCGATGGGGTGGGCGAGCGGCTGGGGGCGTCGAGATAATAAAGACCGATGAAGAGCGCTGGGTTGCTCCATCATCTGTCATAACTCCGGCAGTTTTCTTAGGGAAAGGAGAGTTCTATGGTACGTCCATTGATGGCGATTGGGTTAGATGCAGCGGACCCGCATTTAATTGAAGAGTGGATGGCCGCAGGGTACTTGCCGCGGTTGCAAGAGCTGCAAGAGCGCGGGACATATCAACGGTTGCGGACGTTTGAATACTACCGGGCAGAGACCCCCTGGACGACCTTTCTGACGGGGTGCGCGCCGCAACAAACCGGCTACTGGTCACCGCTGAAATTTCATCCTGCCGACTACCGGATTGAAGAAGTGCAAGCGTATGAGTTCGGGGAACATGAACCGTTCTACGCGCACTGCCCCGACCGTCAAGTG